>JAIRVB010000044.1 GCA_031254105.1 Chitinispirillales bacterium
CGATCTCAAAAATTTGACCAGAAAAATTACTTTCGCTTAAAAAAAAGAATTTGAGATTTAGAGCAAACAACTTTTGCGAAAAGGGAACGTAGACTCAGAGTTGTGCAACAGCTACGTACGCCTTTGATTTTCGTAACATCACATCCTTGCACACTTCAATTGCTTCTTCTATGAAAACATCAGTTGTGGTTTTGCTCTTGTGGTCTTCTTGAAACCATGCGTAATTTTGAGCAATTTCAATACCTAAATTAACAAATAAAGTACCGTAAACATCTACAGCAGATTCATATTTCTCTTGGCAAATATCAAGTGCTTTTTGTAAAGCTAAAATAGATTTGTTGGCATTGTCTAATGAATAAAATCCTGTTTCTTTACTTTCATTAATCCAACTCATACGATATTGTTCTGCCAAGTTAATCAGACATCGCACATATTCTATGTTAAATGTTTCAGGGTCAATTTCAGATTTTTCGAGAAGTTCAAATACGACTTTTGCGTCCTCATATTTTTGAATCGAATCGGAATTCTTTCCTACATACGCATATAAATTTGCCATAGAAATATTTGCTAACGCCAACAATTTATTGTTGGGTTTGTTGTATTCATAGCTACGTTTTTTCACTTCGTCTAATGACAGTCGGTAATATATTTCAGCGGTAGTAAAGTCATTTTGCTGCAATGCAAATGTTCCGAAATTATTGTAAGCAAGGCTTAAACGAAAACATTGTTCTTCGCTGTTTTTTTGTTTTTCAATATATCTTATGGCTTCTAAGTAAAGTTTTTTTTGAATTTCAATTCTTTTTTCCCGACCCGCTATTAATGCAGTTGTATTAATAGTTGTGGCAATGTCCCCGATAGGAACTTGAACGCCATTTACGAGAAGACCTGCAACCAATGCGAATGAGGTTAGAGCATAAAACTCTCCTGCAAAAATTCCGTTGTTTACCGGATACAATATGCGCATTTCGTTTTTTTGTTCACTCAAATCATAAACTTGCTGCATATGAAACAAAAAGGCATTGCCACGTTCAAGCATTTCAAGCATTTTAGGGAAACCGATTTCGTCGAATTTTATAAAAAACCTACCACCTTTTACTATTTTTACAATAATATTAATCACTTGTATTTGAATACTTGAGAGAAAAAGCCAGTCGGTACGCCATTCGTCTATATTACGTTCTTCAGAATTTATATACGGCTCGGAATCAAATGCAAAAAATTGGGCAACAATATCCATAAATCTCGAAAATTCAATCGTTTCCTCATCTGAAAGTCGTTTTCTTGCCAATTTATCCCAGCAACTCAAACTATTTTCAATTGCCAAGAAACCTTTACTTGTACAATGTGGAACATTTAAACATTTGTTTGTCAATCTGCCATAGGCTTTTGCAATTTCAAACAAATCCGAAGAATTGTCTTTTTCAAGTCTTTTTATGATACATTCTTCCACATCAATGGCTCTTGACACATCATTCCGCACATTTAACCATTCAAGATATTTTTGGTGTGCCGTGAAGTCCAAATCATGGCTTACTTCAATCTGAACCGCAATATCAAAACATTTTTTTGTAATTTCAGCAAGACTATCTTTTTTCACAATATCGCCAAGTTCGTTAAACAAAGAAATAAACTTGTTTACCGTACGCAGTGCATTATCTGCTCCAACGCTTAATTCGCAAGCAAGTTCAAGTACGCGCAGCACATTGTCAAGTCGTTCTTTTGATTTTATTTCTTCATCACTTTCAATAATCATCTTAGATTTAAAACCTAAAAGCGCTTGTTTTTTTAAATTTTCTATTTCAGAATGCAGTTCATCAAGTTTGGCGTTTGCTTCATTAACTCCTTTCGTTATGGTAGAGGTATTTAAAGATAGATAATATTTATCATATAAATCCGCATTACTAAGTATTTTTTCTTGAATATCCTCCCAAAACCATAATTCTATCGTAAACTGATAATTGTGACTTAGTGTCGATATGAAGTTTTGGATTTTTGTATCCCTATCAAGTGCAGTCATTATTACAAATGTGTCAATATTAAATTTCACAACCGCAGATTTAATATCATCTTCAATCTGTTTAACGAAGCCATTCGGATTTGGTGAAAGATGATTTTTACATTGAGCTACTATCCGTTTCCCATTTTCAGTATCGCAGTAAATATCAATTCCACTCTGTCTTTGCCCTTTACGACCATAGCGTGAAAAGATTCTTTTGAAGTGTTCTGTCAAAATCTCAGCACATACACTTTCAAATTCGTCTTCCGATTTGAGCTTTGGAAATTGTTTTTTTGACATATTAAATCCTCATTTTTGAAATGCTCAAACCCACCAAAGGCAGATCGCGCAAGTTATCGTTGCGTTAGTCAACAGGCTGTATGTATTTTCCGATTGGTTTATAATTTGATTTACTCATAATAGCTGCCTCTGTTTGAAAATCATTTTTTGCCGTTCAATTTCTGCGGCCAACTCTTCTTCTGTAGGCAGATAGGGTAAATATTTACCGGCGAACAGTTGTTGATTTTCGCTTAAAACTGAGTAGCGAGCTATTGTTTTGTCTGTTTCGGTGCATAATAAAATGCCGATTGTCGGATTGTCGTCTTTTGCGCGTTTCAAATCATCATACATTCTGACATACATATCTAATTGCCCAATGTCTTGATGGGTTATTTTATGCGTTTTCAACTCAACAATTACAAAGCATTTCAAGATATAATTGTAAAAAACGAGGTCAATATAAAACTCGCTTGTTTCGGTTCTGACAAGCTGTTGTCTTTCCACAAAAGCAAAGCCTTTACCCAATTCGAGTAAAAACTTTTGCATATCATTGATAATTGCCTGTTCTAATTGGGATTCCGTATATCCGCCATTGTTTGGAAGTCCGAGAAATTCGAGTACAGATGGATTTTTGATAAATTCCAGCTTATCTTGCTGGAAATCTCTTGTTTTTTCCTGCATTTCCTGAATCACCGGTTCTTTTACTTGCGAAGACAATAATCTTTGATAGTAAAGTGTAGAAATGTTCCTGTCCAAAGTTCTGACGCTCCACATCCGTTCAGACGCTTCTTTCAAATAATATTTTTGTGCGTCCTTGCTTTCCACTCTCATTATCAATCGAACATGCGACCAAGTTAATTGTGCACACAGTGTGTGCATTATTTCATATTCGCTGAATGTTAGGTAAAATTTTTTAAAATCCCACAAATTGCGTGTCCCAAACCCCTTGCCGAATTCTTTGGTAAGTTCTGCGGATAAGGTTTTAAGAATTTCTTCGCCATAAGCGGCCCGTTCTTTGCCTTGCTGTTCTTCCTCAACAATGCGCTTTCCTATAAGCCAATAAGCCTCAACCATTGCGGAATTTACGGCGGAGTATGCTTTTTGTCGGGCATCCGCTAAAATTTGCTTGATTTCGGATATATAATTCGTTGCTGAATTTTTCATTTTCGCTATATTATAATTTGATTTCATAACCCAACTCCTTAAAAACCTTCAACAATTCCTTTTTGCTTTATTGTTGCTTTTCAACAGCCGCTCATACAAAAGCGAGTTAATCTGCCGTTCCAGTTCGCGCCCTGTCCATGCATGGTTTGCTGCTTCAAGCTCGTAGTATTCACGTTTGTTGTTGTCGTCAATGGCTATAAGCAACTTATACTGCATCCAGTTCAATTGCGTCCGCAGTGCGGACGCAATTGGGTAAGCTCTGTAAAATTGCCTTGTTCGTTCAAGCTGCCGTTTGGAAAACCCGCTGCCAAACTCGGATTCAAGCTGTTTGGCGAGATTATCAAGAAGGTACTCGCCGTATTCTGCGCGGTCTTTGCCGTGCTGTTCTTCAAGGAAAATCCGCTCACCAAGACGCCAGTACATCATAACCCGTTGGAAATCCACGCCGAGCCAGCGCGGGGTTCATTTTATAAAATAAATAACTGCGGTACAGATTTATGAGACAAACCGCAATATTAATCAAGAAATGATTTGAACCGAGAGGTAATGCAGGACTTGTTTACTAAAGGAGAAGCGAAAAAAAGATCAAATTAATTAGTTTTTTTGCGGGATACCATGTAGTATTTTAAGATATTATTGATGAAAAAGCAGGATGAAATCGGATCAATGATAATCTAACCGCTTTAGCAGAAATGATGGATATGGATGAACACTATCACAAGCAGAATCATTACTAAAATTAAGGTATAATGACGGATGAGAGCAGGCACAAGCAGGATCATTACCAAAAAAGGCAGGATCACTAACAAAAAAGGATACTTTGGAAAATTCGGCGGAATGTTTGCGCCTGAGACTCTCATGCCAGCTCTTACAGAGGTAGAGGCCGCTTATAAAAATTTTCGCGCTGATGATCACTGGCAGAGTGAGTATCAGAGGCTTCTTGAAAGTTATAACGGACGGGCTACCCCTCTTTATGAAGCTGTCAACCTTTCATCAAAGATAACGGATGGAAA
This sequence comes from Chitinispirillales bacterium, assembly GCA_031254105.1. Classification (GTDB taxonomy): domain Bacteria; phylum Fibrobacterota; class Chitinivibrionia; order Chitinivibrionales; family Chitinispirillaceae; genus WRCH01. Next base: position 4,453 of record JAIRVB010000044.1, read on the forward strand.
GTCGCGCATTTTTTTGAAGCGCGAAGACCTCAATCACACCGGAGCGCATAAGATCACTAACGCTTTGGGGCAGGCGCTTTTGGCAAGGTTTATGGGTAAGGAGAGGCTGATCGCAGAAACCGGAGCTGGACAGCATGGCGTGGCTACTGCTACTGTTGCGGCGCTGCTTGGTATGAGCTGTGACATTTACATGGGAACGGTTGACATGGAGCGCCAAAAGCCGAATGTATTCCGCATGAATCTGCTCGGGGCGCGTGTGATACCTGTTGACAGCGGCGGCAAAACGCTCAAAGACGCTGTGAATGAAGCGATACGGGACTGGACAAAAAGTGTTAAAAGCACTCACTACGCTTTTGGGTCGGTTCTTGGGCCTCACCCCTTCCCCGCTATTGTTAGGGATTTTCAATCGATAATAGGAAAAGAGTGCAGAAAGCAGATACTCAAAGCTGCCGGACGGCTGCCGGATGAAGTTATCGCATGCGTTGGCGGAGGTTCAAACGCCATCGGTATCTTCAGCGCGTTTCTTAAAGATAAAATTGTCAAGTTGACAGGTGTTGAAGCAGGCGGCAAGGGACTGCATGGAGTAAATCACGCGGTACGGCTTACCCCGTCGCCATATGCAAAACCCGGCGTGCTTCACGGAACTTATTCATACGTACTGCAAGACCATGACAGTCAGATCGCTGATACTCACTCTGTTTCGGCAGGTCTTGACTACAGCGGCGTAGGGCCTCAGCACGCGCATCTTTTTGATACGGGAAGAGTAACGTATACATACGCAACGGATGAGGAAGCTGTTAACGCTTTTAAGCTGCTTTGCGAAACTGAAGGTATTATCCCAGCGCTTGAGTCATCGCACGCGGTTGCTTACGCGCTCAAGCATGTTCCGGCGCTGAAAGCGGGATCAATTGTAGTTGTTAATCTGTCCGGACGAGGCGATAAGGATATTTATTCGGTTGCTAAATTTATGGGGACAGATATTTTGTAAAGATAAGAAACTCACAGAGATAAAATAGATGTTAAATCTCATTTTCGCACCATCCGCGGATCGGCTCGTTTCGCTTGCCGGAAAGCTCATCAAAGAGATATGGAAAGACCCTTTTGACCCGCCGACAATTATAGTACCAAATCCGGCCATCGGTAAATGGCTCAGCATGCGGCTTGCCGAAGGACAAACGCGGCAAAATTCTAATGATGAAATAGATATCGCCGGGTTTGGCTGTATAGCAAACGCGCGTTTTGTGAGATTGGAAAAATTCCTGTGGAACTCTCTTGAGCCGGAGCCGGACACTCACCTGATTGAAGTCAAACACTTATCGCAGGTGATATGCGCGCTTTTAGATGAGACTCTTCTTGAAGACAATATTTACAAGCCTCTCAAAAATTACCTCCGCTCTGATGGAAACGGTAAAATTGACTCGCTGAAGCGGGTACAGCTTTCAGCCGGAATAGCGTCTCTTTTTCTTGAATACGAGTACAACAGGCCAAGCGTCTGGAATGAAACAAGCGCGCGGTGGAGCCCTCACGGCATTGACGGACAATGGCTTTGCGGCAAAAATTACTTTCAGAACGATTCCGCGCATGAACTATGGCAAAAAGATCTTTACCGTAAAGCTTACAAATGCTTTTCGGAAAATGGAAAGCGCGTCTGGACAACACTGCCTCATCTATACAGAAAAAAACGGGAGGAGTGCGGCAAGGGAGATACGCTGTGGCGCAACACGGGATCACAACTAATACTGTTCAACGTTTCAAAAATAAGTCACTTTCACCGCAACACTCTTGTAGAAATATCGCAAATTGATAATGTGGATATGCACCTTTTCCTAACCAACCCCTGCGCTGAGTTCTGGGAAGATGTTGACACAAGCAGAAAACGCAGCCCAAAACGGAGATGGAGCCATAATTCCCCCAGCAGTATCGCCGCTATAAAACCGATGCAACCCGATGACTATAACAAGGAAGAACTCAGCGCGTTTGAAACTTCACAAGACCATACACTTCTCAAACTATGGGGCAGCGCGGGGAAGGAGAACATCTCTCTGTGGTGTCAACAGGCGCAGTGGAATTTTGATTACCACTGTCCCGATTTAGATAACGGCGCGGAGCCCAAGACGCTTTTACAATCACTTAAGAAATCACTTCTTTTGCGGGATGATAATCTTGAGACACAAAAGTGTGATCTGAAAAACGACCGCAGTTTGCAAATCTTAGCCTGCCCTGACAGAAGCCGTGAAGTTGAGGAGCTGAGAGAAATTGTTCTTGACATGGTTTATAACAGGGCAATTGTAAAATTCAATGATATCGCGGTTTACATGCCTGATCCGAATATTTATCTGCCCCATATACAAAGTGTATTCGGAGCGTACAGTCAAAACGATACCGAATACATCCCATTTACAATGCTGAACGCGTCCGGTGCGTCAAGTATGGTCAGTCAGGGGATATCAAGCCTGCTAAATATTATCGGAGGAAAGTTCGACAGGCCGCAAATTTTCGCGCTTTTAAAGAACCCTATAGTGCAGGCGAGCAGAAACTTTTCACCGGATATGGTTACAGTATGGGAGCGCTGGGCGCGGGATTTAGGGATGTTTCGCGGCTACAACGCTTCAGGACGAAAGAGCATGGGAGACAAAGGCGAAGCGGTAAACGACGCTCACACATTCAAGCAGGGACTCTCCCGCATTCTTACAGGTAATTTAGCGGCGGGCCCTGTCAACTTAGGTTACAGCTCAGGCGGCAGCGCCGGCGAGCCGCTTCTAACCCACCCTTACCGGGATATAGACGCGTCTGATGAAGCTTTGGCGGAAATATTTTGCGGTTTACTCGAGCAGCTTAATGAACTTACCGCGCAATTTACTAAAAACGGCTACTTACTTGACATAAAAGAGACAGTGGAACTCATAAAAAAAGCGGTGTGGTTCTGGCTATGCGACATACCTGACAATGAACAGATCAAAAGCGGCGCGGAAGAGAGCGTACGGCAGGAACTTATTGAGGGGCTTGATCTGATTACGCTTCAACAAACACTGGCAGGCAGAAACAGCATCTCTCTTGAAGAGTTTACAGCACTTGTACGGACTTGTCTTCCGCAAGAGCTGCCGTCAACATCTTTTGCGTGGAACGGGATAACCTTCGCTCCTCTGAGAACATCTATGATAGCGCCTCACAGGGTAATATTTGTTTTGGGACTTGACGCATCCGCTTTTCCCGGAACAAACGGGAAAGGAAGCTGGGATCTGCTTTCACAAAAGAGAATCATTGGCGACAGCGACAAAGTTCGGGACAACCGTTTCGCGTTTCTTGAGCTGCTGCACGCGGCAAAAGAGAGAATGATCTTATCTTACAGAGCGCGTGACATGCAAAAAGATGAGCTGCTTGGACCTTCAAGCGTTGTGCTTGAGCTGGAAGATTATCTTGTCAGTCAAGGACTAACAGAGGTAAGGGATGGACGGACGCGCTGCTGTGTGCGCCGGGAGATTCCCTGGGTTGTACATGAATCATTAGATATGGCAATAAATAACGGACGCAAACATGGAACATGGAACAAAACACAGTACATGCTTGCTATGCAATATACAAATGCGCGGGATGCGCACCGTCATGATATAGCGTTAGCCAAACCTGTCCCCGCGCAAAAAAGTAAAATATGTTACAGCACAAACCTCTCAGACCTGAAACGCTTTTTCTCTAATCCGCTCGAATACCACCTGTATAGAACCCTTGGTGCAGGAGCCAACGAGAGCGGTACAGATTTGTTTACCGCAGATGAACCGCTTGATTCCGGGTATATCTCAGCGAGGCTCAGGAAAAATGTCTGGGTCGCGGTTTTGGAGATGCTGTTTCCGGTTGAAAACAGTATGGCTGTTAAAGAGAGCGAACTTGAAAGTATAGCGGTGTCGGAAGCTGAAAAAATCTATGCCAACCACATCGCTTCAGGTTTTGCGCCGCAAGGTTACCTCTGCCGCATGGAAAAACAGTGGCTGCTAAAATGGACTAAAAAATGCGTGGAAGCCGCAAAAGCGTTACCGCTCTCCTACCCTGATCATAAACTCGTTAAAATTTGCGATTTTTCTTTAGGCAGGAAAAACATGGCGCTTCCCATAAACATAACGGATGAGAGTGGTTGTTCTTTTTCAGTAAGCGGCGCTCACCCTCTGGCGCTAATCCCCAGAAACTTTGAAAATGGAAACGAAGCAGCCGCTCTGATCGCGTTTGACAAAAACGGAAATCCGGGTGACAATCATGAATTATGGCTTGGCGGAGCCGCGCAGTGGTTTTACGAGACAAGCCGCGGCAAATTCAACCTCAAAAAATCTATAGGTTTGATGCTGCTCAATCATTATGATCCTAAAGTACAAATATCACAGATGAAAATGAATTTGGAAAGATCAAATGATATTAAAAAGTGGCTGACCGCGATTTTGAGACAAATGCTAATAGAAAACCGCTGCGAGCATCTGCCTTTTAAAGTTATACAGGAGATAACAAAACCGGATAAGGAGCATAGTAACTTTAGTGAATCACTGCAAAAATTGACTGCCGATACGCTTAAAAACAAGCTGCGTGAGGGAAAATATTACAAATGCCATATGGAAGCCTTTGATCTGACGGACGCGCGGCAGCCGCAGAATCTTTCCGACACCGAACTGCAAAAACTTGCGGACTCACGATTCGCTCCAATGCTTGCGAGGTGGATCCATGAGTAACAGCCGCAATATATCAACTGTTAATGATATTGACCTCTCCTTACACGGAATTATTGAAGCGCATGCCGGTACAGGCAAGACCTATACAATCGTAAAGCTTGTCCTTGCCATGCTTGAACAAACAAACGATAAAGCAAACGACTTTACTCATTTAAGGAAGATTCTTCTTGTAACCTATACCGAAAAAGCTGCCGGTGAGCTCAAAAAACGGATTCAGGATGGAATATCACAAAGGATAAAAGAACTTCCCGCCGGCGAACCTGACCTGAAAAATCATCTTGAAAACTGCCTTAACAATATGCACGAAGCGCTGATCGGCACAATTCACAGCGTTTGCCTGCGGCTTCTGCAAACCTGGCCTTTTGAAACAGGAGTGCATTTCAGCACACAAATCGCCGATAATGAAGACTGTGTGGAGCGGCTTCTCCGCGAATCGATGCGCACCGACTGGCAGGATGAAACTGCGCACATACCGCAGGCGTTAAAAGCGCTTGAGAGCCACGGGATAAAACTTGAGCTGGATCACTTCGGTTTGATCTGTAAAATAGCGCTTGAGCTTATGAATAATAATGAGACGACAGTTGATATTCAATCTGACGTCAGCGGTTCTATTAAAGAGTTGATTGAGAGTCTGGAGAACGCCCGCTCTAAAGTCAACGATGCTGAAAGCAGTTTGGTTGCGCTGCTAAAAAATTACCATAAATTACTTACAGACCTGCACGCATCAGGTAAATTGGAAGCAAAAAGACAGGAGATCATCAGTAAATTGATTTCCCGTATCTTTACTATGACCGCCACCGGCAGTTTTGATACGGCGATTCTTTCCAACCCTAAAAAATGCGGCGGCAATACAATGATTTATACCGATAAGGAGCGTAAAAGTATTTATGAATACGCGTCTGTTATTGATGACGCCGCAGAAGAGATCAGTAACCATCGGTATATAAGCGCGCTTGAAAAGTTAAAAAAATTACATACGCAGCTCCTGTTCACGCTTATATCCGAATCAGCCAAAATACTTGCCGCCCGCTGCAGCTCTTACAAACAACAAAACGGGTTTATCTCATATAGCGACATGCTGGGCCTTATATACAAAGCGCTTTACGTCAAAGACAGCGCCATACTCAAAACGCTTAAAGAGCAGCTGCGTTACGGTATTATAGATGAGTTTCAGGATACAAGCGTACTCCAATGGAAAATTTTTCGAAAAATATTTTTAGATGACAGAGATCAAAAACGCGCAAATACGCGTATATTTATTGTCGGCGATCCGAAGCAGTCAATATACTCCTTTCAGAACGCTGATATACAAAGCTATATCGCCGCGAAAAAAACTATAGCAATGGCCGGCGGAGCGCTCTACCGCCTGACCCTCAATTACCGTTCGCTGCCGGAAGTTATCCGCGGATACAACGCTATCCTGAAGCCTGAACGTACTCCCGAACGCGGCGGCGGAGAGGACTGGTTTCTTTTCGGTAAAGACAATGATGAAGATAATATAGCTTACCCAGCCTCTGAGAGCGCGCAGCCGCCCGCCCGCGCGGTTTCCCCGCAATATCCGTTGTCACAAAAAGCGATTCAAATAATTTCATTGACTGAAGATGAAAAGAACGGGGGTAAAACCTTAGCCGCAAAGATGTACGCTGCCATAAAAAAGCTTAAAGGGACAAAGATTTCAATCCCGAAGGGGGAGGATTGGGAAGATTTAACGCTTGATTACAAAGATTTTGCCGTTATTGTTGAGACTCACGCACTTGCGGCAAACTTTATCGAAGAGTTCAGAACTCATGGTATACCATACGAAAAATATAAGCAGAAAGGCGTTTTCAGCTCAAGTCTGGCGCGTGATCTCAGAGCTGTGCTTGTAAGCTTACTTAACAGAGACTCACAGGCCTCACACACATCTGCGATGCTTACGCATTTTTTTAATGTTCCTCCTGCCGCGATAGATCCGCAACATTGCATTACGCCTTGTTCTAATGTCAAATGCAGCGGAAATAACCTATGCGTTGCCCATGCCCTTGAACATTGGGGATATTTAGCAGATAAGCGGCTCTGGGCGCAGCTTTTTAAAAACATCCTTGAAAGAACGGAAATCCAGCAAAAACTGATTAGGCTTACCGATGGGGAAAGACGATTATCTGATTTGCGTCAGGTGACAGATTACTGCATAGAGCGCCTGTATCAAAACAATGCCGGCCTTGAGGAGCTTGTAAACCATCTTGAACGTCTTTACAAAAATGAGGAACGCGCCGCCGGAGACAAAAACATTTACACGCTGTCTACCGAAAAGTCAAGCGTGAAAATACTTACCATGCACGCTTCAAAAGGGCTTGAATTTCCTGTTGTGTTTGTTGTGAGCGGAGATTCAAGAAGCATACCTAAATCGCCGGATATTCTGTTATGGACCGACATAAACAAAAAGAGAAAGCTGACGCCATATCTAAGCAATCCAAAAAAGAATCAGGAACTTACAGAAGCGGTACAAAATTATCTTCACGAACAGAGACAGGAGCGCCGCCGGCTGCTCTACGTTGCCGTTACAAGAGCGCAGGCGATGCTTTTCGCTTGCTTACGGGATGATGATAACGATCTCTCACCTCATCTTAAAGAGCTTCTTAATCAGCAAAATCCCGATACCGCTCTCTTTGATGAACTTCAGTCAAGCAGTACAGACGATACTTCAACCGAATTGAAAACAACTGAAACAATATTTGCGATTCCCAAAGAGATCCCTGAGCTAAACCTGAAACCTTTTATCATCCGCCAAACAAGCTACTCTCAGCTGAGCCGCAATTTAAGCGGTAACCGTGATGTTGACCGAAGTGAAGAGTATTATGCTTTTGGGATCACGGCGGAAAACAAAAGTGAGGCTCCGCTATCGCTGCCTGGAGGCAGGTTGACAGGAGACGCTCTGCACCGCGCCATTGAGGAGCTGCTGGGGCGGCAGGATTTGCGCAAAACACTTATGGATAAAAAAGCCGTTGAGAATATAACCGGCAAATACCTTAAGCGTAACGGAGTTCTGGATTACGCATCAACAAAAGAGAACGCCGCCGCTGTCAGTCAAGCGTCACAATACATAAAAAACGCTCTTACCAGTCCGCTTACGCTTCCCGGCAGCGCAGGCGCGGTTATTATAGCCGACCTTCCCGAAAGCGATCTTGTGCCTGAAATGGAGTTCCTCCTCTCCTTCGCACCGCATTGGATACGCGGGTTTATGGATCTGGTATTTCGTATAAGAAATGACAAACATCCCGCTCACCCATACCGTTATTATATTGTTGATTGGAAAAGCGATTGTCTTAAAAATTTCACTCAAGACGCTATAAATCGATATTGTATTGACAACCATTATGATTTTCAGGCAAAGGTTTATTCCCATGCCCTTAACAAATATTTGAAAAGCATTCTTGGAACGCGCTATAATCCTGTTGAAAACATCGGCGGATCACTGCATCTGTTTTTGAGAGGATTTGATTCCGCGTGCGGCAGCGGCGTTAATGAGAATACCTGGGTGAGATCCGCAAATCCGGCCGCTGACGAAGATGAATTGCGTTCCCGTTTTTTGAGTTGGATAAATGGATAGAGGTGTTGTCTTACATGCAAAAACATGACAAAAAGCAAATCGAAATAATCGAAGATTACCTTTTCGCCGCAGGACAGATAACGCTCCTTGGCAAAAGACAGGCACGTATGCTTAGCGGTCTTGTGGCCGATAAAACCTGTTCTCATGAGGCTCAAGTTATTTTACTATTGAACTTAACCGCGCTTAAACGCGGCGCTCCGCGCGCAACTCCTGAGTTCCTGCTCGAACCATTTTCACCTGATTTTTTACAACTGCGTATTGAAAAATTTTCGAGTAATGAAAAGGATGAAAAATCGAACTGGATAAATATCACAAATAATCAGGAACTTTATCAAAACATAAAAAATATTCTGGAACAAGCGTTGATAAATCCTGAAAAGTATTCTCCCATAGCGGGATCACCGCCCAAAACGCCGCTGTCAGCAGACAGCTATCCTTTGCTTGTGATAGACTCCGAATCGCGTTTCTTTGGTTTTTCACGCCACTGGTTTGCGGCAGTTAATGTTGAAAACGCTTTTCGGGAGCAGCTTCTTAGTCAAGCGCCTTTCAAGCCCTGTGATAAAACAGCGCGGGCTGCGCTGCATCATGTTTTTCAACACAACGCGGACTTTTCCAATAACACGAAATTCCACTACAGGCAAGCTGCGGCAGCCGCTCTCGCGCTGAGAACCAAGCTCCTAATTTTATCAGGCGGCCCCGGTACCGGAAAAACCAAAACTATTTTACAAATACTGCGCGTCCTGCTTCACGCAATACCGGAACTTGACCCTGAAGAGATAATTCTATGCGCGCCGACAGGACGCGCCAAAGCGCGGCTTGAAGAAAGTATCAATGACAGTATTGACAAACAGATAAGTATTGATCCTGAATTCGCAAAAAGCAAAGAAGCGCGTTTAAGAGAAAGACGCTGCAAAACTCTCCACAACCTCCTTGGCATACGGCCTGACGGGAGTTCACAATTCAATAACACTTCACCCCTTCCTTACCAGGTTATTGTGGCTGATGAAGCGAGCATGATTGACATATATAATTTTTGGGCGCTTATAAACAGTGTTTCAAAAACATGCAGGATAATATTGGTTGGAGACATGCACCAACTGCCCTCTGTCGAAGCCGGAGCGGTATTAGGAGACCTTACAAGGCAATTCTCATTCTACTCTTCCAATCCAACTCTTGGTACGGAATGCGGAGAGTGGGTTGGAAAAATGCTTGACGGCATTACGCTTGACCCGAACATTGACGAAAACGGTGAAAACTCATCTCTTATCATACCGCAAACTAACAAAAGCGCGCTTACAGACCATGTTATCATTCTATCGAAAGTTTACCGTTCAAGTGATGATATCGTAAATTTGAGCAGCCTTATTAACAACGGCGACCACATTCAAAGCCTGCGGTATTTAGAGAACCGCTCTTCACAAACCGTATCTATTGATTCGCGGGATGGATTGGATTCTGTCAGAAAATGGCTGCTGGACTGGCTGAATGATGATTATATCAACACATTGAAAAGCTTAAGAAAAATTGCGGAAGACAGTCTGAACAATACGGAACATCCCGAACATAAAAACCACATGGCGCTTATGGATAAAGCGTTCACCGCACTTGATTTCTCACGAATCCTTACTCTGTCACATTCAGGTCAGCGGGGGCGCAACGCTATAAACAACCTGGCCGAAGAGCTCATCCGGCCGCAGCTTGAAGAGAGCGGCAAGACAAAATCGGATAAAAAATTTCACGGCCAACCGGTAATTGTAACCAGAAACCGGTATGATCTTGGACTTTACAATGGTGATTTGGGGCTGATCGTACGGAATTCAGACGGTGAACTAAAAGCGGTATTCAGGCAAAAAAAACAGTATTATTCCCACAAAGTCAGTCACATACCTGATTTGGAATCCGCGTTTGCCATGACCATACACAAAGCGCAAGGCTCGGAGTTTGATGAAGTGCTGCTTATTCTGCCCCTGTACCGAAGCGCGCTTCTTAACCGCCAAATTATTTACACCGGAGTTACCCGCGCAAAAAAACGCGTGAAAGTGCTCGGTTCACCGGAGATTTTAAACGCGGCGATAAATACCAGACTTGAGCGGCCAGGAGGAATTGAGCTGTAAAGATCGGTTGTTTGAGGCGCAAAGTCACCATCTTTTCCTCACCTTTATATATTTTCCGTTAATGAAAGATCTGATAATTATCGGAGCTGGAGCAGCCGGATTATCCGCCGCTCGGGCAGCTTTGGCATCAAACAGCAGCGTTTTGATTTTGGACATGTACGCGGATCCGCTAAGAAAAGTTACAGCCTCCGGCGGCGGACGCTGCAATTTTACAAATTCTGACGCTACCGCAAAAAGATATTTTGGCGGAAATCCAGCCTTCGCAATATCCGTTTTATCCCGTATCAAACCAACCGGCATTTTGGAGTGGGCAGCCATCAATGGCATAAGAACAGAAGAGAAAGCTCCCGGACAATTTTTTTGCGCTAATGGGGCAAAAGCAATGACATCTGCTTTATTGAAAGGCGCAAAAGGGGCTTCGATAATTCAAAATTGCGAAGCTACGGATATTGAAAAAAATGACGGCGGCTTTTTAGTCCGCTCTAAAAAAGGAGATTTTCACGGCAAGCGCGTTATTATAGCAAGCGGCGGCATATCATTCCCAAGCCTTGGCGTTTCCGATATCGGACTTAAAATCGCGAAAAAATTCGGACACGCGATTCAGCCGCCTGTACCTGGCTTAGTCGCGCTTAAAACCGATATTTTCCCAAAAGATCTGGCGGGAGCATCCTTGCCTGTTCAGATAAGAATCGGCAAAATAAAGATAGAAGATCCTTTACTGTTCACACACTTTGGCATTGGAGGGCCAGCCTGTTACCGTGCGTCAATGTATGATCTCGAACAGGGTTTTCATATAGATTTTCTGCCGGGCAGGTCTGCTTTGGAGTTATTGTTACGCGCGAAAAAAACAGAGGGGCAAAAGCTGCCACTAACCGTACTTTGCGCGCATCTGCCCGCAAAATTCGCCAGATGGATCTCTTGGGGGTATGATAAGAAACTGATTGATTGTAAAGATTCCACGCTTGCGGAGCTGGCAGAGCGTATCAACAAATTTATTATATGCAGCGGCGCGCTCTCCTATCGCGGATTTCAAAGCGCGGAGGTGATGGCCGGTGGAATTTCCACGGATAAAATTTCGTCAAAGACTTTGGAATCCAAGCTTTGCCCGGGTTTGTATTTTGCGGGCGAAGTTTTAGATATTACCGGTGATCTGGGAGGGTTTAACCTGCACTTTGCATTTGCAAGCGGTATAGTCGCGGGCGGGAGTTGCGTTAGATAACGCAAAATAATGAATTCCCCCGAAACGTAGCTTGGGGGTATCAAAGTCAAAACAAACTTAACTGAATAGATTCTTTATGCAAACACGTATACTCCTGCTCAATACCTGGTTGAATCTGCCCCCGTTTTGCAGACAATAAGTTAAGCCATATTATCCCCTCCCCGTGGTTAAAGAAGGAGCAGGATACATCGGCACTTTGTTTATCGCGGGGCAACCAAATCTGCCGCCCGCTTAATAATCGCTGTCATAAAGCAAATGTCTGTTTTTAGAAGCGTCCTTAATTTAATCTGCAATTTAGCCCAACCCTATACGTATTCAGCAATCCCGGTATTTTCAGTAAGGTCAGAAAGGCAGCTGCATGAGAAAACTCTTCACTTCCGCACACGTTTATTTAAAGGTTCTAACAATAATTATGACGTTCTCCTTCCTGTTCAACCTTGCTGCCAAGGAGGATAATTTCAGATGGCAGGATGCGGCCGGCGAAGTAGACGGTTTTCCATTTTCAAAAGCTTTCATTGATTCTATAAAGAATGAACATCTGAGCGCCAAAACAGCGCGTTCTTCTCACTATATAGAAAAAGAACTGCTCTCGCAGAGCGAAACATTAATTTATGAAGTACAGTGGGGGCCTATCAAAGCGGGATACCTGATACTGAGCGCCTCGCCGCGATCCCCAAACGGACAAATCCGGCTGGGAGCCAAGCTTCTGTCAAACAACTATGTAAGTTCTATTTTTAAAATACGCGATTATATAATTTCCTGGGTAGACGCAAAAGAACTCTACCCGCTGTTTTTTGAGCAGCATACCCGTGAAGGCAAATACAAAAAGGATGAATATGTCATTTATGATACCATGGGAGAAAGAATTATTGCAGGCGGCAAAAAAAGTCTTAAGGAAATTAAGGCCCCGCCCTTTACTCATGACTTTATATCCGCTTTGTACTACACCCGTTCAATGGAACTAAAACCGGGGGACACATTTACTATCAACACGTTTGTAGACTATAAAATCTATCCGATAAAGCTCAAAGTCAAAAGTAAAGAAACAGTTAAAGTAAACGCCGGAAAATTTAAGTGTGTGCTTATAGAACCAAAATTAGTAGGAGACGGCGACAGGCTTAATAAACATGACAAGCTGGAAATATGGATATCTGACGACGAACACAGAGTACCGGTTATGGCAAAATCTAAAGTCAAGGTAGGATCAGTAACTGCAAAATTAGTGCGTATAAGCAGACATAAGACTTTAGTTGAAGATGAAGATTATCAGCGGCCGCAAGAATCACACCAAAATGACGCTAACTATCTTCAAGAACATGTAAATGATTTACTGTAATTTTGCTGATCAATTCAGAGTAAAAAATTCAGGAGGTCTCACCAGGAAAGATTTACCTTGATCCATTCCAGATATTGCGCGTTTCCATGCGTTACAGGCAAGGCCACGATACATGGGCAGCTGTACGTATGAAGCTGATTTACACGCTCTGAAAGCGCGTCAAATTTTTCTGATGAGGTTTTGGCAATTAAAACCGCTTCGTTGTCGGCTGCTATCTCTCCCTCCCACCAGTATATTGATGTTACAGAATCAAGAATATTTACACAAGCGCACAACCGCTCCCGCACCAGAGTTTTTCCGATGAACAGAGCCTGCTCTTTGTCTTTTGCGGTTATGTATACGAAAATAGGATCCATTACACATTCCTCTCAGGGTTTAATACGCAATCAAATTTATATTGTTAAAATGAAATATTATAGCGATGTGATTACGTATTGACATGTTTACAGATTCGGAAACTGCTCAAAATATCATTTCTTGCGAATATTTAACGCCGAAAACATGTCAATGTCATGTTAAGCTGCTATAAATTATAAAATATGATATGGCTTTGGCCTCAGTCTACATACGGCCCATTGTGATAAATCGCTTCCCCGTGCGGCTTGCCTGCCAGAAATACAAAACCTGAAGCTTCAAGCGCGGTAACGCGAGGTTTTTTGTGTTGCTGTCCCAAAAAAATTACATGCCCCTGCCCAAGCCGCTGCCCCGATATCTCAATTTTGCCGTTGTAAACGTAAATCAAACTATTCCATTCACTGAACAGCGGCAACTCATAAGTCACTTGAGATTCAAGACGCAGATCAAGATATGAGGAAGAAGTCAGTACTTTTACGGGAGAATTTTTGCCGATAATGGTTCGAACTCTGCCTCCGTCAAAACTCTCCTGCGGAATCTTTTCTGAGCTGACTCGCTGATATGACGGCTCAATATGCTTAAGGCGGCGGGGCAGATTAATCCATAGCTGAAGACCGCGGCAGATATGGCCGCCTAAACCCGGCATCTCGGAGTGTACAATCCCCTTGCCTGCTGTAAACCTCTGCACTCCTCCTGCCCCTACCTCACTGTCGTTACCCAAAATATCTTTATGCCGGAATGTTCCGCTGAGCATATAGGTTAGAGCTTCAAACCCCCTGTGAGGGTGCTCCGGAAACCCTGTGCTTTGGGAGACAAAAAACTCATCGAAAAGCACAAAAGGATCGTAGCTCATGAGCAGAGCTGTCGGAAAAGCTCTCCTCACCCTTGTACCAACACCCTCTGTCATCTCAAAGGCGGCAATAATAGTTTGATTTTGATCCATAAATAAAACTCACATGTTTAACCCGCATATTTAACGGAACGGTCATTGACAGTTCCTTACAAGGCAGAAATTATTCTTGATTTTCAATTTTCTAACCACTGCCATCCTACTCCTCATCCGGCCCCACAAGTCCCCTGAACAGATCGGCGTAATCACGCACAAAATCTAAAAACGTTGACTGCATGCTACCTGTAATAAGCTGATAATCGGGGCTGACCTCATCAAGCAGCCCTGTTTTCATAAGAGTGTAAAGCTCCATCAACGCGTCAATTTTCCAGTTAGGCATGCATAGACTTCCCATAATGTCCCTTGAGGAGTCTTCACTTACATCCGCGTACATCACATGGCTGCCTATAACCTCTGTCATAATTGAGGCTGCCTGGCGCAGCGTAAATTTTTGAGGTCCGCTTATACGGTAGGTGCGCCCGGTGTGCTGATGCGAAGTTACAAGAATCTCCGCGGCGCACAGCGCGACATCTCTTGCGTCAACATAGGAAACGCTTCCCTTACCAAGCGGTAAATAGATCAATCCCCCGCTTGGCTGAAACAGGGTGGTAAATTGCTGCATAAATATATTGGAACGCAGAATTGTAAACGGAATGCCTGACTCCATCAGATAACTTTCCGCTTCATGGTGCCAGCGGGCAATGCGGATCATAGGGATTTTATCTGCCGCTAAAAATGAGACCTGCACAATGTGGGAAACGCCGCTTTTGTGCGCCTGATCAATAAAAATCCTTGCGTACTCCGCCATCTCAGGGCAAAGGGGCAATAAAAGAAATACATGCGTTATCCCGTCAAGCGCCTCGCTTACAAGCTCCTTATCGGTGAAATCAAATGGTACGCTTTCAACATATTTAGAGCGAAGACGCTCATCAGAGGCAGTACCGTGACGCGCGGCGCGTACATCAACCCCAATGCCCGCAAAACGCCTGACAATCTCAGCCCCCACTATATTTGTCGCTCCGGTGATAAGAATACGGCCGGACATAGTGTCGCCTCCCTTTTAAAAGAGAATGCAGAAATTATAATGTGGAAAGAGAGAAGATACAACTATTATGTTTTATTAAAGAGTCTGATCGCACAAAAACGTATTTTTTCCGCACCGACCCCCCGCGAAAGAGAAGATCCATTATTCTATTCTCCGTTTTGTACACAAAGTAAGAACATACAGCACCGCCTTTGCAGGAGTGGGGCAAACCTTTTCCAAGCAGATCAACTATGTTTATAATCTATATGCATTTTGATCATTTTTATTTTTGTATCGCCTTTATTTCTGCATTCGTACATTTTATTTTCGCATTATCAGAAACAATGTCCGTAATTTTGGGCACATCCTTAAGCCGGATACTCAGGTCGTATTCTTTTAGATGCACATCATGGCACTCTGCCAGAGAGTAACGCACGTGTTCCGGAATGTCGGAACCTACAAGGTAGCTTCGCACCGGTTTTCCAAAAGAGAGGTGACGCTTGACCCAGTTGTGAAATTTAAGAATCTGACCGCTTGAGGCATCCGGATAGTTGTCAAGCTTTATAGCCACAACGACAAGGTTGCCCTCCCTGTCTACCGCTAAAAGATCTATAGACCCAAACTCCGTGCGGTACTCAACACCATCGTTTCCAAAAACATCTACGTAGAGCTCAAGACCCTCTTCCACCAAATTTAAATTTTTCGCCAGGTAACCGCGCAGATAAGCCGCATCTATGCAGCCGCCAAAAAACACTTCATCTTTTTTAGACTCAAGCGCCTCCCTGACCTCACGCACCACAAGAACCCCATGATCATCAGTCGCAATCTCCCATATTCCATGAATGCGCGGATCGTACATCTCAAGTTTTCCGGCCGCCGGACGGTACAAAAAATCAAGCATATCCCCGCAGCGGCGCACACGCTGGTTCTCCTTGTAATGGGTTCTGGAGTCGTGGTTAACAGTACAGACAATAATCTGATTGAGCACGGTATTGGCGCTTGTGCCGGGATAACGCTCAAGAACCCAGGTTTTGACATCAACATTGCTGCACTTGTTACCGTGCGCTTCAACCGCTTCTTTAATCATCTGCCACACAAATGGTTTAGGCTGTTTCTCCACTCCGCGTCCTCCTTGAGAACTCTTTTAAAAACTGTACTTTCAACTTTGAACAAGTGCAAAATCGGTACCAAATTGAAAGAACTCATAGCTCAGTTTCAAGAATAAGAGCCGGGAAAAGCAGATTAAGAGTTAAAGAAGAGAATAATTATCAATAATCCGAAGCTTGGAATTCTGAGCTCCACCCATCTGGCTTTCTTTTTGCAGAAAAGTAAATCTAAAACAAAGACCGGGCGGACTACTCTTCTATCTTATGTCCTAACTGAATTCTACTAAAAGCGGAGCGCAAAATAATGGCTGAGCGGGAAACGATTCGGGTCGATAAAAGTATAGAGATTCAAAGGATGCCTTCAGACCTTTATGCGATGTGGAGGATACCTGAGAACCTTACGCTTATTCTTGATTTTTTAGAAGAGGTGGAAAGTCTTGACGAAAAGCGGTCGCGCTGGAGTATACTTTTGGACAATAGCGAATATGTCAGCTGGGATACGGAGATTACGGAGGATGTCAAGGGCCAGCTGATCCGCTGGCATTCAGGAAATAACGCCGATGCGCTTCACGATGGTCTGGTTACATTTTCCAGCACAGGGCGCGCAATCTCCACGCTTCTGCACCTCAGGCTTAATTTTTTCTTCCCATCCCTGGGTGACAATACAGATACCGCATCTATGGAAGACCTTTCTGTAAGAATAGAGGAGGATCTGCAAAGGTTCAAAATGGCTGCGGAAGCGAATGAATTTCCGGTTAAACACAGAGAGGGACGCAGAGGACTGCCTTGGGGATTCTCAGGATCAACGCTGCCCAGGGAGAAAAATTTTCCTATTGATGAGTAGATTAAAACTCGGAGTTCGCAGCTAAGATCAAAAACCGTCCGCTTCCGCGTTAATATGGAGTATTTTTAAAACCTCATTTACAAAATAAGTCACAACGGCGTTCCAAATACAATAACTTTTTCTTTTAAATCTTCAAAACTACCCCCAGCAAGAATCGAACTTGCGGCACCAGGTTTAGGAAACCTGTGCTCTATCCTACTGAGCTATGGGGGCGAAGCAAATTATAATGTACAATGTACAAATTACAAATAAAAGCAGGAGACTTTGACTATTGACTTGGAAGATGAACTTTCCGCTGCCGGTTATAATCACTTCTAAAATAATGCTTTTCAAGCGTTATGGCAAGGATTTTATCTCAACCCGAATTTTTTATTTGCAATTTGTACATTGTAATTTGTAAAATTGTGTTTTTTAAGCATTTTTGCGAAGATTTCATCGCAACGCGGATATTTTATTTGTACATTGTACATTGTACATTGTAATTTATAGTATTGTAATTTATAATTTGAACCGCTGTCATCACTAAAAAAATAAAATATATTTGGATAATGGATGTTTTTTATGTACATTATATAAAATATCTGAAAGGAATTGCCATATCATGACAGTTAATGAACGTATCAAGCAGCTAAGAAAAGCCCTCGATCTTACTCAGGTTGAATTCGGCAGTAAAATTGGAATTGCCCAAGGACATCTGACAGGACTTGAGAGCGGAAAGAAGCGGATAACTGAAAAGACACTCAAGGTTATCTGTTCGGTTTACGGCACTTCGGAAAAATGGCTTAAGCACAACGAAGGCGAGATGTTTTCCACGGCTCCGGCAGAGAAGATTGATAAGATCAGCAAAGTCTTCAGCAAGCTGAACAATGAGCTTCAGAATTATGTGGTGCATCAGATAGAAACTCTCATAGAGTTACAATACAAGCAGCAAAGCGCGGCATCAGAAAAACCAAAAAGGCGCAAAAAAAGCAAGGTATAGTTGTTTCGGTTGAGAACCGCTTTCACACGTCCCCCTTGCAAAAACAGGGGGGAGGCTATGTTATTCTTAAAATCTACGAATTAAGGACTAAGAACAGAAAGACGGGTTGATAAGGCAAATAAATCTATGCCTTTGCAAAGTATATATGAAGAAATTTTCTACAATATATCCTGTTCACGCTAATAATTGCATCAATAATCATCGCGAAAAAAATAAAGCACGAAAATACAAAATCTAACTTGTCGTACATCTAACTTGTCGTACCATGTAAAGATTCTGCCAAAACGTTTCAATCGCAGGAAATAGCGCTCAATTCTCATAGGGAAATAGTTAATTTTATTCAAGCGCGAGTTTCTGCTTTTTGGTATAGCTGTTTTTCGCTGTAGTGAGATTTAAGCGGCGTTGTTCTAATAATGATTTCTCTATAGGGTCTATGCCGATTGCGCTTAAACTGTTTTTAAGACGTGTACGGTGTCCGGAACAGGCGATATGGAAAGCATCTTTGGGAAACCCTTTAACTCGATATTTAATGCGATGAGGGTAGCTTTTTTCGACCAACTTATAAACGGAGTGGTTTTCTACAAGATCAAGACAAAGAAAAGCTTCATCAAAACTTTCAATAGCGGATTTAAGGCTGACCGAAGCGTTTTTGTCTCTTTCATCGCAAAGTTCAAGCTCCTGAGATAAAAAATAGTATTCGGCTAAAAAAATGATTTTAGGTTCAGCGGACATTTGCGCCTGCCTGAAAGCGTCAAAAGCCTCGGCAATACCATCTTCGTAAGCGATGCGGCCTTCCTGTTCCTTTCCTCTGACAGCGAAACCTTTGCGGCCAAAATCAATGTTTACCGCTGCTTCATAAATTCTATTTTCTAAGCCACTCAGATCCAAACTTAGCCTCCACTTCACTCAAATTCCAACCACTATTTAGAAGATGATCGAGACCAAGTTTCTCTTTAGTAACCTTTGCTATGTAGGGAGGCAGGGGAAGTGTTTTCATAAGACGGTCATATCCCTCCCTGTCCCCAGCTTTTTTTAAAGCTATAGCCCGCATCGAAATATCTAACTTCTCATCTAATGTCATCGTTTCATTAGCCATAAATAACCTCCCAATTGATATTTTACCGATTTCCAAACAACCACTGCCAAATACAAATATATATCATGATTTGCAGGATTAGAAGAGACAGGATTAAACACTAATTCCTCCCTGTATCCTGCCAATCCTAAAATCCAGTACATCCTGATACTTTTTTTATTGCCTTGCTTATGCGGTTAATTATATTAAACAGGCGATAATATAAGAACTATCTCGTGATGGATGATGAATGATTTTTCGGCAGGTGTACGGGTTGCCACAAATATATCATGGTCGAAGGAGGCTTGCATGACATCTGTTTGCGTCAATAGGATATTCAAAAGTTTTATGGCAGCGGCGGTCGTTTGCGTTATTTTGCCGATAACTGCGGTGGGACAGACGCAGAGTTGGGATGTCGGTCATCCTGATAATATTGGCGGTGCGGCGAGCGTTAAAGCTACGCTGGGTGAGAACCGGACGCTGACTATTAGCGGTACGGGAGATATGATGAATTATAGTTCGGGTGATGCCCCTTGGTATAATTCCGGAGCTGTTCTTACCAATGTAATCATTGAAGATGGCATTACTTCTATCGGAAACTGGGCGTTTTTCGGTTGCAGCGGATTAACCTCTATAACCATTCCTAATAGTTTAACTTCTATCGGAGACAGGGCGTTTTCCGATTGCAGCGGATTAACCTCTATAACCATTCCTAATAGTGTAACTTCTATCGGAAACTGGGCGTTTTTCGGTTGCAGCGGATTAACCTCTATAACCATTCCTAATAGTGTAACTTCTATCGGAAACTCGGCGTTTTGGGGTTGCAGCGGATTAACCTCTATAACCATTCCTAATAGTGTAACTACTATCGGAAACTCGGCGTTTAGAGGTTGCACCAACATAACATCCGTAACTATCAGCGGTACGGGAGATATGATGAATTACCCTTATGGTGGTGATGAGATCATCCCGTGGTTTAGTTCCAGAGCAGTTCTTACCGATGTGATTATTGAAGATGGCATTACTTCTATCGGAAACTGGGCGTTTTCCGGTTGCAGCGGTTTAACCTCTATAACCATTCCCAATAGTGTCACTTCTATCGGAGACAGAGCGTTTTCCGGTTGCAGCGGTTTGAATTCAATAACCATTCCTAATAGTGTCACTTCTATCGGAAGCTCTGCGTTTTCCGGTTGCAGCGGTTTGACTTCGATAACCATTCCTAATAGTGTCACTTCTATCGGAGACGGGGCGTTTTCCAGCTGCTACAGTTTGACTTCGGTAACCATTCCCAATAGTGTCACTTCTATCGGAGGCTCTGCGTTTTACGGTTGCCGCAGTTTGACTTCGATAACCATTCCTAATAGTGTAATTACTATCGGAGACAGGGCGTTTGAAGGTTGCAGCGGATTAACTTCGGTAACCAGCTTAAATCCTGCCCCGCCTGAAGTTTCATTTTACACGTTTACAGGTGTAAATAAAGAGCTTTGTACCCTTTTTGTCCCGCAGGCCAGTATTTCTGCATACAGAGCGGCTGATGTTTGGAAAGAATTTTTAAATTTTAAAGATGCAGAGTCAGTCACCTCAGTATTGTCTCCCGGCCGTGTGATCCCCAAGCCGAAACCAGACGAAGACACTGCGGTAATAGCGCCTGTAAGCGCGTTTTCAAGCGAGTTCACCGTAGGCCCGAATCCTGTTGCGAAGCAGTCGGGCGAAGTAAAATTCTTCCGCCAAGGCAAAAGCATAAACAACGCGACTCTTTACATCTACAACGCTTCCGGCAGCCGTGTAAACAAAATCAACATCAGCGACAAGTCAATAGGCAAATCCGACAGACGCGAAGTCGGCAGATGGAATTTGAAAGATTCCAAAGGCCGTGCTGTTTCGGAAGGAACGTATTTGGTTAAGGGTGTAATTTCCACAAGAGACGGCAAGAGGGAGAAAGTGTCGTTGATTTTAGGTATACAATAAAAAATGAATGTAAAAATTAACTAATTGTTATGAATGAGATACTTTTACAATAAATAACTTGGGATTATGATATGTTATACTCAGTCAACAATTATAAATTGGAACCGATGCCATTCAAAGGTATTGATGGAAAAGAAAAAGATCTTGAGAACTTAATCGTAGAAAATTTACAGCAGCTTTCTTGTGATGAGTTTAGTCTTATGCCCATATTTCAAGAACGACAGTGGCAAAAAGAACCAGACATTGTGGCTTTGGATTGTAAAGGGAATCTTGTTATTTTTGAATTAAAGCGTTATTGCGCTGATGAAGATGCTACGCTACAAATTATACGTTATGCACAAGAATATGGACAAATGACCTATTTTGAATTAGAGAATGAGTATAAAAAATATAAAGGGAAGGCTGAGATTCTTTTATCAGAAGCTCACCGTGATGCTTTCCAATTGGAAGAACGTTTGTCGCCAGAAGTATTCAATCGTAAACAGCGTCTGATTATTATTGGTAACTCATCTAATGAAAAATTAATAAAAGCAGTTGAATATTGGCGAGTACAGGGTTTGGACATAGATTTTATCCCGTATAGATTTTATGAGATTGGCAAAGAAACATACTTTGAGTTCTTCACAAAACCGTATGATGAACATTTGAACCCTGCTGATCGAAAAGGTATCATCTTTGATTCAAATAAATCATATGATGATGATGAAATTTGTATTTGAGATATGCTTAAAGGGAATAAAGTCAGCGCTTACGGTGGTGTAAAAGATTGTGTAGATCGGTTTAAAAAAGATGATTATGTGCTGCTGTACTACGCAGGAAAAGGTGTTGTTGCTGTGGGCAAAATAACATCCTCAAAGAGTGAGGCATTTTATAATGAAGAGTATAAAGAAGAAGAAAAGTATCAAAAAGTTGAATGGCTTGTCCCCAAAAATTTACCGGCATGTACGGAAGAATTATGTTTTGTGAAACCCTCTGAACTCAAAATGGAACTTGGACACGGGTTCTTTTACGCAAGTACAGCTAAGACACCTTATTTGTCAATGGATGAATCTGAAAGGATAAGGCAGTTTTTAGGAGAAAAATATATCCCACAAAACCAAACCGCCGGGGCCATACCAACGGTTTAAGATACTCTACGTTTGGGGAGTCCCTTTACAAGAGGACTCCCAGCTAAATTACATTCATAGAGGCCAGGTGTGTAACCACCCCTCGTCAGCACACGCAGACAACACCCCCAAACATACCCGCAGTCTGCGCAGCACCTGATTAACAACAGGTTACACAGTATTACCAATTAAAAAAGAGAGCGAGAACCGCAATCAAAGGCTGGGCGCACCCCTGTTGCGCGCCACCCACCAGACTTTGAGGAGTACGGCAAAGCGATAAAAACAGGCTGCGGTAAAAATCCTGTAATCTCCGTTGACATAGACATTCCGGACGAGAATCTTGCTAAAGAGATACGGGAGATGGTTTCAGAAATATAAAAACAATAACGTGAAACCGGAAAATGCAAAATTCGGCGATTTGATTTTCTTTTACGATGATAAGAAGAAAGGGATAATCGGTCACGTTGGAATTGTCGAGAGATTAAACGAAAATGGCGAGGCGGTGTTTGTTCATTCGTCAAGAGGAAGAAAAGGAATGGGAAGCGATATGTTGACAAAAGCCTCTTATTGGGGATTAAATTTCGCCGGAATCAAGAGAGTGGTGAGTTGAGCAAGGGATGAATATAAAACTATCAAATATAAATAATAAAGGGTAAAAACTATTTCATCGAATAATAGAAAGGGAATTCTGAAAAACTTTATTGCATCAGGTGTTTGACATTTCCCCGCTGACTCGGCAAATACTTCGAAATTCTATCGAATTGTTTTTTGGTGAGTTTCATACAAACAATTATATCACTGTAACAAAATAGTTTCAACTGTGTGAACAGACTATAATTAGGCTGTACTACATTATCACAATTCACTATCATCATCCTGCACAAACGATACGAAATTCTCTGTTTTATCCAGCTCCGCAAGCAGATCGGACTGCAGCTGGGGAAGATCGGGTTCATCTATGGGTATAGCGGCTTTTGAGAAAATATCCCAAAGCCGCTCGTCATATTCAGGCAGGACGCTTCTTCCTGAGTTTCCCATACCTATGCGGTGACATAAAAGATCGGCAACTGTGATGAGCGCCACAAACGCTGGATCGGCGGAAGCGTTCCATGGCTGGTGATGATTCTTGACAGTATCGCAAATTATCGCGGGTAAATTCCATTTTTCGGCAAGCCAAGCCCCTATTTCACCATGACTCACCCCCAGATTTTCCATCTCAGCGCTTTCAAGACCGCATTCCTTCGCTTGCTTAAGTACATTTAAAAAATCATCCCCGAAATACTGATTAAGGATTATCTTGCCCATATCGTGAAGAAGTCCGGCCACATAAGCTTCACCGGAAAAACGGGAACCGCTGTTTCTGGAGAGCATTCTGCTTGCAACGCCGCAGGCGGCGCTGTGTTCCCAGAACTTGACAGCGTCAAAGTCGCTTACGGCCGGTGATGGTTTTTTAAATACATCTATTACTGAGAACCCAAACACCAGCTCCTTTACAGTGTTAAACCCAAGCACCATAATGGCCATGTTAACTGTTGATATTTCTCTCTGGTAACCATAACAGGGAGTGTTTGCGTACTTAAGCAACTTTGCCGTAAGCGCCTGATCCGAGGAGATAAGACGCGCAAGCGTATCGGCTGAGGCCTTGCGGTTGTCAATAACTTTGAGCATCTTTGACACTACTGTCGGTAAAGTAGGCAGCACCGGAACGCTCTGGGTTACCCGCCTGATGCTTTCGATATCCGCTTTTTTTGTTGCGCCGTTATATTTCATTCTAAAAATTCTTCCTAATCATGCGTAATGACTATTAATCGTTCCCTTTGGGGTATTCTGTTAATCCATACCGCGCGGTTAGCGGCCGCCTGTTTTTTATTTGAGAATGAAAAGAGTGCGTCGCGCGCAACGGCCTCTGCCGGACATTCCCGTTTTCCATTTTTATTTGTGCCGGCGCTCTTCGCTGACACATTTATACGCATTGACGGTTTATGCATGGGTATTTACGCAGAACTTGTGCATATTTTGTCTGAATTAAGAGAGGGCGGTCAACAACCGCCCGCTACTATGGCGTTACGCCTTTAAATCCAAAAATCTGCCATTTTCTGACATAACCATTCCGCCTGTGTCTGCCAACACCTCCCCGCCGTCTTCTTCCTGTTCCTGCTGTTTTGATTTTTTCCGGCCGCGGTGTTTTTCTTTTTTTTCATCCTTTGCGTCGACTATTCTGCCTTCAGCCTGATCGGCTTCAGCAGGCGCTTTCATCTGACGGTCAAAACGGTCGCGCTCCTCATCGGAATTTTGCTGTTGGTGAACCACCGGCGCGCGCTGAGCATCCGACTGCTGATGGCTGACAGCAGGCATATTTACAACCGGAATGTTAACATTCACACTGTTCATAAGCGCACTCCTCTCCTCATTAATGAAGAAATAATAATGCAGAATGCAAAAATAAAACAAGCCGCGATTGATAGAATTTCTTTTTTATATTATAAAATGTTTTTGACCTGTCTTTGAATTATTATTTCTGCACAGCCTTATTTAAACATCTATCTTTTGAAGCAGCCTTGAGCGCAGCTTCAGTATAGCTTTGGAGTGAATCTGGCTTACACGGCTTTCCGTTAAGTTAAGCACCACTCCGATCTCCTTAAGTGTGAGCTCCTCGTAATGGTAAAGAGCTACTACAAGCCGTTCGTTTTCCGGCAAATCGCCGATAGCTCCTTTCAGAATATCTTTAATCTCCTTATAGCCCAGCTCCTTGAGAGGACTTGGACTTGAGCCGTCCTCTATCCGGTCAAAGAGCTTTATCTCCCTTGAGTCTGAATCTATATCAGACATACTTTCGTCAAGAGAGACAATCGTCGCAGGGGTGACTTCCGCAAGCAGATCTTCATACTCCTCGATACTTACTCCCAGCTCCTCGCATATTTCATCATCATAGGGAGAGCGGCCAAGCTTATTCTCAAGTTTTGAAAACACCCGCTGAAGGTCACGAGATTTTTGCCTGACCGAACGGGGCACCCAATCAAGCGCCCTAAGCTCATCAAGAACCGCGCCGCGGATTTTATGACCCGCGTAAGTTTCAAACTTAAATCCGCGCTCCGGTTCAAATGTCTCTACCGCCTTAATAAGCCCGATAATTCCTGAACTGTACAGGTCGTCGCGATCTACCGAAGGGGGCAGATTCACCGCGAGCCGCAGAGTAATGTACTTCACCAGATGTGCGTATTCCACCAGCAGTTTGTCCTTGGCAACCTTCGAACCGGTCTCCCTGAACTCACGCCACAGGTTTTCTAATCCTGACATCCGCTACCTCTTTTACACATTTTAAATCACCCCACACTGGCAAATCTTATTTGCCCAAACATACCTCACCCGCATTTAGAAAGCTGGCGGCTGATAGCCGCCCCTGCAATGCCATTACAATGGTTTTTTTGCGCCTGGCTGCGGATTATTTTCCACGCCGTCTTTTTTCTTAATATCTTTCTTGTTTTCGATTTTCGCTTCTACCTGAATCACATTGGCATTGCCGTTCAAATATGGGTCAAGGCGTTTTTGATACAAATAGACACGCTGCAGGATACCGCCTTCAACAAGATTTGACGGATCTGCAGGTACGTCTGAGACAAGGCTTTTTAAAAAAATATTGCCGACAATAAGCCCTGTGAACCAAAATATAACACCCGCGGCCGTACCTTTAAGCCCTGCTGAAAGTATCGGCGCCGCTTCAAAAATCTCAAATTCAAAGTTAACCAAAAAAGTAACGCCAAAAGCGGACAAACCCAATAACGCAGCAGTGCGTTTTGTCCACTTAACCATTGAAGCGGTTCTTTCGGCAGGAGTTAATTTCCTGTTTGAGAGCTGCTTCTCCTTTTCCTTTTCAGCGCCGGAGTCTTTTTCAGATTTGCGCTCTGTCTGCTGTTCGGGCGCGGCTGTTTCTTCTGATTCGTCTGTTTCCTCAATCGCCAAAACAGCCTCCTATCTTTCGCTCAGTCCAAAGAAACGTGAGAAAAAACCGCTCTTCCCGCCCGCAGCGCCTGCACTTGCGCCATATCCGCTGATTTTTTTTGCCAGGTCCGACGCAATATCATAAAAACGGCTATTTGCGCCGCGGTCAGCCAGCTGGATCTGCCTGCGGCCCAGACGATGCACCTCTTTGTCTGCCGGAAGTATGGCGTAAAGCTCAACCGGCTTCTTTAGAAATCTTACCACCAATGTATTGAGCCTGTCAAATGTTTCCCGCCCTTCACGTTCGCTTGAAACCATATTAACTACAACCGCGACACGCACATTCCCTTTTTCGTACAAAACTTTCACCATCGCGTAAGAATCGGCTAATGATGAGGGATCCGGGGTCATAACAAGAAGCGCCAGATCGGAATTCTTAACAAAATGGGTCATAGCAGACCCTATTCCGGCGCCTGTATCCATTAAAAGATAGTCATAGTTATCCTCAAGCCCCATAAACGCCATGCGCAGCCGCTCAAGCCTGGCTGTATCAAGATTGGCAAGTTCCTCAAGACCCGAAGCTCCGGGAACTAGATACACCCCAGGCGCAGCCTCCACCACAACCTGATCTATACTGCACTCCCCGGCAATTACATGAGATATGTTATAGCGCGGAGCTATTCCCAAAAGTATATGTACATTCGCAAGTCCCAAGTCAACATCCATCATAAGCACTCTCTTCTGAAGCCGCGCAAGAGATGCCGCCAATGTCAGCGAAAGGGTAGTTTTTCCCACCCCGCCTTTGCCGCTTGTTACCGCAATGCTTGTACAGCCGCTGTTTGATGTTTTTCTGGGCTGCCCCGCCGAAGGCTTTACATCTGCAGCCTTGGCAAGTTCGCGGAGCCGCTGCGCCTGATCTGCGCTCACAATGACCGCCTCTCCATAAGCTTCTTTACAAATTTGCCCGCCTGGGCAAGCTCTATATCGTCCGGTACGCTTTGACCTGTCGTAAAGTAT
The DNA here is from genome assembly GCA_031254105.1 of Chitinispirillales bacterium. GTDB lineage: Bacteria > Fibrobacterota > Chitinivibrionia > Chitinivibrionales > Chitinispirillaceae > WRCH01. Next base: position 31,721 of record JAIRVB010000044.1, read on the forward strand.
GACACCGGTATCCCAACCTCACTGACCGCGTTAAAGATATTTCCGAGTTTTGCGGTCTCATCAAGCTTTGTAAAGAGCAATCTGTTGATTTTTACATTACTGTAATTACGCACCATTTCAGAGAGAGCGCTGTCTTTAGTAGTTGCGCTCAGCACAAGATGCGTCTCATCGGGCCGCAAAGTTTCAAGCAGCGTCTTGAGTTCCTCCATGTGTTCTCTGTTTCTCTGGCTTCTTCCGGCGGTATCTACAAATACAACATCGCTTCCTTCACATTCAGCAAGCGCGGCCGGAACCTCATCCGGCGAGAACACCACCTGTAAGCCCACTTTGACAAGATCGGCAAATATACGGATCTGTTCAATAGCGGCGATTCTATAAGTATCGGCTGTTATAATTGATATTTTTTTGCTTTTGCTGAGACAGCAGTGCGCTGCCAACTTCGCAAGCGTAGTCGTTTTGCCCGAACCTGTAGGCCCGACAAACGCAACAACAAGCGGCTGTCCTCTTTTAAGCCTTAAGGGTCCGCTAACCGGAAACTGATTCCCAAGCGCGTGAGCGAGCTTGCCTTCAAATCCCGGATCAATTACGCTGCTGTTAATAGATTTTATCAATCTTTCGGCGATTTCAGGCTTGACTTCAGAATCTGTCAGTATCTTTACAAATACATTCCATCCGCCGTCATCCGCTGGAGTGTCCGCAACTACGGCCGGGGCAGGCGCCTGAATGATTCCCTCTTTTACGGCTGTCTCCTGTTTCGGCGCTCCGACAGAAGCGCCGCTGAGAACCGATTTGACAAGATCCTTAAGCTCCTGCACATCAGCCTTGAGCGCCGCTAACTCATCGTTAGAGTGTGATTTCTGAGCATGGCCGTTCTGAGAGGAACCCGCTTCTTCTAAAATTTCCCTGCGCTGCCTGGGATATGCCTGCCTCTGAAAATAAGGACGTACATTGGGAACCGCGGGCTCAGGAATTGCCGGCTGCACACCTTGACCATAAAGGCCGTTTTGTCCGTTTGAAAAGCGGGGACGGTTATATACGCCGGTATCGCCGGCTAAATGCAGCGGCGTATATACAGGCGGTTTTTCCGCAGCAGCCTTTTGCGCGGCGGCGTCTTCATCCACAGCCGCTGTGACCTCTATTTCATCCGGGCCGCCAATCCCAAATACTTTTTTGGGCAGCTTTGTGGTTTTGAGGATTATGGCTTCCTCGCCAAGCTCCTCTTTGATCTGCAGAAGCGCTTCGCGCATGCTCCTGGCCACATACTTTTTAATACGCATTAATTAATAATCCCCTGCATCATTTATCGGTAATCCCCGCGTATCCAAATAATTCGCACATCGCAAAAAATTTTGCATGGGCGAATTATTATCCGCCCCAATATTCCGGTCACACATGACATCTACGCTGGATCATCAGCGCCCGCGTCATGGCAGCCGCGGCATTTTATATTTTGTACAGGCAACTCCAGGAGCTGCCTGTCTTCCTATCCATTATCCAATGTAACCATTCCCATTGACCGTATTTCCACACCCGGAACAATTTCATTGTATGACAGAACGACAAGATCGTTGAAATTCGTTTCAGTCAGACGCTTGAATTGCGGCCTTACAGTCGGTGAACAGATAAGAACCGGGTATTCGCCGGCGCGTTTTGTTTCCTCAATCTGAACGCCCACCGCTTCAAGGATGCGGTTTACATCGCCCGGAGCAAGAGCGAACCTGAAAATACCGTCATGCTCCTGAATCGCGCCCTCAAGTTTTGCCTCAAGATTAGGATCAAGGGTCATGACAGGCACTACGCCGTCATCATTTTTGTAAACTTCACAAATCTGAGCGGCCAACGAATTTCTTACATACTCGGTGAGAACATCGCTGTTTTTGCTTCTGGGAGCAACGTTCGCCAGAGTTTCAAGGATAAGAAGCAGATCCCTTATTGATACCCGCTCTCTGAGCAGATTCTGAAGCACCTTATGAATATCTCCGATATTCATAAGCGCGGGGATAAGCTCATCGACAACCGCTGAGCTCTGCTCCTTAATGTTGTCAACAAGCGTCTTGACGCTTTGACGGGTCAGAATTTCGTGAGCGTGGCTCTTTATGGTTTCAGTAAGGTGAGTGGCCATCATTGCCGGAAGCTCCACAACCGTGTACCCGGCTACCTCCGCATCGCTCTTCTGACTCTCGGTTATCCAGATCGCCGGAAGGTTAAACGCGGGCTCGACTGTGGGCACTCCGCGGATCTTCCTTGTCGCGGTGCCGGGATCCATCGCTAAATAAGCGCCGCTCATAAGTTCCGCCTTGCCAACTACAACCGTACGGATTTTAATTTTGTATTCGTTTGGTTTAAGCTGAATATTATCTCTGATTCGTATGGGAGGGATAATTACACCCAGCTCAGTTGCCAGCTGACGCCTTATCATAGTGATTCTGTCAAGCAGATCGCCGCCCTGTTTAGCATCGACTATGGGAATAAGGCCGTAACCTATCTCAAGCTCCATCGGATCAACGTGCAGGTAATCCTCAACCCGCTCCTCTTTCTTGCCCGCGGCTCCCGGATGTCCTGATTCCCCGGCAGCCTCGGCCTGCTTCTGTTCCTCAGCCTTGTTGCGCTTTGAACCAAAGTAAGCGGCCAATAAACACACTGTTCCAAGAATAACAAAGGGTACTTTGGGAAATCCCGGAATAAGCGCAAAGAAAAACATAACTCCGCCGGCAACGGCCAGTATCTTTGTGTTACCGAAAACCTGGGTGGAGATCTCCTCGCCAAGGTTAGTCTGTGAAGCTGCGCGGCTAACAAGCATACCGGATCCTGTTGAGATCATAAGCGCCGGGATCTGCGACACCAGACCATCTCCGATAGTAAGTCTCACATATACAGACCCGGCGGTTCGCCAATCCATTCCCATCATTGATATTCCGATAATAAAACCGCCTATGACATCAATAAAAATTATGAGGATTCCGATAACGGCATCGCCGCGCACAAACTTTGACGCTCCATCCATGGCTCCGTAAAAGTCCGCCTCACGCGATATCTTGGTACGCCGCTCCTTGGCCTGCTGCTCATCTATCATCCCCGCGTTAAGATCGGCGTCTATCGCCATCTGTTTACCCGGCATTGCGTCAAGAGTGAAGCGGGCCGCGACTTCGGCGATACGCCCGGCGCCCTTGGTAATTACAATAAACTGCACAAGAACCAGGATAAGGAATATTATCGTACCTACAACTATATTGCCGCCTGTCACAAAACTGCTGAACACATCAATAACCCGCCCGCCATCCGCCTGGCTCAAAATAAGACGGGTAGTAGCGACGCTCAGGGACAATCGAAAAAGCGTAACCGTAAGAAGCAGCGAGGGAAAAACCGAAAAATCGAGCGCCTCCTTGTTGTACATGGATACAAGAAGGATAATAAGAGCGATGCAAAGATTAAGCGTCAGAAGAATATCTATTAAAAAAGTAGGCATGGGAATCACCATAACAATAATTATGGCTACCACGCCTAAAACAATAATCAAATCACGCTGCTTGCCGAGATTTTGCAGAAAAGGGGTATTAAGCACCCCGGCTAAACTGGAAGAATTATCTTTAGTGTTCATCTATACTCTTGCGATTTGAGAGCGGCTGTTGATGAGGAGGCGTCCCCCCTGAGCTTATAGTTACTTACTCAACTTTTTGATTATGAAACTATAAAATACACCATTCCACGTATCAAATACCAGTTTTATGTTTATACTGTAGATTAACGAACAGTCAAAGACCGAATTTTGTTTTTTGCTGATCAGCAATCAGCAAAATTACAGAAAATCATTTACACACTAAACCATGTTGCGTAAAATGGAATATTTTTTGCTTTATTTTTAATCTGAAATTTCTAATCTATACTCGAAAGTACGCATTTTAAAAATATTTCTTGCAAATATCTTAAAGATAATATATAATTAAATTTAAAATCTACTATTAAGCGGATGCAGACAGTTACCTTAAAACATTTTAATGGTGAGGAGTAACAGATGAGTATCCGGTTAAAAATTCTGACCTCAATGATGTGCGTTACCGTGGCGTGCACTGTTCTTATCGGTTTTACCGCCATGCTTATGTTCAGCGGGTTTGTAACCGACAACAATAAACAACAGCTCAGGACTGCGCATTATTTAACTACTTATCTTTTTAATCAGAAAAAAGATAATGCAGAACGCAACGGCGCATTGGCGGCTCTGGATCCGGATCTTATCAGCGGCATACTTGACTATAAAAATGGAAAAGGCCGTGAACACATGATCAAAGCGGCCAATTTCGTAACGAAAACTACCGGGGCGGAGTTTATGACTCTGTCGGATGAAACAGGAACTGTTCTGATACGTACGCATGAGCCTGAGAAACACGGCGACAAGGTGACAAACCAGATAAACGTACAAAAAGCGATGGATGGCAGGCAGTACACGACAATCGAAACCGGCACAGTTGTAAAACTGTCGATACGCAGCGGAGTACCGGTTTTTGGTCCGGACGGCAAACAGATCGCTATAGTGAGTATTGGTTACCGGATTGATCAAAACAATTTCGTTGACTATATTAAAGAGATGAGCTATGCCGAAGTCACGATATTCTTAGGCGACACACGCATTGCGACAACAATAAAAAACAACAAAGGCGAACGCAACATCGGCACACAAGTTACAGAAAATTTGAGCAAACAAGTATTAGCCGGACAAGATTTTATTGGCAAGGCGACTGTGGCAGGCAACAAAAATTTTTACGCGCACTATTCTCCTATCCGTGACGCCGAAAATACAATCATCGGAATGCTGTTCTCAGGAATTGATACATCCTCTAACAATAACCGCATTATGGGGATCATTGTAATTATGATTATTATTACGATCGCACTGGGCGTTATCGTAGCAATCATAGCTAATATTATTTCAAACCGTATAGCCAATCCGATACATGAACTTGCGAAAATCGGAAAACGTATTGCTTTGGGCAATCTGGATATTAAGATAAACATGCCGGCGGATACCTCATCCAAAGATGAAACTGTAATGCTTGCCGGTGAGTTTATGGATTTAGTAAAAGTAAGCCAGGAACAGGCGGATCTCATAGAGAAGATAGCTAATGGCGACATATCTCACGATATCACACCAAAAAGCGATAAGGACAAACTGAGTCAGGCTATTCACCACATGCTTGAGGCTACTAAAGAGCAGGTAGAAGTTATGGAACGGCTTGCTGATAATGATTTAACCGCCGCCATCTCCCCCCGGTGCGAAAAAGATTTGATGAACATAGCGATAAAAAAGATGCTTGCCAGCCTTAACCTTACAATGGAAGAGATAAACGAGTCCGCCGGTCACTTCAGAGAGGTATCCCACCAGATCTCAAGCGGTTCCCAAAGTCTTGCCGAAGGTTCGAACAGTCAGGCAAGCTCCCTTGAAGAAGTCTCATCAAGCCTTGAAGAAACATCTTCAATGACAAAACAGAACGCCGGCAACTCCAATCAGGCAAAACATCTTGTCAATGAGGTCACTACCGATCTGAGCGAAGCGGATACCGCTATGAAACGGATGGCTCAGGCTATTCAACAGATCAAACAGTCATCCGATAATACAGCCAAAATTATCAAAACTATTGATGAAATCGCGTTCCAGACAAACCTGTTAGCCCTCAACGCCGCTGTTGAGGCGGCCCGCGCCGGTGAAGCGGGTAAAGGTTTTGCCGTTGTCGCGGAAGAGGTGCGCAATCTTGCCATGCGTAGCGCCGAAGCGGCCAAAAACACCGCAATTCTTATTGATGAATCGGTAAAAAAATCTGATGACGGCGTAAAAATCACCGAGGAAGTCGCTAAAGCTCTTGCCCTCAGCATAGTTCACGCCGGTAAAGCAGGCGGTTTGATAGCTGAGATCGCCGCAGCGTCCAATGAGCAGGCTCAGGGTATCGAGCAGGTAAACCAGGCTGTAACGCAGGTAAATATGGTCACTCAGCAGAACGCCGCAAACTCAGAAGAATCCGCAAGCGCAGCCGAAGAGCTCAGCGCGCAGGCCTCAGAACTCGCTAATATGATAAGTAAATTCAAACTCGCTAACAAACAGGGCCGCCGCCTAACCCATCAGACTCAGATAATCCAAAAAAGAGGCGTGGGTAAACAAAAAGGTTTAGGATATTCAAGGGCGCCTTCATCCACAGTAACAACACAGGCAAAATCGGTAAAGCCGGATCAGATAATACCATTGGATGATGATGAACTGAGAGGGTTTTAAAGGTAGTCTCTAAACCCTGAGGAAGCATAATTCTAATACTCCCCGGGTATTTAGCCCGGAGGTCATTACCCGGCAAGACTGTGCCAAAAGTATGAAAATCTTGCAAAAAAATGATACTTTGTCAATATTGGTTGTTTTGAGTTCCGACACAGTCTGCCAAACATCCCCCTGTCTAACTTGTAAAAAATCGTAATCTCAAAATTAAAACAATTGATGATATCGCGTTCCAGACCAACCTTCTCGCTCTTAACGCAGCCGTAGAAGCGGCCCGTGCCGGTGAAGCGGGGAAAGGATTTGCAGTTGCCGCCGAAGAGGTAAGAAACCTTGCCATGCGCAGCGCAGAAGCGGCCAAGAACACAACAGAAATGATCGAAGATTCCGTGAGAAACGCTAACAGCGGCGTTAAAATCAACGAAGATGTCGCAGCCGCGCTCAACCATATTGTTGACCGCATCGGTAAAGCGGGCAGTCTTATTGAAGAGATAGCAGCCGCATCTAACGAACAGGCCCTTGGCATCGAACAGCTAAACACAGCTGCCGCGCAGATGAACCAGGTCACTCAGCAAAACGCGGCGAATTCCAGAGATTAAAATTATTCAATAACACAATAAATTTCTATCATATCTTAATTTTTTTATTTCTGCAGTCCGCGTTATTACAGAAAACCATTTACCCGTTCCAGATAATCACGCGGGCCGGATCTGTAAAGATTATTGCCTTGAGTGTCAATAGCGACAATAAGCCGCATCGACTCAACTTCAAACTTGTAAACAGCCTCCGGCCCGAGATCTTCGTAACAGACTGTTTTTGAAGATTTTATATACGAAGAGATAAGCGCCCCGGCTCCGCCAATGGCGGCAAAATAAACGCAGCCGCACTCTTTAATTGCTTCTATCACCTCAACGCTTCTGTCCCCTTTGCCGATCATTGCGCAAAGACCAGTCTTACGCAAAAGTTTTGGGGTGTAGCAATCCATGCGGGAGCTGGTTGTGGGGCCTGCGCTGCCAGCGGGACGGCCATTAACAGGAGGTGTTGGGCCTGTATAATACAGCGCTTGTCCCTCAAGACTTAAAGGGAGCGGCTCGCCGCGGTCAATAAGATCAATAAACCTTTTGTGAGCGGCGTCCCTTGCGGTAAGAATGGGCCCGCTCAACAAAACAATATCACCGGCCTGAAGCGAAGCTAACATTTCTTTAGTGAAAGGCGTTGATATTTTTATGATTTTGCCTGCAGTCATAATATAACCGACATCCTTCTCGCCGCATGACAGTTAAGAGATACCGCTACAGGCAATGAAGCGATGTGACAGGGTAAATACTCTATAAAAACACCGAGCGCGGTGTGCATGCCGCCCAGCCCCTGCGGCCCAACGCCGCTTGCGTTTATCTCCTCAAAAAGCTCATGTTCAAGAGCTGCGTACCGCTGATCATTATGATATACCCCTGCCGGACGCAGCAAAGCTTTTTTTGCCAGAACACACGCGCCGTCAGCCGTCCCCCCTACTCCTACCCCTACAATTACAGGGGGACAGGGATTTCCACCGGCGCTTACCACGCTCTCCTTTACAAATTTTTTTACCCCCGGCAGACCATCAGAAGGTTTCAACATTGCAAGACGGCTCATATTTTCGCAGCCGCCGCCCTTGGGAAGCAGATCTATTTGAAGAGCGCCGCCATCAACAATATCAACGTGGATCATTGCCGGAGTATTATTTCCGGTATTCTTCCTGTCAAAAAGAGGATCATTAACGATTGATCCGCGAAGATTACCTTTTGTATATCCTTTTGCTGTGCCCTCGTTTATTGCGTCACTAAGCGTTCCGTCCTCAATTTTTACATCATCGCCGATCTTAACAAAATACACAGCGTAACCGGTATCCTGACAAATAGGAATACGCTCTTTTTGAGCGATGAAAGCGTTTTCGAGTATCTGGTCAAGAATCTCCTGAGCGCGCGGGAACGGCTCATTTACGCGCGCTTTTTTGATAGATTCCCAAATGTCTTCAGGAAGATCGCAGGCGGCAGCAACGCACATATCGCTGACGGATTCTACTATTTGCGGGTATTGTATGGTTTTCATCTGTAAAAGACAGGGGTTTATGGACGCTAAATATAACACTTGTAATACGATATTATAAAATGCGATACTTTTTTATAAAAAGCAAATATATTTCATGATTTGTTTAACACCGATACAGAATGAACCTTATCCGTTTAATGATTAATGGCTCGTGGTTACACTCATGAATTTATTTATTTCATCCCATCCGTCATAAGTTTACGGCAGGGACAGTAATCATGTCTTTTTCAAACCGCAAAATATTGATTATTTCCTCAGGGAGATAATTATTAATCAACACTCCCATGTTTGTTTTTGGTACTGCGAAGATAGATGCTTTTATTGATTTTTTGTTTGAAATCATCATTGATGCCTTGGTATTATTCCTGTCATTAGTCCATTACACTAAAATCATTATCATAATCCATATCAGGCTCCTGCCCCTTAACAAGATCGTTGTCCACATCCCGCCCAAGCTCAACCACACGGTGAGCCGCTCTTGCAACATGTTCGCTCAACATACGACCCTTTATCAAATCTTGCAGCTCTTCAATGCTGCCATTTTTTATCTCTACAAATTTACCATCTTTTAGATGTTCAACAAGATGATAGCTATTTGCATCTTCATTAAATTTTATTACGTAATCTCCATTTTGCAAAGGCTTATCAAAATCATTGCCTTTCCTGTACTCTATGTGTTTGCCATCTGAAAAATCTTGCCGCGTCCATACTGTATTATTCTGAAAATCCCGGTAAGCACGATCTACAATTTTAGGCAAAGCGGCCGGATCTAATTTACCATCCTTTACTTTTGAATCAATCCAATCCCCAACTGCAAGATTAACCCCAGATCCAATTCGTTCCTTGAATTGTTGTGATGCTACAGGCGGCTCTGACTGTTTATTTTCCGACATATCAAAAGTATAAGTCTTTTTACTCCAAGCATGATTTTTACAATCCCAGATTTGATTAGAGTTACTTTTTTCAATAAATGGCCGGACAAAATTGTCTACATAAGAATAAATTTCTTCAAAAGGCGGTTTATATTCAAGTCCCTTGAAAACGTTATATGCATGTTCAAGTTCCGATTTTCTTGTATGAAATGTCTCAAATGAACCTATGGGCTGATTCTTCTTTTTGCAAATATCAAATACTTCTGCTGTTTGTATTTCTAAACAATGGGAAAGTGTGTAAACATCTACAAAATCTTTTGGTCTTCTCAATATTCTGTCACCTGATAAAACAGACATTTTATCCGAAATTATATCTTGTGGTAAAACACCTTTGAAACTTATATCCCCATAATGATAAACCCTGCTTCCGTCAACAGGTCTTATATCAATATCCAATGACATAATTTTTACATCTTTATCATATACACGAATACCCGCCGCTTGAAGTCCATTTGGAAGGAATTCACGTTTTACTTTTGTATGTAAACCATCCTGAACTTCACGTAATGAATTGTTTACCAATTCAACTAATTCGTCCATCGTTGGTAATGATTCACCAACCCAATTCATATCAATATCATGCGTTTTCCGTATGTTATCATAGCCATTCTCAGCCAATATTGCTTTTGTAACCAACGCGCCTTTGGCTATAATTGGCAAATCTGCACCAGACAGCTTGCCCAACACTTAATACATTAACCATTCTCTATCCATCATACTCAACCCATGTAATGATATTCAATCGCCCAATCCTTTATCGAATCGAAACGTTCCTGATTTTCAGGCTTAATTACAAGACCATCAAAATTCTTATCGTGATCAAAATAGTATTCATTTAATGCTTCAAGAAGAGGCTGTGGATCTATATCATTAAGACTTCCAAGCATGTCATTAACAGTTTGATTAAAAGAAGTGCATAATACATTGTCAAATTGTACGATTTCAATTTCATCAAAAGAATTTACAATACGATAGTTAATATTTTCGTATTCACCCTTTTGCTTTGCATAGACATCAATTTCTATTTCTCTAATATAACCACAAAAAAGATCTAAACATTCTAAAGCAGATGTATAGCATAGCACTTGCTCCTTACCACCTACAACGTCCTTGAACCATGCTCTGTTTGTTAAAAACTCATTACCAGACTTAGAAACCATATAACCTCCTTTTCTGCAAAAGATTCAACACCTTTCAACTTGCAAAAAAATTATTGACAAAGCAAGCTTCTCTCTTTGTCAATCCACATTATCAGAACATCCCTTTTTTTGTCTTTAAAAAAAGACTTCATCGGTTCTAATTTTTCAAAAAACTCAGCTTCTTGACCCTCTTCATATAACCAATCATAAACAGCACCAGTTAAATTATAAATGGCATCATACTCGGCAAGGCAATCATAAATCATATCAATCACTGCGCGACAATAATTAGCAACATAAACTAAAGGCTTATCAACGATCAACCCCTTTTTAACTAATTGCTCTCTACCTTCCTTTACGCCATATTCACCATATAAATGGTTACTACTTTTCATATTAATTCCCGCTACAGAAATTTCACGAGGATTGTCTATACCTAATCGCCAATGAAAAACGTCATGCCAATCAGCAACATCTCCTTTTTCATTAGGCAAATTTAAGGCATAGATACCTGTTATATAATGATCCATATCGGTATCTGGTATTGCACATTGTGCCAATGGTACAACTTGTATACTCATGTGAAACCCCTCATTCGCGATAATTTTCCCAACAAATTTCACCCTTACCTATAAAATACGTCTTGCAATACAAGTTTGGGTAAATTTTAGCAATAAACCGTTCTATATACTATAGTATATTTTATGCCTATTATCAAGTAAACTATTAAAAAATGAAGTGGTTTTTATAAAATATCGTAACTATTATCCAAACCTTCTAAACACATCCAACAATAACTTGTATCGTAACAATTTTTCTTTCCACTCCACACACACTTTTCTTTTGCAACTCTGTAATATCCAAATCTGATTCGTTTGGATTCGGGATATGCCTGAGCTATTACAAAACATCCTAACTTGGAATCGCTGTGACTTATTGTATTGTCTATCATTTCAGCGATATTTTCCATAATATTGTTTCTTGCGCCAGGAAACAAATTCACCTGTTGTTCAATTACCTTTAATATTTTATCTATTTCGTTATCATTTACCCAGGTAAATTGTTTGAGCGTATAAGTTGATTCGGTGTCCATTTGTAACCCTGTCGCAATTCCAGCACAAAATGCAAATCCTGATTGTAATAAAAAGTCATAAACATCTTCACTGTCAGGATTATTACTCTCAACATCGCATTTTCTTGTTTCCATCAAATTCCGGGCGCACAGATGAATTATATTTAAAGCAGACGGATAGAAAAACGTTGCATCTTTAAAGTCTAACAGAAAGACCTTTTTCAAGTAGATAAAAAATGAAATTCACCTCCACCCTGATCTGGCTCATAGGATCCATTATCGGCATAACATGGCGCGTAAAGGTTATCGCGCCGCAATCAATTGAACCTTTTAACCCAAACTCACCACCGCGAATTTACTGCTTCTGGCACTCTACTCTTTTGATTCTCGCTTTTGTGTTCCGCCGCACAAACAAAACCGCCATCGTCTCTTCGAGCAAAGACGGCCGCATGGCTGCGGATGTTGCCAAAAAGTGGGGTCATTCAATAATTTTTGGTTCTTCAGCGCGAGGGGGTATGGCCGCTCTGCGCCAGAGCATTAAGACCATCTCTGAAGGACGTTCCATAGTCATAACGCCAGACGGCCCAAGAGGCCCAAGAGAGATCGTTAAACAGGGCGCGGCGCAAATCTCTTTAGTAAGTAAAACTCCTCTTGTGACAATAACGGTAGACGCTAAAGGCGCCTGGCGGCTTAAATCGTGGGACAAATTTCTAATCCCCTACCCTTTCACCAAAATCACAATAACTTTAAGCGAACCCATAGAACCGGCAGATTGCGCCGGGGATGAAAACAGTCAGGATAAGCTGACTGAAAAAATTCAGAAGAGTTTTGCATTATGAAGAAAGCGGCTAGCGGTCAGTGGTTATTGGATATATGGCCGGATGACACGTATATCCTTATTCCATCTTATAAATCTGTTGATCCGTTAAAACGTTTCATCAACACGCTTTTAGAGAGCATACCCAAAGATCACATCTTTGTAGTAGATGACGCATCCGGCGACGGTACCTATGAGATGTGTGAGGATATAGGTATTGAATGTCTGCGCCATAAAAAAAACAGAGGTAAAGGAGCGGCGCTTAAAACCGGCTTTTCTCACCTCCTGAAAACTAAAAATACGCGGTGGATTCTCACAATGGACGCCGACGGCCAGCATGCGCCTTCAGATATAAATCTCTTTTTAAAAGAAGCGCGTCTCTACCCGTCAACGGGTATCTGCATAGGAGCGCGGTTAATGCGTCTTGGGATAATGCCTGCCGCGCGAATCTGCTCAAACAGACTTACATCTGCGATTATGACATTATTAGCCGGAAAACCGATAAAAGACAGCCAGTGCGGCTACCGTATGTACAGTGCGGGTTTGATCAATTCCATAAGTATTGAGTATGACCGTTTTGAGATGGAATCTGAAGTAATACTTAAAGCCGCGGCAAAAAATTTTCCTGTCCGTTTTGTGCCTGTGCAGACATTATATTTGAAAGGGCCGAGCCATATCTCACACCTTTTGGACACGCTGCGCTGGGTGAGGGCGGTTGTGCGGATCTGGTACGCGATTCACTTTAAAACGTAAAGCTTATCATTAAGATGAATGTTGAGATATTACAGGAACGCCTCATTCAGAAACTCAGGGATAAAGGGATAAAGGATGAGCGGGTACTTGAGGCATTTCGCAAAGTTCCAAGACATCTCTTTGTTGACAGCGCCATGTACATGCAGGCATACGAAGATAACGCGCTTCCCATCGGCTTGGGTCAGACCATAAGCCAACCCTACATAGTCGCGCTCATGACGCAGCTGCTTGAACTTGAAAAAGATCAGAATATTCTTGAAATAGGCACAGGTTCCGGTTTCCAGACCGCAATTCTCGCTCAGTTTTCCCGCAGAGTGTACACTATAGAACGCCATCAGGCTCTTGGAGACAGATCACGCACGCGGCTGCGGGATATGGGATACGCAAATGTTACTTTCAGAATAGGCGATGGAACAAACGGATGGCCGCAATGGGCTCCATTTGATAGAATCATAGTAACGGCAGGCGCTCCGGTAACCCCTGATACGCTCTCCGGCCAGCTCGCGATAGATGGTATAATGGTAATCCCAACCGGCAACCGCGATGAACAGGAACTCATGGTGTACAAAAAGGCAGAAGACGGACTCCACTCTCATTCTGCGGGCAGAGTGGTTTTTGTTCCCCTTATTGGTCAGCAGGGGTGGAAAGAGTAATAAAAGTGGTTAGCGGTTAGCAAAACAACAGAATTTTTAGAATAATAATTGCTACATAGCGTATTATTGTATCTTTTGATAAAAACCGGTTTTATTTGTAATTCATGCACTGGAGTTAAAATGCCTCTCTGGCTTAAAGAATACTGCACCGGATTGATGATGGGAATAGTTGACCTCATTCCGGGTGTTTCGGGAGTCACGGTACTTTTTCTTCTTGGGCTCTATGAGAGAGTAATCGGCGCTATCAGTAAATTTAAAGCGGGCAGCGCAGCACTGCTTACCCGTTATGGGCTTGGTGTACTTTTTTCCAGACAGCGTAAGGAAAATTTTACGGCGCTCACCAAAGAAGCCCGGGCTCTCGATCTTCCCTTTCTTATAAGGCTGCTTCTGGGGGCCGGCACTACGATACTGCTCTTCTCAACACTGATAAAGTATCTGCTTGAAAATCAATTTACAAATCTGTACGGTTTCTTTTTTGGCCTGATTATCGTTTCGATATTCTTATCAATAAAGATGCTCAAGATAAAAAAACCTCACTTTCTGTTTCATTTTGCTCTCGGCGCGTTAATTACCGTAACGCTGACCATGTCGGGCGACCCGGTACAGGACGCCATTAAAAAATCCGAACGTTACAGAATAATCAACGAAGCCGTTGAATCGGGACAAACTTCGCTTACTGTCAGAGCGCCCTTCAAATACAGCGGACATTACACCGGCAAAGAGCTTATAGAAACAGCGCTAACCGGAAGCGTAGTGGTATGCGTGGCAATACTGCCGGGAATAAGCGGATCGCTTGTGATGGTGCTCATAGGCAAGTATTATGATGTGATATCCGCGGTGTCGGGGCTTAAAACCTTGCAGCTCGATTATATGCTCTTTTGCGGACTGTTTGGCTTAGGTATGCTATTTGGGGCGGTTATTTTCGCAAGAGTTATCAATTTCGTATTCAGCCGCTTCTACAACGCCACAATCTCATTTGTGGTAGGACTTTTAGCAGGATCACTCTATGCGTTGTGGCCTTTTAAGCAAACTGTTGTTATGGATCAATATGTTAGAGGTCAGCATGGGATATCTCTTGTTGAAAACGCGGTTGTACATACAAATATAAACGCTCTCCCGCCAGATACCGCTTCGCTTGTTTTCGCGCTTGCGTTCTGCTGCGCGGGAGCCGCTTTTATAATTCTGCTTGAGAGATTTGCGGGGCAGAAAAAGATTGTCGGTACCTAAAATAATACATAAAGATTAAAAATATCTGTAGCAGCGCAGACCGGCATGCCTTGTCTGCGCTGCTGCACCCGCTACTTTTTATGAACCTTATCCGGCCCATGGGGATATCCGGAGCCATAACTTTGAGAATACGCAATGCTCCCCGTCACTCACATGCTCACGCTTACCTGCCGGACTGCCGGCGCACCCTGAACCGTAACAAACCAGAACCGCAATATGCGCATTTTGTTTCAGCCATTTTTATCCTTTGGTTAGCTGCCTGTTATCGGAGATACGCAGTTTCTTGTTTTCTTAAAACTGGAAACTTGTTACCCCGCATTTCGCGCTTTCATCTTCAAATTTTCATAAAAGTTCGCTACAGACAGCCATACATACGGAGCTACTAGGAAGAACCCTATAAGCGGCAGCGACAATATCTCTAAAAGAACCCATGCTGTAAAATTCGATGCAGGGTCAGGTATCACGGCGTATATAATAACCATCGGCAGCAGGGCAAGAAAAAACCATCCTATAAAACTCAAGTACAGTTTGAATAATTTCCACTTCTGCCCTTTCATCATATCTTTACTTCTTTTTAAAACTTCAAGGGGTTTTATTTCGGGATTATCATTCATAATGAAATATGACATGGAATAACTGAGACCTTTTATTATTCCGGGGACTAAAAGCAGCAAACACCATAATACTATAAAAACCATCATAAAAATACCCAGCAGAGCGCTTGGCGCAAAGCATTTAAATCCATCAAAGATATTCTTTACGGCTGTCGCTTCACCGCGGATTCTTTTGAGAAAAAGCCCTGTCAAACCTAAATTAAACGGCCCCGATATCAAAATTCCTATTATAAACAACACTAATATTATAATCATTGTTACCATTAATTTTGGGAATGAGCTTTGATTTGATGAATATAACCCATCACTGATTAAACCAATCTCATCCGCAGATATACTTTCGTTTTCCGGTGTGTTCTCATCCTTAGAAGTTAAACCGGAATGAGCGGGTAAAGAGGTTTCCTGCGATCTGTTTTCAATGATTGAATTGATATTTGCGCTTACTTTTTCCTGTCCTGTTTTAATTTTCCCATATTGAGCGTAATATGGAGCTATAGAATATGGGAGGGTAGTAATGACGGAAAACAGGAAAAACGCCAGAAACATCTGTCCCCACATGCCCCGCAGCTGCCCTCTTGCCTGCGCCCGCAGTTCCTTGTTCGATTGTAATACATTGTAATTCATCCGGTTTTATCTCTCCGAAACTCCGCTCTAATGATGAAAATTGAGACTGAACGATCTATTAACAAAATATAACATTAACGTTGTTTGGCGCAAGCCGCTCCTGTTTTATGAAAGCGCCGCTGCGTGTATTCCGGATTTTGCGCCGCTTCTTTGACCGCATTTTTAATTTTTGATTTATGGCGTTTACTATATTCCTAACTATGAAACCCAAACGCACACTTGTATCTTTCGACTGGGCGGCAAAAAACTTGTTGCGCCGTAAAGCCAACTATGTAATTTTAGAGGGCTTTCTAACCACGCTCCTGGGCAAAGATATAAAAATCAAAACCATAAAAGACAGCGAAGGCAACAAAGACGCAAAGCAACAAAAGTACAACCGCGTTGACATAATAGCAGAGGAAGAGAACGGCACTCTAACAATAATAGAACTTCAATTTACGCCCGAAATAGATTATTTCCACAGAATGCTTTTCGGTTCAAGCAAGGTTATCACAGACTATATGGACGAAGGAACGCCTTATTCTATGATAAGAAAGGTGTATTCCATAAACGTAGTCTACTTTGATTTAGGCGTTGGCAAAGACTACATTTACCACGGCACAACTAACTTCAGGGGTCTGCACTACAACGATGAACTCGCGCTTTCCGCAAGTCAAAAAGAGGAGTTCGCAAAATTAGAGATAAAAGACATCTACCCTGAGTTTTATATTTTGAAAGTCGACCGTTTTAATAATGAAGTTAAAGACAAGTTAGACGAATGGATGTATTTTCTCAAGAACTCCGCGGTTGAGCCTGATTTTAAAGCTCCAGGTTTAATGGAAGCAAGCAAAACTTTGGAATATTGCAGCTTGAGTCCGCAGGAACAGGAGTGGTACGACAGTTATGTTGACATCCGCCGCAGCAATGAAAGCACCGTATACACCGCAAAGTTAGAAGGCAAAGCAGAAGGCAGAATAGAAGGTTTAGAAGAAAGCAGAGAGATTGGCAGAGAAGAAGGCATCAAAGCAGCTATGGATTTAATGAAACAAGGTATTACCGACTACGAAGAAATTTTGAAAAAACTCTGTAAAAATACTTGAATCCTGAAACCTGGTTTTATCACCGCAGCCCCAAAAATCTGAAAAATACCTGTTGAATCTCATAAGAAAATATGATACTATCTACAAATACAGGTAATATAAGCCTGTACCTGTTCTATCAATTTCTCATACTCACTCCCGGATTTTGGGTTTTTCATGGTTACAACGGCAAAGTTTCCGAATTCGAAAGTTTCCGGACTTATAAGACATTTAAAACAATTGATAACTGCGGATGCGGTTCTTTGCGGCACAGTATTAATAATTCACTTCAATAAACTGCCATATTACTTTACAAATCAATAAATTGTCCATACCCACCCCGCCCATTTATTATATGTAAGTTTGTTCCGGTTCAGATTTGTGGCGCGTATAAAATCAAAACCCTCCGGCTGTCTATGTTAAATAAGATTAATTCCGCTTTTAACGCTCTTTTTATAACGCCTTTAAAAAACATCTTTACGGCTCATGCGGTTACAGGGGTTGTATGGAGATGAAAATTTATTTCAACTTTGCGTCCGCTGGCTTACCTTGAGGATAATAAAAAGATAAGAACCGCCTTTGCGCCGTTAAACAAAGAGATGAGGCTTGACGAAGAGGCATATAATAATCTTCTGCGTCAAAAGCCCCGCTTAGTTGTAATGAGTCACGGCAGCAATGTGACGGGGTGTATTAATCCGGTCTCCCGTTTGTTTAAAGCGGCCAAATCCGCGGGCGCGGTTACTATCCTTGACGCAAACCAGACAGCGGGCAGGCATCCGGTTTTGTGCACAAGGCTTTGGGGATACGGCGCGGCACCGTAAGATTCTCTCTCTCCTGCGCAATATTGATCGCGAAAAAATAATCGAACAGCTCTCAAAGATTGATATCTGCGGCGATGAAACCGGTCTGATACCGGGCTTTGGCGTATTCATCCAAAATCTGCCCGCTTCAATCTGGACGCTTTTCTCTGAGCGCCTTACCCACTCAATGCCCAATGAGATGCTTGAAACCATGGATCTGGCTTACGGCGGCCCATACGATCCGACAGACAAAACCGGTCTGAAAAGTTTTTACTGCAAACAGACAAAAGGTATCGAAAGCGGCGACGGGTACGGGGAATTTGTCGTAACGAAAGCATAATTTTCCAAACAACGATGCAGGCAGTTCATGACCTGCGTTGCGAACGGGCGGCAGACTGCCGCCCGTTATATTAATAAATCTCATAATAACAAAATGACTCCCCCGTAATGTTATCAAGTATAACCGATTGATATAAACCAAATTAACCGGCTTCACATAATAAACATATTTACCGGATGCGCTTTATTAAATTTACAACGCAAGACGCGCTTAAAACCAACGCATACTCATTAACTAATAGCTTGCGTTGCCGCGTACCGGAATTTATCTTATTATGTTCAATAGAAAAAAGGTTTCCCATAACATATAACTTCGAGGAGCATCTATGTCAAGAAAAATGGTTCCCCATGACGGTAACTCGGCCACCGCTCACGTAGCGCACGCCGTAAGCGAAGTGATCGCCATCTACCCTATTACTCCATCTTCCGGTATGGGAGAGATCTCTGACGAAAAATCGGCGGCCGGAGAGAAAAACATTTGGGGAACGATTCCTCAGGTTTCGGAGCTTCAGTCTGAAGGCGGCGCCGCCGGAGCTGTTCACGGAGCGCTTTGCGCGGGTTCTCTGACAACCACTTTTACAGCATCGCAGGGACTCCTTTTAATGATCCCAAACATGTACAAGATTGCCGGTGAACTTACACCCGCTGTTTTTCATGTATCAGCGCGCGCTCTTGCCTGTCAGGGACTTTCGATCTTTGGCGACCACAGTGATGTGATGTCTGTGCGCCAGACCGGTTTTGGACTGCTTGCCTCCACAACAGTGCAGGAGGCTATGGACTTCGCCCTTATCGCCCACGCGGCGACTCTTGAAGCGCGTATTCCGTTTGTCCACTTTTTCGACGGCTTCCGCACATCACACGAGCTTCAGAAAATTGATGAGCTTACATTTGACGATATGCGCGCAATGATTGATATGGATATGGTCCGCGCTTTCCGCAACAGAGCGATGACGCCCGACCGTCCTTATATTAAAGGGACAGCTCAGAACCCCGACGTTTACTTCCAGGGACGCGAAACCGTAAACAAATACTATGCTGAGTGTCCGGCTATCATCCAAAAATACATGGACAAGTTCGCGAAACTCACAGGCCGCCAGTATAAGCTTTACAACTACGTTGGAGCCGCTGACGCTGAAAAAGTGATAGTTATCATGGGTTCAGGCGCGGACACAGTTCATGAAACATCTGCGTTTCTTAATGCCAAGGGTGAGAAAACAGGCGTTCTTAAGGTGCACTTGTACCGTCCTTTATCCCCCGCTGAGCTTGTCGCCGCGCTGCCTGCATCTGTTAAGAAAATCGCTGTTCTCGACAGAACAAAGGAGCCGGGATCACTCGGCGAGCCGCTTTACGAAGATATACGTACAGCGATCGGCGAAGCGCTTGAAGATGGAACCGCTCCGTTTAAGGCATGGCCGAAAGTTATCGGCGGCCGCTACGGGCTTGGAAGCGCGGAGTTTACTCCCGCTATGGTTAAGGCTGTTTTTGATGAACTTGGCAAAGACAAACCGAAAAACCACTTCGTTATAGGTATCAACGAGAATGTTATGAAGAGCTCGCTTGATTATGATAAATCATTTTCTATTGAGGGTGATGACGTTCACTGCGCGCTCTTTTATGGTCTTGGTTCCGACGGTACTGTAGGCGCGAACAAGAACAGCATGAAGATTATCTCCGATACAACAGAGAACAATACTCAGGGGTACTTTGTTTACGACTCAAAGAAGGCGGGTACTATCACTGTATCTCACCTCCGCTTCGGCATGAAGCCTATCCGCAGCCCCTATCTTATTACTAAGGCTGATTTTCTGGCCTGTCACAACTTCACATTCGTTGAGAAGTACGACATGCTCAAAAATTTGATTGACGGCGGTACATTCCTGCTTACATCCGAATACGACAAGGACAATGTCTGGAGCAAGCTGCCGGGCCGCGTACAGAAACAGATCGTTGACAAGAAGCTCAAGTTCTACGTTATCGACGCTGTAGGGATCGCAAAATCTGTAGGCATGACTTACATCTCTACAATCATGCAGACCGCGTTCTTCAAGATCTCAAAAGTGATTGACGATAAAGTAGCTATCGAACATATCAAAGACGCGATCAAAAAGACATTCGGCAGAAAAGGCGATGATATTGTCAACAAGAACATTCAGCAGGTTGACAAAGCTGTGAATGGTATTTTCGAGGTCATTTACGATAAGGTTACAAATCCTATCGAAGAGAGAAAAGGCGTTTACGGCGACGCTCCTGACTTTGTAAAGAACGTTACAGCTAAAATCATCAAGCAGGAAGGCGATACTATCCCTGTTTCAGACATGCCTGCCGACGGCGTATGGCCCTCAGGCACTACAAAGTTTGAGAAGCGCAATATCGCGCATGACATCCCTGTTTGGGGCGCGGAAGCGTGTATCCAGTGCAACCAGTGTTCTCTTGTTTGTCCTCACGGCTGCTTGCGTCCTAAAGCTTACGATGAAAAGAGCCTTAAGGGCGCTCCGGCGACTTTTAAATCCGCCGGCGCCAAGGGCAAGGAGCTCACAGGCCTAAAGTTCACCATGCAGTGCGCGCCTGAAGATTGTACGGGATGCGGTCTGTGCGTCGCGAAGTGTCC
This sequence comes from Chitinispirillales bacterium, assembly GCA_031254105.1. Lineage (GTDB taxonomy): Bacteria > Fibrobacterota > Chitinivibrionia > Chitinivibrionales > Chitinispirillaceae > WRCH01. The sequence continues at coordinate 52,695 of JAIRVB010000044.1, forward strand.
CGCTAAGGCAAAGGGCGCTCTCAAGATGGAATTTCAGATCCCGCTGCGCGCTCAGGAAGCCGCTAACTGGGAATTTTTTCTCAGCATTCCTGATACGGATCCGGCCAAATACGATGTTACGACAGTTAAGGGCAGTCAGTTCGTCCGTCCGCTCTTTGAGTTCAGCGGCGCGTGTCTTGGCTGCGGTGAAACAGCTTACATTAAGCTGCTCACACAGCTTGTTGGCGACAGGCTCTACATCGCTAACGCGACAGGCTGTACATCAATCTACAGCGGCAACCTCCCCACTACCCCTTACACTAAGAGGGACGACGGCAGAGGCCCGACATGGAACAACTCACTGTTTGAAGACAACGCCGAACTCGCTTACGGTATGCGCCTTTCTGTTGACAAGTTCTGCGAATACGCCACAGAGATCAGCAAAAAAGTTATGGCTGAAGGCTGCTGCGGAGATGAGCTTAAGAATATCCTCGGCGAAATTCTTAACGCCGACCAGTCAACGACAGCTCTTATTGATGTACAGCGCGAACGTGTCGCAAAAGCCAAGGCAATCCTTTCAAAGTGCGACAAAGAGCAGTCTAAAGAGCTTTTGAGCACCATCGACTACTTAGTCAAAAAGTCTGTATGGGCTATCGGCGGCGACGGCTGGGCGTATGATATCGGTTACGGCGGTCTTGACCACGTGCTTGCTTCCGGCAAAAACGTAAAGCTTCTTGTGCTTGACACAGAGGTTTACTCCAACACCGGCGGTCAGGCATCAAAGTCTACCCCTATGGGCGCTGTGGCTAAGTTTGCCGCGGGCGGTAAGCCTATCGGAAAGAAAGACCTTGGTATGATCGCCATGAGCTACGGCTACATTTACGTAGCGCGTGTTGCCATGGGCGCTAACCAGAGTCAGGTGATTAAGGCTATGGCAGAAGCTGAGGCCTACGATGGACCAGCCATAATCCTAGCCTACTCGCACTGTATCGCCCACGGTATCAACATGGTGGAAGGATACGACGCGCAGAAGAACGCGGTAGAATCCGGTCACTGGCCATTGTACCGTTACAACCCGGCTCTTGCGCTTGAAGGCAAAAATCCGCTTGTCATCGACAGCAAGGATCCGACGATCTCTCTGGCGGACTATGTATACAAAGAAAACAGATACACAATGCTCCAGCGCTCTAACCCTGAAAGCTCAAAGCAGCTCATCGACCACGCTCAAAAGGCTGTGACGTCAAAGATCAAGCTGCTTAAGCAGATGGCCGCAATGGAGATGTAATTTGGGGTAAGGGCGGCTAAGTACAACCGCCCCTATCTTGTCAGCAAGTATTTTTTGAGACGGGAGAAGGAAACTTCTCCCTTTTTTTAGTGTGCCAAGTATGTTTTAAATCTGATCGGTGTAAGTCCGCAGCGTGGGATCTCATATACAACCGTATAGTGAAGCCCAAGTATCCTGTTCCCGCTCTGCGTGAAACGCTGCTTAACGCGCTCATCCACAGAAACTATATGGGTGCGTCTATACAAATCCGCGTGTATAACAATAAAATGTTTATTTGGAACGATGGCGGTTTACCTCCAACCATTACCTTACCGCAGCTCACACAATTACATTCTTCACACCCCCGCAATCCGATACTTGCGGGAGCGTCCTTTTTTGTGAAAATAAGGCATTATGGGTGAATTTTTTATTATATTGAGAAAGTGCAGGAAATGGGATATTGCGTATATTTAAGCGGGCGATAGCGCAGCGGGACAATGAAATACGAAATTGAACGTTTATTGAACGTTAAATGAAATATAAACCGTCCTTAAGGACACAAATGGAGTAGATATGAAATTTAATAATGTAAGACTGTTAGTCAAAGACTACAAAAAGTGTTTCGAGTTTTACACTGAAAAACTTGGGTTTGAGGCGGCTTTCGATTTAGGAGTCTATGCCTCGTTCAAGGTCGCAGACGGAATTGAGGGGCTTGCTATTTTTACCTCCGACCTTATGGCGCCGGTTGTTGGTAATGCCGGCAAAACGCAGCCCATTGGATTTCGCGAAAAATCAATGGTGTCGTTCGAAGTAGAGTGCGTGGATACTACCTACAAAATGCTTGTGGAAAAAGGCGTTTCGTTTATTAATCAGCCAACAGATATACGTGACTGGGGAATGCGGGTTGTTCACTTGCGAGACCCTGAAGAAAATCTGATTGAGTTTTTCACACCGCTAAAAACATAAATATGCGCAAAAACGCTATTGAAAGTAAATCGAAGATGTGGAACTTGTGGCACGGCTGCCACAAACTTAGCGTTGGCTGCCGGCATTGTTACGTTTATCGCGGCGACGCCAAGCGCGATATTGACAGTACAACTGTTGTGAAAACAAAAAGTTTTGATTTGCCTGTTCAAAAGAAGCGCAACGGTGAATATAAAATTCCTTCAGAAACATTGGTTTACACTTGTTTTACGTCCGATTTCTTTCTGGAAGATACTGACAGCTGGCGCGCTGAAGCGTGGAATATGATACGGCTTCGCAGCGATTTGAACTTTTTGATGATAACCAAACGTATAGACCGTCTGCAAAAAAACATTCCCGATGATTGGGGAGATGGCTATGATAATGTAACCATTTGCTGCACTGTTGAAAATCAAGACCGTGCGGATTATCGTCTTCCTATTTACAAGGATGTCCCGATAAAGCACAAAATACTGATTTGCGAGCCGCTTTTGGAAAGGATTGATTTGCGCAAATACGACATTGACTCGTGGGTGGAACAGGTAGTCGTCGGCGGCGAGTCGGGATATGAAGCCCGTCCCTGTCATAATGATTGGGTAATGGAAATTCGTGATTTATGCGTTGAAAAAAATGTTTCATTTTGGTTCAAACAAACAGGAGCAAAGTTCATAAAAGACGGAAAATTATATAAAATTGCAAGACAGTTTCAACATTCGCAGGCCCGCAAGGCAAAAATAGATTTCTTAAAAAAGTAGTAAAAAAATAAGAAAGAACAAATGAAATATCTGCGCGCAACCGGGGGTTGGGCGCAATTAAAAAACAATATCGGAAACAAAAATGGCAATTTATAAAATAGGGCAAAAATTAGATTTTATCAAAGAGCGCCCCTTTAAGTTTGAGAAAGAGATTCAAACATTAGTTGAGAAAAATTTGAAATCGCTTTTGCGTCTTGATTTTATTCGTCCTGAATTCGCGCTTAACGGTTTTCGTATTGACACGTTAGGATTTGACAGAGAAACGAATTCATTTGTAATTATTGAATATAAGCGGGATAAAAATTTTAGCGTAATTGACCAAGGTTATGCCTACTTGTCTTTAATGCTTAATAACAAAGCTGACTTCATTCTTGAATTTAACGAAAGTCAACAGACCACCCTAAAACGGACAGACGTCGATTGGACACAATCAAAAGTAATTTTCATCTCGTCACAGTTCACCAATTACCAACGAGAAGCTATAAACTTCAAAGATTTACCCATTGAGCTATGGGAAATTAAACGGTTTGAGAATGATACCATTTCATTTGACCAAATCCAGAAAACATCCGCCAAAGAAAGCATTAAGACAGTTTCAGGAAATGACGAAGCTGTTGAGGCTGTTAGTAAGGAAGTAAGGGTATTTACTGAACAAGATCATCTGCAAAAGGTTGATTTCGAGACTGTAGAACTTTACGAACAAATCAAAGAGAGGCTTATTTCTCTTGATGACAACATTACGACGCACCCCAAAAAGCAGACAATCGGTTTTAAAGTTGACAATAATATTTTCTGTGATATAGTTCTGCAAGGTAAAGGTTTAAAAATCTATGTAAACCTAAAAAGCGGTGACTTAAATGATCAAAAACAAATCGCACGTGATGTTTCTAATGTTGGACATTGGGGCAATGGTTCATATGAGATTAAACTTGCTGACTTAGATGACATTGACTATATCATCAGTTTATTGAAACAATCATTACGGAAAAATAAAGAATGACTCCGCTTAACAATTCAACTTCAAAATAGATGTCCGAATTATGAGAGTAAAGGCAATAAAATAATTAATCTGAATGACCTATTATGACAACAGAAAATAAAATTAAGTATTTTGAAAGTCGAGAAGATTGGAGAAAATGGCTGACAGCCAACTTTGAAACCACAGGGGAAATTTGGTTTGTATTTCCTCATAAGTCGTCAGGCAAAAAAAGCATTTTATACAATGACGCGGTTGAAGAAGCGCTTTGTTTCGATTGGATTGACAGTACAATAAAATCACTTGACAAAGAACATAAAATTCAGCGTTTCACCCCCAGAAACCCTAAAAGCGCTTACTCGCAATCCAACAAAGAAAGGCTCAAATGGCTGTTGGAAAATAAAATGATACACCCAAAATTTGAGGGTAAAATACAAAATGTTTTGTCTAAACCTTTTATTTTTCCAAATGATATAATTGACAAATTGAAAGAAGATAAAACAGTATGGAAAAACTATCAACTTTTTTCCGACACATATAAGCGTATCCGAATCGCATACATTGAAACAGCCAGGATACGGCCGGAAGAATTTGAGAAGCGGTTAAACCACTTCATAAGTAAAACGAAAGAAAATAAGATAATAACAGGATTTGGCGGAATTGAAAAATACTATTCAAAATAAAATGTCTGTACATAACTGGCGTAGCAGCCGCGCAGTCTTTAAATTTATTTTTCAGCTTTCTCCAAAACCTGCGTAGACGGCTTGTAAAGCTGCTTCTTCCACATAGGTTGATTACCGATCGAATCGCTTACAATGTCGGTTGTTTCCATTACGGCAATGAAGCCTTGCGGGTCATTGCGCAGTGTAACTTCTCTTAAGATACCGAGCTGATGATTTTTTACGATTGAATACAGCACTGTTTTCTCTGAACCTCTGTACCCGCCTTTGGCGCTAAGCAGTGTGGCGCCTATTCCATTGTCACGCATAAGCTCGCTTAGAATATCTTTCCATTTATCGGAGATGATCATAACCGCTTTTCTTTTCCCAAGGCCTTTGAAGACCATATCCATTACCTTGGCGTTTACCATTATGAAAATAAGCGTATAGAATACATTATTCAAATTACCAAAAAACACATAATAAAAAATCAGGATAATCGCGTTTATGATCATATTCGCGGCGCCAAGGCTGACGGAATACAGCTTGTTAAGTATAACCGCGATTATCTCGGCACCGCCCGCTGTACCGCTTGAGCGCAGGATAATCGCAATACCGGTTCCGTTAAGCATTCCCGCGATAAGCGCACAAAGAAGTTTATCATCGGGAACAGAAAATTCAGGAACAACTACAAGAAGCATAATGGAACATATAACAATACCAAGCGCGGTAAACATAATGAATTTGCGCCCGATAAAGTATAATCCCAAAAGAAAAACAGGGATATTCAAAATAAAAAAGATAAGGCCAAGCGGAACAGCGTCAAATTTATAAAAGATCATCAAAGCCGCGCCTGTGAGCCCGCTGGATAAAAATCCATTCGGCTTTAAAAAACCATTAATCGCCAGTGCGCTCAAAGCAGTTCCAAAGCCCATCAGAAAGACATTGCTGAAAAATAATTTTACTTTACCGTTCATTTGCTTTTTCTGTTAATTGATAGATGAACTTACTGCTGTTTACGGGATGTGTATATTAAATATACCACAAGGCCACCGGGATGCGCAGGATACCGTATAATAAATCTCATTTGCAAAGAGGAATTGTCATTGATAGTTCCCTGCCGCATTTAAACTGAAGGTTTATTCCACCGCCAACATCCATCCATAACGGTCTTTGATCTCTCCGTACTGAATCCCCTGTATTTCATTAAAGAGATGCCTCAGGGTTTCGCCGACTTCATTTTCCTTACCGAAGGTAAATTCCTTATCGCCTCTGATGATGGAGTAAACAGGGGTAATAATCGCCGCGGTCCCGCACGCGCCAACCTCTTTGAACTGAGTCAGTTCATCAAAACTCACAGGCCTGCGTTCCACCTTCAAACCCATATCAGCGGCGATTGTCTGAATACTTTTATTTGTGATTGACGGCAGGATGGAATCTGAGTCCGGAGTCACGAATCTTTTGTCATAAGTTATACCAAAAAAATTTGACGTACCGAACTCATCTATAAATTTACGTTGGGCGCTGTCGAGATACAAACTTATAGAGTATCCTCTGTCCTTACTCTCCTTATCGCCCAACATGCTTGCCGCGTAGTTCCCGGCAACCTTAACATTACCCACGCCTTTTGGAGCCGCGCGGTCATACGCCTCCTGTACGCACGCCCTTACAGGAAAGAAACCATCCTTGTAATAAGGCCCTACCGGCATACCCATCACAATAAGTATATAATCCCGCGAAGGCCCCAAACCTATCTGTGCGCTTGTTCCTATCAGAAGAGGCCGGATGTAAAAACTCGCTCCTGTTCCGTAAGGAGGAATCCAGTCAAAATTGAGAGCGGCTGTTTTCTTTACAGCTTCTATAAAAAGTTCCACAGGAGGCGGCTCCATCAACACGCGGTTAGCGGTATCAATAATTCTGGCCGCGTTCTCTTCAGGCCTAAAAATTGCAACCGACCCATCTTTGCGCCTGAAAGCTTTCAGCCCCTCAAAACAGGCCTGACCATAATGCAGACACGCCGCCGCAATGTGAATGTTAAACATGGGATCCGTACAGACCTCAACGCCGCTCCATTTTCCGTTTGTAAAATTTGCCCTCACGTATGCGTTTGTCTGCATATACTTAAAACCCAAGTTCAGCCAATCTATTGCCGCCGGCGTACTCATAATTTACCTCCAAAAAACAATGCAGAAATAAAATGGCAGAATGCAGAAATAGTTTAAAATCAATTAATTCAGGATATTTAGATATTTGTTTTTATTTCTGCATTCTGCATTATTATTTCTGCATTATTATTTATTTTTTTCCAAAGTGTCTTTCATCAGCTTATACATCAAGCTGTCGATAAGAGCAAGCCACGACGCTTCGATCACGTCTTTGCTTACGCCGACAGTGCCCCATGTGCTTGTTTTATCGGAAGATTCTATAAGCACTCTTACCTTAGTGCCTGTCCCGTCTTTCGCGTCAAGAACACGCACCTTGTAATCGTCAAGTTTTACATTCGCTATCTGCGGGTAAAACTTTGTCAAAGCTTTCCTGAGAGCCTTGTCAAGCGCGTTGACCGGCCCGGCGCCATAATCCGCCGTATGTTCGAATTCACCATTTTCCCGTATGTGTATATTGATAGTCGCTTCGGAATTAGCGTCATAACCGTCACGCTTCCATTCCAGTACCCTAAAAGCTCCGACAGTAAACGGATCGCTGAACTGCCCTAACTCCCTGCGCGCGATAAGCTCAAAAGAGGCGTCCGCCGCTTCAAACTGATATCCGGCAGCCTCCATATCTTTTATCTTCGTAAGGACTTTCTGAACCGATGGGTCTTTCTTGTCCAAACCTTCCTTGATTTTGGAAAGTTTCTCAAGGATAGTAGCCGCCCCAGCCTGATCGCTCACCACAAACTGCCTTGTGTTACCCACAAGTTCAGGGTTTATATGTTCGAATGACTCTCGTACCTTCCGAACTCCGTCAGCATGAGCGCCCGCCTTATGAGAAAACGCAGCCTCTCCAACATACGGATGACGAATATTGGGAATCGTATTAGCAAGTTCCGCAACGTAAATTGACGCAGACCGCATCATCCTAAGCTGTTCAGGGGTTACAAGATCAAACCCGCGCTTTATCTGAAGGTTAGGAATAATCGTACAAAGGTTAGCGTTTCCGCAGCGTTCGCCAAGACCGTTCATAGTTCCCTGCACATGCTGCGCGCCCTCTATAACGCCAAGACAGGAGGAAGCTTCAGCGCACCCTGAATCGTTATGCATGTGTACGCCAAATTTAACATCATCGCCCATTTTGGACTTTACTTCTCTGAATATTTTGAGAAACTCATCCGGTAAAAGTCCGCCGTTAGTATCGCAGAGAACCAAGCAGTCCGCCCCCGCGTCTTTAGCGGCTTCCAAAGTCTTAACAGAGTATTCGGGATTGGCCTTGTATCCGTCAAAGAAGTGTTCCGCATCGTAAACCACTTCCCCCATATTCTTTTTAAGAAAGCGAACGGAATCGTTGATCATGATCAGGTTTTCTTCAAGCGTAGTATTTATCACCTGTAAAACATGCAGATCCCACGTTTTGCCGAATATCGTGGCAACGCCTACCCCGGTAGAGATAAGCGCCTGCATAAACGGGTCATCTTCCACCTTATTGCCGGGGCGCTTTGTAGAACCAAACGCCGCGATTTTTGCTTTCAGATTCATCTTTTTGATACGGATGTAAAACTCCGTGTCAATCGTATTCGTAGGATTAGGCCACCCGCCCTCAATGTAATTCATTCCGATTTCGTCAAGCTTCGCTGCAATGTGGAGCTTGTCATTGAGTGAAAGGCTGATGCCGAGGGCCTGGTTGCCGTCGCGCAATGTTGTGTCGTAAATGTCTACCTTGTGCATCTCCATTAAAAAATTTGTCCTTTGTCTAACGATAACGTTTTTTGAAATATACTACAAACTCCGCGACTATCAGTATGATTTCATCACAGTATTCAACAATATGTCCCAGCACATCCCTGTCACGTTCTTTCAGCATAAAGCAGCACCTCTTCTTTGGCGATTCTGTTAAGAAATTTTTCTTCCAACGCCCCGGTTGTCAGCAAATCAACCTTTGCGTTTAAAGACCTTTCCAAATCGCCGTAAACCTCGCATAATCTGAAATAATCCATATCAGCCGGAACATCAACCCTAATATCAATATCGCTTTTGGCCTTTGCGTCTCCACGGGCGTAGGAACCAAATAAATACATTCGCACAAGCTTATGCCGCTTGGCGACAGGCATAACTTTCTGCCGGATCTCCTCAATCGTGTATCTTGGCTTTCTTTTCATAAAACCCTCTCCTGTACCCAAAATACATCAAAACCAAAAAATAAGGGGAGGCGGACAGCCGCTCTCCCCCAACACAGTCCTGCGCACACCTTAGGGAGTTACCGTTGCCCTTGTTGTTGGTGTTCTCATTCACATTCTCGCTGCCCGAATTCATGTTCCGGTTGTACGCACCGTTGCCGTCCACCAGTTGCCGTTGCCGCCAACGTTGTTGAACGTGCCATTGGTGTTGCGGTTGCCGCCAGGCAAAGCCGAGAAACATAGCGGAATCTTTCATTAGTTAAGGGAAGGTTTCTTTAATAGAAAAATTCCAATAACTGTTACTTATGCTCTCCCGCATAAAACCGCGCGGGGGGGAACGTTCCGCTGGACTGAATATGGGTACGCTTCCGCAATCTTAGTGTTAGTATTGCGGAACTCTGCCCGTGCAAAAAATATATTTGGCGCGGCCGCCTAACGGCGGATTTTATTTAAAACAAAAAACCGTACCGTATACTCTTCTGATTAAGCAGCGTTGTTTGCCTTACGGCTAACAACGGCAGGTAAAGCATTGCTACGCTATGCTTTGCCTGCTTCAGTCCTGCGCACACCTTAGGGAGCGACCGTAGCCCTTGAGGTAGGTGCGCTCATCCACATTCTCGTAGCCCGAAAACATGTTCCAGTAGTACGCACCGCCGCCGCCCTCCGTGGCCGTCCACCAGCCGCCGTAGCCGCCAACGAGGAAGAACGAGCCATTGGTGAAGCGGTAGCCGCCAGGCAAAGCCGAGAAACCAAATTCATCCGTAACGGCAGGAGTGTCTTCATCAACCTCCCACCAACCAACGCTTGATTTAAGTTTAGTTCCTGCACCAATCCAAATATTAAAATTAACCCCGTCAAATTCCTTAGTTTCCATCGTTTCCATCGTACCTCCCACCGCCCGGCCCAAGTCATCCCAATCTTTACGAGTAGGCAAACGCCAACCTTGAGGACACGCTTTCATCGCAGTATTCCAATCGTACAATCTTCCATATTTTTCACAATTGGATCTATCATCTTCATAACACCAGCTGTTGCCGGTTTCATAGTTAAGATTCTCCGCCATCCATGTATATTTGCCGATTTTCACAGTACGGTATTTCTGACCGTCACGGCTGTCAGTAAAGTAAGAGGAAATCTTCTTAAATCGTTTCTGTTCTTCCGCTAACCGTTTTTGTTCCTGCGCTAACTCTTTTTTGCTTTTTTGGCGTTTCGTATCAATCTCCTCTACATCTACACTCGCAATGTCAACGCCTATCAGAACTAAATGCCCCTTGCTCTTTCGGAACGTAACAGGTATTTTTATCTGATGGTCTTTATTTTCAAGCGCAAGCCCTACAAGAACTATCTTGCCCTTACGCTCAACTTTAGCGGCCTTCCGATTCACGTTAATATCATCAACTACAAAATCCTTAAAAACTTGTGTAGCATTAGATTTAACATGTTCTCCAATCAATTCCTGTAATTGACCAATAAAAGAGTTGTTCTCAGACTTGGGCGGCTGTTCTACAAGCGTTTTTACGCCGCCTATAATCAGCTCTTTCATCGCGCCCGCCGCTAACGCACCGGAAAAACCGCTGTTACTGCTATTACCTAAAAGCTGTTGGGCAGTCGATACGTAAACAGCATCAACATCAACAAACTTAGAGAACTTTTCCCAATCACGGTTTTCTACCGCGGAAGATATAGATTTCAGGGCAAAAGATGGTGTTCCTTTGTAATAGATGTACGAACCTGCAGATAAAACAGTCAATACAATAACAATAACTCCAACTAAAAAAACAGACTTCATAGAAACCGTTCTACTCATTGAGAACTTTCCTATTATTTTTTAGAAATAAATAAATTCGGTATTATCTGCAAAGAATCTATCCACTGAAACTTGCTCATCGTTCCGCTATTTGTTCCGCCTGCAATGCCAATACAGCAATGAGATTTGTGGATGCCACCGGCAGATTCATGCTGACAAACGAAAAAAAAGCGGCGGGACAAAACCAATTTCAACACCAGCACGATATTTGCCCGCCCACCCCTTAAAAATTTTTTATATCAGAGACGCTACCAAATCCCCAACTTCCTTCGTCCCCATCCCCATGCGGCCTGCGGAAAGGCTTTTTATTTTGCCGGATGACAACGCGTCATTTACAGCTTTGTCAATCGCCGCGGCAGCAGCAGTTTCTCCCAATGTGTCAAGCATCATCCCGCCCGCGCAGATAGCGGCTAAGGGGTTAATAATATTCTGACCTGTATACTTCGGAGCGCTTCCGCCGATAGGCTCAAACATGGAAACGCCGCTTGGGTTAATGTTGCCGCCCGCCGCGATACCCATTCCGCCCTGAACCATAGCGCCAAGGTCGGTTATTATATCGCCGAAAAGATTTTCCGTCACGATCACGTCATAAAATTCGGGGCTTTTAACCATCCACATAGTGCATGCGTCAACATGATTGTAATCCTGCTTAATATCCGTGTAATCGGCGTCTCCAACTTCCTTGTGAACTCTGACCCAAAGATCGCCGACGTGAGTCAGCACGTTATTCTTGTGAACGAGCGTCAGCGTCTTCTTTTTATTACGCTTGCGCGTCAACTCATAAGCGTAGCGCACGCAGCGTTCAACTATCGGGCGCGTATAGCACATGACCTGCGTGGCAACCTCGTTTTGCGTTCCCACCATCGTAGCTCCGCCCATTCCGGTATAGATACCGCCGCTGTTCTCGCGGATCACTACAAAGTCAATATGTTCGGGGCCTTTATCTTTTAATGGTGTTTCCACATTAGGATAAAGCTTGACAGGACGCAGGTTAATGTATTGGTCAAGAGCAAAACGCAGCTTGAGCAAAATTCCTACCTCAAGGATTCCCGGCTTGACTTCAGGGTGGCCGATAGCGCCCAAAAATATTGAGTCGTGTTTGGCAAGCTCATCAATATTTGACTGCGTGAGCGTTTCGCCGGTTTTGAGGTAACGCTCGCCGCCAAAATCATAATTTGTATAGTTGAGCTTTACGCCGTGTTTCGCGCAAGCCGCGTCCATTACCTTTACGCCTTCGTTGAGTACTTCGGGGCCGGTTCCGTCCCCGCCCATCAGAGCGATATTATACGATTTCATAACGCAGTTAAAACCTTTCGTTTATTTTGATACTTTAGAAATACAGACCGGACATATAATCGTTTTACTCAAAATAATAATGCGGAAAAGAATACAACACTAAACAATTTCTTATTTTGACCTGTTTACGCATTAACAACTTACGCTGAGATAAACAAGTTCTGCATTATTACTATTCTTCCACTAGTCAACTCCGAACTTATCCATTAACTCGCCGATATACGATTTTTTTCTCCCATCGGCCAGCGGCACCCTGCGGTTGAACTTCTTCATCCGCGCGATTTTATTGACTACATTCATGTAAGCGTTAGCCGACGCCTGAACGATATCAATGTCTACGCCGCTGCCCACAAAAGAGCCTTCCGCCGCAGATGCGCGAATCGTAACCTTAGCAAGCGCCTTGCGCCCCTCTGTAATTGAGGCTAAGCTGAAATCATCTATCTCTATTTTATCTATTCCATCTTTAGCGATAATCTTGTCAATAGCTTTCATCGTCGCTTCAAAAGCGCCGTAGGCGCAGGCCACAGCCGGCTTGTCAGATTTTCCGTCAACGGCGATACGCACCGCGGCGGTCGGTACGGTTCCAACGCCGCTTGAAACGTTAAGATATCTGAGGACATACTTATCTTCAAAATCCTCGCCATCCCCATCGCGCGTCTCCACTAACGCCACTAAATCATCATCATAAATCGTACCTTTTTTATCAGCAAGCATCTTAAACCTCGCGTAGATGCTCTCCATATCATAAGTACCTTCAGCATACCCCAAATCCGCAAGACGCGTCTTTACCATATTGCTCCCTGAACGGCTTGTGAGATTCATGCGGTTATCCTTGAGTCCTATTGACTGAGGAGTCATAATCTCATAAGTATTCTTCGCTTTAAGAACTCCATCCTGATGAATTCCCGAAGAATGAGCGAAAGCGTTGCTCCCCACAATAGCCTTATTGGGCTGAACGGGCATATTGCAAATCTCGCGCACAAGTTTACTTGTACGCATGATCTCCCGCGTGTTAATATCAGTATACGTCTTTAAAAAATCAGACCTTAACTTAATAGCCATAACTATCTCTTCAAGCGCGGCGTTTCCGGCCCTCTCCCCTATGCCGTTTACCGTACACTCCACCTGTCTTGCGCCGTGAGCGACCGCGGTAAGAGAATTGGCGGTTGACATACCTAAATCATTATGACAGTGTACCGATAGTACGACATTTTTATCATTGATAATAGATACGCGCTCAAAAAGCATCTTAATAATTGACCCAAACTGCTCAGGCAGCGTATACCCAACAGTATCAGGAATATTAATAGTAGAAGCGCCCGCCTTTATCGCGGTCTCTACAACTTTACATAAAAAGTCTTTGTCCGTTCTGCCGGCGTCCTCGGCGGAAAATTCCACATCATTACAAAGTTTGCGGGCGGTTTTGACGCTGTCTCTGATAAGCGAGAGTACCTGATCCTCAGATTTGCGTAATTTTTTCTCAATATGAATGCCTGAAGTCCCTAAAAAGATATGAACTCTAGGACGCTCGGCAGGCTTCACAGCCTTGGCGCATGCGACAATATCCTTCTCCACAGCGCGCGCCAAACCGCATATTCCCACCCCTTTAACCTCGCGGGCAATAGTCGAAACCGACTCAAAATCCCCGGGCGAAGAGATAGGAAATCCCGCCTCAATAAAGTCAACCTTCAGATGCGCGAGCTGCTTTGCAATCCGGAGTTTCTGCTCCACCGAAAGACTCGACGGCGCAGCCTGCTCGCCGTCACGCAACGTAGTATCAAAAATGATTACCTTTTCCTTTTTCACCGCGTCCTCTTTTAGTAATGATTATACCTGCCCGAGATACGTACCAAATTGTTCTGATTGTGATCATGCCTACCCAAGATACACAGCAAATCCATTCTGTACGGGTGCCCTCCCTTTGCGGGGCTTCGAGATAGCGGGCGCTGCACGCAACGCCCATACGAATATTTGGACATTATAAATCACACCTGCAAACCGCACATGTACGGGCGCTGCACGCAACGCCCGTACGAATATTTGGACATTATAAATCACATCCTACAAACCGCACATGTACGGGCGCTGCGTGCAGCGCCCTTTCTTTCATGATCCCCAAAAAAACTAATTCTTACCGCGGCCGGACACGCCTTTCGTATCCTTCGTAATCTCACGCGCCTTCTCTTTGGGGCGCAGATCACGCACAGCTTTTCCAGCCAGCCACATCTCGGAACCGCCCATTTTGCCGAGCTTCTCATCAAGCAGTTCTTTGTAGTTGGGCTTGCCGCAGTCTCTGAGAACCTCTTTGGTCTCCTGACCGCCCTTTACCGACTGATAAAGTTCGGTAAAAACCGGAAGCGTCGCTTTCTTGAACTTCGGTCTCCACTTGAGAGCGCCGTGCTGAGCCGTAGCACTGCAGTTTGAATACATCCAGTCCATACCGTTTTCGTCAACCAGTCTAATAAGGCTCTGTGTGAGCTCTTCAACAGTTTCGTTAAAAGCCTCGCTTGGACTGTGACCGTTTTTGCGCAGAACATCGTACTGAGCTTCCATGATACCGGCTAACGCGCCCATAAGTACGCCGCGCTCTCCTGTAAGGTCGCTGTACACTTCTTTTTCAAATGTAGTAGGGAACAGATAACCGCTTCCTACACCAATACCCAAAGCTACGCAGCGTTCCTCCGCCCTGCCGGTGTAATCCTGATAAACGGCATAACTTGAGTTGATACCCACGCCGTTAAGAAAATTACGACGAACAGACGTGCCGCTGCCCTTGGGAGCGACCAGTATAACGTCAACATTTTCGGGAGGAATCACCTTTGTCTGCTTGCTGTAGACAACAGAGAAACCATGTGAAAAGTAAAGCGCGTCGCCATCTTTCAAATTTTTCTTTACATCAGGCCAGATAGTCCTTTGAGCGGCGTCAGACACAAGCATCTTAATGATCGTTCCCTTTTGAACAGCTTCCTCTACGTCAAACAAAGTTTTGCCTGGAACCCATCCGTCTTTAACCGCCCTGTCCCAGTCTTTCTTAAACTTTTTTGACTGACCGATAATAACGTTAAAACCATTATCCTTAAGGTTAAGCGCCTGAGCAGGCCCCTGCACGCCGTAACCGATTACAGCGATAACCTCATTCTTGAGGGTCTTAAGCGCCTTAGCAACCGGATACTCTTTACGGGTAATAACGTTTTCTTTTTCACCGCCAAAATCAATTACTGCCATAATAAGGACTCCTTGACTTAATGTGAAATATGAATATTAGTAACTTTTTTATCTTTTTTCGGGCGTTGCACGCAACGCTCCCGCAAATATGCGGACATGATAAACCGCGCCCCTGCATCCACCCATTTTGTACGGGCGTTGCACGCAACGCCCCTGCATCTACCCTTTTTGTACGGGCATTGCACGCAACGTCCCTGCATCCACCCATTTTGTACGGGCGTTGCACGCAACGCCCCTGCATCCACCCATTTTGTACGGGCATTGCACGCAACGCCCCTGCATCTACCCTTTTTGTACGGGCATTGCACGCAATGCCCCTGCATCTACCCTTTTTTTTGTACGGGCGTTGCGTGCAACGCCTCCCCACTACTTCCTTGCTTTCGCTACAGCTACCGCCCCGGAGCGCACAGTTTCTTTTATTCCGTGAGGCTTGAGCATAGTGATTAAATCGTCAACCTGCTGTTTTGTCCCCATAAACTCCAAAGTAACGGAAGTTGGCGAAACAGAAGCGATTCCCGCCTTAAACAAATTCGCCAGTTCAATGATCTCATGACGGCTGCTCTTAGTAGAATCTATCCGAATTAAAAGCAGTTCCCGCTCAATAATCAGATCCTCAATAAAATCTATTACCTTTATTACGTCAATCAGCTTATTGAGCTGCTTGACAATCTGCTCTAAGATATCATCATCGCCGCTTGTTACAATTGTCATACGCGCAACGCTTGGGTCATCTGTCTCAGCGACTGTAAGCGATGAGATATTGTAACCCCTGCTTGAAAACAACCCCGCTACACGGGAAAGCGAACCGCTTTGGTTTTCTATCAGTAAACTTATAGTATGAGTGCTTGCGCTCATGATTCCTCCAGTATCTCGTCAATTGGTTTGCCCGCGGGAACCATGGGAAACACATTCTCCTCAGCGGAAACTATAAATTCCATAACGCACGGCCCGTCAATCTCAATTCCTTTACGCAGGATTTCCGTAACCTCGGAAGGTTTATCTGTCCGAAACGCCGGAATCCCATAACTTTCAGAGAGCGCTACAAAATCCGGGATATATTTCTTTTCGCATTCCTGCGGTCCTTTACATTCAGGACATTTGATACTATGCCTCAAACAGGTCGCGCTGTAACGTTTGTTATAAAAAAGCTGCTGCCACTGGCGCACCATCCCTAAATAACTGTTGTTAAGAATCACAACCTTAACAGGTATCTTATTAATAGAAATAGTCGCAAGCTCCTGAATGTTCATCTGTATAGAGCCGTCTCCAGCAATATCAAAGACAGGGACCCCCGGGTTTGTAAGCGCGGCGCCCATAGCGGCGGGAAGCCCAAAACCCATAGTACCCAAACCGCCCGAAGAGACAAGCGAACGGGGCTTTTTGAACTTGTAATACTGCGCAGTCCACATCTGATGCTGACCCACCTCAGTACATACAACAGCGTCGCCCTTGGTTATATCGTAAAGCGTCTCAATAACCGACTGCGGCTTTATCTCAGTATCAGAAGGTTGATAAGTAAAAAGTTTCGCGCCTTTCCACCCCATTACTTTCTCATTCCACGCATCCGCGGGCCGCGGCTTAATTTTTTTGTTAAGAGCGGTTAAGATGTTTTTAGCGTCGCCCACAACGGGTATATCCACTTTCATAATTTTTGAAACAGACGCCGGGTCTATATCTATATGTATTATTGAGGCGTTAGGCGCAAACTTCTCCACGAACCCTGTGACCCTGTCGTCAAAACGCGCTCCGACAGATACTATCAGATCGCAATTCTGCAAAGTGTAGTTCGCGCACTTCGCGCCATGCATCCCGGGCATTCCGATAAAGAGCGGATGCTCAGCGGGAAAACAGCCAAGCCCCATGAACGTGACTGTCACAGGAATGTTAGTGGTCTCAGCAAGCTTCCTTAACTCCTCATGACAACCGGAAGCTATGCATCCGCCGCCGGCGTATATAAGCGGTCTCTCCGATTTAGCAATAAGCTCCGCCACTTTTTCTATCTGCTTTGGATGACCGTTGACGGTCGGTTTATAGCTTCTTATAGACACGCTTGACGGATATTCATATTTGTCTACTATACCTCTTGCCACGTCAATAGGAACATCCACAAGCACCGGCCCCGGCCTTCCTGTGCGCGCGATATGAAACGCCTGCTTGAGGACAACAGGAAGATCATTTACATTCTTGACAAGAAAGTTGTGCTTTGTAATAGGTCTGCTTATCCCGACAACATCCGCTTCCTGAAAAGCGTCTGTGCCAAGAAGCGGCGAAGCGACTTGACCGGTAATAGCAACCATTGGAATAGAGTCAAGATACGCCGTGGCGACGCCGGTCATAATGTTTACAGCCCCCGGCCCCGAAGTAGCGATACACACGCCTACCCTGCCTGTAGCGCGGGCGTAGCCGTCGGCGGCGTGAGCGGCTCCCTGTTCGTGACGGGTAAGAACAAATGTGAGTTCTTTCGTATCGTAAAGCACATCGAATATTGGGATTACAACGCCGCCCGGATACCCGAAAACTACATCAACGCCCTCCTGTACTAAAGCGTCAACTACAATCTGCGCACCTGTTTTCTTCAAAACTTCCTCCGCATACTCCTCGCGGTTTCCTGTCTTCACAAAAAACCGCAATACTGGAAAATGAAAATAGCCGATAAAAATACCTTTTTTTTTAACGTAAATCAAGAATAACAGCTATAATTAAACAAAAAAGGCCTGTTTCCCCTTTTGGAGAAACAGGCCTGTGTTATCTTTAAAAGAACCGATTCAGCAGCCTGTTTCCCCTTGTTTGGGTACAATAATGACCTCTACGGCGACCAAAGGGACGACGTTTAGGGAGAGGCTCGGAATCTGAATTTTTGTTTTCATAATAATACAAATTAAATCAGGCCAGAGGAGAAGTCAAGTCAGATGGATAAAATTTTTAGATTTTTTACGGATATACCTTTAATTCGAATCAGTAAAATTTCTTTGTAAACTTATCATTCAATCAACCCAAAACAAATACAGATATAAAAAGCAAGCAAATAATATAACAAAAGCTCTATTATATCTTAACTGAAGTTACGCACCGTACGATATCGCAAGCTCCGTCATCCACCCACCGGCAGGGAGCAGGTTCTTACGCAGGAATGACGGAGTTGGAGATACAGTCATGTGCGTAACTTCAAATCTTAATTTTTATTTGACGCAGCGCGTAATAAACGCAGACCGTGTTTATCGAGACGCAAGCCACCTCGTTTACCGAGCCGTAAGGCAATGAAGAAATGAGAGGATGTCTCAAATCTGATCTATTCTCCGCATCAATCTATTATTTCTGTATTTCGCATTGTTTTTTAAAGTCTCACTGATCTATATTTTATTATTCGGAATGTTATCGCACTAACATTATCGCGGAAAAACTGCGGGATTGCGGAACGGCCGCAAGGATTGTTCCCAACAATACGGAATATTCACGCGCACCTTTATCATTACGAAAAAAATGTCCACAATAAAAGAAATTTCTCAGCAAAAAACCGATATAAAAAACGCTCCCGATCCCAAGCCTCTTTCGGATAAAAAGCCTGCCGCGATAAACATTATCTGGCTTTATATTATAGTAATAAGCATAATTGTAGCGGCTTATACAGGCAGAATGGAGGATGTAGGCAAGGCTTCTTTTGACAGCGCGAAACGCGCTGTGGAGCTTGCAATAAGCCTCATTGGAGCTATGGCGCTTTGGCTTGGCATTATGAAAGTCGCTGAGGCAGCGGGGCTTATGAAAGCTATTACACGCGCTATAAGGCCTGTAATGGTATGGCTTTTCCCAGATGTACCTCCTAACCACCCCGCGATGAGCGCGATCATAATGAATATGGGCGCCAACATGCTTGGAATGGGTAATGCCGCTACCCCCATGGGCATAAAGGCGATGCAGGAGCTTGACAAGCTCAATCCGCAAAAGGGTACGGCTACTAACGCGATGTGTCTTTTTCTGGCAATTAATACATCAAGCGTTACAGTACTTCCTCTTGGGGTGATAGCGGTAAGAGCCGCGTGCGGAACAACAAGCCCTGGAAGCATCCTGCTCCCTACTCTTTGCGCGACAGTCTGCTCAACGGCAGCGGCGATTTTCATGGCAAAATTTTTAGGCAGGCGAAACCGGAATAGTCTTGTCAGCACAACGCAAACAGCGCAGGAAACTCAAAACAGCGCCGCGGAACCAGCCTCCGAAACTCAGAGTGAAAAAGATGAGCTTTCGCCTCCCGGAACATTTGGAAAAACAGCCGCGTGGACCGCTTTGGTTCTCTTTGCCGCCGCAATACCCTACTCGATTATAACCGGCGGACTTCCAGGCGGATTCCTGGAGAGCGTAACCGCCTCTACCGCATGGCTTATCCCCGCGCTGATAATCGCGATACTTATCGGCGGATATTTGTGCGGGGTCAAGGTATATGAAACGGTCACAGACGGAGCCAAAGAGGGGTTTCAGGTAGCGGTAAGGATCATCCCGTTTATGGTGGCTATTTTTGTAGGTATAGGGATGCTTCGCTCAAGCGGCGCGCTTGATCTCTTTACAGGCATTGCGGGGAATTTTACAAAATTGATCGGAATGCCGGCGGAAGTTCTTCCCCACGCGCTTTTGCGCCCGCTCTCAGGCACCGGCGCTTACGGCTACATGGCGGAACTCATACAAAAAGCGCCTGATTCGTTAGCCGCGTTTATGTCATCTATATTGCAGGGATCAACAGAAACAACATTCTACGTATTGGCAGTTTATTTTGGCGCTATTGGAATCCGTAAAACACGTCATGCGCTCCCCGCGGCGCTCTTTTCTGACGCTGTTGGTATCGGAGCCGCAGTGTTGTTCGCGAATCTGTTTTTTTCGATGGCGAAATGAGAGATAATGTAGAATGTAAAATGTAGAATGTAGAAATAAAAAATACAGGAATAAGATTGTGAATTCGGATTTTTTATTTTTGACACTGCCGTGATTACAGCTGCTGCCCCTGTGCAAAGATAGTGCAGAAATAAAATAACAAAATACAAAAAGCATTGATATGACAAATCGCAAAGATGATCACAACTAAAAAACGCAGATAACGCATGTAACAAAGATGATCACAATTAAAAAACGCAGATAACGCATGTAACAAAGATGATCACAATTAAAAAACGCAGATAACGCATGTAACAAAGATAATCACAACTAAAAAACGCAGATAACGCATGTAGCGAAGATGATCACAAATAAAAAAAGCTCAAGTTGTTTTGGCAGTAACGGTAAGCCGCTTTCTGTTTATTATTCTGAGTCGGAGGCGGACGAGGGCGCTTATCATGTAAGGTCTGAGTACCGTTTAAATCTCTCCCCTTACCAGTGCTCGAGATGCGGATACTGGCATCTCTCCCCAGGAAGCCGTCAAACGCCAAGTACGGATTGCGCTTTTTGCGTCAAAAAACTGTATGAGACAAAAGCAGCCGCGGAAAAGAGAGCGAAGATTATTGAGGATGAGCAGGGAACGGCGTTAAAGGTGTACAGGTGTCCGCATCAAAACGGGTGGCATTTGACAAAAAAAGAATCACGGGGTTATTGAAACCCTGCTAAAAAATTGTTTTTATATTTAGCATCTGCTATTGTATATTTCTATATTATGAAGCTATTGGAAAAAATCGGACTGGGTGAATCTGAGCAGAAGACGCTCAAAAAAGTTACCATTATCACCTCGCTGCTGTTTGTTGTGATTGTGGGACTTTTTTGGGTATATGAGTATTTTTTTCGTAATACCGGCAGTGGACACAATACCGACACGGATAAATTCATCTCTCTTATTCCTCACCTGCAAGCATCCGGCGCCAGATCCATCAGTGGATCTGAGCTCAGCGGTTTCGATCTGGAAGCGCATGAATTTGCGTCGGTACGCTATCTTCAGTCGGGTCAGGCCGACAGAGCGCTGCCTCATCTGCAAAGAATCCTTGAAGTAAACAGAAATCACCGCCCTACTATGGAGCGTATGATACAGGCATATCTTGAACTTGAGGATTTTGAAAAAGCGCTCTCCTCAATTGATCTTCTTATTTATCAAACCGGCGACTCCGCGGCGGAAAACTTGCAAGTACGCAAAGCGACAGCTCTATATTATATGGAAAGGGGTGAGGAAAGCGCGCGGATTATACGCGGCGTACTCAGAAGCAATCCGCAAAACGCGGAAGCGCTTTGTTTTATGGGTCAGATAGAGGCTGCCCGCAAATCACCCGAAGCGCTCCAGTACTTCCTGGACGCTCTCAAGGCAGCCCCAAACTACGCCGAAGCGAAATATCAGCTGGCAAGGTTTTACGAAAGCGAAGGCGATTATAAAAAAGCCCGCTCCCTTCTGTATGAGGTTCTTGAAAAAGATCCTCTGAACGTGCGCGCCCACGCAAGACTGGGTATAGTATATTATTACGATAACTCTCCCGAACTTTCTTTAAAATCATACCTGACCGCTCTGGCGATAAACCCTCATGATTACAACACCCGTTACAATCTTGGTGAACTTTATCGTATAGTGCTGAATGATAACCAAAATGCCTTGCAGCAGTTTGTGCTTGCCTTAAAGGAGAAGCCGCACCACACAGAAGCCAATTTCAGAGCGGGCTTAATCTGTATCGAGAACGATATGATAAAAGAAGCGATCCGTTATTTTGAGGCCTCTAACAAAAGCGACCCGAAAAATATCCGAAAAATGATTCAGCTGGCGGCTGCCTATGAACGTCTCGGCAACAGAAAAGCAGCTCTGTCAGTATATCATGAGATCACCGATATAGATCCGCTGCACATTATCGCGACAAATAAAATCAGACTTCTTAACGCGAGCGAATAATCCTTGATTTAGTCCGCCGTAAATAGTAAATTAGAAAAGTGTGCGTATGATTGAGAGATCCGCAATACCGGAAAATATGAACAGATACGCATAAATCATTACCAAGAGGAATAAATGAGCTCCATAACCAAAAAAGACCTGGTCGAAAAAGTTGCAGACCGCACAGGACTAACCCAGGTAGATACAAAAATTGTAACCGAACGTTTTTTGGGAGCACTCTCAACCGCTCTTGAACAAGGTAAAAATGTTGAGATCCGCGGCTTTGGCAGATTTAAAATCAAAGAGAGAAAAGCGCGTACCGCACGCAATCCGCGAACAAACGAACCCGTTGAAGTCAAAGACGGCTATAAGCCCGTATTTGAGGCTGCGCGTGAACTGACAAAACGGGTGAATGATAAGCTGCAGCATACAATACAGGAAGAATTAACAGTTAATAGTTAATAACTGAGATAAAAGATGTTTTTTGGAGTGGCGTTTGATTTTTTAGCCTGGGATATCTACAGTATACAGGCAAACTCTATTTTTGCCTGTCTCCTTTGCCCTGTACAGCGCCTCATCCGCCTGTTTTATGAACTCTTCAATGGAACTGCTATCTGTCGGTTCTATCGACGCGACGCCCATACTAGCGGATATATGCAGCTCTTGTGAAGAATCACATAAATTTTGTATCGGAGTCTTCTCAATATTTTTCCGGATATTTTCCGCGACACTCATCGCGCCGTCAGCATTTGTGTTGGGAAGAAGCACCACGAACTCCTCACCGCCCCAACGCGCCACTGTATCTGTCACGCGCCTTATGGATGATTCGATTATATAGGCAAGCGTCTGAAGAACTAAATCCCCCTGCTGATGCCCGTATATATCATTAAAACTTTTAAAATTATCGGCGTCTATCATGATAAGGCTCAGATGTTTTCTTTCACGAATTGCGTGCCGCCACTCTTTTGCCGTCTGCTTATCGAAACTGCGCCGGTTGGGGATCCTTGTAAGAGTATCAATCAGACTAAGCTGCTCAATAATATGCCTCTGTTCGACAATTTTAAGGTGCGTCTCTATTCTGGCCTTTATAATAGAGGGATGAAACGGCTTTGTTACATAATCAACAGCGCCTAATTCAAACCCCTCAAGTTCGCTGTCGGTATCTGTTTTTGCTGTAAGGAAGATAACCGGTATGTCTGTAAACCGTTCATCGGCTTTCAGAATTTTTATAGCTTCATAGCCGTTCATCTGCGGCATCTCAACATCCAAGAGAATCAGGTCGGGCAAAACTCTTTCAAGCGCCTCGAAGAGTCTTTGAGCGGAAGGCGCCGGATAAACAGTATAAAACGGCTTGAGCATCTCTCTTGCCAGCGTAAGGCTTGTTATGTTGTCATCAACAATTATGATTTTTTTACCGCTGTTGTCCGTCATACCGCTGCTCCTTCTGAGTTGACTATCGGTTCAAGCTCCGACAGTTTTTCGATTATTTTCGGTATATCGAATTGTTCCGAACTCTCTAAAATAGCGGCGACAATCTCACCGCCGGTTTCATACTCATAAGAGGCCAGAGCGGTAACTGCTTCGTCTACACCGTCCATATCAAAATTTTCGCAAGCCTCCTTAAGTTTATCAAAAACATCTCTCCGGGGCTTTTCCTTTTTAGGTTTTTCTATATTGCCGGATATTTCTGAGAGTATATTATTCATCTCTGAAATCAGCTCGCGGGCGTCCTCTAAAAAAGAGGCGTTGCGGTCAGCTATGTATTGGTAATTACCCTCTTTCGCCGCGTTCTCCAAGGCAAGCGCCGCGTCGGCGATATTGTCCGCGCATATACCGCAGCTCGCTCCCTTTACTCCATGAACTACAGTATGGTAATTTTCTAAAGACTCTTTTGTTACAGTTTCAAGTTTATCAAGAAGCATCGGCGTATCTCTGGCATATGTACGTAAAATATTGAAATATGTCTCTTTATCGCCGCCAAGACGTTTTACCCCTTTTTTGATATCAAGACCGGTTACGCTAAACGCGCTCAAATCAATCCCGCTTTTTTGCTCCCGCTCCTCCAGCTCTGTGCTCTTTTCCTCAAGAAGCGATTCTTCAAGTTCCTTATCCCTAACCCATTTACGGATTACCGCGTCAAGGCGGTCTATCTCAATAGGTTTTGTCAAAAACGCCTGAAACCCCTTGCTTAAAAATATCTCCTCATTGCCTATAATAGCGTTAGCAGTAAGGGCTATTATCGGTATTGTTTTAGCGTACTGCGTTCCGATCTCTTCCCTTATTATCCGCGTTGCTTCTATTCCGTCCATCACCGGCATCATGTGATCCATAAATATCGCGTTATACCGCACATCCTCGCTTAATATTGCGTCAACCGCTTCCTGACCGTTTGAGACGCAGTCAATATGCATGCCATAAGGCTTCATAAGCCCCTTGGCGACATCAAGGTTGGTGCTGACATCGTCTACAATCAACACCCGCGCGTAAGGCAGCCGCACGCGGGATTTAGCCTCCCTCTGTTCCCTCTTTTTTTCGGTGTAATGAAAGGTTTTTAACGTCTGCGCCACTCCATGACCAATAACCGCGCCGGTTACCTGCTTTTGAGGAATGAATACTGTAAATGTGCTGCCTTTGCCGTATTCGCTCTCTACAAAGACGCTTCCTTCCATAAGGTCAATTAATTTTTTTACGATAGGCAAACCAAGCCCTGTCCCCATAATACTGCGGTTAGCTTTGGAATCTACCTGAATGTATTCCTCAAAAAGGCCGCTCATGGATTCGGGGGGTATACCTATGCCGCTGTCGCGTACGGATGCGTTTAAGATCACCATTCCGTTTTCTCCGGGTGCGCTTTTTATAAGAAATTCGACAGTTCCCGCCTTCGTATATTTACAGGCGTTTGACAGTAAATTATTAAATATCTGCTTAATGCGGAGTTCATCGCCAAAAAGGCGCGAGGGAAGGTTTTCATCAATATTTAATATGAACCTGATCGGTTTTTCGCCTATATACACTACGCTTTGAGTCACAGTATCGTTAATGAGACTTGGAGTATCATATTCGACCGGAATAATCTCAAGTTTGCCTGATTCTATTTTTGATATGTCTAAAATATCGTTTACCGTACTTAGCAGAGTCGCACCCGCATGGTTTATTTTTACAAGATTGTTGTAATCTTCATCATTAAAATTTCCATAACCAATCGTTAAATCCGACAGGCCGATAATAGCGTTAAGCGGCGTGCGCATCTCATGGCTCATATTGGCAAGAAAGACCGACTTTGCGCTGTTGGCCTGCCGCGCCTCTTCCAATGTTCTCAGGATAACGGCTTTCTGTTCCCGGCGGTTTACGGCGCTGGCCATCATTAACCCGACGCTGCCAAGTATTTGAATCTCATCCTCAGTAAATTTACGCCCATTGCGGCAGTCCGCAAAACTGAAAAAACCGTAAAATTCACCCTGCAAATATAATGGAATAGCGAGTATTGATTTTATCCCCTGAGGAAGCAGTACACTCTGTTCGCGTTCCGTAAAATCTGAGAATTGTTTGTTAATATTCTCTTTGCGCAAAAACGCATCTACCCATTCAGGAATATCAGCCCACGCAATTTTTTTGGAGGCGGGTCTTTCCTTAAGGCCGAACTCGTTTATCCATTCGTATTGATTGACATAATAACGTTTACTATTATTAATCTCATTTTTCCATATATGAACGCGGTCGGCGTCAATACTGTTTCCTAAATATTTCATACCTTCCATAATCGAATTTTCGAGGACATCCTCATCATCTATCGAAAGCAGAACTGACGCCATTTTATTTAGTGTATCTGTAGCGGAGGCAAGTTTTTTAGTTATGTCATTGCGAAGCAGAGCATTTGCGATGAGGAGGCTGCCGGCCCGAAGTATAGACTCCTCACTCTCAGTAAACAGGCGCTCCTTTTTGCAGTCGTCAAAACCTATAAATCCCCAGAACTCCTCTTTCAGGTACACCGGTACAACTAAAATGGATATGATCCCCTGCGGCGAAAGCTGCGCCTGTTCTTCCTCCGACATATTGGCGACTATATCATTTATACACCGGTTATCTAAAAACTTCCGCTCCCATCCAGGCATGTTTTCATCATATGGTATATCAACAGTATACTTGTTGCCATGCTGCGGCGGCGCCCCTTCCGACCATTCGTATAACTGAGTGCAGTAAAGCTTACCCTGTACCGTATGGTTCTTCCAGATGTACATACGGTCAACGTCAACCGTTTTAGCGATCATCGCCATACTGTTCCACAACGCTCTGTCGAACTGGTTAACATCGGCCTGAAGAAGGTTATTAGTCGCTTGATTTACAGTAATAAGAAGCTTATCCCGTAACTTAATATCGCCCATCATTTTGTTATATTCGCGCAGGTCATTAGTGAATCCCGTTAAAACAAAATCATCCTTATATTTAACGCGGACAAGGGTAATTTCACACGGTATCGGCTTTCCGTCAAGCATCTGATGCGTCCATTTAAAGACGTGCCTGCCCTCATCAAAAGCTTTATTAATATTTATTTCGGCTCTTTCTTTCGAAAGTCCGCCGTCAGGCTGATACTTTGGAGAGAGTTCAAAAAAGCGGTCTATATACTCCTGCTTGTCCTTTAATTCGTACAGCCTGACAGTCGCTTCGTTTACTTCAATAATCTGATAATTTCTGGTCCAAAGATAACAGCAGGTTGGCATCGCGTCTAAAAGGAGTCTCGTCAGGCTGTAAATTTCATTGGATTGATCCCGCATATCCTGTATCGCGTGCGCCAGTACGCCAAACTCATCGTCACGGCCTATACCGTAAACCACAGCTCCATCTGTTTTGAGTTTGGAAACGCTCTCTGTGATCATCTTTATCGGTCCGATAACAAAACGGAGGATGCATATAATATTGACGCCCATAACAACCGTAAGCGTTAATATAAGAATAACAATGTTGTTTCTGGAGGTTTTGCCGCTGGCCATTATAAAACGGTCTTCTATATCGGCGCCTATTATGCCTATAATTTCGTCATTTTTCCAAATAGGAACAGCGCCTGAGTTAAAGCTCCCCCACCGGTCTACATTATTCATAATGCCGGTAACTTCCTTGCCGCTAAAAGCGTCTGTTTCTAATTGTTTGATCTCTTCGTACTCTTCAAAAATGTTATCGCGCTTTTCCGGATCATCAGGATAAGGATCGGGGTCTGTATCAAATACGAAATAGTACCTTTCATTTTTCTTTTTAAACGCGTAAATATAGGTAGCTCCCACTTTTTGCTGAAGCGAGCGCAAATCCGCCAAAGTCCGGTCGTAAGCTTCCCTGTCCGCTTCTACATCTTCCCTGCTGTTGTACGAATCAAACCGGTCTACGTCAATGATCTCACGAGCGGCGATAGATATTGAGATCAGTTCCGACTGAACGCTTTTATGAAGAAAGCCTCCAAGCTCCCTGCTGTCTTTCATCATCAGAAAAACGCTCACAGCAAGCACGACAACAAAAAGCGAAACAATGGAAAATATCAGAAAATTCTGAGTTTTATTACTTTTCACCATTTACCACCAGTTTCTTGCGGTTAAAAATCTGCGCGGAATTTACGAACGCTTCGTATTTAAAGCAATTCATGACCCGCGCGTTAAAAACGGATAAGTTACAATTCGCGCAAGATATTGTAACTTATGAAAATAGAAAACGCTTAATAAAACAGCAAAATATCTGTCGTATTTTAATTTTTTATTTCCGCATTGATCAATAATTTTACAGGAAGTCATTTACATTCTCGCATATTATTACCTTAATTCATACCCGGTCACTACCGCCCGCCAGCTCATTCGCCCTCGCCGCGGCCCTCTTCACAGCCTGAATAACCGAATGCCTGAAAGCGCCGCGTTCAAGTTCTTCAAGCCCCCTTACAGTAGTACCGCCGGGAGACATCACTTTTGATTTGAGGACAGAGGGGTGTTCGGAAGTTGTCTGCGCCATTTTTGCCGCGCCGATTACGGTTTGCACAGCTGCGTCAAGCGCGGATTTATAAGGCAGTCCAGCGCTTACCCCACCTTCGGCAAGCGCTTCTATAAAACTGAAGACAAAGGCTGGGCCGCTGCCGCTGAGTCCTGTCACCGCGTCAATAAGATTCTCAGATATGCGCTGAACTTTACCGCAGGCGTTAAAAATGTATTCTACGCGTGTCACATCTTCCATAGCGCAGTTTTCAGAAAGAGAATAAGCGCTCATCCCTTCGCCGATGAGAGCAGGAGTATTGGACATGCAGCGGCAGATCCTGGCTTCGCTTCCCAATTTTTCTTTGATTGACGAAATGGAGATACCCGCGGCTATTGAAATTGTAAGGAAATTTAATTCGGAGCGCAAAGGCGTAAGCGTATCAAGCAGAGCATGGATATCCGCGGGTTTTACCGATATTATTACCACATCAGGCACAAACGAAAAACTCTTCCAGTCTTGCGGCGCGATAATCTCCACACCACAACCAAGTCCTTCAAGCGCTTGGGGCATCTTATCGTACCCGGCGATTCTCACCGCGTCGCCGTAAGCTCTTAAAAGGCCGCCGATAAGGGCTCTGCCCATGTTGCCCGTGCCTAAGACCGCTATTCTCATAATATGATTACCCTTGGCTGACTGGTGTGTTTTTTTGTTTATAAGATTTACGGGCGGCAGACTGCCGCCGTTACATT
Organism: Chitinispirillales bacterium; assembly: GCA_031254105.1. Classification (GTDB taxonomy): domain Bacteria; phylum Fibrobacterota; class Chitinivibrionia; order Chitinivibrionales; family Chitinispirillaceae; genus WRCH01. The sequence continues at coordinate 81,461 of JAIRVB010000044.1, forward strand.
AAGACTTCATCGCGCCAAGGAATTCCTTGTTTGTCTTTGTGGACTGCATCTTCTCGTTTAAGAATTCCATTTGTTCCACGGGCGACATTGAGGCGAGGAACTTTCGCAGCACCCACATGCTGTTAAGCTCCTCCTTGGTAAGAAGCAGCTCTTCTTTTCTGGTACCGCTCTTAAAGAGATCAATAGCGGGATAGATACGCCGGTCGGCGATTTTCCTGTCAAGAACAAGCTCCATGTTGCCAGTACCCTTGAACTCCTCGAAAATAACCTCATCCATACGGCTTCCGGTTTCGATAAGAGCGGTTGCGATGATAGTGAGAGATCCGCCGTGATCTATGTTGCGGGCAGCGCCGAAAAAGCGTTTGGGTTTGTAAAGCGCCTGGGAGTCCACGCCGCCGGAAAGAATTCTGCCTGAATGCGGAACAACAGTATTATAAGCGCGGGCAAGACGGGTAATACTGTCAAGAAGAATAACAACGTCCCTATTGTGTTCGACAAGTCTTTTTGCCCGCTCTATCGCCATCTCAGCTACAACCACATGGCGTTCCGCCGGTTCGTCAAAAGTCGAACTTATGACTTCCGCCTTTACGGAACGCTGCATGTCCGTAACTTCCTCAGGACGCTCATCGATAAGAAGCACTATCAAAAACACTTCCGGTTGATTCGCAAGAATCGCGTTCGCTATACTCTTAAGTAAAACTGTTTTACCGGTACGCGGAGGGGCCACGATAAGTCCGCGCTGCCCCTTGCCGATTGGGGTCATGAGATTCATTATACGGGTAGCGCAGTCTTTATTACTATGTTCGAGGTTAAGTTTTTCGTCGGGAAAGAGCGGGGTGAGATCGTCAAAGTTTATCTTTTTTTTACACTCTTCAGGATCTTCAAAATTTATCATCTCCACCCTTAAAAGCGCAAAATAACGCTCAGAATCTTTTGGCGGGCGAACCTGACCTGAAACGGTATCGCCTGTTTTAAGATAAAACCTTTTAATCTGAGATGGAGAAACATAAATATCATCCGGACCGCTCAGGTAGCTGTTTGCGGGGGAACGCAAAAAACCAAAGCCATCAGGCATAATCTCAAGGACTCCTTCGGCAAACATCTGTCCGTTCTGAGCCGCCTGAGATTGGAGAATCTTAAAAATAAGCTCCTGACGGCGCAAATTACGGCATTCACCAACATTTTGGCTGCCTGCCAGATCATTAAGTTCCGCCATTGACATTGTCTTTAACTCTGCAACATTCATCAATACACCCCAATAGAAAAAATGTTATTTTTAGTAATGATTATCATTGATTAATAATATTTCGGTTCTTGCAGCATCAATATGAAATTTCGGTTTGTTTAAATATTTCTTCAGGAGATTTACTAATTTTTCATTTTATTTGTACGGGAACGGTTTACCGCGCCCTGTATTTAAAAATAGCGATACTGTCAATGAAGACCACTCCTGCGCTTGCTGCCCGCACAGATTTGCAAATTTAATACCAGTACCGTTTCCCAAGGGAAGCAAATCTCAATTGACAAAACTATTATATTATGGATCTCATCAATTAAGCAGGCTTACACGAGGCCAATAATCTACAATATGCAGAACTCTTAAACGTCTATCAGACGCTTCCGCAATAGCATGTCCGGCTAAAAGTTACATAGATAAAATAGTGTAAAAAACGGAACAAGTCAAGTTTTTTTTAATAATGATTACAGCAACGCGTATTTTTGTCATACGCACAAACAAAACCGGTATAAACATATATTATTAAGTATTTTTAATATTTTTGCATTCTGATATTTATTTTTGCATTTGTTTCCGGTCGATTAAAAGGTAAATTTACAGAAAAATTTTACTATCTTAACACGGCATGCAACACGCACAACAACAATCACTGCTAAAAAACACGCAGGACAAGCCCTTTGAGATATTCCCCCTCTTTATGCGCGATATTCACAGGATGATCGGGGCCCGCTGTGAGCACGTGTAAAAGCTGCGCCTGACGCCGCGCGTCCGCAGCCGCTGAGAATACTATCTGCCTGAAAAGATATGGATCTACCGCGTTTGAACAGGAGAAGGTAAAAAGCAATCCGCCCGAAGTCAGCTTTCGAAAGCCGGCCAGATTAATATCTTTGTATCCCCGCGCCGCCCGGTCAACCTCTCCCGCGTGACGGGCAAATTTTGGCGGATCAAGTATGAGCAGATCAAAACCGCCGCCTGGCTGTCTCAAAAAAGAGAACACGTCCGCCTCAGTAAAATTAATGTCTGCACCGTTAATCCCCGCGTTTTGGGAAAGCCACTTTCCCGCGTTCGCCGAAGCATCCACCGCAGCCACAGAAAGCGCCCCGCCTTTCGCGGCGTTAACCGCAAAGCCACCGCTGTAAGAGAAGCAGTCACACACTATGCGGCCCGCGCTGTAACGGCGCACAAGCGCGCGGCTGTCCCTCTGATCAAAGAAAAAACCTGTCTTCTGCCCACAAACCAGATTTACCAGAAAGCTGACGCCATTTTCCCTGATAATTAACGGATCCGGCAAACTCCCCTTAATGAGCCCTTCACTGTCCGCAAGCCCCTCCCTTTTGCGCGCTTCGGTATCCGAACGCTCATATATAAAGCTGGGTGAAAGCATCTCTGAAAGCGAGTCAATAATAACTGCGCGCCACGCCTCCATCCCGGCGGTTCCGATTTGCAGACATATTCCGGAGCCGTAGCGGTCAACTGTTAATCCGGGAAGAAAATCGCCCTCTGAATTGATAACGCGGCAGGAATCAGTATCAGAAGTCAATAATCCGCATCTGCGTTCTATTGCAAGACTTAATCTTTGACGCAAATCACCGGCTGTAAAAGAGCTCCCCTTTGAGAGCATGCGTATGCGGATTGCGGACTTTTCGTTATAGTACCCTGTACCAAGCAAGCCGCCATTATGAGAGTACACACCGCAAAGCCCCCGCTCATCAGGTTTCCCTTCTACAGAGCCCACAGCGCCTGAAAATACCCATGGGTGTCCCATGGCTACAAGCTTCTCTTTACCTTTTTTAAGTACAACTTTCATCGCCCGCTTCAGCCGCCCCTCTTCCGTATCATCAAATATATGCCGGATAATGAATATAAATTATCGCGGCATCCGTATGAGAGGCATCCGATAGCGGCCAAAACGGTTTGCTATAGTCATTCCGTTTGAAAAAGAATTTTATTAACTGATGTTACGCAAACCCCGAAGGTGCGGAATATCCTAACGATGGGTGCAGCTTATCGTATGGAAGTAAGAGACTTCATGGCGCAGAAGTCATCGGCCACTCCCTGCTCCGAGGGTGTGTGACAGGTATTCGTAAAACGCAGGGCTGCACCCTGCGTTCGCATATTACGCCCTTTCAGGGCTGGGCTTGCGTAACTTCAGTTATTATATTCAAGCTTTCAATTCAAATTCAATCCGTTCAGCCCCAAAAGTTCCCGCAGCTCTTTTTCAAACATCTCATCATGTTCCTGGTGTTTGCGGAAAGCCTCTGTTATCGCTTCCTCATCGTATTGGTTTATCTTTGGTTCGACTATATTGACATAATTACTAATCATCGCGTCGCGGAACTTTACATCTTTGTAAAGGCGCAGGCGCGCACGCAGTTCGCCTGAAAACCGGTTTTCCATACCGCACTCACTTACAAGGATTCCATCAAGATGCTCAATGTGATCCGCGATAGAGAGGATAAGGTCAAGCGCCTCGCTCTCCTGTTCATCGAGTGTAATCGCGGGGGGCAGTTCAAGAGTGCGTTTCATCCCAAGCATAATCTCCAGAGCTTCGCTGTCCTCAGGCGCGGGGTTATAAAAGTACTCCACCCCTCTGCCGCTTTCCACCGCTTTTGTATGTATATAAGTGTACACACGCGCCTCTTCATCACTGTACTCCAAATCCGCGCACACCGCGTGTATCCTGAGAGCGCTGTTAAAGTAACTTCCAAATGATTCCTGCTCGTCCATAAACTATTTTCTCTCTTCTTTAAATAGCATCCGCAAAATTAAATACGGGAGCGTGCTTTTATCGCGCCCTGATATACGCGCCTGTCCCGCTCACTTCAAAGTTCAATAGTTGAATTGAGCAAAAGGCGAACCCAACAGCGAATTTTTATTGAAACGCATAAATTATAATAAGAGGAAAAATGGAAGAAACTGAAAAAAACAGATGTAAAAGCTGTGACGCTTATTGCTGTAGACACGTAGCGGTACACATTGACACTCCGCAAGACAATGAGGATTACGATAACATCCGCTGGTATCTTTTACACGAAAATGTGTGGGTTTCT
>JAIRVB010000020.1 GCA_031254105.1 Chitinispirillales bacterium
AATAATTTAGCCGATGCGGTAACACAGGCAGTAAAAGAGTGTATTGACAAAAATATATTAAAAACGTTCCTGAACAACCACGGAAGTGAGGTTACAAATATGCTTTTGACAGAATGGAAATTTGAGGATGCGTTGAAGGTAAGGGAAGAGGAAGCGTGGGAAGCGGCCCGAAAAGTGACTCGGAAAGAGACTCGGGAAGAAACATTAAGCGAGATAGAAAAACTATTAAAACAAGGCGTTACCAATACCGAAGATGTTTTGAAAGAACTTCGCAAAAGGCTTGGTAAAGATTAGTCCCAAGCAGTCACGGAAGTGAGGTTACAAAAAAATGGCTATAAAAAGGCGGTCTGTTCATTCGACCGCCTTTTCTCTATCTCCCCTGCTCTCTGCGATTTTTTAGATAATTGTCTGCAAGCTGATGAAGCAGATCGTTAACGCTGACACCAAGACTATCAGCTGCGGCCTGTAGGCCCTCTGCTGTAGCGGGGCGAAACAAAAGCCCCAAACGCCTTGTTTTAGATTCCGGCTTGCCGATAATATTTACTGCGGTATTATTTGCTTCTTTGCCGCTATCATGCAACCGCTGCGCCCCTCCCGTTTTAGTTCGATTAACTTTTTTGGATGGGTTATTTTGTTGTTGTGAATTGCTTTCGCATTTTTCTATTTTAGGGTGATTCGCAACTTTGGATGTTTAGTGTCTTTGTAACTTCCAGTTGTGAATTGCTTTCGCATTTTTCTATTTTAGGGTGATTCGCAACCGGAACTACTGTTATTGTTGATGAAAGCGGGTTGTGAATTGCTTTCGCATTTTTCTATTTTAGGGTGATTCGCAACGGGCAATATCGCACTAAAATGTGTACCGTTGTTGTGAATTGCTTTCGCATTTTTCTATTTTAGGGTGATTCGCAACCTCCTTTTTTTCGGTTTCTGTTTTCCGGGTTGTGAATTGCTTTCGCATTTTTCTATTTTAGGGTGATTCGCAACTATCTACTATCTTGCGCTGTTTTAAAGATTGTTGTGAATTGCTTTCGCATTTTTCTATTTTAGGGTGATTCGCAACTACTGTCGCTTTGACCGACATAGGATTTCGGTTGTGAATTGCTTTCGCATTTTTCTATTTTAGGGTGATTCGCAACAAAATGATTTTTAATGAGTGACGATTCGTCGTTGTGAATTGCTTTCGCATTTTTCTATTTTAGGGTGATTCGCAACACCACACTATCACTGCATATTTATAGGGCTGTTGTGAATTGCTTTCGCATTTTTCTATTTTAGGGTGATTCGCAACTTTCCCGAAACGGAATCGAGAGGGTGGAGGGTTGTGAATTGCTTTCGCATTTTTCTATTTTAGGGTGATTCGCAACAACCATAGCCGGCACAGCAGTTCCAGCCGGCGGTTGTGAATTGCTTTCGCATTTTTCTATTTTAGGGTGATTCGCAACGCTTGATAATATGGAAGCAAAGCGGCTTCTGTTGTGAATTGCTTTCGCATTTTTCTATTTTAGGGTGATTCGCAACAGTTGCGGTCGCTTAAAAGTTTTTGTGTTGTTGTGAATTGCTTTCGCATTTTTCTATTTTAGGGTGATTCGCAACCTATGCGATGTAACTCTCTGATTTAGAAGCACTTACTAAAATAGATAGAAACGGGAAAAGATGAATACCGCTTGGCCGGTGTTCATCTTTTTTCTGTTTTTATACCATAAAACCACCTTCTGTTGATGCCCAACCGCAGGATTCAAACCGGTGTGTTCACTCTGATACGAAAACTGTACTCACAAAAAGTACACTTATCACTCAAAAAACCACGCCTTTTACCAATACTTATTGCGCCGCCGCCGCTTTCAATGTAACTTTTAGATGTATGAACCGAATTGAACATTACGATAATTTCCGTGATTTTTTAAAGGACTACTTTGAAGAGAAAAAGAGGAGCAGCCCCTTTTTCTCAAGCCGCTATTTTTGCCGTAAGGCCGGGCTGACCTCGCCCTCGCTTTATCAGGAGGTGGTGGAGGGCAGGCGTAACCTTACTGAACGTACAATGCCGGCATTTATTAAAGGTCTTGGTTTAACCGACAAAGACGCGATTTTCTTTAATACGCTTGTTCACTACAACCAAAGCAAGACCCCGCAGGAAGCGGAGCTTTATCTTGAACAGCTGCGGAAATTGCGTGAAAAGGTAAAAGCGCAGGTAGTGCCTGAGGGACATCATGAGTATTATTCCAAGTGGTACAATACTGTTATCCGCGAGCTTGCGTGCCTTATTGATTGGGAAGAGGATTATGGTAAGCTTGCGCAGAGCCTGAGTCCCCCCATAACCACGGCTGAGGCTCAGAACAGTGTGGAGCTTCTGCTTAAGCTTGGGTTTCTCGTCAAAAAAAAGGGTAAATATTATCAAAGCAATCCTGCTATAACCACAGGGCCTGACGCGTTGTCGCACAGTATCCGTAATGTCAATAAACAATTTTGTGAACTTGGAATGCGGGCGCTTGATGTTTTTGAAAGAGATGAGCGTTATGTATCAAACATGACAATCGGAATTTCCAGGGTCGCTTATGAACAGATAGTTCAGGAGATAGGGGAGTTTAACGACAGGGTGCGCCGCATTGTGGATGATGATAAGGAGAGTGAGACTGTTTATAATATGAATTTTCAGATGTTTCCGTTGACGAAATCAGAATCAAAACCAAATTCTAATGCAGGGAACGGTTTGTAATCATTCCGCTGTTTGATTGAGATAAAGATCAAAATCAAACTCTATTTATGGGGCTGGTCTTTATCGGTTTTTGAGAAAGACTCCACTGTCCTCATCAAAATCATCTCATGCCTGTAAGGGCGCGGTTTGTCCCGCCTTTATCCACGCAAGCAAAAACGCGATCCATATATTGTAAAAACCCATTTCCGCGTTATTATTTCTGCATTCATCACCCTTGCCTCTTATTATTTTATTTAATGGGTCATAATTACTCATTTCTAACATAATTTCGAGGGAGACAGCGCGCTATGGATACGCAGACTCTGACTAAAAAGGCTCAGGATTACATAAAGTTTGAACAGGATTCATTTTTCAGAGGCCAGGTTGAGGAGCTTCTTAAGAATCAGGATTGGACGGAGCTTAACGACCGTTTTTTTAAGGATCTTGATTTTGGAACCGGGGGCTTGCGCGGTGTTATCGGCGGCGGTTACAACCGCATAAATCCATTTACCGTACAAAGAGCCACGCAGGGACTCGCGAATTACATTGTCAAGACGGCGGAGAGCGGAAAAGGCGGCGCGGTTATCGCTTACGATTCACGCAATTTTTCCGATCTGTTCGCGCTTCAGGCTGCTCTTGTCTTATGCGCTAATGGGATCAAAACATATCTTTTCACTTCGCTTCGTCCTACGCCGGAATTGTCTTTTGCGGTGAGAAAACTTGGAGCGGCAGCCGGTATTGTGGTTACCGCAAGTCATAACCCGCCTGAATACAACGGCTATAAAGTATACTGGAATGACGGCGCGCAGGTAGTTGCGCCTCATGATAAAGCTATTATTGAAGAAGTGACGGCTGTCGGCGATACTGTTAAGACTATGAGCAGGGAAGAGGCCGCCGCCGCGGGGTTTTTGGTAATGATTGACAAAGAGGTAGATAAGCCGTTTATCGAAATGGTCAAGAACTGCTCAATAAGGCCTGAACTTGTTCGTGAGCATGGTAAGGATTTGAAGGTTGTTTACACCCCGCTTCACGGTACCGGAACTATGCCTGTGGAGAGCGCTCTTAGGGATATGGGCATAGAGGTGATTTTTGTTGAGGAACAGAAAATACCTGACGGCAATTTCCCTACTGTCGATTATCCTAATCCAGAAGAAGCCTCCGCTATGAAACTCGCTCTTGAGCTTGGTAAAAAGGTTGGCGCCGATTTAATCATGGGAACCGATCCGGACGCCGACCGCATGGGCATAGCCGCTCCCGACAAAGGGGAGTTTGTACTCATCACCGGAAACCAGCTGGGAGCGCTTTTGGCCGACTATATTTTCAGCGGCCGTAAAGAGATGGGTACTCTGCCCGCAAAGCCCGCTTTTATTAAAACTATCGTGACCACAGAGCTTCAGCGGCTGATTGCCGAGGAGTACGGGGCGGTCTGCTTTGATACCCTTACCGGATTCAAATACATCGGAGAAAAGATCCGCGAATTTGAATCGCAGAAGGATGGCCCGTCTTATATTGTCGGCGGGGAAGAGAGCTATGGCTATCTTGTCAATACAGAGGTCAGGGATAAAGACGCTGTTTCCGCCGCTACGATGAGCGCTGAAATGGCGCTGTATCACAGAACTCAGGGACGCACATTGCTTGATCAGCTGCGTATTATCTGGAAAAAACACGGGTATTTTCAGGAAACGCTTATCTCCAAAACATTCAAAGGTGAGAGCGGACTTAAAACCATGAAAGAACTCATGGAAAAATTGAGAAAAAATCCGCCTTCAGTGTTTGCGGGTCAGAAAGTAACAGAGGTAAAAGATTATCAAAACGGCACAACATTTTATCCCGCCGCGGGAACACGCGAAAATAACATAGATCTTCCCTCTTCAAACGTGCTTCAGTTTGTTTTGGAAGATAAAAGCGTTGTTACCGCAAGACCTTCCGGCACAGAACCAAAAGTAAAGTTCTACGCCTCATGCAGATCACAAGCGGGTATGGAGCTTGACGCGGCGATGAAGATTGTGTCCGGCAAGATTGAGGCGATAACAGCGCAGCTAAACAGTTTTGTGGATTAATTTTTTTAAATTGTGATTATTGGTACGCGGGTTCCATCGGTCTTGCTGATTGCATGGGAAAATGTGTGAAGTATTAATATGCCATGCGTACCAATAATCACTAACAAAAAATTTAATTCAGTACCTTACACTCTTTGAGCTTGTCTTTCAAGAACGTAATTTCCCCTCTCTCCTTCTCACACTCCTTGTCAAGCAGCTCTTGTTTTGGTGCGTAAATCTGTTTCAGGGAATCTATAAGCTTTTGGTAAGGTGCGCCGATTGTTCTCTGCAGCTTTTCCCAGGTTGTTTCGATCACTGAGAGAGCGTACCTGGTTGCTTTATCAAGATCATGTTCTATCCTCTGATCACAGAGCGGCTCGTAAAAGATTTTTATCGCTTCAAAGCGCGCTGCTTTTTTGCGGAAGATATCAAGCGCCTGCGGTTGCGGTGTTGGGAAGGGAGTTGAGTCAAAAATTTCCTCGTGATCCCTCATGGCAATTTCAAGTTTTTCGAAAAGTTTTTCAGTGAGAGGAATATTTTCACTATCCGGTAAAACGTGCGTCTGTAAATGTGTTGCCGCTTCCCTGTGGTTGATAATGAGAGCAAGCATCGCTTTATTGGCTGATTCAAAAGCCGCGCCAAGCAATTGCATTCCTAAATCAGCGGCGTGTCTGGGTAAAACGGTGGAGGCGATACTCGCTGCTTCGTCAGGGAAATATGCGCCGTTAAGAAGCAGCTCAAGAGCTTTGTTTATTGACAGCTTATGCGCTTCCAGATTCTTCTCTTTCCAGCCATTTACAAATGTTTTAAGCGTTTCTCTTTTCTGATCACATGCTCTCATCTGCGATTCAAGTTCAAGACTCACTGCCTGAATATCTTCGAGCATAGCGGCAAGTTCCTGCCGGGTGTTCATTAAAGGTGTGAGTTTTTCATCCAGTTTCTTTTCGAGAAGTGATTTTATAGAACTCATCGCTTCCCGGTATTTATCTCGAAGCGCCTCTGAAAGGGTGAAATATTTCTCGCGGATCATGAAGTCCAGTATCTCTTTTTTCACCTCCTCAAGGCCGCTGTTTATCCAGTGCTCATCTTTTTCGTCTTGGGAAGCAGCCTGCGCGGCGGTTTTAGCGCTTGTATGAAAAAGAGTAACATCGGTAAATCCAAGTTCTCGGTAAAGAATTTTCTTTATAAAGTTATCGACTTCATCGAGTCCATCTGGCGTGAGGAGATCGACTTTGTTAAGGCAGAAGAATAGTCTGGGGATATAGTCCTTTACCTGCTTTAGAAATTCCATCTCAACCTGTGTCATTGGCGGGTCTGCTGAAAGCAGAAATACAGCGGCGTCGCACTCCGCAAGAAGATCAAGAGTGGTTTGCGTGTTGTGTAAATGGGTGGAACCAAATCCCGGTGTGTCAATAAGTACGGTTCCGTTAAGAAGCAGAGGGCTGTTACTTGTGATGATCGCGTCTTTAACGCCAAAACGGTTTTGCGGATTGTTCTCTTCCGCTACAAACTGCCGCAGGCTGCTTTCTATACGTTCAGCGGAGTCGTTTACGACAAGATCTTCTTTCCCATCAAGGAACCTTATACGGCAGCTCTGCTTTGTGCCATACTCAATAACCGTTGGTACAGAGGTTAACGGCAGCACAGATGTGGGCAGAGTTTTTATTCCCAGCAGCGCGTTTATGAATGTGCTTTTGCCGCGGTTGAACTGCCCCAGTACGGCAAAATGCAGTCTGCCTTTTGATAACCTTGTTTGGAGCTCCGTAAGCTGATTACGGTAAGGGGCGAAATCCTCACTTAGCGGTTGACAGAAAGCAAGAGCGTTTCTGACCTTTTCGTCAAATGATACAGGTTCGCCACCAGTATGTTCGTTAGTCTTACCGGCTTTCGCGGCTGCGGCAGTGGAGGATTTGGCTTTTTTCTGGGACACGGTTCTCCCGTAAACGTATAAGATTTATATCAAAATATACTGCAAAAATATACTAAATGACGCTTCTGACTAATAGTAGATAGTGATCGGCGGTCAGTGATTAGTTTTAAGAAAACGTGTCATGTAACTTTTCTTTTACGGCTCTATCCGCTTAAACACTAATCACTATCTACTTTAATTTATTATTTTTTTGATGGAGCAGTGATGCATAATTTATATTTTAGACAACTTTAGTAGTTTGCAAATAATATTTATTTGAACTGGTAACGCTTAGACAGCCAATCGTAACTAAGAGAGGGGGTTGTGAATGAAATCTGTTGAGCAAATGATTCAGGAGAGGGCCTACGAGATCTATCTTAACCGTGAAAAAAACGGTATTCCCGGTAGTTCCGATAGTGACTACTATCAGGCCGCAAAAGAGGTAACGGCTGAAATCGAAAAAGATAAGGCTAAAAAAACCAAAGTTGCCGACAAAAAAGAGGCGGATAAAAAGGTTGTAAAGCAGGAACCCGCGCCTAAGGCTGAGGTCAAAAAGCCGGAAACTGTTGCTGTCAAGGCTGCCGCTCCAAAGGCTGTTTCTTCAAGCAGCGCCGCCGCCTCAAAAAAGAAAGTTGTAAAAAAGAAGTCATCGAGGTAATTTCAAGCTGTGGTCTCATCTTAAGTTGAGACATTCCGGTTTGCTGGCAGCTTGTTTATCTCGGTGAAGACCTGCTCTCAGCGCCAGGTTGCGTGGGTGGAGGGAGAACTGTTCGTGATTATCTCCACTTCCTTGCGTTCTAAAACACGTCTATACTCCTCAATGCATGGAGAAGGCAGCTCGAATTGCACGCAGGTGTCTGCAATGTTGTGCGGATAATGCGAATCGGAAGCGCTTACAGCCGTATAATCACCGCAAAACATGGATACGCCCTGACGGCGTACGCATGCGCCTGAAATTTCTACAGCTGAAAATAAACCGCTTAAAAAACCTAGCTGCGATATCACGCTGAAAACCGGTTTGTCAACATGGGATGCTATAAACAGCCCTCCCAGTTTCTTTACTTTTTCCCTAAGTTCGTCAATCGAATACGCGCAAGCCATCCCCAGGTATTTTTCCTTAAACCCCTCCACCTCCTCATCTTCATTTACAAGTACCTGGTCGCCGAATTTTTCAGGGACATTTTTAATAGGAGGGAGGCTTTCGTATATGATATTATCAAGCTCCATGGCAGCTCCCGCCTCACCGAAAAGACAGAGCACATGCGCCTCTTCGGATGTAGTTACTTCAAGACCGGGAAAAAACAGAATATTATGGCGTTCGCACAGTGATGCCATAACCGCGCAGTTACCGGCGCAGTTATGATCCGTAAGAGCTAAGCAGTTTATGCCTCTGTCAAGCGCACTCTTTACTATCGCTTGCGGCGACATATCAAGAGAAGCGCAGGGAGAGACGCAGGAGTGAATGTGCAAATCAGCTTTGTAAAGCATCACTGCTCTTTATTGAGCAGACTGTATACCAGATGCGAAATTGTAAACTGATTTTTTTCTGTTTTGAAGAGCGCTATCTCCTCTTTTGCCGCGGCTTCTTTCATATCATCGCCTATAGGGCGGCTATTGCAGATTATCACCGCGCCCGAGCCTGTATGAGCCGCCACAGCCATTGTATTAATATGAGCCTGTATGGTTATAAGTACATTCTCTTCTTTTGCGTTAGCCATCACATCGCTCAGAAGATCAGAGGTGTAACCCGCACTTACCTCCTTATCATCCCCAATCGGCTGAATGACCTCCAGACCAAGAGCAGCCGCCAGATCTTTTGCTTTCATTGCGTACCTCCTCTTAAAAACATGGAACTCAGAATGCGGGCAAAAAAGAGATTTTTAGAGCTGCTTTCTGAGCTCTATCCATTATCAGTTATATTAACCGTTGATTTAACAATCGTCCCCAGACCCATTTGGGATCGGATGTCAAAAGTGTCTGATGCCCGCTTAACATTTGGTAAGCCGAGCCCCGCGCCGAATCCAAGGCTTCTTATCCAGTCGGTGGCGGTTGAAAACCCCTCTGTGAGAGCCTTTTCCACATCAGGTATGCCAGGGCCGCTGTCTTTAGCTATTATCTCAATTTTATCATCTTTTATGTAACAGGAGAGCTTTCCGCCCTCGGAGTGAGCCACAAGGTTTATCTCCAGTTCATAGCTTATAATGGCTACCCGGCGTATCAATTTGGGGTTTAGGCTGCGTTCTTTAAGTACTCTGCGAATCTCGGTAGACGCTCTGCCGCCTGTCTCAAAATCGTATTTTTTAACATTGAATTTACGGTAGTAGTTCCCGTTTCCGCCTGAAGCCGTCTGAGCGGCCCCCTGGTGTTCTCCCTCTAATTTGTTTACAGCATAGTTCATTTCAAAGAGCAGTTTAGACATAATGTCTCCGGAGGTCACAATGCCTACAAGTTTTTCCTCTTTGTTAAGAACAGGGAAACGGCCCAAACGGTAGCGTTCAAACCGTGATATGGCAAATGAGAGCGGCATGTCATCTTCAAGTACAATCAGGTTTCGGGTCATGCGGCCCTCTGCGGTATCCCCTATATAGCCAAAATCAAGGGCCCGCAAAATATTATCAACACTTACAAGGCCGAAGAGCCGCCCGTTTTCCTCAATCGGAATCCCTGAGATTTTGTGTTCCTTCATAAGGCTCTGTATGTGGCGCATCGTATCTGTCCGTTTGGCTGTTATTAAATTGGTCGCCATAACATCCCGCACTTTGAGATTGAAAACGATCTCAAGAGTGAGCAGGGAGGAACGGGAAGTATCGACAATAGGTGTTGAGTTAGGCATAATAAAAGAATACTATAAGGTTGAATAAAAGTCAAAAGAGCCGTCCGGTATCCTCATTTTTCAGCTTTGTGTGGATTTTGTATAACCACTACTTCCTTAAAATACTCATCATCGTTACATCATCATAAGGCACCGCGGCCGCCCCATGTTCCTTAAGCGCGTCACGTACGCGGTCTACCATTTCCTGGGCCGAGGAGTAAGGTTTTTCTAACAGATCTGTAAATCGCTTTTTTGTAAAAAACTCACTTTTGTCATTTTTAGCTTCGATGACGCCGTCAGTATACAGTACAAGCATCTCTCCATGGTCAAGCTCCATTTTTTCTTTGCGGAATTCTATCTCCTCAGTTATGCCGACAGCCGGACCTGTAGGTTCGAGCCATCTTACTATTTTACCCTCTGAGCGCAGAAGGGCCGGGGGATTATGGCCGGCGTTTATATAGGTTATCTCTCCATTTTCAAGATCCGCCACTGCAAAGAACATAGTGGCATACATAAAGCGGCTGTTTCCGGTATGATGATGATTAACGATATAACGGTTAGTCATTTTTATCGCGTTAAGCGGATCGGATTGTTCTCCCCTGTGAGTCTGTTCGGAGAAAGCGCGCATGAGGCTTCTGATAAGAGACATAAAAAGCGCGGCCGCTACATCTTTGCCGGAAACGTCCGCGATGACAAATGCGGCTCTTCCGTCATTTAGCAGAAACGCGTCGTAAAAATCGCCGGAAACCTCTCTTGCCGGCGTAAAGAGCGCGCAGGATTCCCATCCCGGCGTATCCGGCATTTTTTCCGGCAGAAAACTCGCCTGAATATTTCTGCCCATCTCAAGTTCCCGCTTTACCGCTTCAAGATATGCTTTTTCCTGCTGCCGCAGCTTCTGCAGCTGCAGATTTTGCTGCTCAAGCGTTAAGGCCTGCTCCTGAACTTTTTTCATGAGAAGCGCGCCCTGCAAAGCGCCGCTCAGGTGTTCGCTGAGAATTTCGTATATATAACCCTGACGGGGGCCGTTTTTAAACACAGCTATTCCAAGCTGCTCATTTTTGAAATAGAGCGGCTGAACTACCATTTGAAAAGGATCAGCGCCGGATTTTATTCCGCCGGGGATAAGTTCGTTTGTAGGAAAGAATTTATCCGGCGAAAGGCTCTTTTTTCCGCGCTGTAAACTGAAGACCGGTTTTGAGCTCAAAAATTCTTTGGTTGATTTATCATAAAGTGACAGATAAAAATCATAGATGCCGATATTGGGAAACACCTGGCTGACAGCCTGAGAGAGGTTTGGAATGTCAAAAGAATTAGCGATAGAATGACCCGCCGAGCGCATGAGAGCGGCCTTCTGCTCCTCCTGAAGTCTCTTATGAGCCTGCACTCTCACAGCGGCTTCGCTAAAGAGATTGTAGCCTTCATGAAGCAGTTCGTCAGCTTTTTCTGATTTTTCGCCGTTAAAACCATGTGTAAAATTACGTATAATGACAAGAATTTTCTGCCACTGTAAGACATAATCGTCGGCAAACACGGCGGCGCGCACTATGCTGTTAAGGGCAGGGAGGAAAAGAGCGGTTTGACCGTTCTCTACTTCGTCAAAGAAAGCTGAGGCTAATTCCTGCAAATCCTCATCGGAGGGCTGCACAGGCATCTCCTGTTTTACAAAGCAAACAAGCGCTTTGGTCAACTCCTTTTTAAGCGAATTCGTATCTGTCGCGCTGAGGTCAATCGGAAGTTTACATTTGTCTATGCTGTGTTCAGGATTTATAAAACAGCCGCATGATTGACGTATCACAAGCGGAGCGCTCAGTACTGTACGTAAAGGAACCTCTTCGCCCCTGATTTTAGCTATAAGCAGCTCCACTGCCGATTTACCGATCTCATAGATAGGCTGTTTTATGGTGGTAAGCGGCGGCGTGACGAGTTCACCCTCTTCAATACCGTCAAAACCGGTTACAGCAACATCTTCCGGCACCCCTATGCCGTTCTCCTGAAGCGCTGCTATTGCACCCAAAGCGGTTTCGTCATTTGCGGTAATGAGCGCGTCAAACTCACATCTTTTGTTTAAAAGTTCACGCACCGCCTTATAGCCGCCGCCGCGTGAAAAGTCTCCGGCGACAATTAGTTCATCTGAGCTTTCAAGACCATACTCTAAGGTGTATTTGCGAAAAAGCTCAAGCCTCTGATCCGCGTCCAAGTTACCCTTGGGGCCGCCTATAAATCCAAACTTGCGGTACCCGTGGTCAAGCGTGAGGTGTGATATCAGGCTCCTCATCCCCGAAGCGTTGTCAATGAGTATAGAAGGGATATTTTCTAAAGCAGGTATGAGCGTAACAATCGGAAAACCCTGAAACTGCTCCATGAACAGAGCGAATTCCCTATCGGAAATGAAATTTTTGAGAGTACCGGAAACTATCAGGCCGTCTATCTTTTTTTTATCTATAAAGTTATATATTATGTTGCGTTGAACCTCGTAAGGGTTTTGCGGGGACATGCGCAAAGCCCCGCCGGCATAACAAATAAGATTACATCCATGTTCCTTCGCGCCGTCAACAGCTCCGGGCCACATATTGGAGTAGTATAATCCGGCAATACCTTCTAAAAACAGGCAGATATTCTTTCTACGGAGTGATTCAGGCATATATAAAAATCCATGAAAAAGTGCAGGTTTAAGTCGGGACAGCATTCCTTGTAATATTATAGTATCATGATTTTCAGCATTTTGCATTATTATTTATAAAAATTTTATGCGTTTTTCAAATGTATCCGCCGTAATATTATTAACATGATGATTTTAGGACTTTTGGATTTGAATTTTAGCAGGATGTCAGGGGGTTATTGCCGCCCGCTTTTATGCGGGCGGCCGCCCTTACATAAACTATCCCATTACAACCTTAACTTCGTGGTTTTTTCCATCCGTAAAAACAGGAATAACAGGTTTGTCAAGTACCTTTCCATCTACAGCGATAGACTTCACCCCTTTACACACGCGGTTAGGATTTTCCACTTGTATGGAGTACCGGCATCCGCGGAAAGTGCGCTGTACCGAGAAATTCTCCCAGCTTGACGGAATGCAGGGATCAACAAGAAGACCATCCATTTGCGCCCGTAAACCAAGAATATATTTGCACGCTGCCTGAAAAGTCCATGACGAAGTCCCCGACAGCCAGCTGTTTCGGGCAAGTCCAAACTGCGGATGTTCATCGCCCAGAATATTTTGCGGGTAGACATAAGGTTCGCATTCGTATTCGTCTATAATGTCGTTTTTGGCGGCCGGGTTTATCTGGTTATAATATTCATAAGCGCGCTCGCCGTTACCCATAATCGCCTCAGCGATCATCATCCAGGGGTTGGTGTGCAGGAATATTCCGCCGTTTTCTTTTGTGCCGGGAGGATAGGTTGTGATGCCGCCCTTTGTCGGATCATAGCCGTTAAAGCCCGGGGTAGAAAGCTTGAGACCTTTGGAAGTGTTAAGCATTTTACGGGCGCTGTCAAGAGCCTGGCGTCCGCGCTCCATAGTCGCGATTTCTGAAAATACAGGCCATGACTGACCGTTTAGGTAGATCTGTCCGTGAGTGTTTTTGCTTGACCCAAGAGGTGTGCCGTCAGCATCGTAGTAACGCACATACCACTTACCGTCCCACGCCTGCTCATTTAAGTTTTTCTTCATGAGAGCGTGATCCGCCCTGTAAGCCTCAACCTTATCCTTATGACCCAAAAACTCCTCAAGATCAATCATCTCAAGCAGCGCGCGGCTGTAGAGACAAGCGTTAAAGATTGACTCCGCGCCTGTAGGCAGGTTTACGCAATCGTTCCAGTCGGCAAAACCAAGAAGCGGAAGACCGTGTTTACCCATATTGTTTTTAGTAAAATTTAGAGCGCGTGTAAGATGGTCATAAACAGAGGCTGATTCAACAGCTTTACCATCCTTGCCTTTCTGGTAATAGGGGACGGATTCATCAAAAAACGCGTTATCACCCGTCTCTTTTATGTACGCGCTTACCGCAAGCACAATCCATAAATGATCATCACCATAATACTGAGGACGGTCAGGCATCTCGTGCGCGTCGCCGTTTGTGGCCTCCATGCTCATCGGGTTGAACTGGTGCATCGCGGATCCGTTTTGGTTCTGAACGGAGAGAAGCTTTACAATAAGCTCTTTGGTTTTTTCAGGCATGTGGCTGACCACTCCCATTACATCCTGAGAGCTGTCGCGGAAGCCAAGCCCGCGCGTACCCATTCCAAGCTGATAGTACGAAAGATAACGCGACCAGTAATATGTGATAAAACACTGACGCGGGTTGTGTACGTTAACCATGCTGTTAAACGCGGGGTCAGGTGTTTCAACCTGCATAGTGTCAAGGAACTTTTCCCAGAAATCAGCCAGCGCCTTAAACTCTTTATCAACCTCTTCCTCTTTACGGAAGCGCTCAATTTCGGACTGCGCTGCCGCGAAGCTCTCCTTTTGCCCAAACAGTGTGATGACGCGTTTCTGTTCGTAGGGTTTAAGTACTCCAAGGTGATGCATCATGGCCGCGATATTATCGCCGCGGTGCGCTTCGGTGTTTGAAAGTTCATCATTTAAAAGCGCGTGAGGAGCGGCCCATGTGCCGTATTCGTTATCACCCAAAAATATCTTGCGGTCGGTTTCAAAAGAGGAAGCTGGGAAGTTTGATGTAAAGTAGTTTACTTTAGTATCCCTGTTCATGAACGCGTACTGAATGAGAGTTTTCAGTCCGTCGCTGTTTTCGAACTTGCGGGACTGCATGGTCTGGGGAACCCAGTCTGCGTTTGTAAACTGTTTTACAGCGTCAAAGTGAGTGTATTCGACTACAGGTATTACATCAATCTCCTGATTCTCATTTGAGATATTTGTTATGCGGATATCCCTGATCTCAACCTCGGCGTTTTGCGGGATAAAAATTGTACATTCGGTTTTTACTCCGTAAAACTCCGAAACGATCTTGTTATAGCCAAGGCCGACATGACATTCAAACTTGTCGTATTTATCCAGCGTAGGTACAAAGAACGGTGAGAACACTTTATAGGCGTTGCCGCGTTTTACCCTTACATAAAGCGTTTCCCCCTTAAAATCTGAGGAGGGCATCTGCTGGATGTACTTGGTCATACGGTTGAGCGAAGGATCTCCCTTGCAGATAAGCGCTCCGCCGGTATGATCTACAAAACCGCCAAAAGTGAGTGTTCCGATATAATTGATCCATTTTACTGGCGTCTTTGGGTTGGTTATAACGTATTCCCGCGCCTCATCTCTGAAATTACCGTACTTCATAATGTATCAGCCCTTTTTTAGTTAGATTAAAAACGGTTATTTGCGGATATATTTTAAGTTAATACAAAAATCTTATACGGACTAAATATAGCGTTCTCTTAAGATGTCCATATAATATAAATATTAAACCGCTGAAAGTGTACGTTTTTTCACAAATCGCGACCGAAGGGGCGCAGTTCGCTTACCTTCTAAACTTCATCTTTTCGCTGCCGGAGTTCCTTCATCCGTTGCAGTTTCTCTTCCCTGGTTATTTCCTCGACGTTTTTCTGATTTTCTTGCGCGAAAACTACCGCACATATTCCCATCACCGGAAACATCAAAAAAATGTCAGCATACTTTACATATTTTGTTGAATAAACGCTGTTAGTTCCCTTTTTTAAGTTTAATTATATATCAATTGAATAAAACATGTTTCACCGCGTAAAAAGCTGTATTTTTAGTTTTGCGGGCGCGAAGCCGAAATAACAAAGCGTCAATACGGTTTTACATAAATTACCTAAGATTGCGCTGCGCATTTGCCTAAAAACTAACATGGAACGCAGCCTAAAAACTATTTTTAAATATGGCCGGTTACATTTTTATTTGAGCGGGTATCCAAATGAGTAACTTTCATCCGTTTCTTATACGGTTTTTTGCAGTTCTTCTGTTTTCCGCGCTTACTGTTCTTGCCCGGGATCTTGAACTCAAAGTTCAGCCCGGCAAGGCGTGGTACAGGCCTGGAGATACGGTGGTTGTGGGAATACAGGTTTCCATACCGCCCCGTTTTCATTTATACGCTAACCCCCTTGGCCCCGGAATCGGAAAACCGCTTCTCTTTACAATCAGCCAAAATGAAAACGTAGAATGGATTGAAGTGCGAAAGAGCGCTCCCAAACGGTACAATCCGCCAATCGGGGATTGGGTATGGGCTTATGAGTCGCGGGCGTTTTTCTTTCTTAAGGGTGTTTTGGATAAAAATTTCTCCGGCTGCGTAGTAAAATGTGAGGTAGGGGTAAAAGCTGAGGCTGGGATAGAAGCTTTAATTTGCCATAATTCCTGCATCCCTGTCGAAATTCAGACAGCCTTTCATTTATCGGTTGATACTACGGCAAAAAGGTCTGATTTGGCGTTTCCCGATGTTTCAAGCTGGCAGGCGCGTTATGACAAATCACAGCCGATGGAATTTAAAATCAGCAATGCTTCATCAGATCAGACCTCTCCGCCGTCCGCCGGACTGTTGGGAGAAGTTCCGCTGAACCTTAATCTTGATGGATTTGCGCTGCCGGCTCAAAAAGATTCATCAGAAAAAAGTTTTACTGATAAACAAAATTCGTATCTGACGAGTTCCTCCGAAGAGTTTTGCTGGGCATACTCTCCGCTTGAAGAGAGAAAAGAGTACAATTTACTGACCGCGATTTTCGTCGCTCTTATTGCCGGGCTTGCTCTCAATATTACCCCTTGCGTCTTCCCGCTGCTTGGGATACGCGCGCTGGGTTTTGTTCAGGGGGTGGGGGAGTCGCGGCGCCGCGCTGTCATCAGAAGTCTCTTCTTTGCGGCCGGGATTGTGGGCGTATTTGTCCTGCTTGCGGGATTTGCCGCGTTTGCGGGGTTCTCGTGGGGTCAGCAGTTTCAAAATCCTTACGTGATGGTTGGGATAATCGCGATGGTTTTTCTGTTTAGTTTGGGAATGTTTGATTTCTATACATTTATGGTACCTGCCGGCGCCGGCGGGATAGGTAAGGGTATGGCAAAGCGCGGGCTTGTCGGTGATTTCTTAAAGGGAGCTGGCGCCGCAGTGCTTGCCACACCGTGCGGCGGGCCGTTTCTGGGAGCTCTTTTAGCCTGGGCGCTGCTTCAGGAGCCGCTTACGGTTTTTATCTTATTTGCGGTGATGGGCGTGGGCATGGCTCTTCCTTATGTGCTTTTGTCATCAAGTCGCCGTCTTCTCGGTATGCTTCCAAAGCCAGGCAGATGGATGGAAGATTTCAAGCACATAATGGGATTTTTACTTTTGATATTTTCTGTTTACCTGATGAAAAGTTTGGATTTGCGGTTTATCGTCATGACAGTTGGAATTTGCCTCAGTATTCTGTGCGCCGCAAGTTTAAATAAACGGTTCGCGCCTTTTGGTTCCTCCGCCCCAAGACGTTTATTTGTGATAAGCCTGTCCGGCGTATTATTGTTGACGGGATCAGTATTTTCAGCGCTTTTCCTGCCGGTAAATTTGCCCTCAACAAATTATTCAACTCAGAGCAGCTATACTGATTCATTAATGTGGACAGAGTTCTCACCGCAAGCTCTCAAAGCCGCACACGCCGGCGGCCGCAGCGCAGTGGTCAACTTTACCGCTTCATGGTGTACAAACTGTCATATCAACAAGGCGGCGGTTCTTGACGCCCCCGCGGCCCGCGAACTTTACGGAGATAAAAAAGTCGCTCTCTTTACCGCGGATATCACTAATTCAAACCCGCAGGCACAAAGCTTGCTCCATCATCTTGGTTCCAGAAGCGTACCTTTTCTGGCGGTATTTCCGGCGGATTCTCCCGAAAGACCGGTTGTTATGCATGGATTATTGTCGAAGGATAAATACTTTTCTGTATTAAAAAAATTGCCGTAATTATGAAAATAGTGTGGAAATAATAATGCGGAAATAGGTAAGCGCACATGAGACGCAAAGAAAATTATCCGTGGCCCTTTTGCTTTATTTTTGCGTTCTGCATTATTATTTCCACGTTATTTTTGATAGCTGGCTGCGGGGATAATGGTAAAGGTAACAGAGAACATGATCATAGACTTGTTCTGAACGATGGTTGTGTTTGGGTAAATCAAGTTAATAACAGAGTATGGATTTTTGAAGCTGACGGCAATGTTTATAGAGAATCGACCAAGTGGCAGGGTGAGAAAGACCTGATGGGTGAGTGGTATACAAGCGGTAACACATTATTCGTAGATACAGAAATAGAGGGCGGCTTCTATATTGGTCTCTTTACCAGCGCTTATAGTGTTAATGACAGCGTGCTGATACTTATAGAGCCAGGGCTTTCAGCAGTATCTTATATAAAAACATGTCCCTGAGCTTATCTCAACAGTAAAAGCTTCCGCACCACCACTCATTCTCAGTCTTACTGCCCGTAAGCTTAAACCCAAACTTTTGGGCTTCTGCTGTCACGTCATTCTTTTCATCAGCCAGAATTCCTGACCAGATAAGAAGACCGCCCTTTTTCACCAGCGGCTTGATTTGTCCGAGCAGAGGCACGGATTCACTGTAGAGCATATTCATAATAACCGTATCAAACGCTGCGGATGAATTTAACGAGTCTAACGTTCCGATTAGAAAATTTACATTTGAGCCGACGGCCGGAGGATTATCCCGCAGATTTTCCGCTAAATTTTCCAGACAGCAGCTGTCAATTTCAACACCAAGGGCAAGCGCCGCTCCGGCTAAGTTTGCGGTAAAACAGAGAACTCCGGAACCTGTTCCTATGTCAATAACTGTTTTGTTTGAAATTTCATTTTTACGCGCAATGATCTCTTGAGCCGCAAGCCGTGTCGTTTCATGATGCCCGGTACCAAAAGCCATCTTCGGTTCGATTTTTATCCATGCCCTGCGCCCCTCTTGCGGCGGCTCAAGCCATGTGGGAGAGACCCATACGCCTTGGGCGATTTGAGCGGGTTCCATTGTCTCTTTCCACTTTGCGTTCCAGTCCTGATTCTGTACAAATTCAATTTTTGTTTTTTCAGACAGTGATAAAAGGTTTGCGAAGGATTCCGCCGCGGTTTCCGCGTCGTCCTGATTTTCAAAATAGAAAACAAGTTTTATATCGGAACCATTTTGCTCCTCAACGCATCCGCCCATATTATGGCAGCAGCCTATGGCAGTTGCTATTTCTTGTTGATCTTCGGTGATTACGCAAGTCAAACTGTACATGTTACAAATACCTGGGATATATTCTATTCATAATGCGTCCACATTCTAATAATTTTCACAATACCATTATAAAGTTCGCCGTTTTCATCTTTTAAGTTCTCATCATTAGGCAGAACATCATATACAACGCGGTGCTGCCTGTTAATCCTGCGTGAAAAGGAGCCTTTAAGGTCACCTTGCAGTTTTTCATAGGGCGGCGGGTTTTGATATGGATTTTTCTTGATGACAGACAACAACCGGACAGCGGTTTTATCTAGTCCGGCAAGCTCTAACAAACGGGCGTCTTTTTCAGCATGACGGGTGTATTTTAATCTATATCCCATCCCACACTATCAAGACAGTCGCTAAGAGGCGCAGCCTTGCCCTCACTGATAGATTTTTTCATTCCAGGAATAGATTGCAGATAAAGCGTCTCAATCAGTCCGTTCCATTCATCCTGATTAACTAAAATCGCCGCTCCGTCATCAGTGGAAATAGATACCGAATTGCCGTATTTTATTACATTATCAATAATTCCGTTAAAGTCCTTTTTCGCGGCATTAGACGTTATATGCTTCATAGATATCCTCCTAATAAATACCAGAAACCATCCTGTAAGCATTACGTTTCTGCTATTAATATAATTAATGCAAAGTTTATGCTTAATATCAGCGGATAGCCAAACGAGAACGCCGCTTTTTACCGCACAAATACCTGCCGCCTTATCTGCATGTTTTTATAGTATGACTTTTGGCTGGCGGGTTTTAACCCTGCACAGCCTTCGACCGCTTAATCGCGCAAAACTCCCCGCACATGCTGCACAGAGCCTTATCGGCGGGAGGCAGCGAATCGCGGTACTGGCGCGCTTTTTCAGGATCAACGCACAGAGAGATCATCTTATCCCAGTCAAGAGCGATTTTCGCGCGCGAGAGCTCATGGTCTTTTTCAATAGCGCCCTTCTTCCCGCGCGAAATATCCGCCGCGTGAGCGGCGATGCGTGAAGCGATCACACCTTCGCGTACATCCTCGAGTGACGGCAGACGCAAATGTTCGGCAGGTGTAACGTAGCATAAAAAGTCGGCTCCCGCCATTCCCGCCACAGCTCCGCCGATAGCCGCGGTTATGTGGTCGTATCCCGGTGAAATATCCGTAACAAGAGGCCCAAGCACATAAAACGGAGCGTTGTTGCATAAAGTCTTTTGAATCTGAATGTTAGCGGCAACCTGATGCAGAGGCACATGTCCGGGGCCTTCCACAAATACTCCTACATTACGTTTTCTTGCTCTCTTAACAAGATCACCCAGAATAATAAGTTCCTCAATCTGAACTCTGTCTGTAGCGTCATACAGCGCGCCCGGCCTGAATCCATCCCCTAAGGACACCGCGACATCATACTCCGCGCATATATCAAGAAGACGGTCATACTGCTCATAGAGCGGATTTTCTTTATCATTATGATGAATCCATTCCATAATGATTGTGCCGCCGCGGCTTGTAGCTCCGGCCAAACGTCCAACCTCTTTAAACCGCGCCACAGACTGCTTGTTGACCCCGCAGTGAAGCGTGAGAAAATCTACCCCCTGGCGGCAGTGCCGCTCAATAACATCAAACATATCATCAGCTGTAAGGTCAAGCACTGATTTCTGATTCTGACGCGCGATAACAGCCATTTCATAGAGAGGTACGGTTCCGACAACCACGGGACACCTCTCTAAAAGCGCCGTTCTTATACCCGCCAGGTCGCCCGCGGTCGAAAGATCCATAATAGCGTGACAGCCATGCTTTACCGAAACCTCCATCTTTTTCAGCTCTTCATTCAAATCGCTCATTGACGATGAGGTGCCTATGTTGGCATTAATCTTGATGTAAGTATTGCTTCCGATAGGGAGCGCCTCAATGTTTCTGAGCTTATTTTTTATAAGGACTATGGTTCCATCCGCCATTGCCTCGCAAATCTGCTCAGGGGTGAGCCCTTCCTTTGCGGCCGCGCGTTTCATTTCATCAGTGGTTATGCCGGCTTTAGCCTGTTCAACCCGTGTCATATTCATATTAGAGGGCGCTCCGTTGTTTGAAAAATAGTTATCAGTTTCTGGTTGCCAGTTCCTGGTTAAGAGACCAATTAAGTTAAAGGAAACAAAGTATGTTGCGTAAATCGTAAACAGCTCTTTATCTAACTTGAGATTAAGCAGTAAAAGAAAATAATAGCTGACAGCGGTCAATTCCGAAGTTTTTTCCGAAAACTGGTAACTGGAAACCGGCGGCTGACAACTGGTTTTAATTGTATCCCAAGAAGGTCATTATCTATATTTATTTTTTACCGGAAATCGTGGAGGAGAAAGTGAACAAGAAACTTACTAAAAAGCAGCTGCAATATTTTAAGGATAAGCTCCTTGCTGAGAAGCAAAAGGCATTGGAAGAGATGGGGGAGTTGCAGCAAAACAACCTTAAACAGTCTATATCAGATTCGGCGGGGGAGAATTCCCGCTATAGCTATCATCTGGGCGATGTCGCTTCACTCTCCTACGGGCGCGAGTTTTCGATGGGACTGGCCGAGCGGCAGCAGAAATATCTTGAGCAGATAGATGACGCTCTCAGAAGAGTAGAAGACGGCACCTACGGTATCTGCAAAGTGACAGGAGACGCCATTGACGTTGAACGCCTCGAAGAGGTTCCTGTAGCCAAGTATTCCGTAAAAGGCAAAGAGATCCTCGAACGCCGCAAGCGTCAGCAAGGGCTTTAAGCCAAGCGGATTAAAAATCACAAATTGCAAAGGTTTTGTGAGAAGCGGTAAAAGAAAAAAAGATAAGACGGCCGGTTTTTTTCCGGCCTTTTTTCTGTTCATGTTATTTGTACATTGTACATTATACACTGTACACTGCCAGGAGCTTCTCCTGAACGCGGAAGGCAAACTTCTGAGCCCGCCCCCAAAATCCGCTCCTTACGCAAAAGCTTTGGCTTCAGCGCATATGGCGCAGGATTCACCTCAAAATACTATCCGCCGTATGCTTGATTCTTTGGGTTATCACGAGCAGGCCTGGGTTGAATCCGGTGATACTTTGCGGGTGGTTCCCGGCCCGCGTTTTTATATTACGGAAATTGAAATCGAGGGCGGGCCTCAACGCCTTGATATCCCTGAATCCATTTTTATGCCCTCTCTCTCATTTTACAATGCCGGTGTTATAAGAGAGACTATGCGGGGCCTCTCAAGATTCTTTTCTGAAAACGGATATCCTTATAACAAGATCGCTGTGTCAGTTGATATTCGCGATTCCGCCGCGCTTGGTCTGCGTTTTATTGTAGATACGGATGAAAGGGTTTGCAATGGAGCTGCCGTAATAAAAGGGGTTAAAAAGCGGCCCCAAAAATATTTGAAAGATGTGCGCCTGTTTGAGGGAGAGCCTTACAGCGGGGTTGACGCGGATGAAACGCTCAGGCGGCTCTCCATGCGGCCGTATGTGCGGTATGCGAGTATAGGGTCTCCGGTAGTTATCGAGGATGCGCCGCTGTGTCATGATTCAATGAGGCAGGCTGTAAGCCAGATCACAATCGTTGAAAAAACAGGTCTTGATATGGAGGGAGTTTTAGGCTATGAATCCTCCGCGCAGGGTAAACAGAGCGGTCTCAGCGGCAGGCTTGATCTCTCATTTTTGAATCTGCTGGGTTTTGGTGAAAGCGCGACTGTCGGTTATATGGGAACAAACTCTCTTCAGCGGCTGAGGATGTCCGTTTCGAGGCCGTGGGTGTTTGGACTGCCCCTTGAAATGGGTGGAGGTTTTGAGCTTGAGATTGAGGATGAAGGATACGGTTTTTTGTGCGGTGAGTTTTGGACAACCATGGAGATAAACGGACGTTGGAAAGCGGGAATCGCTCTGAGAGGTTCGGAGACGGTTCCGCCTGACTCCATTGAACCGGCTTATAAATTTTACGGTACCGATCTTTTTCTCACCCTCATATCTCAACCGTGGCAAAGGGGAAAGACCGTAAAAGAGCTTTCGATGAAAACCGGAAGCGGTCTTGCCAACAGAGAAAAAACCGTTACCCGCGGCAAAATGGAGTTTGCCGCGGGGATACATCAGCCCATTTTTACCAGATACGCTCTGGCAGGGCGGATCAGCGGCAAAACACTGTTTACTGACGAAAATTATTTATCGCCTTCTGAAACTTACAGGATAGGCGGGCATAACTCTCTGAGAGGGTATTCTGAGGAGGAGTTCGCGTTTCGCTCGGTGCTGTTTTCGCAAGCGGAAGCGCTTCTCTATTTTGATCAGAGCTCATCAATATTTATTTTCTTTGACAGCGGCATTGGCTTTGATCAGCCGGGTAAGCTTTTGTTTGCGGAAGGGCAAAAGATGTTTGGCTACGGCGCGGGTCTGCGCTTCCCATCCCGTCTCGGAACCGTCTCCCTTGAATGGGGGAGAAACCTTGATGACGGCAGTAAAGGACTCGGGCGGATACATGTTGGAATAAAAACAGGACTGTTGTAAGGGCGGCAGCCTGCCGTCCGCATACTGGATAACGAAGACGATGAAAAAATATATCACATTACCCGCCCCAAAAAATTCCACTCTTAAAGAGAGGCGCCCGAATCCTTTTTCTGACGGAGTGGTTTATATGGCTTCTAACAAAGTAACATCATTAGTTATTCACTATTCACTATTAGCTATTACTTGCCTTTGCCTTTCTCCTGTCATTTTCTCCCAACCGTTTGCGGAATGCGCAGACACATCACACTGGTTGCGATCCGGTTCCCACCGTAAAGAAATTCTCAAACAGTTCAACGCCCCGAATATAACGGAAGAGTGCTTCTGTTCAATGGTCTCGCAATTAAATTCATTTGACCCTAAACTGCTTGAAGATTCTACCGCCGCGGTTTTTGCTTCGCGTTCAGTCAAGGGACGTTTTTCCCCGGCGCTTTTCCTTTGCCTTTCCCGTAATGACTCTCTTGTAAACAACAAAAAAATCTGGAGCGCGGCCGCTCAGGCATGGGCCGACGCAAGCGTTATACCTGTGTACGGAGTCCTCGCCTCATACTCAGAGGGCGGCAGAATGCCGGCCGCCGACTCCCTGTACCGCGCGTTGGACGCTGTCGGCATGCTGGATGTTCATGATAACCTGCGCTGGGCGCGTATAAAGAGTCTTTTGGGAGATTACCGTGGGGCCGCGTCTCTGTACTGTAAAGTAATTGCCGCGGACAGGCGTATGTTATATCCTGCTATGGGCCAGATGGGTCAGCTCTTTATAGATACCGATTCCCGCGAACTGTTAACTGCGCTTGAGGAGTTCAGAACATGCGCTCTTGGTCTTGAGTCGGGCGACACCGCTTATTTCAGAAACTGGCTTGCGGACTTTTATAGCCGCGCCGCCATTTATGATAAAGAGATAGAGATACTCGCGTCCCTTGATATCCCATCCTCACCTGTAAACAACAAACTTGCTGACATCGCGAGAACTCATTTTTCTAAACGCCGTTACCGTCACGCCGCAAACAGCGCGGCGTTGGCGTTTGAGCGCTTGGAGAAAGGTCAGCCGCGCTCAAACGCAGCCTTTATCGCGCATCAATCCTACATGCGGCTTGGAATAAGAGATTCCGCGCTTGTCTGGTTAAAACGCGCTGAACTCACAGATAACGCGGCTAAAATTCAGGCGGCAGCTTTAAATCAGGAAACAGGGCATTTGCAGGCAGCGCTTACGCTTATTGACTCATTATCACCTTCTTTGTCAAAAGATACGCTTATTATCAGACAATACCTTTTTTCAAAAGAAGTTGACAAAGCGCTTAATTACGCGTCCTCTGCGCTAACTTCCTGGCGGCAGCATCCAAGAGAAAAGGGGTTGTGGCGCGCAAGATGTTTTATTTTCAGCGGTCAACCGCTTGCCGCCGTTTCCGCTATGGATTCCGTCTCTTTCTCCGCCGCCTGGCATGGCAGCGCGCAGCTGCTTCGTTACAAGTATCAACTGCAAATGCTTGCGGATGATAAGGCCGCTCTAAAGACATGGGCAGAGATTGAATACCTCATTTTTATTGAAGACCTGACAGCCGCTGTCCAAAAGCTCAAAGTCTACACCCCCGCGGGCGCGGCGGGGGAGATGATAGTTTTAAGGGTCGGACAACAGCTTGTCAATTCAGGCAGAACAACAGAAGCGTTCGAAACGCTGGATTTAGTTAAAAACAGTGAACTAACCTCTGAGTTTCTTTACTTCAAAGCAGAAGTATTATATTCAGCAAACCGCAAAGAAGAAGCCCGCGCGGCGGCAGGAAAGCTTCTTACCGATTTTCCGGCGGATGTTTTTGCCCAGAAAGCAAGGATCCTGCTTTCGAGGATAGATTGAAACTGTTTTTGTAAATTTAACGCTCCAACCTGTTAAAACCTCTCCGCATTAATTATTTTCCTTCCATAACAAGTTTTGGCAATCTTAAACTCAAGTTTATGGAATTTATATGAACAATGACTATAAAAAATGGATTATCGAGGTAAAGCAAAAAATCCGCTCAACCCAAATAAAAGCGGCAATTGCCGTAAATTCTACTTTGATTGAGTTTTATTGGTATTTGGGGAAGATGATCACCGAAAAAGAAAATGTATGGGGCGGTAAACTTATTGAACAAGTTTCAAAAGACCTTAAAGAAGAGTTTCCTGATATGCAGGGCTTATCACGCAGAAATCTTTTCAATACCCAAAAATTTTACCAATTTTATAGTAATTCAATAGTGCAACAACCTGTTGCACTAATTGGGCAACAGCTTGTTGACCAATTACAAACCATTGAAAATAAACAAGATACAACTTATCCTCGAACCGAAGATAAAATAGTGCAACAACTTGTTGCCCAAATCCCCTGGGGACATAATATTCTCATTTTCACGAAATCAAAAGACATAAAAGAAGCGCTCTTCTACATCCAAAAAACAAAAGATAACAACTGGAGCCGGGATACGCTGGCATTGCAGATAAAATCAAATTTGTACAAAAGACAAGGCAAAGCAATTACCAATTTTACCAACACCCTGCCCGCGCCCAACAGCGATCTTGCACTGCAAACCTTGAAAGATCCCTATATATTCGATTTTTTACAGCTTGCCGAAGATTATAAAGAACGCGATATAGAAAACCAGCTTATACAACATATTATCCGGTTTTTGCTTGAGATGGGTAAGGGATTCGCGTTTGTCGGGAAACAGTATAATATCCAGCTTAACGAAAAAGAATATTTTATAGACCTGCTATTCTATCACATCCCGCTGCAATGCTACGTAGTCGTAGAATTAAAAAATAAAGATTTTGAACCGGAATTTGCCGGAAAGCTCAATTTCTATCTCACGCTCATTGACAAAACGCTAAAGCGGGAGAATGAAAATCCAACAATCGGTATATTACTGTGCCGCGGCAAAGATAATATGGAAGTGGAATATGCTTTACAGGATATACATAAGCCTATGGGCGTAAGCGAGTTTAAATTGGATGAAGCGCTGCCGGAGAATTTTAAGAGCAGTTTGCCTAGTATTGAGGAGTTGGAAGAGGAGTTGAAGAAGATTGAGAAATAGCGGGGTGAGGTTTGGTAATAACAATTTTGGTAGTTTATCAAGGGAGAGAAAAATGAATCAGGAAGTACAAGGAAAACAATATCAATTCTCAAAGACATTGCGTTTTGGATTAACTTCTACAAATCAAAATCTGTATTCCGAAGAAACCATGAGATTATTGAAGGTTTCGCAAGAAAAAATAGAAAAACAGGTCAAGAAAGAAAATAATAATACCGACAAAACCAATCAATTAAGAAATTGTTTGGTTCAAATAAAAGAATATCTGAAAACTTGGGATAATACTTATCCACAAATTGATTTTCTGGCAATTACAAAAGATTATTACAAAGTAATTTCAAGGAAAGCGAGATTTGATTTTGATAAAGGAAATGGCTCTGAAATAAAATTATCTTCCTTGCAATCAATGTATAACAACAAGAAACGCTATCAATATATTACGGATTTTTGGAAAGAAAATTTGCACAAAACCGAAAATTTATATCGAAAGTCAGATGATTTATTAAGAATATTTGAAGAAGCTGAAAAACAAAATCGTGAAGACAAAAAACTGAATAAAGTGGAATTGCGAAAAACTTTTTTGAGTTTGTTTAATCTCGTAAATGAAAGCTTGAAGCCATTAATTGAAGGAAATCTGTTTATTGTAAATGATGAGAAAATTGATGAACAAAATCCAAAACATAATTATGTGTCAGATTTTATTTTAAAGGCCGAAGCACGAAAACCATTGTATAATTGTATCGGTAATTTGCAAAATTATTTTAAAGATAATGGTGGGTACGTGCCTTTTGGTAGAGTCACATTAAATAAATGGACTGCACTACAAAAATCCAATAATAGAGATACTAAAATCAATAGGATTATTAAAGAATTAAAAATTAATAGCTTTTTAATAAAAAATATTAATTATAAATATAATGAATTTACTAGCAACTTTAAAGAAAAGAAAGATAAAAAAGGTAAAATTGTCAAAAACAAAGATGGTGATATTGTGTGGGAATTGGAGCCTAATGACAAATCTGTTATCGAACTCTGCCAGTTTTTCAAGTATAAAAAAATTCCAATAAACGCTTGCTTAAATCTTGCAAAAAGATTGATAAAAGAAAACAAGTTAGAAAAGGAAAAAGAAAATACTTTTTTAAGTGAATTAGGGGTTTCAAAATCGCCAGCTTTGGATTATAAAAAGGACCAAAGTAATTTTAGTCTCACAAATTATCCGCTAAAAGTTGCCTTTGATTACGCTTGGGAAAATTGCGCAAAAGCCAAATATGAAGATATTCCTTTTCCGAAAAAACAATGTGAAAAGTATTTGAGAGATGTGTTTGATTTAGACATTGAAACCAATGCTGATTTTGCAAAATATGCTTTATTACTGAGATTCAAAATTTTAATCGGAAGAATTAAAGTAGAAGAAACAACAAGGATAGAAAACATTGCCACTATTAAAGAATTTTTTAATGATGTCAAAAGCAATCTAACAAAAGAAAAAGATAAAACTGTTGCAGAAATAAATAATTGGCTCACATTCAAAGAAAATCAAACGGATAAGAAAGCAAAATATTCAAATCAAGATGAGTTTTCCGAAGCGATGAAAACCATAGGGGAGGAGAGAGGCGGATTAAAAAGCAAAATTTCAAGATACAAAGCATTAACCGATATGTTTAAGGTTTGTTCTTCAAAGTTTGGAAAACAATTTGCCGATTTGCGAGATTACTTCAATGAAGCGTATGAGGTTGATAAAATTAAATATCGAGCTTGGATTATTGAAGATGACAAAAAGAATCGTTTTGTTTTGCTTGCAGATAAAGGAAAAGAAGTTGGTTTAACTTCAGGAAATGGTGATTTATATTTTTATGAAGTCAAAAGTTTGACTTCCAAATCTCTTGTAAAATTTATAAAAAATAAAGGTGCTTATCCTGATTTTCATAATAAAAAAAGTGAAGATGGGTTTTGCCAAATATATTTAAATTCTGAAAATAAAGAAAATAAAGATAGGTTTATAGATGATGTAAAAATACATTGGAGCACATATAAAAACGATCAGGAATTTTTAAAAAAACTAAAAGAGTGTTTAAAAAATTCAAAAATGGCTATTGAACAGAATTGGAACGAATTCAATTTTGATTTTTCAGAATGTGACAACTATGAAAAATTGGAAAAAGAAATTGATAGAAAAGGATATAAATTTGAACGAAAAGCAATTTCACTGACTGATATTACAGATTTGGTTGAAAACAAGGAATGCCTTTTACTGCCTATTGTAAATCATGATATTAATAAAGAAAAACAAACTGAAAATCAAAGTCAATTTACCAAAGATTGGTTTGCTATTTTTAAAAATAAAAAGCACTTACATCCTGAATTTAATATATTCTATCGCTTTCAAACAAAAGATTATCTGAAAACAAAATTTAAAAATGGAACGGAAAAAACAAAACGATATTCCCGTTTTCAAATGCTGGCTCATTTTGGTTGTGAAGTTATTCCTCAAGGCGATTATTTAAGCAAAAAAGAGCAGATTGCAATTTTTAATGATGATGAAAAACAAAAAAAAGAAGTTGAAAATTTTAAAGAAAACATTTCTTCGGATTTTGATTATGTTATTGGAATTGATAGGGGAATAAAGCAACTTGCAACGCTTTGTGTTTTAGATAAAAAGGGAGTAATTCAGGGCGATTTTCAAATTTTCACACGAAAATTTAATGACATTACAAAAAAATGGGAACACAAAGAATTAGAAAAGCGCAATATCTTGGATTTATCAAATTTGCGAGTTGAAACAACAATTGCGGGCGAAAAAGTTTTAGTTGATTTAGCAAGTATTAAAACCAAAAAAGGTGAAAATCAGCAGAAAATCAAACTAAAAGAGTTGGCTTATATTCGTGAGTTGCAATATGCTATGCAAACAAGAAAAGACGAATTGTTAGATTTTGCAAACAAAATAAATTCTGCTGATGACATAACAGAAGACAGTATTAAGAACTTTATTTCACCATACAAAGAAGGGACGCGTTATGCCGATTTGCCAAAATCAGAATTTTTTAATAGATTAACAGAATGGAAAAATGCAGACGACAAAGGAAAACTAAAAGTTGCTGAACTTGACTCTGCGGATAATTTGAAATCAGGGATTGTTGCCAATATGATTGGAGTTATTGCGTTTCTTTGTGAAAAATATAAATATAAAGTTCGTATTTCTTTGGAAGATTTAACAAGAGCTTATGGTATCCAAAAAGACGCGTTAAGCGGAACAGCAATTTATCAAAATGATGAAGATTTTAAGGAACAAGAAAATCGCAGACTTGCTGGCGTAGGAACAATGCAATTTTTTGAAATGCAACTTTTAAGAAAATTATTTAAAATACAGATTGATGAAAAATTATGTCTTATTCCCTCATTTCGAAGTGTAGCCAATTATGAAAAGATCGTTCGTAGAGATAGGAAAAGTAGCGGTGATAAATTTGTTAATTATCCTTTTGGAATTGTGTGTTTTGTTGATCCCAGCTATACAAGTCAAAAATGCCCATACTGCGATAATAAACACAAGAAAAATGATAAAGAAACAGGAAAGAAGGCATTTTATAGAGATAAAGGGGAGAACAAAAACTCTCTACTATGCAAACAGTGTGGAGTTTCAACAATTAAAGGACAAGAAAAACCAAGTAATAAAAATGATAGCAAAAAACAATTTAATATTCACTTTATTACTAACGGCGATGAAAATGGAGCTTACCATATCGCAAAAAAGACACTTAATAATTTGATACCAAACAATAAAAATAATAAAAACCAGCCAAGTGATTTTCCTATAGGCACCTGTACCTGAAAGGTTAAACTCTGCTTTTTGTTTGGTTCATATTTTGCTATTATCACAAACTGCGGAAATTGAAATGGGAGCAGGTGTTTAGTCTGTTAGAAAGGTAATTTTCAAGGGTGGGAATAATCATGGAAAATTACCTCTCTATCTCCACCCTCAACGACTTCGTCTTCTGCCCATATTCCATCTATCTGCACAACGTGTATATGGCAGCGGACGAAGAGCTGTTCCACGCGGCCCCGCAAACCCAAGGCAAGGCTTCTCATCGGGCTATTGATGCTCAAACCTACAGTACTAAACAGGACATAATAGTTGGTCTGCCGGTTTTTTCCAACGAATTTGGGATTGCCGGTAAAATTGATATATACAAAAGTGAGGAAAAATCCCTTATTGAACGCAAGCATCAGCTTAATAAAATATACAAAGGTCAAATTTATCAGTTATGGGCGCAATACTTTTGTATGACTGAGATGGGATATTGGATAGAGAAGCTCTCCTTTTATTCAATATCCGCAAATAAAACTTACCCTGTGAATATTCCGTCTGAAGATGATAAAAAAGAGTTCGCCGGATTTATTCTCAATTTAAGAAATTTCGATCCTGAGACAGAAATTCCCATTAATGAAAACAAATGCAGACACTGCGTGTACTGTAACTTATGCGATAAAACAGAGGTGGAAAATGTTTACTCATAAAGATATACGATACCGCTCTATCATCGTTGTAAACTCGCGTGAAGAGAAATCGTTCAGGGTATCCGGCGGGGTATTGTTATTGGAAGATAAGAAAACGCAAAAGACGCTTACAAAATTTCCTTTTCAAAAAATATTGTCCATTTTCATTGTGGGAAACGCGACAATAACAACGCCTCTCATAGAAAAGTGTACAAAATTCGGAGTATCAATTGTTGCTCTTAAAACGAATTTGCGCCCTGTGTTTTTCTACTCATCAACGGCGGAGGCTAATTTTCTGTTACGTAAACGGCAGTATGAGTATACAAAAGAAAATTTACAAATACCTAAAATACTTGTGGAAAACAAAATCGCCAATCAGATAAAGTTATTGGAAAAAACAAGGATAAGATCTGAGCTCATCCAAAACGCTAAGGAACAGTGCCAAAATTTGTTATCAACGCTGCCTCAAGCCGCTACCTGCGACACTGTTATGGGCATAGAAGGGAAAGCGTCCGCCATATACTTTAACGCGTACTTTGAACCGTTTGATTGGAAGATGCGCCGCCCCAGAACAAAAATCGATCCCATAAACGCGACTCTGGATATCGGGTATACCATTCTGTTTAATTTTATAGAAACATTTATCCGCTTGTTCGGCTTTGATCCCTACCGCGGGGTTTATCATCAGTTGTGGTTTAAAAGGAAGTCTCTCGTCTGCGACCTGGTCGAGCCGTTCCGGTGCCTGATAGACTGGCAAACCCGAAAAGCGTTTAATACCAAGCAGTGCAAAGCGGAAGATTTTAACTTTCAAAAAAACGAATACACTCTTAAAAGAGAAGTAAGCGCCGAATATGTAAAGATGTTCTACGACCTTTTAGTGGAACATAAAAATGACATCTTTATTTACATGCAAAAATATTACCGCGCTTTTATGAGGCAAAAAGTTTCCGCCGATTATCCAAAATTTCTGATTTAGGATACCGTAATGTTAATCGTAAGCTATGACATAACAGACAATAAGCTGCGCGCTAAATTCGCAAAAACATTAATAAAACAGGGCGGAATCAGATTGCAGCTCTCTGTTTTTGAACTTAATAACACATCCCGCGTATTGGAAAATTTAAAAATCAGGATAGAAAATTATTACAGTAAAAAATTTGAAGGCGGAGACAGCGTACTCATTTTTGAAACAGATGAACAAAAAACAATCAAGTACGGCAACGCGATTCATAGAGATAAAGATCTGGTATTTTTTCCATAAAAACATAGTTTGATGGTTTCTCAGCTGATAATAACCATCTCTATACAAAGGTGTGTCTTTATAAATTTTTTAAAGCAAATCGATTATGGCCTTTAACTCTGTAAAAATCGATATAATACCGTTTATTATGAAAATTCGTTGTAAGCTTAGGGGGGGTAAAATAGTTTTGACGAAAAAGCTGAAAAAACTTTGCCCACAGGCCGTTTTATTATTATTTTAATTGTAAGCGTCTAATAGACGTTTGAAATTTCTACTATTGTAGATGCGAATACTGCAAGAGTTAACTTTTCTGGTCTAATAGACGTTTGAAATTTCTACTATTGTAGATGGAAGCTGTTTTTGCTTTTAATCTTCTTGTCTAATAGACGTTTGAAATTTCTACTATTGTAGATAAAATTTCCATTTCATTTTCGGTATCAGGTCTAATAGACGTTTGAAATTTCTACTATTGTAGATATCTCTTACCGTGTCGTATATTTTTCACGTCTAATAGACGTTTGAAATTTCTACTATTGTAGATCGAAGACGTAGCAAATACCTTTATAATGGATGGTCTAATAGACGTTTGAAATTTCTACTATTGTAGATCGTAAACCATCAGGAGCAAGAAGCTTGAGTCTAATAGACGTTTGAAATTTCTACTATTGTAGATAATACGGCTTATAGAACATGCGAATTCGTCTAATAGACGTTTGAAATTTCTACTATTGTAGATAGTGCTTGAGAAATCACCAAGTGCTGCATGTCTAATAGACGTTTGAAATTTCTACTATTGTAGATTGTCGCCCCCCTCTCTTCTTCGAGTATTGTCTAATAGACGTTTGAAATTTCTACTATTGTAGATCATAACAGACACTATACCAACTATTATGTCTAATAGACGTTTGAAATTTCTACTATTGTAGATCTTTCGTATGTGTAAAGGTTTTTTGTTGTCTAATAGACGTTTGAATGTAGATGAAGAAGAGAAGTAAATTGAACTGTCTCTGGTCTGATAGACATTCGAAAATCCTGATATTGTAGATTTTAGCGCGTGAGCCGGTTTATATGCGGTCTGGCTGGTGTTTGAAATTTACTCGGCAGCGTTCTGAATTTCCCGATACATGATTTCCGTTTTTTCCGGTGTCCGGTCATTTATATAGATATCTTTCTCCCTGGTTTCAATGCGTACTGCCTGATTAACGCGATTAAAAATTAAAAGATACAATTGCCGGTTTTCTAATCTGAAATTGCCTGTTCGGTACTGTTGGGTTCCTATACCTGAAACTCTGGCGGCTCCATCAAGTTTATTTGTTGAAACGAGGTTTACAGCTTGAATATCCGCGATAGGGATGGTTCTTTGACTGAGAAAATTTTTTACCTGAACAGTTTGATTTTCCTGAGAGATATTTAGTTGAAACGGCTGCTGCGCAAAATCATTGTAGCCAAGCGTTACTGATAAAAACCCCAGAATGGCTGCGGTCAAAACAACAATACCGATTGCCAAACCCTGACCGGTTTTATGCCCTAAATTCACACCTATATTCATAGACATTCTTGAGGGGACAAAAATCCTCGGATCATTTTTATTGATGTACAAACCATATTTCCAGAATTGATCTTCATTTTCATAAAATATTTGATTGGCATATGCTAAGAGCTGATTGGTTTCCTTTCTAAAACCAAAGACCAAAACGGTTGTATAAAGAATAAAACCTAAAGACACAGCTATTATTAAGACAAACGCAAGTAAATTCGCTTTCTCTCCTCCATCACCAAAAAAGGTCATTGCAAAACCGAATACAAGCCCAAAAAGTAACATGGACAAAATCAACCGGCAATAAAAGAATTTTTGTACATCATTGATTTTAATATTGGTATCAGTATCTTTCGTTACTGCTTTTACCGGAAATTTTTTCACAAGATAATACATCCAAATACTCAATGAGTAAAAGAGTACATAGATAAGGGCTGTTGAAAAAATCATTGCGTTGGGGGCATTTTGGCGCGTTTGAAAAATAACAAGCCCGATAAATAACACTAAAGGGAAAATAAACCACCAAACAGGGAAAGCTTTGCGGTTTTTTATCTTAGTTGCCTGAGTGTTTGTTAATACATTATGCTCATCGGTAAACCATCCTTTTTCAATTTTCAGTTCATGCATTTCCTCGATGGCTTTGATATTTAGAATAAATAACGCCGTGACATTTCCGAATATCGCCAGAAAGAAGATACCCATTACCACGGAATCATACTGAATAAACAAAATGGAGGACAACGCTAAGCCAAAAAAGATTGCGGACAAGAGCATCTTTTTCAGAAAGTTTTTGAGGATTTTCAAGACTTCCGGCGCTTTGACGGCGTTTGAAGGCAGAGTATTTTCTAAGACAATATTTTTAACTGAAAAACTGATTTTGTACTGTAAAAATGCCATGAATAAGGCAACCGGCCAGTATATTCCCAGTAGTATAAGATTCATTTATTCCTCTACTATGAAGATAACCTGCCGAAGCTTTATCATTCCAGACAGCAGGTTTTAGTTAAAAATTAACACATAATGAACCTGACACAAAAAGCCGAAAAACCCGCTTAAGATTTTTCGGCCCGTATACTTTACTAAACTAAAGCAGCCCCTTGCTCTAAGCGCGAGTCACCTACTTCTTTTTATGTCTCTGCTGTCTGCGGGCTTTTTTTCTTTTGTGGCGGTTGATCTTCGCTTTTCTTTTCTTTTTTACGCTCGACACTTCGGCGTTCCCCTTTCACACAAGAACTTAAGTTATTTTAAATAGTTAGATAAAATGATATATGGCGCGGTTAAAGTCAATGCAGAAATAATAATGCAAAATACGGAAATTAAACAGCGGGTATAATATAGTTTTTCTTTAAAAAACTTTTGATATTTCCGCCTTTGCGTTAATAATCTCATTTTTCATCCGTACTTTTATACATTATTATATTGCAGCACAAAAATCGATATTGAGCCGGCGCGGAAATTATTATAAAATGTTTTAAATCGCGCGTTTCGCGTTCAGCCGATTCATTTATATTTACAGGCTTATGTTTCTGAAAAAACTCAGGCTTCTCAATTTTCGAAGTTACGGCGATCTCTCCATAACATTCCCGCCGCAGGGAGCGCTTCTGGAGGGGCTTAACGGTACAGGCAAGACAAACTTGCTTGAGAGCATTTTTCTATTGTGTACCGGCCGTTCTCAGCGGGGAGCGCAGCGCGCCGCGATGATCCGCCACGAGGAGGAGGCCGCTTTTGTTGAAGGAGATTTTTTCTGCGGTGATGGTCTGCGGCCGTCCGCAAGCGGCGGTGAGGACAAAACCGTAAATGTAGCCTTGGGTTTTGGCCGTGATAAAAAGATTGTGATGAAGCGCGACGGCGCGGCGGTAAATTCATTCTCGGAGTGGTTTGGTGAGAGGCCGGTGGTCTCTTTCGGTTCGGATGACCTTGATCTTGTATACGGCGCTCCGGAGCTCCGCAGACGGTTTGCGGATATGCTGATTTGCCAGATGGACCGCTCTTACATGGACGCTCTTAGCCGTTACCGCAAAAGTCTTGCGTGCCGCAACGCGCTTTTCGGCAAAACATCCGATCCGCTTCAGTTCGAAGTCTATGAACGGGAGATGGCGGCAGCGGGCGCGGAACTCGTTTTCCGCCGCGCGGAGGTACTGGGTAAACTCTCTATGCATTTGAGCGATTTCTACGCCCAAATCAGCGAATGCCGCGAGGTTGCCGGGATGGAGTACGAACAAAAGTTTAAGTGCGATTTTAATAGCAAAAATGAGTGGAAAAATGTATATTTAGAACTCTTGGGTGAGCGCAGGATTAGAGATAGTGAGCTGGGGTTTACCGCGTATGGTCCGCACAGGGATGATTTGCGTTTTTTTCTGGACAAAAAACCAGCCAAAACCTTCGCGTCGCAGGGTCAGTGCCGCTCTTTCGCCCTCTCTTTGAAACTTGGATCGGTCCTTCTTCTGGAGCAGCAAAAACAGGACAGCATGATTTTCCTTATCGATGATGCGGTTTCGGAGCTGGACTCCGGGAGAACTTCCCGCGTATATCCCCTGCTTGAGGGCAGAGGGCAGATTTTTATAGCTACACCCCATTGTCAGGTAACTTTGAGGGAGCGGGTGCTTAAGTGCGCTGTAGAGCTGGGAAAGGTAAAGTGGTCGTGAGCGGTTATAAACAGCCGTCAACTGTAGGTTCTATCCTTCAAATATTTCTTAAGGATAAGGGATATGCCACTGTATGCAAAGAGTGGGAAGTGGTTTCAAACTGGAACCGTGTCGCCGGAGAACGCATTGCGGGTGTAACAAA
This sequence comes from Chitinispirillales bacterium, assembly GCA_031254105.1. GTDB lineage: Bacteria > Fibrobacterota > Chitinivibrionia > Chitinivibrionales > Chitinispirillaceae > WRCH01. The sequence continues at coordinate 36,224 of JAIRVB010000020.1, forward strand.
ATGCGAAAGAGTTGAGGATGGAGTGCTGTATGTAAAGACAAAATCCGCCCCCTGGCGACAGGAATTAAGTCACCTCAAAGAACAGATAAAGGAATCAATTCGTAAAGAGACAGGATGCGTCAGTATAAAGGATATCGTTTTTTATTGAAATTACAAAATAAAACAACAACAATGTCCATGTAGGGGCGGCTATTAGCCGCCCGCAGCGCAGCAAAGAACAATGGATCCCTGCCTACATAGGGATAACATTATGCGGACGACCTGTACAGCCGCCCGCAGCGCAACAATGAAAAATTAATTTTGATACACGGTAATACCTGTACGGGCGAACCTGCGTGTTCGCCCGCAGTGCGGCAGCGAAAAATAAACGGGCGGCCAATGACCGCCCCAACAAGGAATACAAGGATAACGGAGACAAATAAAATATGAGCAATCAAGAGTATACCGCCGATAGTATTAAATCATTAAAAGGACTTGAGGCGGTTCGTACAAGGCCCGCAATGTATATCGGCAGCACCGGTTCACCCGGGCTTCATCATTTAGTCTATGAGGTGGTTGACAATTCTATAGATGAGGCGCTGGCCGGTTACTGCTCCAGGGTAGATGTTGTTATTCATTCCGATAACAGTATTTCGGTAGCTGACGACGGCCGCGGTATACCTGTGGATTATCATGCGGAAGAGAAAATGAGCGCGTTGCAGCTTGTGCTTACCACACTTCACGCGGGCGGAAAATTTGATAACTCTTCATATAAAGTTTCAGGAGGTCTTCACGGCGTCGGTGTCTCTTGTGTAAACGCGCTTTCCGTAAGTTTAAAAGCTGAAGTGGCAAAGAACGGAATAAGTTACTCTATGGATTTTTGCCGCGGCATCCCGACTACCGATCTTTTAGAGCACGGCCCAACCGACAGGAAGGGAACAAAGATCACCTTTAAACCCGATCCGGATGTGTTTGAAACAACGGAGTACAGTTTTGATATTCTTTCCAAACGCCTCAGGGAGCTTGCGTTTCTTAACAAGGGTATCGTAATAAATATTACCGATGAACGCTGCGAAGGCAAGAGTCATCAATTTTGTTATCCGGGCGGGCTCTCCTCATTTATTTCGTATCTTGACGAAAACAAAACTTCGCTGCATCCGCAGCCGATCTGTTTCTCTCAGGTAAAGGATGGCGTTGAAGTTGAAATCGCAATGCAGTACAACGATTCGTATAATGAAAACATTTTTTCATTTGCAAATAATATAAATACGGTAGACGGCGGTACGCACCTGTCTGGATTCAAAACAGCGCTGACCCGTACTATAAATTCCTATATTGAAGCAAATAATCTCCTCAAGAACAACAAAGACAAGGTAGAAATAAAGGGAGAAGATTTGCGCGAGGGACTCACAGCTGTGGTAAGCGTCAAGCTGCCCAACCCTCAGTTTGAGGGTCAGACAAAAGCGAAGCTTGGCAACTCAGAGATGATGGGCATAGTTAATACATCTGTCGGAGAGATGCTTGGGACATTCCTGGCCGAGAATCCAGCCATTGCCAAAAAGATAGTTGAAAAATGCGTCAACTCCGCCATTGCCCGCGAAGCCGCGCGAAAAGCGCGTCTGCTTGCCAGAAGAAAAACTGTTATGGAGGGCGGCGGGCTGCCCGGAAAACTTGCCGACTGTCAGGAACGCGATCCGGGCAAGTGCGAAATTTTCCTTGTTGAGGGTGACAGTGCGGGAGGAAGCGCGAAGATGGGCAGAGACCGTACTTTTCAGGCGATTCTCCCTCTCAAAGGTAAAATCCTCAACGTAGAAAAGGCCAGAATTGATAAAATTATCTCACATGAGGAAATTCAGGTAATGGTGCAGGCGTTCGGCACCGGATTTGGCAAATCGGAAGAAGATGACGGATTTAATATAGCTAAATTGCGTTACGGCAAGATCATAATAATGACAGACGCCGACGTTGACGGCGCGCATATCCGTACTCTTTTGTTAACATTTTTGTTCAGGCACATGCCAGGCCTTATTGAAAGCGGTAACGTGTACATTGCTCAGCCGCCTCTTTACAAACTTAAAAGCGGCAAAGAGGAGCGCTATGTATACAGCGACGCTGAAAAGGATTCTGTGGTACGGGAGTGGGCGGAGAAAAAGAACATCGCCATACAGCGCTATAAGGGTCTTGGAGAGATGAACCCGGATCAGCTCGCGGAAACTACAATGAACCCCGCGACCCGCACACTGCTTCAGGTAAAGCTTGAGGATGTGGTTGAAGCGGACAGAATATTTACCGTTCTCATGGGTGAAGAGGTAGAGCCGCGCCGCAAATTTATCGAGGACAACGCGACGAAGGTAAAATTTTTGGACGTTTGATTTAAAATGCGGAAATGGAAAAATTACGCGAAATACAACGCAAAAATCCTGCAGGGAACGGCAACCTGCCGTTCCGCATATCACGCGCCCATAAAATGTTTGATTTTGCCGATGATACAAATTCAAATTTAACGCAAAAATAAAAATGTAGGACAAACAAGGAAGTTCATGCGAAATAAAAAAACAGTTCTATTAACCAACGATGACGGTTTCCACGCGCCCGGTATAAAAAGTCTTTACGATGTATTTTCAAAAGACTATGACGTAATAGCGGTCGCTCCTGACAAAGAGCAAAGCGGGGTCGGCCATACATTTACTTTTAATAAACCGTTGCACTACCGCGAGGCTCTTGACGGTGAGCAGATGCCGGGGTACCTTGTAAGCGGCTCTCCTGCCGACTGTGTGAAGTTTGCCATAAGTTTTCTGCTTCCTGTAAGGCCCGATATTGTTATTTCAGGTATGAACGATGGGGATAATTCAGGGTTATCCGCGTTTTATTCGGGAACGGTTGCCGCAGCCAGAGAGGGTGCGTTCTGGAGTATCCCAAGTTTCGCGTTTTCGATGTGTTCAGGCGGGATGTCTTATGCAAACCAGTATGCCGTGACGGCGTGTTCCATAGTCAAAAAAATTCTGGGCGGCAGCCATAAGCCGCTTGATCCCAAAATCTATTACAACGTCAATTTTCCCGCCTGTGATCCAAAGCTGATGAAAGGCAGTATAGTTACATGGCAGAGCATGGCGTACTTTGACGACCGCTATGAAAAAATAGAGGTTGAGACCCATCAGACAAAAGAGGGATATCTTGTCTATGGAGAGAAAAAAGATATAGAAAATACTAACGCGTTTGATTCACGCGCGCTTATGAATAACTTTACAACTATTACCCCCCTTACTTTCGATTCAACCGCTCACGGAGAAATACCTTTCTTGCGATGGCTTGAAGAGAGTGAAAGTGATTAAGAGGTAGGTCTCATGAATGAAAATGAAAAAATACTGCCGGTATTCATCGAAGACGAGATGCAAAAATCGTATCTTGACTATTCGATGAGCATGATAACATCCCGCGCGCTGCCCGATGTAAGGGACGGCCTTAAACCTGTACACCGCCGCGTCCTTTTTGGGATGGAGGAGCTTGGGGTTCAGCATAACAAGCAGCCTAAAAAGTGCGCCCGCGTAGTCGGTGATGTCATAGGTAAATATCATCCTCACGGCGACAGCGCTGTGTATGATTCTCTTGTGCGTATGGCTCAGGACTTTTCGCTGCGTTATCCTATGGTAAATGGTCAGGGAAACTTCGGTTCAATTGACGGAGATCCTCCCGCCGCCATGAGGTACACCGAGTGCCGCATGACCGGTTTAGCGGAAGAGATGCTTGCCGATCTTGACAAAGACACAGTAGATTTTACTCCAAACTACGATGAGACGCTCAAGGAACCTACAGTATTGCCGTCAAAACTGCCGTTTCTTTTGTTAAACGGTACCACTGGTATCGCTGTTGGTATGGCGACCAATATGGCTCCTCATAACCTGACTGAAATAATTAATGGTATTGTGGCTGTTATTGATAATCCCGACATTACTATAGATGATCTGATAAAGCTTGTGCCCGGCCCCGATTTTCCCACAGGGGGAATCATTTTTGGGAGAAGCGGTATTTACGAAGCGTACAGGACAGGTAGAGGTAAGGTGATAATCCGCGCGAAGGCTGAAGTGCAAAAAACAGCTAATGACCGCGAAGAGATTATCATCACCGAAATCCCGTACATGGTAAATAAATCCTCACTTCTTGAAAAGATGGCGGATCTGGTGCGTTCAAAGATTATAGAGGGAATCTCCTTTATAAGGGATGAGTCTGACAGAAGAGGGATGCGCGTTGTCGTAGGTATCAAAAAAGATGACTTCGGCGATGTGATTCTTAATCAGCTTTACAAGTATACGATGCTGCAAACTACGTTTGGCATTATTAATCTTGCGCTTGTTAATTTACAACCGCGTCTTCTTGGTCTTAAAGAGCTCATGGCTCACTTCCTTGACCACCGGCACAACGTGGTTGTGCGCAGAACTGAGTTTGAGCTCAGAAAAGCGAAAGACCGCGCTCATATACTCGAGGGTTTGCGCATAGCGCTTGACCACATAGATGAAATTGTAGCGCTCATACGCGGGTCGGATTCACCTGATGACGCTCATCAGAAACTCATGGAACGGTTCGGACTCAGTGAAGTACAGGCCAAAGCTATCTTGGAGATGAGGCTGCAGCGTCTTACAGGGCTTGAGCGTGACAAAATAGAGCAGGAGTACCGGGAGCTTATGAAGCTCATTGATGACCTCACCGCGATACTTGCGAGCCGTGACCGCCGCATGCAGATAATTAAGGATGAACTTCTGTCCATAAAGGCCCGGTACGGCGACGCGCGCAGAACTGAGATCACGGACGCGACCAGCGATGTAGACATTGAGGACATGATTGCCGAAGAGGATATGGTAATCACAATGACTCACGAAGGCTACATAAAGCGCACCGCGGTGTCTGAGTACAGAGCTCAGGGCAGGGGCGGAAGAGGCGTTAAGGGGATGGACTCAAAGGAGAATGATTTTATATCTACGCTCTTTGTAGCTTCAACGCACGCCTATATTTTGTTCTTTACAAATACGGGACGCTGTTACTGGCTTAAGGTGTACAAAATTCCTGAGGTTGGGCGTAACTCCAGAGGCCGTCCGATTGTCAACCTGATAGATCTTAAACCTGGAGAAAAAATAGCGGCTTTTGTGCCGGTTCGTGAATTTGACGATAAGCATTTTATTGTTACGGCAACCGAAAAAGGCGTCATAAATAAGCAGCCGCTTTCATCCTATTCAAATGTACGGCGTGACGGCATAAATGCTTTCAGACTCGATGAAGGTGATTCCCTCATTGAGGTAAAGCTTACAACAGGCGGAAGCGATGTTATTCTCGGAACAGCTTTTGGCCAGGCGGTAAGATTTCATGAAAGCGCCGCCAGAGAGCTTGGACGCAACACGCGCGGTGTGCGGGGTATAAAGCTGAAGGGCGAAGACAAAGTTGTCGGTATGATGATAATTACCAATGACAGTGATGAAATCCTTACCGTTACCGAAAACGGTTTTGGAAAGCGCACCACCGTAGCCGATTACCGTAAGACAAACCGCGGCGGAAGCGGCATAATAAACATCAAGCAGACAGACCGCAACGGGCCTGTCGTCTCCATCAAGAGCGTTCTGGGCGGAGAGGATGTGATGCTTATAACCCGCAACGGAATTATCATCCGTCTTGATGTAGACCGCATCTCAAGCATCGGGCGTAATACGCAGGGGGTAAAGCTCATCAACCTTGACGAAGGCGACAGTGTTATCGACGTTGCTCTTTGCGAACGCGGTGAGGATGAGGAAAACGCGGTTGCAGCGCAAGCCCCTGTGGAGTCGGCTCCGGCGGATACGGGCAAGGATACCGATGAAGAGACAGTCGCGGATGAGGAAACGTCTGGTGATGATGATACGGATATTCAGGAGTAGGGAACGACCAGTGGTCGTTCCGCTCTATCAAACATGAACGGGCGGCCGCATGCCGCCCTTTTATCTTCATAAAAACGCCGCGTTAGATACTATTTCTATTATATTTTATTAGTTTAACACCTTGTTATTTCTTTGGCGGAAGATTTCCTCTTCCAGCTCCTGATAGATTACCTGTTGTACTAGGTTTGTTTCCGCCAGGTTTTGAAGGGACGAAACCTGCTCCTCCCTCACCGCCTCTTGGTGTTGAGCCGCCATTTCTTGAACCGCCACCGTTTTTTGCCATAGAACTTGCTCCTTGAAAAGTGAACACTTGTCCCATAAAGTAGAATCCTTATGGGAAATTTGCATATTTGTATACAATAATAATATATATGTATTTGTTCGCTCAGTCAACTTTTTAATTTTTGACGGATATTGAAACCTGCCGCCCTCGCGGCAAAAATCAAAAATAAACTTTGGGAAGCGGCTAAGAATTATCAATCTCACCTTATCTCATTTTGCCGTTTCTTAAAAAAGTTCATTTTTTAATTTGACCTGGAGCGCAATTTGTAGTATATTTATTATCTACAGGGGAAAACGATGTTTACCCTTTAACTAAAAAATACCGCGGGGTGGAGCAGTCCGGTAGCTCGTTGGGCTCATAACCCAAAGGTCGTAGGTTCAAATCCTGCCCCCGCTACCAATATAAAAGGCGCTGCGATCTATAAAAGTTTGCGGCGCCTTTTTTATTTTAATGCAGAAATAATAATGCGGAGTGCAGAAATGATTGATTTTTCTCTTTTATTTCTGCATTATTATTTATTATAAGGGAGCGGATCTGTGACAGACACAAATACAGATAAGGATGTTCAGACAGCGCAGGAACTATGTAAAACAGTCGCTTCTATCAAGGCTGAGATTGCGAGGAGAATCGTTGGTCAGGCCGCTGTGATAGATGACCTTTTAGCATGCTTTCTGGCAGGAGGACATTGTTTGCTCACAGGCGTTCCCGGGCTTGCAAAAACAATGCTTGTTCAGAGCCTTAGCCGCTGCCTTGATCTTGAGTTTAACCGCATTCAGTTTACACCCGATCTCATGCCTTCTGATATTACAGGCTCGGAAATTCTAATGGAGGAGAGAGGCAGCGGGCGGCGGGAGTTTAAATTTATACAAGGGCCTATTTTCGCCAATATCGTTTTGGCTGATGAGATAAACCGCACGCCTCCCAAAACGCAGTCCGCGCTTCTTCAGGCTATGCAGGAGCAGGAGGTAACATCATCGGGGGTCACCCATTCGCTGCCAAAGCCGTTTTGGGTTTTAGCCACTCAGAATCCTGTTGAACAGGAGGGAACCTATCCTCTTCCCGAAGCTCAGCAGGACCGGTTTATGTTTTCCATAGAGATCGGTTATCCTGATATGGATTCCGAACTGCTCATCGCCCGCAACAGTGCGGACTACCAGAATGTTGAGCTGAAGCCTGTTGTGACAAAAGAGCAGATCGCGGCGTTTAGGGAGCTTGTAAAGCGCGTGCCTGCCGCTGATTCGGTAGTAGCCGCCGCAGTACATCTTGTACGCGCTACAAGACCCGCAGAGAAAGAATGCCCCGAAGAGATTCGTAAATATCTAACGTGGGGAGCGGGCCCCCGCGCTTCACAATTCTTAGTGCTAGCGGCCAGAGCGTTCGCTCTTCTTGACGGCAGGCCGACTCCGGATGTCAAGGATATCTACCGCGCGGCTTTTCCGGTGCTGCGGCATAGATTAGTGCGCTCTTTCCACGGCGATGTGGAGGGGGTTAGTACTAATGATATTATTGATAAGCTGATTCGTTTGCGGTAAGGGGCAAACCTGCGCAAAGGCGTTGCCGCCGCAGGGGCAACAACTGTTTCCCGCGTTAAAGCAACAATTGTTTTGCAAACCCCTTACTGTACCTGAACATTACAAAATTAATATTCCGCCTGTTAAAAAATGCAGTTAAAGCGTAATTATTATTCAAATAACTGACAATTGTTTGCGTAATGTTTTTTATATTGTCGTCATGGCGTCAAAATGTTGAGTTTTAGATTTCAGCTCCGTTTTTGGCAATACCTTGTTACAGGCGGTTTTTTAGCCGACATATGGAATTCTCCATATTGATGTTGCTTTTCTTGCTAAATCATTTTGTCTGGCGTCCAAAGTCGTGGGGTTCCAGTCACTGTAATTTATGGCTTTTGTCATTTCGTATTGACTTTTTGCATAAAACAGTTTCTTTTGATCAAAAGGTAATGTTTCACAATCTTTGTTTAGGTGATCTTCCAAAACAGTATAATTACCCAATCTGTAAATGTAACTCGGTTGAACAGTTTGAGGAAAGTCCTGATCCCAATTATCCCCTGCGTTTTCCGGTAATATATGTTCGATTGTTGCTGGGTCCAGTTCATAGTCTCTGTCTCCGCCCTGCATCATATTATTTTCTAACTCAAATAAAATATATCTTGCTAATTTTTTACTTCTGCCATAAGAGTACAATTCAAGTGTGGAAAAGTCGTTTCGGAAGTCCGCGTCTGAAATGTAGAGTTCTTTTATCTCGTTAAATACTCCTTGAGCAGTTGTTATTGCCGCATTGTATATTTTTTGAGAAACAGTGTTATAAAGTTCCTCCATTCTATTAGCTTGACGGCTGCTAATTACATTGTAACGGAATGATATGATTGAAATTACTTTTAGTGTTTTATCAAATTCCTGATCCGGGAATCTTTCTTTAGCCACCATTAATAATGGTAATTGCTGCTTTACTCCAAATAGCTTCATTTCCCGAATTCTCTTAATTCTTTCTCTGTTACCCCGCCAATAAATACTATAGGTATCTTGAAGCGCAAGATAAATTTCTGAATATGAATCTAAGTCATTTAACAGATTAAATACCTGTTGATTTGTTTTAATCTCTGTTCTAATTGTTTTAAAAAGCTGCTCTTGTCTTACAAGCGGTTTTCTTGAAATCCAAAAGTGTCTTAAAAAAACGGGGAATTTATCTATGCCAACACTTGTCGCTATTTTTTTCCAGATCTCTTTTGCGATCCGCAGGTCTGAGGGTGTGATTAAAGAAAATAAGTAGTTTTTTAATAAATCAGTTACAGTAAGATCAACTCCTCTGTAATTTAAAGTTTCAAATAAAGTGTATGCGCTCAATTCATCCTCAACTTCAATCTTAATAAACATGGTTTTATCTCCAATTGATTTGCTGAGAAATGTTGCTAATTCAACTCCGGCGGCATTTGGAAAAAGCTCCCCAATCTTTATATAAAAGAAATTAAAGCCTTGCCACAGCAATTGATCTGAATCAACCAGTGTTTTTTCGTTTTGAGGTGGAATTAGTTGCAGTAAATTTCTTTGGTAGAATGGATCATTATTTTCGTTTAAAAAAAGTTTACTTGAATGATGTAATGAGGCGGGATCTTTTTGTCCTAAGAACCCCCTCCTGAGTTCATTAATCCTTTCAGAATTATCTTTGGATTCAATACCGCTATCTACTAAATCTTGTATTTTTTTTATTGTTGCAAGCGCAAGAAGACTTAATGTTGTAAATCTTTGTTGCCCATCTATAACTAAAAACTGTTTTTCTCCTGTTTTTTGAAGAACTACAGCTCCCATATAGTGGTCTTTTCCCGTGTTCAAGAGGATTTTAATGTCCTCCCACAAGTCAATCCAATTGTCAATTCTCCAGGAGTAATCTCTTTGAAAAACAGGAACTTTATATGTCACCCCATTTCCAAGTAATCCACTTAGACTGGTTGTACTCGGTGTCATTAAATTTTTGTCGGCCATATTTTTAACGCCCTGTCTTTTTAAATTACCTTTAACGGCTCAAGGCTTGCAATAAACCATTTGAACTTTCTAAAATATAATAAAAAATACGCCTTTAACGTCACAATTTTCACAATAACTCTAAATTAGGTATGGTACGTATTTCGTGTATTTATTCTTGCTTATATCCAATTGCCAATACAAAATGAGCATCTTCAACAGTGGATTTTGACTTTCGATTTTAGAAAGATGCAGTTGAAATGGATAGATTCTTATATGTCCGCGGGTAAAATGTTTACTCGACTATAGTCAACAACTGAATCCTTTGGCCTTATACTCTGCTTTATGTTTATGAACTAATCCCCAAAATTCAACTCTGTGAAAAAAAGGTAACATCCGGGTGAAAATACTGGTATTTTTACTCATACCCGTTGGATTAAGTTATTATATTTTGGACACGTGTGATTGGCGATATATGGAGAAATTTATGGATAAAGAGTTTAAGTTTTTGATTTACAGCACGCCGCAGGATGATGTATCTGTAAATGTGATTGTGAAAAATGAAACGGTGTGGCTTACACAGAAAGCGATAGCTGCATTGTTTGGCACTTCGCGTGAAAATATTACAATGCACCTGAAAAATGTGTTTGAATCCGCTGAATTACAAGAGGATTCAGTATGTAAGAAATTCTTACTGACTGCCGCGGATGGCAAAAATTACAATACTCAGCTTTACAATCTTGATGCAATCATATCGGTAGGTTACCGCGTAAATTCATTGAAAGCGACGGCTTTCCGTATTTGGGCGACTAAAATATTAAAAGAATTCATCACCAAGGGATTTGTTTTGGATGATGAAAGGTTGAAGCAGGGGCAGCCGCGAGGGCTGCCCGTTAAACGATATGTAAAGGTGGCGCACTGGTCGCCCTTACATCGGATTAATTAATTTACAGGAACAGGAACCCCGTATTGCTTGATAAACTCCTCTACCTGCCTGTGCGCTTCATCATCCGGACACTGTCGCGGGGGATGTTTGCAGAAGTAGGATGATGGGGCAAAGAGTACGCCGCCCAGACCTGCGTTGAGCGCCAGTTTGCAGCAGCGGATAGAATCAATCGCCACTCCGGCGGAGTTGGGAGAATCTTCTACCGAAAGACGCAGTTCAATATTCATAGGTACATCGCCAAAGAGTTTGCCTTCCATACGCAGAAAGCAAAGTTTCTGGTCATTCTGCCATGGCACGTAATCTGAGGGGCCTACATGAATATTTCTGTCAGAAAGCCTCTCTGCCGCAACCGACTGCACAGCTTCGGTCTTGGATTCTTTTTTGGATTTAAGACGGCTTTTGTTGAGCATGTTAAGAAAATCGGTGTTACCGCCGGTGTTGAGCTGATAAGTGCGCTCAAGCTTGACTCCCCGCTTCTTGAAAAGATCGGTGAGTGTGCGGTGAGTGATAGTGGCTCCAAGCTGAGCCTTGATATCATCGCCGATAATCGGCAGCCCCGCGTTTTCAAACTTGGCGGCCCACTCAGGGTTGGAGGCGATAAAAACAGGGATATTATTAATGAATCCCATACCCGCGTCAATCGCGCACTGTGCGTAAAACTTGGTAGCTTCTTCGGAACCTACGGGAAGATAACTCATCAGAATCTCGGCTCCCGATTCTTTGAGAGAGCTTACTATCTCCTCCGCGGTCGCGCTTTTTTTATCGCTCTTAAGAAAAGTAACTTCGTCTTCATAGTCTTTCATATGCTCCGAATATCCATCGAGCACACAGCCCATTTGCACAATAACGCCGCTCTCAGGCATATCGGGACAAAAAACAGTGGTGCAGTTAGGATGGGAGAAGATCGCTTTGTTAACGTCTGTCCCTACTTTACGTTTGTCTATATCGAACGCCGCTACGACTTCTATATCGCTGGGAGAATAACCGCCAATGTTCCAATGCATCAAACCGATAGCGTCTTCCGGCTTCCTGTGACGGTAATACTCAATCCCCTGCAGAAGAGAGCTGGCGCAATTGCCAACGCCCACCACCGCAATCTTAATTTTTCCCATAAAACTGCCACTCCTCCTAACAACAATATGATTGTTTATCTACGATACGGATTATTCAGCCACAATACTCCCTGCTCCATGGCAAACCACAGATTCCCGCTCTCATCCCGATACATATGGTATACCTGTGAGGCAGGGATACCAAGTCTGTTAGGGTCAGACACCCATTCTTCACCGTTAAATCTCAGAATACCGGTTGGCGAGCCAAACCATGTTCTGCGGGTATCATTCATAATAGAGGTTATGTTAGGCTGAATCTCCATATATTTTTTCCATTCCTTACCGTCAAAACGAGCCAGGTCATTTGGTCCTGTAGCGGCCCATAAAACATCGCCGCGCGGCTCTATAGCAAGCACTCTCGTGTCATTCCACTCTAAATGTTTGTTCTTGGCGTCAAACAGCTGCCATTTGGAACCGTCAAAAGAGTTTATACCTCTGTTAGTGCCGAACCATACCGTACCTTTGGAATCTACCGCAATGGCCTGAACTTTGTCCGATACAAGGCCGTCCGCTGTGGTGAACTTTGTCCATGATCCGCCTCTGAAACGCGCGGCCCCGTTCTCGGTGCCAACCCAAACATCTCCCTTGGAGACAGCTATACTAAGCACATTGTTGCCGGGAAGGCCGTTTTCGGTGGTATGAACAGTAAAATTATTGCTATTGGCGCCGCGCATTACCGCTCCCGCGGGAGTCGCAAACCAAAGCTGCTTGGAACCGTCAACAACTATCGTCTTAACCTTATCGGAACCAACGGCGCCAAGCTTGGGGAAGCGTTGATGGGTGTTGTTCTTGGTTGATTGGGAGATAACAATTTCGTCGGTAGCGTACCAGATCATATCATTTAGTACAACAAAAGCTTTAACCGGAGAGTCGGATTTGTAGATTCTATACTCATTGGGCTTTTCGAAACTTATAGAATCCGCTTTAACATCATCCTTAGCGTTTACCGAAACAGCTGCGCCAAGAACAAAAACAACAACAGGTATCAAACTTAGACGCTTCAGCATACACAACCTCCGGCTTAAAGTATAACAATTGTTATCGAAAGAAATTTTACAAAAACCAGACACATAAAATACATGGGATACGCGCTTCCACGCAACAAAAAATGCAAATTACAAATTGCAGATTACAAATTACAAATCCAAGTCACAAATTATATTAAAAAATCGGGATATAAAGAGGAGGAACCGCAAATGTTTTTTTGTTTTATTTGCACATTGTAATTTGCTTTCCTACCATTCATTAACCCAGGGGAACTCCTCCCGCGGCATATCGTAGGCGTAGCCGGGAACATTCACCAAAGCTTTATATGTCCAGTAGTTGCCCAGCACTTTCTTCACGTATCCGCGTGTTTCAAGAAAACCTATGTCCTCCGCGAACAGATCATATTCCAAGTCCTTATTGCGCTCCTTCCATTTTATCGCGTTGTGCGGCCCCGCGTTGTAGCTGCAAAGCACCATAACAAGATCACCTTTAAACTGATCCATACGCTTGCGCAGGTAGGAGGTCCCAAAGCGGATATTATATGTATAATTGTAAAGAGAGTCCACCGCGAATTTTTCGCCGAGCCTCGCCGCTATATCCCTGCCGGTGGTCGGCATGATCTGCATAAGCCCGACAGCTCCCGCGGGAGATACTATATTCATGTCGAAAATGCTCTCCTGACGGATGACAGCGCTCACAAAAAGCGGATCCACGCCAAAGCGGGCAGCGTTTTCGTTTATGACAGATGAGAAGAATGGGGGAAAGAGTACGGCTTTCACCTGAACCGGAGCGTTTTTCCGGTGCTCCATGGGAAGGCGCCAGCTTAAGCGCCGCGCTACTCTGAAGGCGAGCGCCTGATTACCTGCCATAGCGTAAGCAGCGGCTAAATCATATTGTAAAACTAAGTTGCCGTGATAGTTACTCTCTAAATTTTCAAGGAAAAGACTTGCGGTCTGCGCCTGTCCTACAGAGATCAACGCCGCTCCTCTGCGTAAATCAACGCTGTCTTTTGCCGTAAGCCTCTTTTTTGACGAAGGAGAGATAGTGTCAAGCCAGGCGCGCACTTTCTCCTCATCCATAACCCCGGTGTTAAGCAGCGCATTGGTAATAGCCAAACCGCTTATAGTATCTCCCATAAGCTGGCGGCCGCGGTGAGCGTAGTAATCTGTGGGGTCAAGGTTTGAGATCTGGTTCCAAACCTTATGAGCTTCAGAGGCGTTGCCCATCGCCGCGTGACATTTACCCTGCCAGAACATCCCCGCCCAAAGATAACTTGATTGAGGATACTTCTTTTGAAACGCCGTAAGGCTTACAATTGCGCTGTCGTACTGCTGCTGGCGGTAAAAGCAGAGAGCGTAGCGCAGATGCGCCTCCTCTGTTCTTTTACCCTTTGTATTAAAGACGCGGCGGTAAATCGACGCGGCGTCTTTGTACTGCTTTCTCTCTTCATGGCGCCAGGCTCGCAGCCACAAAATCTCCTGGGTTCTGGTATTGGAAGGGAACGTCCGGATATGCTGGTTATACCACTTATCAGACTCCTCAAAATTATTAAGGTTACGGTAGGCGCGGGCGATCTGCATCAGAACTTCAGATTCAGGGCCGTAACTGTTATTGTACTTTTTGTATAAAGCGATAGCCTGCTGCCATTGCCCTCTGCCGAAAGCTATCTGGGCGCTGAGCAGTGAGGCGCGTCCGGCTGTCACAGCGGTTGAAAAATCTGGACGCTTCTGAACAACGGATAAAAGCCTCTGCGCTGTTTGAAAATCATTGCATTTGCACGCCTGAGACGCAAGCGCAAAAAGAAACTGTGTTGACAACGTAGAATCAGTGGAGCGGCCCTGAAATACGCGTCCTGTAATTTCGCATGCTTCACGCTTGTCAAGCTGCGAAAAATTCAGCTCTAAAAGCGAATCCGCTTCTGATATCTGACCCGCTTCAAAAAGTGAATCGAACTGAGCCGCAAAAGCCGCGGCGTTAAAGTCACGCTGGCGGGACACCCATGTCCTGTATTCGTTGAGCCAGGGTTGGTTGGCGGGTAAAAGTATTTGCCTTTCCTCAATAATTCTGATCTTCGCAAACAGTAAGCGGCGGTATTTCACGGGCAGATCCGCCGCTCTGAGCGCGGAAGAATAGGCGTTCATTGCCTTAGGGTTATCCCCGGCATTTGCATACACATCTCCAATTTGCTCAAAGGCAAGCGGCGCAAGCACTCTGCTGCCTTTAGAGACCCGGTCAAGCGCCAGAAGCGCTTCAGAAGTTTTACGCAGCTGCGCCTCTATTGTTCCCAACTTAAAAAGATGGTGTACCGTATCGCGGTTAAGCGTGTCGCGCCTCACCGCTATAAGCGCGGTTTCAGCCGAACCTGCCTGCAGTTCCTGAAGACCGCTCCAGCTCACAGGCCCGGGAAGACGCGGTTCTGTGGCTGCCGTCCAGAACAGCCCGCCTGCCAATAACATCACCGTAAATTTTACAATTTTCATGAAGTGCGTCATATCTTCAAAAGTTATTTTAAATTTAAGTCTATAAATAAACAGCAAGTCTTAAGCCATTAGTTCCATTAATGAATATACAATAAAATAGTTTACCTCTGCCTGTTATTTAATGAATATTTGCGTCTTCGAGTTTGAAATGCTTAAATATACATTAACATCAGGCAGGCAATTTTAAGACGGGAGAACATTACAGCTGTTTTGGGTGGTGAAAGCATAAAACTCCTCCCAACGGTTTATATAATTTTACCATGGGAGGATTTAGTTTGGGAACTTTTTTACTGGCGCAGCAGCCTGTTCCGCATACTTATACGAGGCCGCGCCGGTTACTTCGAGATAAACTGAATTCTGCCCTGATCCATAACCCTGCCTTTTGCTTCTACTTTCCAAATCAGCATTTGTGGGGCTATGTTCAGGTTTGTGTTTACAGTTGTTTGCGTTCCGCACAACTTCATTGTTTGCACCATTCTTCCCCGGCTGTCGAAGATTTTCAGGTTTGCTGTTTGAGCGCCGCCTAAGTTATACCTCAGCGTTCCGCGGTTGTCGAAACGGAAATCAGCCAGTTTTGTTTTGGCAGCTACTGCTGTTGGCACGCCTGTGGTTGCGGGTACCCACGCGACTGGGGTAAATTGCCACCGGTTTGCCGGTGAAGTGTCTCTAACCCAGTTATAGTAGTAGCGGATCTGCCACTGGTCGTATTGATTGAGTCCAGGATTCTGTGTTGTACCGGTAGTATAAGTATAGTGCATCATTGTTCTGCTGTTACTTCCGTAACCGGGTGGATTACGGCTGATTCCGCCTGCCGCGCAGTTTCCTGTCGCGCTGCCGTACCAGTCGTAAAAGCCGAAAGCGTGTCCGATTTCATGCGTCATGGTACCGTGAATTGAGCCGTTGTTGGCATGACTGTTTGCCGCGGTTATTGCCGTTCCAGTACTGGGATTCTGATTGCCCCAACGAAATCCCCAGTCACCGCCTTCAGCGGAACCGTTACCGCCTTCCTTGTTTTTTGTAAGCCATAAATACATATCGTAACGGCCGTTAAGACCTCCAATAGAATCCGGCCATCTGTAATTGGCGTGTCCTCCTGAAGTATTATTGATAGCATTGTAATTTTGGAATCTTGATCTTGCCTGAGGCGCGGAAGTCATAAAGCCGGTGGTGTACCCGCTGTTGGGGCTCCGATGATCGGAGTTGACCCATATAGTTTCATTCGGCTGGCGGTCACGTATCAAATCCGCGTTCTGAACAGCCCAACCTGCAACGCTGACGGGGATCTCCCCAAAAGGAAAATCTTCATATCCCATGAGGGGACGGATCCATTCATTGATCCCATCGTAAAGCAGGGCCGCAAGCCGCTGACGCTGTTGAAGCGATACCGTATCGTCCGACTCCCATCTTACAGCCCAATTGATAGAACCGTTACCCGCATAGAGCTGGTGGAATATGAGATTTCCCGCGCTGCCGCCCGAACCTCTGATAACAGGTTCGCATCCGTTTCGAACATCCTTAACCCAATCAAAGTGTTCTCTCTCCATTGTCGGCATATCATTGAGAGTTCGGGGCGTTTTAGTCGTCCATCTCGCGTAAATGGCGGTGT
Organism: Chitinispirillales bacterium; assembly: GCA_031254105.1. Taxonomy (GTDB): domain Bacteria; phylum Fibrobacterota; class Chitinivibrionia; order Chitinivibrionales; family Chitinispirillaceae; genus WRCH01. The sequence goes on from JAIRVB010000020.1 coordinate 52,993, forward strand.
TTGCTGTGAATTTAGTTCCGGTTGCGCCCGATAGCACCCTCGTGCCGCCGGTCGCCGCGTCCGTCGTGAACCATCCTCTGAAATTGTAACCGTCCCTGGTCGGAGACGGCAGAATCAGCGGGGCGTTTCCATCCCCGGTCAGGCAGCCGTACGCGTCTGTTTGCACGGTCATATTGCCCGGAGCGCCGATGTGATTTTGGTCAAGGGTTATTGTAAATCCCATTGTTTGCCCTGCCGCTGTCCAGGTCAACGTCATCACTGCCAGAATTGCCCATAAACCCATCAGTCTTTTCACTGCCCCTCCCTTTTACTGTTGTGAATGGTTTGAAGTTATCCGTTTCCATTTTTAAGACGACTTCTTTCACTGTTCCTTAATATTCTAATACAATATATAACTCGCCTGAACGAAATTCGAAAAACAATTAAAATTTTGTATTTACTGCCTAGTAACTGATTCAAATCTGAAAGCCCCAAAATGAGGATTCAATTGAGTGGTTCGAACTATAAAGGTATTTTTTTATTGCAAGAAAAGAGCGGGAAAAAGCTGCGTCTGAACGGCTTGTTGCAAGGTGATGAAATCTATATGTAAATTGTCAGCGCCTGCCTGCCCAGCGCGCGGCAGCTGTAATTTTTACTTATGGAAAGAGGATACAGGCGGATCGTGTAACGGATCCGCCCGAAAAACAGATATCTCTTTTATTCTACTGAAATCATCCAGCTAACCCCGAATCTGTCTTCAAGCGATCCGAAGAGTTTGCTCCAGAAGGTTTCCTGCGGTTCCATGGTAATTTTGCCGCCCTCTTTAAGGGCGTTAAATAGAGTTTTTACTTTTTCAGGGCTGTCCAGAGTTATTGTTATCGACATGCCGCTTCCAAAACTTGTTTTCCAATCGGGCGTTGTGTCACCTAACATAATCGGGGTACCGCCTAATTTAAGCTGCGAGTACATAATATAATTTTCCGTACCGGCCGGAGCTTTAAAATCGGCGGAAGGAGGCGCTTCGCTGTATCTCATGACATTAGTTGCTTTTACTCCGAAAGCTTTTTCGTAGAACCTTATCGCTTCTTCACAGTCTCCGTTAAACATTAAAAATGTTGATACCATCATTTTATACACTCCTTTTTATTTAATAAGAAATAACAACGCGGAACGCGCAAATAGATCAAAAAGCGCGTTTATAGTATAACTATTTCATATCACTTGTTTTATTTCCGCGTTAGTCATGTCTCTTTATGATTACGTTTTTGCGTCCGCAATATAATTATTACTCCTCCCCTGATTTATATTTCTTAAATTCTGCCGAATTTTCGTACAGAACGGTTTTTTAAGATAAAAATTGAGACAGAGCGGGCATTTTATGGAATCTGTAAAAATTCCAGGGATAATACGTTTCCGGGATTACATTAAAAAACTTCCTCATCAGTGGATTTTAGACAATTTAATTTGCAATGCCGATAAGAGCCGCCGTATTCTCTCCTCCGCGATGATTGAGGAGACTGTTTCGAAATTTGTCTCAAAGCAATCACTGGCTGAGCGTTTTGAGGGGCTGCCCCAAGAGTTCAAGCTGAAATGCGCTCAGGTATATCTTATGGGGGCAAATGGGCTTGGGGTGGCTTGTCAGGACGATTTTGTAAATGACACACTGCTTAATTCACTTTTAGTCTTTGCCGCGGTTGACCGCGGAATTACAAGGTATTTTGGTTTTGATGAGTTTGAACCGCATCTGCGTTCCCTTATGGCGCAAGCTCTATGCGAGGCCGGCCGCGGTTCGCGAACAGCCGCTAAGCAGCAAGCGGCGGTGTATCCCTGGAGGCCTCTCAATGATGTTGCGGCTGTGTGCTCTATGGCGTTTCAGAAGCTTCTCAAACGCAGCCGCTTTGGGGGGATCTCCCGTTCCGGGCTCAGTCAGCTTAAGCGCCTTGTACACGATTCGACTCTTACAGGTAAGGGCGGAGACAGGGACGCGGGGGGCCACCCTTCCGGTTTTCTTATCGGCTACTGTCTAAGAAATAAACTCATCGCTCCTGCGGAATCGGAATATATCCTTGATCAGCGCAGGTTTGACACATGGTTAAAAACAGGCGTAAAGGAGCGTTTGCTTGAATTTATAGAGTACGCTTCCGTTTTTTGCGGCCGCTTCGGTTTTGAGCTTTTAACCGGTGTTCTTGACAAATGTGAAGGAAAGTGGTTTACTGTTAAAAACATGGTTCCCGAGCCGGACAGGGAGATCTTTTTACAGGCGTTGAAAGTTTATGATTTTTTGGGTTTTCTCGCTGTTGAAAATCTTTCAGGTGAGGCGCGTTTTACTCAATTGCGTAATGTAAACGGCGATCCGGATAGGCTTCTATCGAATCAGGAGGCGGTTCCTATGATAATAATGCCTGATTTTTCAGTTATTATTCCACAGGAAGTTTCACCTCCGGAGCTTTTCAGTTATGCCAATATCGGGATTTTGAAGTCTTTTGATAAGGTGTATAAGGGGCAGATAAACAGGCAGTCCGTATCTAACGCAATGAGCCAGGGTGTGGATGATACGGATATACGGTTGTGGCTGCTTAAGCGTAATTCGCCCGCTAATGTGCTTTCTACTGTTGAGGAGTGGGCCAGGGAGTTTTCGCGTCTTTACGTTTGCCATGGCGCGATATTAGTTTCATCTACAGAAAAGGTAACGCTTCAGCTTTGCGCTTATGAGCATCTCAAAAAATATTTAACGCCTGTGGATAACCACGCTGTTTTTAGAATCCTTCCGGAGGGCGAACAGGAGGTTCTTGAGACTCTTGAAAAACTTGGATTTGACCCCCGTGCTTCGGATGAACATCCGGCTGTTACCTCTTGTGAAGATAAGTGCGTAGAAACTTTAGCGGAAAAGAGCTGGGAGGCGGTGACAGATTTCTCTTGTGCCAGCGCCTTTGAGCGTGCTGTGCCCATGCGGGGAACAAAATACGGGGAGCAGCTCAAGGAACTTGATATAAACGAGATGAGCCATGTTGTTGACTACGCTATTCTGACGGGGCAGCGTATAATTATCGATTACGAAGGCAGCGCTTTCATAAAGCAGAATACTTATACAGTGCTGCCGTTAGCTCTTCAAAAAGGCCCGGATCCGGTTATTGAAGCGGAAGTTTCCCGCACAAAAGCCAGAAAACAGTTTTTTCTGCGTAAAGTAAGAAGGATTGGAGTAGTTTCGCAATGAGCGTAAAATTCGTATCTTTACACAATCACACAGAATACAGTTTCCTTGACGGCGCGATAAAGATTAAAGATCTGGTAAGGAAAGCGAAAGAGTTTGAGATGCCGGCTCTTGCCATTACTGATCATGGCGGACTTTTTGGCGCTGTAGAATTTTATGAAACTTGCATAAAAGAGGATATTAAGCCGGTTCTTGGTTTTGAAGCTTATGTGGCTCCAGGTTCAAGAACCGATAGAAGTTCTCAAAAAGATGAGCGTAATTACTCACATCTCATTCTTTTGGCTCAGAATGATACAGGCTGGAAAAACTTAATGAGATTATCAACCATCGGCTACACCGAAGGATTTTACTATAAGCCAAGAATCGATATGGAAGTTCTTCGTAAATATGGCGAAGGGATAATAGCTGCCTCAGCCTGCGTCGCGGGAGCGATCCCTCAGGCGATAATCCGTAATGAACTTGACAAAGCAAGAAAACTTACCGAAGATTATATTGCGGTGTTTGGCGAAGGGAATTTCTATTTTGAGCTGCAGGATCATGGTATAGATGAGGAGAGAATCGCTTCAAAGGGTCTTATCTCGCTTGGCCGTGAGATGGGAGTTCCTTTTATAGTCGCCAATGACGCGCACTATCTGCGCCGCGAAGATGCCCCAAGCCATGAAGTGCTGCTCTGCATCCAGACGCAGACCACAATGGATGATCCCAAACGGTACAAATTTTCAACCGATCAGGTGTACTTCAAATCTCCAGTTGAGATGGCGCGGCTTTTCCCTGATATTCCTGAAGCTGTCACAAATACAGTCGATATTGCCGAACGCTGCAATGTAAACGTAAAAATAAAACCGCAGCTTCCTTCCGCCGGCGTACCCTCAGGATTTACAAAAGAAGAGGATTATTTATCAGGTTTATCAAAAAAAGGGCTTGTTGAAAAATACGCGAAAGTAACGCCGGCTCTTGAGGAGCGGCTTGAATATGAGCTTGGTGTAATAAATAATATGGGGTTTGCCGGATATTTTCTTATTGTAAGAGACATTATAGACGCCGCCAATAAGATGGGTATTATGGTGGGGTGCCGCGGGTCGGTCGCGGGAAGTTTAGTCGCTTACGTAACAAGCATCACCAATGTTGACCCCATCAAGTATGATCTGATTTTTGAACGTTTTTTAAATCCCGAACGTATATCCATGCCTGACGCCGATATTGACTTTGCGGACCGTGACAGATACAAGGTTATAGATTATGTAAATGATAAATATGGGAAGGATTCCGTTTGCCAGATTATTAACTTCGGCACTATGAAGGCGAAGATGGTAGTGAAGGATGTAGCGCGCACCATGGGAATCTCTGTGGGAGAAGCTAACCGTCTTTCCTCAATGGTAAATGAGAAAAATTTAGAAAAATCGTACAACGCAAATCCTGAGCTTGTAAAGACAAAAGAGAGCAGCGCCCAGTACGGCGAGCTCTTCCGGCACGCGGAGGTTCTTGAGGGCCTTACCCGTCAGCCCGGGATGCATGCCGCTGGAGTTATTATCGCTCCGGGCGAAGTTGTCGGCTGGGCTCCGCTTTACAAGCAGTCCAACTCAGAAGTGCTCATGACGCAGTATGATATGAATTATGTGGAGAAGGTCGGGCTTGTAAAAATGGACTTTTTAGGCCTGCGTACGCTCACCGTTCTTCAGGAATCTTTGCGTTTAGTAAAAAAATATCATGGCAGCACAGTTGATGTATGGAATTTGCCTGAAAATGATGAGAAAACGTACAGCCTTTTCGGCAAGGGTGAAACTACAGGAGTGTTTCAGTTTGAATCTCCCGGAATGCAGGAGTATCTTCGTAAACTCAAACCAACCTGTGTAGAAGACCTCATAGCTATGGTCGCGCTCTACCGCCCCGGCCCAATGGACAATATCGACTCTTTTATCAATCGTAAACATGGTAAGGAGAAGGTAAGGTATCTTCACTCATCTCTCGAAAGCATTCTTGGCGTGACATACGGCGTTATCATTTACCAGGAACAGGTGATGCGTATCGCGCAGGTTATGGGAGGTTTTACGCTTGGTCTTGCTGATGTTTTGCGTAAAGCGATGGGCAAGAAGCAGGAAGACGTTATGGCGGAGATGGGAGTCAAGTTTGTTGAAGGCGCAAAGGCTAAGGGGATTGATAAAAAGACAGCTCAGGACGTATACGACCTTATGGCCAAATTCGCGGCTTATGGATTTAATAAAGCGCATGCCGCTGTGTATGCTCACGTCTCCTATCAAACCGCTTATTTTAAGGCACACTATCCGCTTGAATATATGACCGCTTACCTTGGCGCTTATCTTGGGGATATGGATGAATTTTTGCGGATAAGAAATGAAGCTGAGAAAATGGGCATACGGATGCTTCCGCCGGATGTAAACAAAAGCGAGTATGATTTCAGCATAGACAGCGGCTCCATACGTATCGGTTTAGGAGCTATAAAGAATGTAGGTAAAGCGGGGGATTTGATACTTTCGGCGCGTCAGGAGAAGGGCGGCCCGTTTACATCAATATTTGATTTATGTAAATCTACAGATACCCGTATTGTCAACAAAAAAGCGCTTGAGTCGCTCATTTGCGCGGGAGCTCTTGATGGATTCGGCGTAACTCGGGCGCAGAATTTTGAAGCTGTCGCCGCTGCGCTTGACTATGGCAACAGCTGCCGTCAGGAGCGTGACAGCGGGCAGGTAAATCTCTTCGATATTTTTGATTCAGGCGACAACAGCGCTCCCACAGTCGCGGTTCCCGAACCTCAGTTGCCGGATGTTTCGCCATGGAGTGTAAACAAACAATTGCAAAATGAGAAAGAGATACTTGGCTTTTACACAAGCGGTCATCCTCTTGACCAGTTTTTTGATGAGATACGCGGTTTTTCAGATGCCGATATCGCCTCAGAAGCATTTAAGAATATAAAAGACGGCGCACAGATAACAATCGGCGGGCTTGTAACATCCGCCAAGCCTCGTGTTATCCAGGGCGGCAGGAACGCGGGCAAACAGATGTGCATTTTGGAACTTGAGTCGTTTGACGCCTCTATAAAGCTTGTTGCGTACTCTGAGGCCTACGAAAAATTTAAGGAGATGTTTGTTAACGACGCGATGCTCTTAGTGCGCGGAAAAGTCAAAAAGGAAGAGGAAGCCAAAGCTGAACTTAACGTGGAAAATTGTATGCTTTTGTCGGAGACCCGCGAAAAGCTGACCCGAAGCGTCCACGTGCGTGTGCCGTCAGAAAGACTTCAGCAAAAATTTATAGATGATATTTATGATATATGCGCTTCAAATTCCGGAAAGTGCGCTCTTGTCATTCATTTGTCAACAATAAGCCGGAATCAGTACTGTATCAAAGCTAACAATGTGAACGTTGCCTCCGGTACGGAAAGTTTGAGTAAACTACGTGAACTGTTAGGAAAGGAAAATGTATGGATAGCAAAGACAGCTCCCTGATAAATGCCTTGCGATATTTACATATGGTGGTATTTTCCGGCATGATTATGTTTTTTGCGGTTGTTTACGCGGCAGTTACTATTCCGATGTCTATATTTTCCACAAGAATCGCCCGTAATGTAGCCAGAGAGTGGAGCTTGCGCGTGCTTGAACTTGGAGGGGTTAAATTAAAGGTGGTTGGCAAAGAGAAACTTGATCCAAATGAGCGTTATGTCTTTATATCAAATCACCAGAGCGCGCTTGATATACCTATTATCTATCAGGCCATAGGCGGGCAGATAAGTTTTATCGCAAAAAAAGAGCTGTTCAGGATTCCTGTTTTTGGCTGGGGGATGTCTGCCATAGGCCATATATCAATAGACCGTCAAAGTTCCCGTCAGGCTCTTATCTCCATGAAAAAAGCGGTAGTGAAGCTCGAAAAGGAGAAAATCTCCCTTGTTCTCTTTCCTGAAGGCACCCGCTCCAAAGATGGCAGAGTCGGTGAGTTTAAAACCGCGAGTTTTACGCTTGCGCTTCAATCCGGTGTTAAGCTTGTCCCGATAGCTATAAAAGACGCGATCAATTGTCTGCCTCCCAACAGCCTGCGGGTAAGGCCGGGAAAAACAACGCTTGAAATCGGCGATCCAATCACACTGGAGGAGATTCAGGGTAAAAGTAAGGGTGAGCTTTGCGGCAGGGTGCAGGAGCTTGTTAAGGCGATGGTGGAGGGGGGAGTAGCGGAAAGTGTTTAGTGTGTGATAAGATTTACATGTTGTTTGTTTTTTACTGTCTGACACGCTGCGTTTTTCCATTCAGTATCAACTTCAAAATGGATGGCTGGAATGCGGTAGTGTCAATATTTTTGCATTAATAAAGCTTTTTTTCAAGTTGAATGACTATATCATTATCGTCTAAGGCATTAGTAGAGACGCGGCTGTCCTGTCTGTGCAGGGACAGGTGAATTTTATGCCGGCCAGTCGCTGCTTATCGGAGGCGTGAGTTCTTTTTGCGTTTCGAATAAAAATTCCTGATTCCCGCATGTTAATTTTATGTTTTTGCCGTCTGTGTCTATGGCGGTTCTGTTTTCGCTTTGTTTATTCATGTAGATAGAAGCAAGGGTGATCGCTTTTTCGAGTCCGTCTCCTCTTTTGTAGTTCCAGACTTCATCGGGCTGCGCGAGACGCGTGGGTTCACCGTAGATTGAATTTTCCGCAAATGATGAGAGAAGTTTATATGCGTCGTTAAGTTCTAAATTACCCGCCCCATTAACGCAGACTGGATTTCTCTCTACAGCGGCTTTTATGAAAGGTTTCCACGGAGAGCTGGAAAGGTCTCTGAAGGCCATAAACGCGAGGTTTGCGGTTGGGTTATATTTCGCTTGCGCTTTGAGAGATTCCTGCGCGTCTTTTGCGCTTTTAATTCCGTCAAGAGTTACAGGTTCGCTTTGCTTCCACACTCTTTGTTCATGAGGCAGTTTTGGAGTGATGCGGCAGAATTTTACAAGGTTATCAATAATATCGCTATCCTTTAAGCAGCTGCCGCGCAGCAGCGTTTTTAAACGCTGCAGATGATCCGGGTTTTGAGGATCGGTTTTATTGTCGCGGAAGAACTCCTCAAATACCGCTAAAACAAATCTGTCTGAGCGCGCTTGCGCGGTAAATTGATTCTCATCTATGGAAAGCAGCAGATTCTGCTGAGTCGTGTCACCGACACGAAATTTGCATGTTGATTCGCAGCAGTAAACTTTTTCAGCTTCTATAAAAAGCATCCTTCCATTACGTAAATGAGAGATCTGGAAGCGGTTCTGCAGGCTGCTATTATGGCGCAAAAAGTTTGCTACAATTTCATAAGTAATTTCAGTTGACAGGAAGCGCGTCAATCCATCCTTAAACCTTTTGTAAAGATTAGCGTCTATTGACGCTTCGCTATACATGGTATGTATGTATCCTGAGTTGTGAGCTACAATTGTAATGATCTCATTTTCGATGGCGCGGCGCGCTTTGGCGGAGAGTTCAGTTCCGTTATACCACATGTTTTTTGTAACTATGCGGCGGTTGTTTGTGATTATTCCGTCATCGACATCAAGATAATTCTGCGAATGCAAAGGTGTTGCTAAAAGGAAAATTTTTTCAAGCGGGATATCCGCCAAAACGAAGGCGGCCGCGGCGTAAAGAGCTGAAAATGAAACGCATTCACCCGCTCCGTTGGCATAGCCTTCCTTGAAGCGAAAAGCTTCCATCGCCTCAAGCGTCTCGGTTTTCCAGTAGGGGATGACGTTTGAGTCGTATTTATCTAAATTAAAATGCCGTCTGATATCTATATCAAAGTAATATTTATCTCCCTCATAGCCGAAGAGTGCGTTGCTTTTCGCTAAAATATCAACATCAATGAATTTTGAAAACCGTTTCAGCTCTTTCTCTTTGGTAGTCAGGCCCCATGTGTCAAGGTCAAGATTAAAAGAAAAGTGGTCGATAATATACTGCTTGAGCCTCTGCACCCTCTTTAACTCTTTTTTATCCGACATTTTTGAAAACCACGGATCGTCTTTCCACTTCCACAATCCTGGAGACATGATATTTGCGAGTACCAGGGAATACATGAGGTCAGGGAAGATAAACACTTCCATATCAGACAAAGTGACTGCCGAAGAATATTTTTCAATAGAGGATGAGTCGTTGCTGTCGTACACGTTTGTTTATCTTTCGTGGTGTTCGCGATTTTAGTATAAACGAATGTATAAAAGTATAAAAACGCGGAAACTTTCAATAATCGTTCCCAGCGTGCGATTATTTACGTTTTAATCACGCAATTTTATAAAATAATCTATGCGTCCGCGTTGGTTGATAACGAATATTTATTTAATGCCGCAGAATCTAAAACATCACTCAAACAAAAGACAGGCGGAAAGAGGCGTTAACTTTTGAGCGGCTTTTACCCTTCGCTTATACTTGCAGGCAAATCCGATAGTAAATTTGCTTCCGGTGTTGAATTCGTATACAAAATAATATATATATTATAGTATACTAGTAAAATATTATTCCGACCTTTAGAAAAGAGGCGCAAAGTGATTTTTACGGTTAGGTTTTATAGAGTCATTGCTGCTCTTGTTTGTATTATGTATGCTTTGGCGGTTTCTGCGGATTGGCCGTGTTACCATGGTTTAGACCGTACGAACAAATCTAAAGAAACAGGCTTACTTAAAAAGTGGCCGGATAAGGGCCCTGCGCTGTTGTGGACAGCTTCGGGGCTTGGCAAAGGCTACAGCGGCGCATCGACATCAAACGGGATAGTTTATACTGCAGGGGTTAAGGATGATAAAATTAATTACGTTTTCGCTTTCAGCAATTCGGGGAAACTGTTGTGGGAGAAACAGGCGGGCAGGGCGTGGGAGGGTAGAAACGCGTTTGCCCGCGGGTTTGAAGGTTCGCGCAGTATACCTGCTGTAGACGGGGGTGTCGTTTACTATTTGAGCGACGCTGGTTTTTTGATAGCGCTTGACGCAAAAAGCGGGGCTGAAAAATGGTCTGTTGATTTGAACAAAAAATATGAAACAGCGGATAATGTTCCAAAGTACGCGTATTCGGAGTCGCCGCTTATTGACGGAGATAGGTTATACGTCGCGCCTTACGGCAAAAAAGCCAGTGCGGTCTGTCTCGACAAGAGAACCGGTAAGGTTATATGGGAGTCTCCCGCCTGGAATACAGGCAACGAAACAGGAGACGCGGGATATACCTCTTTTGTGCTTGTAAATAATAACGGGTATAGGCAAATTTTATCGCACAGTTCCGGTTTTGTTTACGGAATGGATTCTCAAACAGGTAAATTTTTGTGGAGTGTGCCATTTAAAAACAAGCGCGAAGACAACTGCACGGATATTAGCTATCACGACGGCCATGTGTTTACTTCCGGCGGATATGGCGAAGGGTCGATGCTTATAAAGCTTAACAAAACCGATAAAGGCGTATCTGCGCAGGAAGTTTACAGAACAAAACTGATGGATAATCACCACGGAGGCGTTATCTTCCATAACAATTATGTTTACGGTTCCGGCCACGAAAGCAAGGGGTGGTTCTGCCTTGATTTTAAGACAGGCAAACAGATGTGGAATCAGACCAGAGGCAAGGGCTCATTGACGTTTGCCGAAGGGATGCTTTACCTTTATGATGAAGATGGAACTATGAGTTTAGTAAAGGCGCATCCGGACAAATTTGAGCCGGTGAGTTCTTTTATGGTGCCATCCGGCGGCAGGGGCGCGTATTGGGCGCATCCGGTTGTGAGCAATGGAGTGCTTTATTTGAGGCATGCGGATAATTTGTATGCGTACGATATTAAAAGTAAATAATAATGCGGAATTCAGAACGCAGAAATAAAAATTACGGATAATAATACGGAAATATAACTTTCATCACCTTACAGAAAGGCAAATGTATTATGACGATTATGGCAAAGTATTTTCGCGCTGTATGTGTTCTTGTTTGCGCAATGTTTGCTTTCGCGTTTTCTTCGGACTGGCCCTGTTTTCACGGATCAGACCGGACAAATAAGTCTAAGGAAACCGGCTTGATGAAAAAGTGGCCGGATAAGGGAGCAGTGCTGTTGTGGAAAGCTTCGGGGCTTGGGGATGGTTACAGCGGCGTGTCGGTATCGAACGGTATTATTTATAGTGCCGGAAGTAAGAATAAGGTTAATAACGTTTTAGCTTTTAATACTGCCGGAAAACTTTTATGGGAAAAGCAGACGGGTAAGGCGTGGGAAGCATCGGCGGCGTTTGCGCGAGCGTATCATGGTACGCGCAGTACGCCCACGATAGATAATGGCATTGCTTATTATTTAAGTGACGCCGGATTACTTGTCGCTCTTGACGCGAAGAGCGGCGCTGAGAAATGGTCGGTTAACTTACAGGAGAAATACGATGCCGGTATGCCGATGTTCGGTTACGCGGAATCGCCGCTCATTGACGGAGACAGGCTCTACGTTGCGGTTTATGGTAAAAAAGCTACTGCCGTATGTCTTGATAAAAATACTGGTAAAGTTATTTGGGAGAGTCCGGTTGTTAAAAACAATATCGGTAAAGGTCCTGCTGGGTATGCTTCATTTGTTATTGTTGAAAACAGCGGTTTCAGACAGATCGTTGCGTTTACTTCAGATAATGTTTACTCGCTTGATTCCAAAACAGGCGCGATTTTGTGGACTGTGCCGCTCAATAATAAAACCGATAACAATTGTACAGACATAATATATCATGATGGTCACATATTCGCTACAACCGGCTATGGTACCGGTTCTATTCTTATAAAGCTTGACGCTAAAGATGGTAAAACGACTGCTGAAAAAGTTTATGAGACAAAGCTCCTTGATAATCACCACGGCGGCGTTATTCTTCACAATGGGTATGTTTACGGTTCGGGTCACGAAAGCAAGGGATGGTTTTGCCTTGATTTCAAGACAGGCAAGCAGATGTGGAATCATACCAGAGGCAAGGGTTCTGTGACGTTTGCCGAGGGTATGTTATATTTCTACGATGAAGATGGAACTATGAGCCTTGTAAAGGCGCAGCCTGAAAAATTTGAAGTTGTAAGTTCCTTTAAGGTGCCTTCCGGTGGTAAAGGCGCTTACTGGGCGCACCCGGTTGTGAGCAATGGGGTACTTTATTTGAGGCATGCGGATAATTTGTATGCTTATGATATTAAGGCGAAATGATTTGGGATATTTGGAAATATTAGGGTATGGGCTTGCCTGTGCCCGAAAGTCTCTTGTTTTTGAATTTTACTGTTGATAGAGCGATACTGCTTGCGCGGTCGGGTACCGTCCGCGGGTATTATGTTTGTTCGTAAAGTTCTTGCTTTTGATTTTGCTGTTGATAGAACTATACTAATGAAAAAGTAAAATTAATTAGACACAAAAAAACTAAGCACCACACATTTAGACAGAGTTATATTATGATATAGTTTCAGCCTCTCAATTCTCTTTCGCATTCCATATTTCCCGCAACCAATAACTGTTTGTAAAAGATTGAGATATGCCATTCTCAACCACTATAATTCAGGATTTGCGCAAAAAATGAACAACAAACTTATCATATCGCAAACACAGATTGAAAACCTGATTTTTACAGTTCGAGGCGTACAAGTGATGCTTGATCGTGATTTGGCTGAAATGTATGAAGTGGAAACTAGAGCTGTGAACCAAGCTGTAAAAAGAAATGTCGAACGATTTCCAAAAGAATACTGTTTTCAATTAACCGAAAAAGAAGCAGAAAATCTGACGAAAGTGCAATCTCTATCATCAGTTTCAAGATCACAAATTGTGATCTTGAATGACAAACGGGGACAAAATATTAAATATTTGCCTCATGTTTTTACTGAACAGGGTGTAGCCATGCTTTCGGCAGTTTTACGAAGTGATGTAGCAATTAAAGTAAGCATTCAAATTATGAATGCGTTTGTGCAACTACGGAAAATTGTTCAAAACAATCAACTAGTTTATTCCAGATTAGACAAGGTGGAGCAAAAGCAGTTTGAAACTGACCAGAAAATTGAGCAGGTTTTTAAAGCGTTGGAGGGTAACACTATCCCTACCCAAGGTGTTCATTAGGGCGGTATAAAATGATTTCGTTTTTCATAGTCATAAAATGATATATGCTGTGTCAATTTCAATTTATTCTGTCTGCCCCGATTTTACTGTAATCCTCACAAAACTTCGACAAAAGACTTAACCAATGAGCTATTCGGATAAGGGTCATACAGTGTGACTAATCTGACAGCAATGCGTTTAGAATCGGGAACCTAAAAACAAGCTGGTTTTGTTACCCTATATGAAACGGATTATTTTATATTTGAATTGGAAGCTACAGGAGCATGACAGGATATAAACAGGAAATTGGGTTTATGATAGACTTAAAAGTGAAAGGGAAAAACATTTTTATTTCTGGCTCAATTAATATTGGTGAACTGCCAAAAGAAGCAATCGCTAAATTGGATAGTATTATTGGAAAAGAGATGAATGTTCCTGTCGGCGCCGCCAAAGGGATTGATTTACAAGTACAAAAGTATTTTTATAAAAAGAATTATCCTAATGTAACTGTTTATTTTGCAGGCAGGCAAATACGCAATAATGTCGGTTCGTGGAAAACCAAATCAGTCGAAACAAATATAATTACAAAAAATCGTCTTTTTTATACGGAAAAAGATAAAGCTATGGTTGCGGATACCGACTATGGACTTATGATTTGGGATGGAAAAGCAAAGGCACTTTGAACAATATTAAGGCTATGCAGGAAGCGCAAAAAAACCTTTATGTAATCTTAGAAGAAATGGTTGTAACAAGTGGCAATATTGATTCGATTTTAGATATTATTGAAGCTGATAAGGCCCTCCAATTATCCTTATTTTAATAAACTGTATCTTTTAAAGATTTTAACCAATTTAAGGATGTCCGAAAATAAATTGATGAATATTTCAAAAGAGCCTGAAACATCGGGTTGGTTTTGGTTTTCGTTTGTTTTAAGCGGCCTTTTTTGGACTGTTGTTTTGGGCTTGTGGTTTACTGTTGGAATGCCTTTTCAAATTACCGAACGTGTTCCCGGAGAAGATGGTGAACCTGTAGAATTTGCCGCTCAATCGGCAGCGTCTTTGAATATCGGGGAGTTTTTTTTAACGTTCGATGGTATTCCATCATCTATAAGCGGATCATGGCCTAACTTTCGCGGCGGCAATTTTGACAATATAAGCTTAGATAAAACTCAGCTGCGTGATTTTACAGATGGCATGGAGCTTCCTGTTCTGTGGTCGCTTGTTTTAGGCGAGGGGCACGCGGCTCCCGCTGTTCACAATGGCCGCGTTTATCTGCTTGATTATGATGAAGAGGAGTCGGCAGACGCTCTGCGCTGTTTTTCTCTTGACGATGGAAAGGAGATCTGGCGGCGCTGGTATACAATCAAGACAAAGCGAAACCACGGCATGTCACGCACTGTTCCCGCTGTGACCGACAGCGTTGTGATGACCATTGGCCCCCGCTGCCATGTTATGAGTACTCACGCGGTAACGGGTGAGTTGCTATGGGGTATTGATCTTGTAAACGAGTACGGTACTGAGGAACCTTTGTGGTATACTGGTCAATGTCCACTGATAGATGATACAGTAGCTGTGATCGCTCCTGCTGGAAGTAAAGCTCTTATGATAGGCGTTCATCTGATGACAGGGGAAGTGCTTTGGGAAACTCCAAATAAGCATAATTGGAAGATGTCTCACTCCTCTGTTATGCCAATGAGGTTTGGCGGACGCTCAATATATCTTTACTGCGCAAACGGCGGTATCGCGGGCGTTGCCGCGGATGGAGATGACAGGGGCAGCGTACTTTTTGAGACAAATGAGTTCAATCAATCTGTTGTGGCCCCTTCGCCTGTGGTGCTGAGCGGCGGGCGTATCTTTATGACTGCCGGATACGGCGGGGGCAGCATTATGCTCCAGGTAAGTCATAACGATGGCAGTTTTTCAATATCAACAATAAAGCGTTACGGCGTTAAGGAAGCGCTGGCCGCGGAGCAGCAGACGCCTGTTTATTATGGAGGGCATCTTTACGCTGTCCTCCCCAAAGACGCAGGTGTTTACAGAGAGCAGTTTGTGTGCGTTGATGAAAAAGACGTATCTTCTTTTAACTGGACAAGCGGGCCGGAAAACCGGTTTGGCCTTGGCCCCTTTCTGATAGTCGGCAATAAGTTTTTTATTTTAAGCGACAATGGATCGCTCACTGTGGCTGATGTGTCAAGCAGGAGGTTTGAAAGGAAGGCTACGATAAAAATTATGGATGGCATAGATGCCTGGGGGCCGATGGCGCTTGTGTCGGGCAGGCTTTTGTTAAGGGATTCGAAGAGGATATTTTGTGTTGATTTGAGGCGGTAGGGTGAGGGGAAGGGAAAAAGGCACCCGCAAGGGGTGCCCGTACAATATAAGATGTAGCCGAGGGGCCCAATGTATGGGCACCCCTCGCGGGTGCCCCGTGTAAATGCGCAGCGTATGCAAGTGGAGTACGGTGCAAGCAATCAGGGCACCCGCAAGGGGTGCCCGTACAGATGAAATTTTGGCAGTAGATAGAGGAGAGGGCGCGATAAATCGCGCCCGTACGGGAAGATTTGATATGAAAAATAAAAATGTTATTATATCGGTTTTGTTTATGCTGATGGGCGTTGCGGCGGTGTTTATTTATTTGTCAACCACAAGGCAGTCATCTTCAGAAAACAGAGATAAATTCTACAATTCCGATAATGCTGAATTTATCAATATCGATGACAGCTTGATAGGGTATTACGAAATTTCACATCTCCCAATGCCGGAAGGTGAAATCAACGCGCTTTACATTGATCAATATGACAAAATTTACATAGGCTCCGGCAAAGGTTTGTTTATTGTTGACACGGCGGGAGAGCGTCTGAAAGTGGTCGCTTTGGAAGATATGGTAAGAAACGTCACGGTCAGTGAGAACGGCGACATCTACACCGCTTCACAAAAGCGTATCAGCGTACTTGACTCGGCGGGAACGAAAAAGTGGTCTTTTGATGTGGAGAATGAGCGCACATATCTCACATCATTAGCTGTATACAACGAAAACCTTTTTGCCGCTGACGCGGGGGTAAGAACAGTATGGCGTTTTGACACATCCGGTACGCTTATTGGCCGCGTTGGTGACAAGGATACCGCAAAAGGCATACTTGGATTTGTGATCCCCAGCGCTTTTTTTGATTTGGCGATAGGGCATGATGGGTCATTGTGGGCTGCGAACACCGGACATCACACACTGCAAAACTTTCGCCCTGACGGCTCTCTAATCTCCTCATGGGGAAAATCCGGAGCTCAAACGGAAGCGTTTTGCGGCTGCTGCAATCCTGTTCATTTTACACTGCTCGGTGACGGCTGTTTTGTTACAAGCGAGAAGGGTTTCAGCCGTGTTAAAGTATATAATCAAGCGGGTGAATTTTTAACTGTTGTCGCGCCGCCATCCGCTTTTAAAGGGCCGAAAGCGGGACTTCTGTTAGCGGCGGATTCTCATGGAACCATTTATGTAGCAGATAATTATGAAAAAACAATCAGAAGATTCAAACGAAAAGAAAACTGAAGTCACCGGAAACCCACAGATCCCTGTCAACAGAAGGGAATTTCTGAAAACAGCGGGCCGGTTTCTGGCGCTTTCTGTTTTGGGCGCGGGGCTTCTTAAATTTGTCAAATTAAAAAGTCCGGTGACAGTATGGCAAATCGACCCCAGGAAGTGCATTCACTGCGGCCGCTGCGCCACGGAGTGTGTGCTTAATCCATCGGCTGTACGCTGTGTTCACGCGTATGAGGCTTGTGGTTACTGCAAACTCTGCGGCGGGTATTACCGCCCTAACGCAAGTCAGCTAAATACGGCGGCGGAAAGCCAGCTCTGCCCTACAGGAGCGATAAAGCGCACATTCATAGAAGATCCATATTTCAAATACCAGATCGATGAGGATCTCTGCAACGGCTGCGGCAAATGCGTTAAAGGGTGCGCTTCGTTCGGCAACGGTTCTCTTTATCTACAGGTGCGTCACCATATTTGTGTAGGCTGCAATGAGTGCCGGATCGCAACCCGCTGTCCGGCTCAGGCGATAAGTCTTGTCACAACCGACCAAGCTTACTGGAAAGAATCATGATTTTTTTAAATAGTGAGCAGGTTTTGCGAAAAACCGAGTTGCTTCTCCGCAAATTTTTTGGTAATGAATCGGCTTTGCAAGCTGTGGCATCGATTCTCCGTAAATATTCGTTTTTTTTAATTTTGTTGAGCGTAACTGCGGCGGATGCTCAGAGCCGTTTTCCCAGGCCTGAGTTTCAGAGCGGTTATGAATCGCCTGAGACTAATTTTGGAATTATCCGTTCAGTTGTTTATTATTATATAGATGTTGCGGTTCTACTTGCCGCGCTTTGCGCTGCCGCGTATTTTGTTCTGAAAAAAAGATCACGAAAAGGAATATTCGCGCTTACGGTACTCTCTCTTGCTTACTTTGGATTTTACAAAAAAGGGTGCGTCTGTTCTATTGGCGCGATTCAAAATGTAACGGCAAGCGCGTTTTCCGGTTACGCGATTCCTCTTACCTCCGCGCTTTTTTTCTTATTGCCGCTTTTGTTTTCACTTTTTTTCGGAAGAGTTTACTGTTCATCCGTTTGCCCTCTCGGAGCGGTGCAGGAGCTTGTCATACTAAAACCAAAGCGGCTGCCGCGGAGACTTTCCGCGGTGCTTGGATTTATACCTCATATTTATCTTGGCCTGGCGGTTCTCTTCGCAGCGACAGGGGCTGGGTTTATCATTTGTAGATTTGATCCTTTTGTGGGGATTTTTAGATTAGGCGCTCCGTTAGGGATGATTATTTTTGGAACCTCACTGCTTGTCATAGGTACTGTTGTAGCCCGTCCATATTGCAGGTTTTTGTGCCCTTACGGTGTACTTCTTGGTTTAACATCGTTGGTTTCAAAGTGGACCGTCCGTATTAGTCCGGGCGCATGTATAAATTGCAGACTATGCGAAAACGCGTGTCCGGTTGACGCGATACAACTGCCTTCAACTGAGCCTGTCAGGGAGCAGCGCAGCCGTTCTGTCGGACGTCTTAAGGTTTTTTTGATTCTTTTCCCGCTATGGATTGCGGCAGGGAGCTTTACCGGCTGGCTTTTGTCGGATTTGGTTTCCGCCCGTCATCCGCAGGTAAAACTTTTACGCGGGATTGAGGCAAATGAAAACAGCGGTTCTTCCGCTCAATCTCTTGAACGTGAAGGTTTGCGCATCAACGATGAAGTTATTGCCATACTAAACTCACAGGCCGCAAGCGCGCAGAAGAAAACCAAAACAGGAATGATTCTTCTTGGCGCGTATTTGGGAACTGTTACAGGAATATATCTTATCAGACAATCAATCCGTAAAAAACGAATTGAATACAGCGCGGATCCAAGCTCCTGTATTAGCTGCGGCCGTTGTTATAAGTATTGTCCCAAAAATAAACCTCCGCGCGTATCACCCAAACAGCAGTTGTCACAAGAGGAAAGACTCGCGCTGGGTTCACAACAAAGACAGGTGATTTAGAAGGATGAAATACGATAAAAAAACCGTTGGTCAGATAGTTAAAGGAGTTCAATGGTCGTCCGGTATTGCCATTATGGTGATTGGTGTTTTACTTGCCGCGACGCTTATCCAAATCAAAATCCATGATCCTGTCAATAACCAAAGCTTGTCAAATTTGATGCAGCGTCTTGAAAGAGACCCCTCAAATCAGAACCTGAAAGAAGATATCAGAGCTTTAGATCTGCTTGCCCGTAAGGCTTACTTTACTTCTGCGCATCAATTGAGAACCGGAAGCGCTATCTTATTAGCCGCGCTTGCTATCTTTTTGATAATGTGGAAAATCAACGCCGCTATTTTTTCCACTCAGGCTGCTCCTCCCGTAAAGAAACTCTCATGGTGGCAATTGCAAACACGTTCGGCAAAAACGGTAGCGTTTGCAGGCGGATTTTTTGTAACAGCGGCGATTTTTAGCAGCGTACTTCTAAAGTATACATTTACATCATCAAACAGCCCGGGACAAGCGGCGGACTATGTTGATGAATCATTATCTCAGTGGGCTAACTTCAGAGGGCCGCAAGGAATCGGAATCGCTTCTGGCGATGCTCCTGTAGATTTTGACGCGGCGTCAATGGAGGGTATACGGTGGAAAGTAAAAGTACCTCTGGAGGGCAACAGCTCTCCGGTTGTTTACGATGACCGCATTTTTCTGACAGGCGGCACAAAAGACGCAAGACAGGTTTTCTGCTTTGACGTGAGCAATGGAAAACTATTATGGTCATATAATGTCAAAGTTGGCGGAAGCGAAGATCAGCCTCTTCCAAAAGTAGACCGTGAAACAGGATTTGCCGCGCCAACAGTCGCTTGCGATGGTAAACGTGTGTACGCGATTTTTGCCACAGGCGAGCTTGTAAGCCTCACAGTAAAAGGTAAACATGTATGGTCACGCTTTCTGGGAGCGCCGGATAATCATTACGGCCACTCCTCATCGCTTATCGCAGGCGGCGGATTATTGTTTGTACAGCTTGATGAATATGACAAAGGAAAACTTCTTGCAATTAACGGCAAAACCGGCAAAACAGTTTGGGAAGTTCCGCGTACAATTCTCTCATGGGGTTCGCCAATATTAGTCAACACCGGCAGCCGCCGTGAGCTCATACTTGTAGACAATGAAACAGTCACCTCATACGATCCGGTATCAGGCAAATTATTATGGAGTAAAGATTGCCTGTACGGTGAAGTAGGGCCTTCCGCCGCGTTTTCCTCCGGAAAGGTATTTGTCGCGAATGAATACGCTGCAGCCGCCGGTATAGATTTAGTCAACTTGGGAGATGATGGTTTGCCGCCGGTTTTATGGGAGTGGCGCGGCGCTCTTCCCAGTACCGCAAGTCCTGTAAGTATAGACACGCTTTTGTTTTTAGCGACAGCCGGAGGAACGCTTACCTGTATAGATAACCGCACCGGAACTACGCTTTGGGAACATGAGTTTGATCAGGGTTTCTACTCATCTCCGGTTGTCGCCGCGGGACATGTGTTTTTGACAGACCGCAATGGTGTGATGCATATTTTTACAGTTTCAGATGAACAGTACTCTCATGTTGCGTCACGGGAATTTGGGGAACCGATTGTTACTACTCCGGCGATTCTTGACGGGTATATGGTTGTTCGGGGGGAAAAGTTTTTGTATAGGGTTGATGGAAGGTAAATAACTTTATTCTTTTTACATAAGATATGAAAAGTCATTGGAGCAGTTATTATGAAAAGGCGTGAAACAATATCACAAGCGGTAGAACGGCTTAGCCGCGGCGAAAACTTCTATATCGTTCTCGGTGACTTTCTTGACGAATTTTACCGTCAAGATCGTGTTACACGTCAAGCTATGATTGCCGATGAACCTGCCATTTACGAAAACGTGAGCCGCGAACACGCCGCGCTTTTTGCCGCGTCTGTTCACAAGTTGGCAGGTGATTATGGGTTGACGGTTCCTGATTGGGTAATGGATAAAAAATATAAGCTTACGGATAAACCGTACTTTGACTGTAACGCCAAAGGAGATCTTCGTTTACTTTTCATGTACAAATCGCCCACTGAGTTTAAGTACAGAAACTTGTTTGTGGACGAAAATTTTTTGACGCGGGTTTAGTGATTAGTGGAAAGGGTATAATGTGCATAGAGATGAATTATTGAAGTACCTTGAAATCTTAGGTAGTGAACTTGAGAATTAAGGTTTCCATGGTGAGGTAATGATAACTGGCGGCGCGGCCATGTGCCTTATACATTCAGCCCGTGATGCGACAAAAGATATAGATGAGCTTTATGAACCAAAAAGCGAAATCAACACATTAGTAAAAAATATTGCCGATGAATATGGTTTGCCGCAAGACTGGCTCAACGACAGTGTTAAGGGATTTATGGGCGGTAATGTGGAAACAGTTGATTTTATGCGACTTGGCGGTTTGAAAATTTCCGCTGTAACGCCTGAATATTTGCTTGCCATGAAATTGATATCGTCAAGAATGGAGGGACAGGATTATGATGACATAAAATTTCTGCTGCGCAAACTTAACATCGGGACGCACAAGGAAGCAGAATCTGTGATCGAACGTTTTTTCCCTTTAAGTAGAATTCTTCCCAAAACGAGATATGTTATTGAGCAGGCATTGGAAGAATTAAATTAGGAAACAATTATATAAAATAAAGACATAGCGGAGATTTCTGTTCAAAAACAATAAGAGGCGCATAATGGAACGAATTTACACAATTACCGAAATAGCCCAAAAATTACAACCGATATTTGACGCCGCACCAGTTGAAAAAGCTATCCTTTTCGATTCTTACGCAAAAGGTAATCCGTCAAAGTCAAGCGATATTGATATTGTTATCGACAGTAAAGGGCGAATTCGAGGGATCGACTTTTTTGGTGTGCTCGAAGATATTACCGAAACGCTAAATATCCAGGTGGATTTGATAGAAGCTTCGCAGATTATTGACGGCGGACGGATTCAGCGTGAAATTGCGGAAACCGGGGTAGTTATTTATGAAAAAGCATGAGGCTGTCATTCTCAAAAAAATGAAAACGTATGCCAAACAGGCAATAGAGTTTAAGGGTGATATAGATTTCGAAGAATTTACTAATGATTATAAAACAATATCAGCTTGCGTTTTTAATTTAAGCCAGATCGGCGAGTTGGTCGGTAAGCTTGATGAAACGTTTATTAATTCAACGAGTCATGTTCCCTGGAAAAAGATAAAGGGTATGAGAAACAAAATCGTGCATGACTATGAGGGTATACAATACAATATTGTCTGGGATGTGCTGATAACATTTTTGCCTAAGTCTAAGTTAATTGAGGATATTGACAAGTTAATGGTATTCGGGCAGGAGAGTTTGTAAAATTTCTCCTGATATTTTATCCAAATTCCGCGTTCCAAGCTCAGAGTCCTATGTTTTCCCATACGCATAAATTATCTTATATTATAGAATTCCAGCGCATAAATCACCAAAACACCATAAACAAACAAGGAACGGCTTCTATGGGTGACTCACGGGTAACTTCCATAATTTTGGCAGGCGGACAGGGGAAGCGTCTCAACCCCTTGACTGAATCGCGTTCAAAACCGGCGGTACCCATTGGGGGAAAGTTCCGCCTTATTGATATTCCGATTTCAAACTGTCTTCATCATAATATCCGCCATATAGCGGTTTTGACCCAGTTTGCGTCGGAGTCTCTTCACAGGCATATTTTTCAGACTTACCGGTTAGACAATTTTTCCCAGGGTTTTGTTTCGGTTTTGGCCGCTAACCAGACTCGCGACGATAAAGCGGGCTGGTATCAGGGAACCGCTGACGCTGTGCGCCAGAATTTGGACAATCTTAAGAATGCCAGCGACACGGTGCTGCTGCTTTCGGGCGATCATCTTTACAGAATGGATTTCAGTAAATTCATCAGTTTCCATTTTGAAAATAAAGCGGATCTTACTCTCAGCGTTGTGCCTGTACCCCGCAGTCAGGTCAATGAACTTGGTGTTCTGAAGATGGATCCCGAATATAAGGTTTTGGATTTTGTCGAAAAACCCAAAGATGAAAATATCATAAAAGATTTTGAGATTCCGTCAAGTCTCAGGCAGAGCGGCAAAAAGGGGGAAGAGGAGAAGACCCATGTGGGGTCTATGGGTATCTATCTTTTCAAAAAACAGGTGCTGCTTAGCCTCCTTGAAAAATACGATTACGATGATTTCGGTAAGCAGATCATTCCTGCCGCGATTAACGATTACAATGTTTATTCCTATCCTTTTACCGGTTACTGGGAGGATATCGGAACGATAAAGGCGTTTTTTGACGCTCACATTGCGCTTACATCCGATAACCCGCCGTTTAATTTTTACGATGAGGAAAAGCCCATATACACTCACGCCCGCCATCTTCCCGCGGCAAAAGTGAGCGGTTCAAGCATAGACGCGTCAATTATCTGCGAAGGATGTATGATTGATAACGCGGTAATTGCGGACAGCGTCGTAGGTGTGCGCTCAGTGATTCGCGCCGGTACAAAGTTGTCCAAAGTTATTTTTATGGGCGCCGACTACTATGAGCCGCCGGGTACAGGCAACGGCAAACTTGGAATAGGCAGAAACTGCCGGATCCGAAACGCTATACTTGACAAAGATGTACGAATCGGCGATGATGTGCAGCTCATTAATGCCCAGAACATTCAGAATGGCGAACAGGATGGGATTACAATCCGCGATGGCATTATCGTAGTGCCAAAAGGGATGAAGGTATCATCGGGGTACGTATTGTAGGGACGACCAGCGGTCGTCCGCACACCATGCGCCCATATATTACATGCGGCGCATTTGACATACCTGAATACTTATGCCCGTTTTTTCATGTGTCCGTACTCAGTACATAAGTATGGATGCGTGATTAACGGGCGCCCTTACAAATCTTTCTATCCCCCTCAATATTTTCTCCACGCGAAACGTACTTGTCTTCAAGTTTGAGTAAGGGTTACACAATTTTTTTTAAAACATTACTAAAAAACTTGACATCAATGTTGGAATCCATTATTATTCATCATGCGATGTGCGATTTGGAAACTAAATCAGAAACTAAAATTTAACATAATCAACAAAGAACGATTGCGGAGGTAACAGATGATTCTTGATGAACAGTTTGATGCTGATGAGATACTGCGTGACGTAGATGAAAGATATGTTGACGAAAGCAGTGAGGTTGAAGATGATATGCGTGAACTCAATTTCGGCAATATGTACGATGAAAATGCCAACTTCAGTGACATGGCAGGCGATCTTGATACAACTGAAGATCTTTGGGAATAAGTTTGAGGGCGGTTGTCCGCGCGAGGATCTCTCCAAACCCGGCCGCCTTCTGCTGCGTTAATTGAATATGAACCGCGACAGGGACACAATATTTTTTATATCTGACGCTCACTTCGGTGTTGCGGTGCAGGAACCGGATAACAGAATCAAGCTGTTTAAAGATCTGACGGCACAGATGCGCCGCAGCGCTTCAGACCTGTTTATCGTAGGTGATCTGTTTGATTTTTGGATAGAGTACCGCTTCGCCATTCGTCCCGATTATTTCCCTGTTCTGCATGAACTTTACCGGTTGGTCGAATCCGGCGTAAAGGTACATTATCTGGCTGGCAACCATGACTTTGCGCTTGGGCCTTTTCTGGAAAAGAGTGTGGGCCTCTCCATTTACCATGGCAGCCTTGATCTCGCGCTCCAGGGGAGAAAAGTTCATTTGTGCCACGGTGACGGAGTTCTCAGCAGAAGCGGGGACAGAATCACCAACGCGATGCTGCGTAACAAGACATTTCAAAAACTTTACAAAATTATCCACCCCGATATCGGCGTCGCTTTTGGGGCTTATTGTTCGCGGACAAACCGTAAAATTTCCGTTCTTCGCCTTACGCCTGAAGTTATAGAAAAATACCGGCAGGCAGCGCGTCTAAGAATGAAAGAAAGAAAGAGCGATCTGGTAGTTTTTGCCCATACGCATCATGGAGAACTTCACAAATTTGACGAAGGTGAATACTGCAATACCGGCGCGTGGATGAACCACTATAATTACGCTACGCTTCGCAGCGGCAAGATGGAGCTGCGGACTTTTTTGGATGATAAGTGAGGGTAAGTTTCCGGTTGCCAGTTGCCAGTTGTCAGAAAAACCTTTTGCGGGATAGAAATAATGTTGTTAGATTTTGCGGTGATATTTGACGGAAAACATTTTGAATCGCGTTGTTGACAATCTCAATAGCTGTGGAAGCGCCCCGCTTTGTTGAAACATCTACCTTGTCTACGCCAAGAGCCCCGCTGCGCATGTCACCTATTGATATAAACATGGTCTGGCCGCTGTTTGCCCCAATTTGCCCGCAGAGCGGTTCCTTACATGTTTCGCCGCGGTTACGCTTGCGGGAGGATACAAGCTCTCCCTATTCTAAGTATATATAGGTATTTTGTTCAAATTTTTAACATCAAACTTTTTAAAGATGGGAAAAAATCTATGACAGCATGTTAGGATCGGGGAGGAGTTATCTTCCAGTTGTCATATAAAGTCAAAACACGTTTTCATCATCAGCTGCCGCGTATCTTCAGGGTGCGGATAGAGAAATATCAATTGTCTGATAGTATAAAGTTTCAGGTGGTGTGGACAAATCAGGTTTATATTTCAGCGGGAGCTTTTATAGCAGCTGGCAGCTAAAAATGCGGGAGCAGAGCGTCGTAAGTCTCGCTCAACGCCTGAGAGATCACCTTAGTTTCCCCTACTACAGGCATAAAATTGGTATCTCCGTTCCAGCGCGGAACAATGTGCATGTGTATGTGCTGATCTATACCCGCCCCAGCGTCGCGTCCTATGTTCATTCCGGTGTTGAACCCTTCGGGACGCATTACTTTTGTCAACGCTTTTTTGCTGAGGATTAAAAGTTCCCACAGTTCGGCGGATGTCTCCTTGTCAAGATCTAAAATATCGGATGTATGCTGATAGGGGATTATCATTAGATGGCCGTTATTATAAGGAAAAAGGTTCATAAGCACAAAACATGTTTTTCCCCTGAAAAGAAGAAGGTTCTCTTTGTCGTTATTCTGCTTTGGCTTTGAGCAGAATATACACCCCTCATCCTCCTTTTTAATTCCCTTTATATACGTCATTCTCCAGGGAGCCCATAACCGTTCCATATCTTAAATACCTCCCCTGTGAGTCAGACCCGGGAAAAAAGTAAGGCAAACCAAGCTTACAAGCGCGGCGCCTATGCAGTAGTAGGCAAAATAGTGAAATTTGCCTTTTTTAACGAATGATAACAACAGCTTTAGAGCGGCTATTCCGACAGCAAGACTCGCGATAAAGCCAAAAAACAAATTAAGAGCCATATCCGGCGGAATAGAGCTTACGTGGCGCGCGTCAAGAAGCGCGGCTCCAAAGATCGCCGGAAGCGCCATCATAAAGGAGAACTTACCCGCTTCTTCGCGCGAAACGCCAACAAGAAGCGCTACAGCGATGGTAGAACCGCTTCTTGATATTCCTGGCATTATCGCTACCGCCTGTATGAGACCTATGGCAATTACCTTTACGAGATTGAGCTTGCCCCTGTTCTCCCCCTCTCCTTTTTCTACGCCGCATTTTGATGAGAAGAAAAGCAGCGCGGCTGTAACAAACAGCATGGTTGACGCAAGATACGCGGCTAAGTTATCGTGGCGGGTTGTGTCAAACAGCACACCTATCTGATTTTTGAAACCAATGCCTACGACAGCAGCCGGGATTGTGGCAAGTATTATCCACCACAAGTATAAAAAAGAATTTTTTCTTCTGATTGAGTCTTTGGAAACCATGCCTGTTATCAAGCTGAAAATATCTTTGCGGAACACATAAAGCACCGCGATTCCGGTTCCCAGATGCAGTACCACTTCTACCAGCATGTCTGGAGTTCGAGCGTTAAGAAACGTTTGAGCGAGAATAAGATGGCCTGAAGATGATACCGGAAGGAATTCTGTAAGTCCCTGAATAATTCCAAGCAGCACGGTTTTGATCAGTTCCATATGCAGGTTAAAGGTCCTTGTTGTTAATGTGGCTGGCGCAGACAGTTCACCCATACATGCGGGGGCGTACTGTCTACGCCCCTTGTAAAAATGCCGTAAATAACTTAAACAGCGTTTGTTATCCCGCTTAGAGGATTAAATAGAAAGAGAGAGTCCGGCGTTTAGCAGAAATCCCATTCCATTAAAATCAGAACCTGCTTCAGAATCAAACTTGGTGAAAGGGATCATATATTTACCGTCAACATAAATACCTGCAGGGATAAAGGGTATCTTTATTTGTGTGCCTAAAAGAATGTGCATTCCAAGTACGGGTTTACCTAACGCTTCATCGATGATTTTCTGCACAATAGCTTTGGAAATTTCATTATTGGGATTATCAGCGAGAGTAGCGGCTAAATCGGCTAATTCAACACCAAAATCTTTCTTTGCGAACACTTCCTCAATCAGCTTGCTGCTGAGCGCGGGTGTTGCGAAATGCGCGCTGACTCCGCCTCCCGCGTTTAATTTTATTATATTAGCGGCGGGCGGGAACTTGAATATGTTCTTTCTGACTGTCGCGTCAAGCTGCAGCTTGGCGTATGGAGTTCCTTTAAGCGAAAGATAACTCAAACCCACGTTATCAACTCCAAGTTTGACCTCTTTGTATTTCCAATCATTTTCAATTGGATCAGAACCGGTGATGTCAAGGAACGCCATAGAGCCGTCATACTGCCACAGCCCGAAGTTACACGAAATTTCCAAAGCCTCAATAACAGGAATGAAGTCGATGTAGGCTTTTCCCCCAAAGTTAATTGCGGATCTGTCCCAGTTTTCCCGGGAAACTTTAAATAACGGCGGGATATCGGTTAATCCTGAGAGTTCGGAAGGAAGGTTGATGCCTGGGATATTCACAGTTTCATTCCTTGCGTCATCCATACTCAGGGAAAAATCAAATCCCCAGTGAAATCCAATGCCCGCAATAGCGTAGCTCATGGACACAATTGAAACTGTAAGCAGCAGCGCCGCGGCCGTTGTACGAAAAGTTTTCATAAGAACCCCCCTCGGTAATATGTAAAACGTTTTTAGATGAAAAAATCAGATTAAAAAATAAAATACATTGTGGACAAGACAGGTAAGGCAAATTACAGATTACAGATTAAAAATCTAATGTAGGGAATGATCATTGACCGTTTCGCCGCTTTTTTATCCGCCTGAATAATTTTCAACTATTCTATTCGTAATATTTAGTTCTTATATTCTCCTTAACTCTCAAAAAATGCCATAAAAAGCTTGCTAACTCCCAAAAAATACCCTATAATAACAGAAAGGGAGATTCTTAATGCTCAAAAAATACCCAACAGATATGCCGGAAGTTTTCTTATCCAACGAGTACCCGAGCAAATATATTTACAGCCGGCATAAACAAGGCAAAATTAAAAAGATAGCCCCGCTTCTTTATACAAGTAATATTGATGAAGACCTGAATTCCATTGTTCACAGAAACTTATGGCGTATAGTCGCGCTTCTCTATCCGGGCGCGGTCATATCCGAACGTACGGCAGTGATAATGCAAACCGCCGGTGATGGTTCGCTGTTTGTCATATCGGATAAGAAACGTCCGGTAACTATCGGAAACTTAACCATACGTCCCAAAAAAGGCGCGCCGCCGCAGCCCTCTGATACGCCGTTTATGGAAAAACTATATCTGGCTTCCCCAGGCCGGATCATACTGGAAAACGCGCTTCCAAGCAGGGCTAAGAACGGCGCAGCCAGGGGACTCACCCGCAGGACGCCCGCGACATAAAATCCACTTTTGATCTGATTTCAAGCGAATCCGAAATGAAAAAGATTCCCGGATCATTCGATGAATTTATGGATTTGCTGACGTCAAGGCACAAGATTTTAATGGGCGGATGGCCGGACAAAAATCCGGGGCGTATAAAGGAACGCTCCAATCAGGCAGGAGCGACGGTATTCGTAAAACCGGAACTCGTGACCGGCACTTTCAAAAAAGGTTTTGAAATTTATAAAAAATTAACCGCGCCATTTTCCAAAGCTGTTTTTATGATGTTCCTTGTCGCCGAAGTTCATCCGTTTGATGATGGCAACGGAAGAATCGGACGTATAATGATGAACGCCGAATTAGCGTCCGCCGGAGAACAAAGGATAATCATCCCCATAATTTACCGTAACAATTATATAGCGGCTTTAAAAGCCGTAAGCCATAGCGCGATAACAAATCCGTTAGTGCGCACATTGGATTTTGCGCAACGGTATACCGGAGCGGTCAACTGGGATAATTTTGATAATACAATGGAAACTCTCACAAAAACCCGCGCGTTTATTGACTCAAACGAAGCGGATGATGCCGGCTTGCGGCTTATACTGCCGAGTAAAATTATTGAGTGAGATTTTTTTGGAGAGAGGAGCGCGCCTGCCGAACTCAGGTCGCTTTTTCAGAGCAGCGGGATACGGCAATCTCCACAGCAGCCAACCGCGAAACGATTTTAAATTTCACTTGGCATTCATACCAGAATCCCTTATATTGTAGCTGTGTACAAAAGTACATCATTTTGTAAGGGAGATTGGGTATGAAAATCAGATCATTATCAAATATGGGCGCCCATATCCCGCACCCGCACAAATCACGCGCCGCAAAAATCACAAACAAAAAACTTGACCCTGTCCCCTACATATAGTATCTTAATCCGTACCCAAACCCCACGGATAGTGGGCAAAAGGTTTTCCTATTATCACCAGAGCATTCTATTTAAGGGTTATTTAAAGCTATGATTCTTCGTAAGTTATCTATTTACGGCTTCAAATCGTTCGCTGACAAAACAGAGCTTCAGTTCGGGGAGGGGATGACCGCGGTTATCGGGCCGAACGGCTGCGGCAAGAGCAATGTCGTCGACGCGATCAGGTGGGTTTTCGGCGAGCAGAAGGCTTCCATGCTCAGAAGCGCCAACATGCAGGAGGTCATTTTCTCCGGTACCCAGAAGCGCCAGCCCCTTAACATGGCGGAGGTGACTCTGACTATTGAGAATAATAAGGGCGTTTTACCCATTGAATACAATGAGGTTGCGATCACAAGGCGTATATATAGGAGCGGTGAGAGTGAGTACCGTTTAAATAAGGTGCCATGCAGGCTTCGTGATATCCAGAATCTTTTCCTTGATACCGGGGTG
Source organism: Chitinispirillales bacterium (assembly GCA_031254105.1). GTDB lineage: Bacteria > Fibrobacterota > Chitinivibrionia > Chitinivibrionales > Chitinispirillaceae > WRCH01. The sequence continues at coordinate 82,908 of JAIRVB010000020.1, forward strand.
GGCAGCAGCGCCTATACTACTATAGAAAATAAAATGATCGAAAAAATTCTTTCCGATAAGGCGGAGGAGAGAAGAACGTTATTTGAAGAGGCTGCCGGAATCGGTAAATATAAGCAGCTTAGAAAGGAGAGTCTGGGCAAGCTTGAAAAAACACGTCAGGACTTACTCCGGATTAATGATAAAGTTACCGAAGCCGACCGTTTGGTAAGCGCTCTGGGCCGTCAGGTTGAAAAGGCAAGACGCTATAAAAATTACTATGATGAGTTAAAGTCTTTAGAAGTTGGATTTGAAAACAGACGCTACATCACCATCACAGAGGCTGTGAAGCGGCGTAAGGAATTTTTGAGTGAGGCGGAGAATAAGCGTGAGCTTCTGCGCGCGCAGCTGGCCGCTTCAGAGTCCCGAATCGAAAAAATGCAGCTTGGGGCGCTTGAGAAGGAGAAGGATCTTGAGATCGCTTCCCGGAATGTCGCTGAGGCTAATGAGAAGATAATACGTATTGACAGAGACGCCTCTGTCGCGGTTGAGCGGCTAAACAATCTGCGTCAGAACACAAACCGTTTTGAACAGGACGCTGCTCAGTTTGACAAGCGGATCGAGGAAGCTGAGTTAATGAGAACTCAGATTGAGAAGGGTATTGTCGCGCGTGAGGCTCAGCTTCTTGAAAGCAGCGCTAAGGTAGACGGCGCAAACGGCGAACTGGCAGGTTTTGATGAGCGTCTGACGGCCGCTAAAAAGCAGGCGGAGCAGATGAGCCGTGATCAGATTGAAAATGTCAATTTGGTGGGAGAAGCTAAAAACAGGCTCAGCAGCGCAAACTCCAGCTTAAATAACGCCATCGACCGAAAAGAGCGCGATGAGCGGGAGATCGCAAGTCTTGAGGCCCGCTGTGAGGAATATCAGGACGCGATAGAGGTGTGCAGGGGTCAGCTTAATGAGGTTGACAGCGCAAACCGTGATTTTTTACAGGCGCGTCAGGTGCTTCTGGGACGCATCGAAAAAGAGGAAGAGCGTTACCGTGGTCTTGTCGAAGAGGAGAAACGTCTTGAAGCGCAGATCGCTTCCAATAAATCGCAGCTGAAATTTTTAGCGGGTCTTGACGCCGCTTTTGAAGGGTATGAGTCAGGCGTTAAGGCTCTGCTCACGGCAAATCTGCCCGGTCTTCGCGGAATTGCGGCAGGCCTTATAAGTGTTACAGATAATAACATGCTCCCGCTTATCGAAAAACTCGTAGGAAGCGCCATCCAGACAGTTGTTTTTGATACGGATGAGCAGCTTGAGACGGCCGTTGATTATTTGCGTAAAGAAAAGGCCGGCTCCAGCCGTATAGTTTCGCTGCAGCGGCTCTCTTCATTGTCTTTTGCGTCTGAAAAACAGGTTGCTGGAGTCAGCCCCGCACGTTCTTTAGTCAAAGCAAACGATGGCTGCGCCGCTCTTATAGATCATCTTTTCGGTAAGACCGCGATTGCTCAGGATTACAGAAGCGCGCTTGCGGCCAGCCGTGAACTCGGCGTTGACAGCGCTGTTATCTCAGTTGATGGGATAATTTGCCGCGGGGATGGGAGCGTTATCGCCGGAGAAGCCAAAAAAGAGCAGGCCGGGATATTGCAGCGTAAGCAGCAGATAGAGAAGTTATCACTTGACATTGAACAGTTTGAAAAGGATTATCAGGCGGTACTTACCGAAAAAGACGGCTGCGTGATAAACCGTGACGAAGCCAAAGTAGAGCTTATTGACATTGACGAAAAAATCAACAGGGGCCAGCGCAGGCAGCAGGAGCAGCAGACTAATATCCGTCACTATGAAAATGAGACGCAAAATATAATGCAGCGTCTTGAAACGCTCTCCCCGACGCTTGCAGCGCTAAGCGCCAAAATAGCTGAACTGCGCGGGGTAATTTCCGCTACCGAAGCTGAAGTCGCGGTTTTGCAGGGCAGGCGCGAAAAGCTTGAGGAGCAGTCGCAGGGCGCAAGAGACGGCGTGCGGGCTATGGAGGAGGAGAGAAAAGTTTTTGCCGAGCATCTTAAAAATGTCGAAATTGAGGTGATGGGCTTAAAGAACAGAATCAGTAATGACAGGCGGGATATAGAACAGCTTACAAATGATATTAAGCTCTCCGGCGAAAGAAAACAGGCTAAACTTGAGGATAAACAAAAATGCCTTTCTGAAATCGCGGATCTTGAAAGCAGTCAGGCTTTTATGGTTTCCGAGCTTGAGGCTGCCAGAGCAAACAAAGCGGAACTTGAGCGCGCGCGGGATCTTGTGCGTGAAGATTACAATGGGCGTCTCAATGAGATTGACCGTTCGCGCAAAGAGGTAAAGCAGGTAAATAACGAACTTGAAGAAACCGCCAATCAGGTACATGACGGCGAGCTGAAGCAGACTCGCGATGAACAGGAGCGCCGCCGCGTCCGCGAAAGAATCTGGGAAGCTTATGAGCTTGACCTCGAAGGGTTAGCGCAGGATGAAGTTGCTATTATTGATGAAGATGACGAAGCGGCGCTCAAGAGCATCTCAATGTATAAAGAACGGATAAAGCATGTCGGTCAGGTAAACATGGGCGCCCTTGAAGATTACGAAACAGAAAACAAGCGTCTCCTCGATCTCACCGCTCAGAGAGATGATCTGCAAACGGCCGTCGATGAACTCGAAAAAGCTATAACTAAACTTGACAAGGAAGCGCGGACGCAATTTATAAACACTTTTGAACAGGTGCAGAAAAATTTTACAGAGATGTTTACAACTCTTTTTGAAGGAGGAGAGGCAAACATCCAGCTTGACGAAACAGCCGACCCTCTCGAAGCCGCGATCCACATTAACGTTCGTCCCGGCGGTAAGAAAATGAGAGGCGTACAGCTTCTCTCAGGAGGTGAGCGCGCGCTCACGGCGATCTCACTTCTCTTCGCGCTCTATCTTGTCAAACCCTCAGCCTATTGTATTCTTGACGAACTTGACGCGCCGCTTGACGACGCGAATATAGGCAGGTTTGTCAGAGTACTGCGAAAATTCGCCGAAAAAACCCAGTTCATTATCATTACTCACAACAAGCGCACTATGGAAGCCGCCGATCTCCTGTACGGAGTAACCCAGCAGGAATCCGGGGTGTCAACAATTGTGTCGGTGAAGTTTGATGACTCGTCTCTCAAAGCGGCGTGAGGGAATAATTCAAAAATAATAATGCGGAGTGCGGAGATTCAGGAAAATAAAAAGAAACCTTCTGCCTCTTCTTTATGGTTTTTTATTCCTGCGTTCCGAGTTGTTACTTACGCATTAATTAATTTATATACTTATGAATGATAACGCGCTCTTGGAACTGGTGGGATCTATCGCGGGTATTTTAACGACTGTCTCTTTGCTGCCTCAGGTTATAAAGACTTACCGGAGCAAAAGCGCAAAAGACCTTTCGCTGGGTATGTTTTTACTTTTTACTCTTGGGGTGCTTATGTGGCTTGTTTACGGCATAGGCATCCAAAAAACTCCAATAATCGCCGCAAACGGCGTTACGCTTGTGTTGGCCGGGATGCTGCTTGCAGCTAAATTCAGATTTAGGGGTTAGAAAGTGAGAGGGGCATCCGCGAAGGGCGTCCGTATATGGTAGCAGGGTTGGGCGCATAATATGCGGGCGGCGGATTGCCGCCCTTACAAAGAAGAGTGTGTGATGCGTAAATGTTTTTGCTGGGGGCGTTGTGGCGGATGAGTGTTCCCCGTCAAAAGTCGGCGAAGTCCGGCCTCAATATTATAGATTTTGATTTTGACTTTCATTTTGATTTTTATTTTTAATCAATCAAACAAACGGAACAATCGCCGCTGGTTGTTCCCTACAAAATACTTGTCACAATATCGGCGCAATAGTATATTATACCTTATATAGGCATATCCGTATCTTCAGAATTTCAGAAGAGAACGGTCATATCCGTACAACAATTGAAACGCTTAATTAAAGTTTTAGGGAGATAGGGGAATGAGCAGAATCTCAATCAAACGGGGCCTTGTTATTTCCATGATAATATTCGGCTTCAGCGCTCTTGCCTTTGGTCAGGATGATCTTTTCGGCAGTCAAAACAGTGAAAGCGGCGGTAATTTCGACCAGTCCGCCATTGATGATCTGTTCGGTACGTTTGAAGATCCTTCAACAAAAGCCGCGGCTGACCCGGCGGTTCCGTCGAGAGTTCTTCCACCGTTTACAGGTACATACAAAGTGCTTATCAGCCGTCCGATTTACGCCGTATATGAGGCTGAAACAAAGACCAAATGGATCTCCGCCATGGGAGAGATGTACGCGTATTATAAAATCGCTTCTTTCCCTCGTACATATGTGCTCTCTTCTGAACAGGTAAATGACATACTGCCCAACGCGCGCGATTATAACCGCAGAATAAACCGGCAGTCTTATTTTGAGGCCGCGAGAAGGCTTGGCGCCACTCACGTTATTTATCAGGAGTATCAGCCCGCGAGAGATGGGAAAAGTTCTCTTTACTCGATGGAACTGTTTTGGCTTGCGGAGAATGCGACTGTAGTAAAAGTTTCTCAAAGCGTTATCCACAACGCGTTTGAAGGCGGGCTTGATATCTGTCTGGCAAAAATCGCTGACGCCATGGATCCGGACGCAAAGAACAGCGCCGCGTTCAAGCTTCCGGTATTGGGTAAGGATCAGAAGGCTATTGAGTCGTTGGGAAATATTTTAGCGGATGAGGGTAGGTTTAATAGAGACCGCGCGGTTATTACTTATAACGCGGCGGACAGAATACTTCAGAGAAACCCCAATACTATAGGATTTCAGTACGCTGCCGCGCAGCTTGCCGCCCGTGCGGAGAGTTACCCGAAAGCTATCGGACATATAAACACTGTTATCAGCCAGTCCGGTAATTATCCGGCGCTGCAGCTGCTTCTTGCCGGTTATCTGCGCGGGGACAACAACTTTTCTCAGGCTCTTACTGCGGCTCAGAACGCTTCCGTAAACCCCGCGCTTAAAACGCCTGTGGCTTTTGAGAGGGCGATGATCTATCAGAGTCAGGGGAGTCTTGATCAGGCGCGTTCCGAATACAACTCTATTATGCAGGATGGGGAAGCGGACGGACGCGTGTTTTTCCGTCTTGCCACTCTGAGTATACAGATGGGCAGAATGGATGAAGCTTCCGGTTATTTGGATAGAGCTTCACAGAGCGGGCTCTCTCTTGACGAAGATGAATACTTTGAACTTGGGGCCGCTTACGCCAAGGTTCCCGGGCATGAGGAAGAGGCGTTAAAATACCTCAAAAGGGGTATGGGTATGAAGCAGGACAAGGAGGAGGGCTGGAGGATCATAGCTGAAATTCACAAGCGTACCGGAAACAGCCAGCTTGAGGCGGAGAGCTATGTAAATCTCTTTAAAATCAATATGGCCCCAAATAAGTACGGTCTTAAACTCGCGGGTGAAATTTACGAGAGAATCGGTATGGTAGATAAGGCAAAAGACGCGTATGGTTTGTTTCTTGACAGGCGTTTTGTTGACACGGAAGTGTCTATGAGTTTGGCGCGCATTTATTTTAATGAGAAACAGTGCAAACGGCTTCCGGATGTCCTTAAAGGTCTTGACACTATTCCCGAAGCGATACAGATGCTTAACGACTGCGGCTTTGCGAGAAGAGTGATAGACCCTTCTCAGGCTCTTACGCAAAATAAAATCTCTCCGGTAAAGCTTGCGCTGCGTATATCTACGCTTGCGGCGGCCGCAACCGGCGTTGGAGTTGGTTACTACTTTAATACGCAGGTAAAAAGCCTTGGGGATGATTATGAAAATACGAAAAGCCCTAGGGAGGCTGATAAGTTGAGAAGCGATATTGAAAGCAATAAGACTTTGCGCACCGTTTTTTATACGGTAGGAGCTGCGGGGCTTGCCGGGTTTACGGCAACGTTCTTTTTTTAAATAAGAAATAATAATGCATAATGCGGAAATAAGGAAGTATATATAAACGCTCTATATTTTTCAATCCAAGACGTTTCTATTTGTTTTTTTATTTCTGCATTCCGCATTATTATTTCTGCATTATTAACACATAGGGGGGGATAGATGAAACGTTTAACCATTGTACTGGCAGCGCTTGGCGTATTGGTTCTGTTTTCGATGTACTGCGCCAAAGTTGAGTTTGATAATGTGATTGATTCGAAGAACTCTGAAAACTTTCTGAGGGAAGAGTTAAAAATTTGTGATCGGGTATGGCCTTGTACAATGAAGCTTGATGATGGCGGTATTTATAATATCTATAAAAACTGTGATGAATTAGTAATTGCTGCTCTTGCGGAAGATAGGCCCGGAGTAGCAAATATACTTAACGCCGATCATCCGATTTTCCATTATTGTAACGAAGATACAACTGGACCAAAAGTTATCATTACCAATTTCGGCGAAGTATCTATCAATAATGGGGATTTGAGAGAGTTCAAAAAGTGGATGGGGAATGTGGCTGGCGGATTAGATGAAATCTGGGTTAGCATAAATACGAATATCTCTGGAGTAGAAAAGATCGATGCTGTGCTCAGAAACACCAGTGGGGAGTTGCTTCCTGAATATGATCCGTATGATAACAATACCAATGTACCGCCGTCAGGTATGTATTTTATTGTTTATCAAGCACGAAAGGTGTTCAAAAACCGCGGAGAGGTACTCGCCAACGCTTCAAGAGTATTGAAAGTCAGAGAGCCTATCGAGGGTGATACAGGGGGTGTTATCCTCAGTATTGGTACCCCAGACCTATTATTTACTGTAAGTCAGCAATACTATGAGCCGGCAGCTTCTGCAGAAACTGAATATATACCATCGACAGGGAAAGGCAGGACAAACATAAACGGTTCTATAGTAAGAACAACCATACCTGAAGATATTAGTAATATTGTTAAAGACGGTATTTGCATAGGGGTTGGGGAGTTCACAATCAAATATACAGTTTGCAACCCTAACGCGCAGCACAAATGTACAACCGCAACAAGAAGAGTACAGGTAACACCTAATGATCAGCAGCTTCCGTCATCTGTTATTGTGTTAAACAAGGCCCCATTTCGTGGCTTATCGAGCAAAGATATGGTTATCGAAGGAAATACTTCTTTTACAGAACCCGGTTACGAAGCTTATTATGTGAAAGATGGTAATCGGCATGATATTGATAAGGGAAGTGTAATAGTGAATAAGGGGAATGGTTATAACTTTGCCGATGGTAACAATAATATCATATATGAAATCGCGAGTAATTCCATTTATAAGGGTACATCCGTAAACCGTGCAGTTTTTAAACCAGTACCAGCTGGTGACTGCGATAACACATCGCCGCCCACACTCACAAAGATTGGTCCCGATATTATTGAGATATCGCCAAATACAGTTTTTAACCCTCGCGACTACTGGACAGTAACCGGCAATGATGAGTATAGGGTGACAACGTTCCGGCTCACAGATTTTGGTGAACTTGACCCGCAAAATCCTGCTAAAGGTACTTATACAATAAAGGTTGCAGCTGTAGGTGCGTGCGGCGGTGTATCCCCGGTACAGGAAAGAACCGTTATTGTGAAGTAACGGAGCTGCAGGCAGGGCAACAGTTATCTGACAAAAGAGCCGTTCTTCGTTTTTCGGAGGGCGGCTTTTGGGGGGTTCGGGGGTTTCCGTGGAAAGGGACAGGAGTAACAGGGCGCTGCGTGCAGCGCCCGTACAATGAATATTATGGGGGCGTTGGTGCGTTGTGTTTTACTACAATATATAAAAACAGCAGGCCGTATAATTATTGAGGCCCGCAAGCGGGCCGGCCCTCCTTCTTAAGGGTGAAGGTGCACGGGGCCTGCGTCTGGCTGGAAGCGGCCTGGCGCGGGTCTTTTTTGTTAGAATTAGTAACAAATTACTGATCGCCTGCTGAAAAGTATTGCACAAAACAGGGAACAATATTAAATTATAAAGAAGACCGTGCTGTGATGTGTACTTTCAATTTTAACTTAATCGCGTAAATCGGCTGCGGCAGGGGGGCGAAGTGAGACGAACATGCTTGAAAACGTGCATTTTGTTGTGCGTGTGCGCCGCTTTGTTTTTCGCAAACTCGAGGGTAATTGTGGTACCGTCAGCTGAGGCAAAGAGTATAGGCGCGGCCATGAGCATTGCCAGGCATGGCGACACTGTCAGAGTTAAGGAAGGTGTATACAGAGAAAGCATATTCATAGCCCCGGGAGTCGCGCTTGTATCGGATACTCCTTTACGCGCGGTTCTTGACGGCAAGGGGCGCGGTACTATTGTGACAATGGGGACAAACGCCGCTATCGTTGGTTTTGAGGTCAGAAACGGGACAATCGGGATACTTTCCTCATCTGCGCAGACTACGATCTCTCAATGCAGAATTTCCCGCAACCACCAGAGCGGAATAATGTGCGTTGGCGCTCTGCCCAGAATTGAGGATAACTTTATTGTTTTTAACAAAGGTTCCGGAATCCAGGGGTGGGATGTGCGTACAACAAGCGGCTCGATTAACCATAATACTATTGCCTTTAACAATAATCATGGGATAGCTCTGGGGGGTGTTTCTACTGTTACGGTAGAAAACAATATTATAGCTTTTAATGATCAGTTTGGCATAAAACCGGGAGATGAAACAGTACGGGTTGAGCTGATTAATAATAACTTATATCAAAACGCGCGGCTTGGCAGCACTCTTCCGGCGGATAATATCTCTTCGGATCCGCTTTTTACCGATGCCAAACGTTATAATTTCAGCTTACTTAAAGAATCGCAGAGTATCGGGCTCGGCAGAGACAATCAAAATCTCGGAGCAAGGGCTTTTTAGCAGTGATTATAGGGGCGCGTGGGTTCTTTTGTCATTGCGGCGGCGGGTTGAGAGGGCATTGCGCGCAACGCCCGCGCTATGCAGGGAATAGAAGAATTTTGTTGTGAGTGATGTAAGAAAGTTAAACCATATATGGGAGTATTGTCATGAATATTAGGAGCGGTATCGTTGCTGCGTTTTCATGCTTAGCGGGTCTGCTTTTTGCGGCGCCCGGGTCTGCTGCTGTGATTAATGTTCCTTCTGCGGAAGCCAGAACAATTTCGGAAGCCATGATAAAAGTCAGGATGGGCGATACTGTGTATGTAGCGCCCGGCGTTTATAAGGAGCGGATAATTATGGCTCCCGGAGTAGCTTTGGTGTCCGCCTCGCTTTTTGATGCCAAGATAGACGGCAAGGGCAAGGGGACAGTAGTTACTATGGCCAAGAACAGCTCTATCAGCGGTTTTGAGATACGAAACGGCACGATAGGCATATTCTCAAGTGATCTTGGCAATGAGATCAGACAGAACCGCATTGTAAACAACTGGCAGACCGGTATTATTACCGTGCGCCATCTTCCTAAGATTGAGGACAATGTTATAGCGTTTAACCGCTCCTCCGGAATTCAGGGATGGGATGTCCGTTCGACATCTGTTTCGATAAACCATAACTCTATCGCCTATAACGGTAATCACGGGGTAGCTATCGGCGGGTCTTCGGAGATAATCCTGGAGAACAATGTAATAGCGTTTAACGAGCGTTTCGGCCTCAAGGTATTGCAGGAGGCGGAGAAGATTCAGGTTTCAAGCAACAACTTCTACCGCAACCTCTGGGCGCCTGGAAAATCCTTGCCTGAAAACAATTTCTCTTTTGACCCTGCTTTCGTAGCGCCGCGCAGCAGTATGAACTTTAATGTCAACCCGACTCAGTGCTGTAAGGAAAAGAGTTCGGATGATGAAGATCTTGGGGCTAGATTAACATATTAAAAACACCGATAAGGACGATAAATCATGAGTGCATGTTTTAGAACTAAGTTTAAAAGGAGCTGTGCCGCCCTGCTTTTTCTGGGAGTGGTAAGTATTGTCTCTTCGGTGAAAGCTGCGGGACTTCCCGGAGAATTTACTATCACTGACCGCTGGCGTCATGTTTATTCCATGTATTCCGGAGTAACCAACCCTTCATTCATTAATGAAGAGAACTACATGTCGGTGCGTTTTATGCTCGCGAATACGCTGCAGGAGTTCTACACGCATGAATTTGGGGTTACTGTTCCCATAGGTCTTCACAGCGCGGCCGGTATCTCCTGGATGATGCAGGGCGCCAGCAGCTATGAGATTATGGATCCGGATGGAAACCCCTCCGGCGGTACGATCAGCGATCAGAATCACTTTGTCGCTTTAACTTACGCAAACAATATCTGGAACCGTCTGACTATCGGCGGAAACTTGAGTATTATCGCTCAGAATGTGGCCAATATTGATAACACCGTTCCCAACGCCGAAATGAGGCTTGGATTTGGGTTTGACCTTGGTCTCAGTTATAAGCTTTTGCGCCATCCCATGATCGGAAACCATATTTTGGGGCTTTCTACCCAAAATCTATTTACTCATATTCTTGACACCGATGAGACTTACGCCCGCGCTGTAAGAACCTCTCTTCTCTCCGATTTCTGGGAGAGAAGAATCTCTTTCGGGGCGGACTTTGTTCTTAAAGATCTTATCTCCGCGGAGGATGTCTGGTCTGTAGATTCCGCAAAGCAGCTTCCGTGGGAGTTTACACAGAAGCTTGGATTTAACATTCTGCGTATTTTTAAAGTTTATATGCTCACAGGATGGGATCCCGAAGGGTTTGACCACTACGGTTTTGCATTTGGTTTAAACATGCCGGGTTTCCTTAACGGACGTGACTTAGAGGGTTTAATGCAGTTCGTTTCTGTTAACAACAAAGAGAGCAGCACTAATGTAAGCCACATGACATTTTACGCGCGCGCTGAGTTTGGCCGCCACAGGGAAGAAATTTACGCCCGCAATATGGCGCGGCGCGGAACTCTTGGTCCTAATAACCTCTATAACCAGGCCCTTGAGCTGTTTCACAGAGGCGAGTGTTACCGCGCTTACTGGATCTTCTCTCAGATAGCTGTAGAGTATCCCGACTTTTTCAGAAATGATATGGTCAATCTTTATCAGGCCGCGTGTCATGAATGTCTTGATCTCCGAAAGAGCGCTGAAACGATCTATAACCGTGTTAAGGATGACCACTCCCGCAGTATCGTAGTGCCTATGGCTGATCTTGGCCTTATGCGGGTATATTACAGAAATAACGATTTCTCCAGGGTTGAAGCGCAGTTTGAGGAGCTCAACAGCCTTGGCGTTCCCGATTCAATAAAATACCATGCCTATTATATAATGGGTCAGGCTGCCATGAAACGGTCGGATTTTACAAGAGCGCGTCAGCTCTTTACCATGATTCCGGACAATCACCCGGATTACGTTTTCGCTTACCATAGCGCCGCAGTTACAAATATGCTTAACGATAATATTCAAGGCGCGATTGCGGATCTGGAATATGTTATCCAGTTAAAGCCGCAAAACAAGGCGCAGGAGGAGATCATAAACCGTTCGTATGTATTTCTTGGTTACCTGTACTATGAAGATCTTACCACTGAAGGCGCTATGGCTAAAGCGGTTACAGCTCTCAGAACCGTACCAAGAGGCAGCTACTACTATCAGGACGCGCTTCTTGGGTTGGGGTGGACAGCTCTTAAGGCCAGGCAGTGGGTTGACTGTATCTCCGCGGGTTCCGAGCTTGCGAGAAGCACGCAGGATCCGATCCTGCAGAGTGAAGGCAGCCTGATTCAGGCATACGCCCACGCGATGCAGAGAAACTATGTTCCTGCCGTAAGCCTCCTTGAAGATGCTGTTAAGAAGCTTGCTTCATATAATATTCCAAGCCCGTCTGAGCTTGCTCAAAAGCAAAATGAGTACAACTCTAACCGTCTTGATTACGAGCAGATCGGTTTAAGAATTGATGAACTCGGACAAGCGCGCCAGTCTTCTCTTATTCAAACATCAATCGACAGTATCGCCGCTCCTCAGACCAGAACTAAGGGTGCGATTGATCAGTACTTCAAATTCACCGATGAATTCCAGCGCGGCAGCTTTTTCGCGAGATCTCTTGAACAGGTCAAGGAAGACGTTGACTACGCGCTTGCCCGCTTCTCCAGATACAAAGGCGCAAGCGGTATTCAGAGGCAGCTTGAAAGGACTACAGGCGAATCCGATGCTATCGATGAAGAGCTCGAAAAATTGCGCAGAGAGCTTGAAGGCGAATAATATTTAGTGCAGTATGGCACAGGCAGGGACAAGCCCTGCCTGTGCATGGATGGGGGAGTATGGTTTTGCATACATACCCTGTATCTTTTTTCAAGCAGGTAAGCTGGCATTCGGGGCAGGCACCTTATCTCCCCAATAATCTTTCCATTCAGTCCCTTCACCGCGCAGCATATCAAACAGTTTACTTTCATCAGTTATTGAGAAAGCGCTGATTTTCACTAAATGTCCACCAAACATACTGCACAGCCTCCTGACTCTCTGCCTGGTCAAGTCTCCGCCGACCGGCCATTACTGTGGTAATCTCTAAGAATCAATCTCTTAGATGGGGAAATGTTGCAATTTGAATTTCGTTTCGTAATATACCCATAAAAATACTATCACGATACTTGCCTTCAACAAAAAAATGTTCCCGTAAAATGCCTTCCTGTGTGAAACCAATGTCTTTATAGATATGCAGGGCTTTATAGTTTTCTATGTCTACAAAAAGATATACCTTGTGCATGTTTAAAATATTAAATGCATAATCCAATCCTTTAAGCATAGCATTTTTTGATAATCCCTGACCTCTGAAGTCTGATTTAACAATAATTTGAATTTCTGTAGTACGGTGAATAAAATTGATATTTATCAACTCTACAATTCCCGCAAAGCTGTTATCGGTGTCTATTACAAAACGCCGTTCATTGTCATCATGAATGTGTTTATCGTATAAATTGTGTAATTCATCAAGAGATTCATATGGTTCTTCAAACCAAAATGCCATTGTATGGCGCTCATTATCAAGAGCGTGAATAAAAGGTAAATCTTTGCGTTCTAATGGGCGTAAAGCTAGACTCATCATTCCCCCGAATTGTTATTAAATTGCTATTTCGCCATAAATTATCAAAAAAACTTGCGCTAAGCCGGTAGTATACAATATAAAAGCGCTATTGCAGCCTATATTTTAAAAAAATATAACAATTTTTGTACCCGCGCGTTGATATATTCCGGATTACATTATCCAAACATGGAGGTAACTATTGTATGCCGGATTATGAAAATATTTATATTGTATATATAATTGGGTATATCACAAAAATTAATGCCCTTGCAGGCATAGTGAGATGGAATGAGAAAACAAAATTATCCTGAAGCCGGTACCGGTAAAATACTGATTGGGTTATTTTCACTGTTTTTGCTTACCGGATATGCGCAGTTTGCATTTGGCGCCCCTTCCGGAAGTACTGCGATAAGGGTATCGGATGATATTGAGTTAATACGTCTTTCATCTAACGCGTATATCCATGTGTCTGTCACCGAGATGGAAGGATTTGGTAAAGTGTCTTCAAATGGTTTGATTTTAGTGGATAAGGGGAAGGCGTTTCTTTTTGATACTCCTGTTACCGAAGCGCAAACCGAAACGCTGACAGCTTTTGTTACTGATTCCCTGCACGCTAAAATTATTGGATTTGTAGCCGGACATTGGCATGGTGATTGTATTGGCGGACTTGGGTATTTAAACAAGCTGGGTGTGATTTCATACGCGAATCAAATGACTATTGATATTGCTAAAGAGCGCGGGCTGCCCATTGCGAAGCAGGGTTTTAAGGATTCTCTCTCCCTGAAACTGAATAACATCCAAATAAAATGTTATTATTTGGGCGGCGGTCATTCAACAGATAATATTGTGGTTTGGATTCCTTCAGAAAAGATTCTGTTTGCGGGCTGTCTTGTAAAAGATATGGCGTCTAAAGGGAAAGGAAACTTGTCGGATGCGGATGTCAGAGAGTGGCCGCAAACAATTAAAAAAATGATAGACAAATTTCCATCATCAAAAATTGTGATTCCCGGGCATGGGCAGTACGGCGGCAGGGAATTGTTGACACATACACAAAAGATACTGATGGAATAACCGGCAAAACATCCTTATTTAATTTTTGCGTCGAATTGAGTATGTAAATTTGAAGTCAGAAATTTTCGTAAGGATTACGAAAATTTCGTTAGTATCCGTTCTATTTGTAATTTACTCAAGCCTGGCGTTGCGCATCCTTATAAACGCTGATCCTGTCTAAAGATACTGCCGCGTAACGCGCAAGGAGCTGAACGACGCTAATATCATCACCGGTAAACGGCAGCACATGTTTTCTAACATTTTCAGGCGTTTTAAGAATGATTGCCTTATCCGGTTTTTTATTGACAAGTTCCAGAACGGCAACTACTTCGTTTTCCGGATTTTTTAAAGGTACGGCAAGTACGGATTGACATTTGTAGTCATGTTTACGAATAAACTCATTGTCGGATTTATACGGAGAGTCTTCAGGCATTCCGCCGGCATCCTCAATTTCAACAAACCGTCCGGTATGAGCCGCGTAACCGATAAGACTCTCAGGATTAATGTCCACAAAAATATCTTTTAAATTGCCCGGTGCAAATGAATCGCTCTGAGCAAGGGCAAACTGCAATGTGTCACAAAGAACTCCATCAACCATTCGGGTTCTTATATATATGCAACCCGCGTCAGCGCCTGTAACCTCGCGGCTTATCGCAAGGATAAGTTCAAGAAGCGAAGCGTAGTCATTCTCGCGGCAAATAGCGGTACCAATACGCACAATCCAGTCTTTCTGTTCGCGGCTTCTTACTAACCGCTTCATAAGCGTCCTTTGCTTCTCTGTCAAATCACAGTTACGGTTAATGGAGAGAAGAATGCTCATTGCAGCCGCTTCACTGAGCGGTGAGCTGAAAATACCGCAAAGCGGAAAATCATAAAGGTAAGGGGGAACCGCGTCGCTTTCAACACGCTGGTACAATGGAACGCTCTCTCCAAAACCAATGGAATGATGGCTGAACATTCTGAACATCTGTTCATACTCGCATGACAGATAGGAGAGCACTCCGGCTGGAGGTTCATCATTAAGCGTCACATTTGCGGCGGAATCGGCCGGAGCGCTCACAAGTTTAAGATTCCAGCTCTTCGCAAGCATACCCACTAAGGCGGCGTCATTTTCCGGCATATTTCCGAAGACTATAATTTTGCGTTCCAAAAAGCCCCCAAGGTCAAATTATAATGTGCAAATTACAAATAAATCAAAAACAAATGAACGCCCGTGTTGAAACACGGGGCTGCAGAGACAGCTTTTCCCCTCAGGGCGCGGAGAAACTAAACAAGTGCTTTTCTTAAATAGATCAACTGTGTACTGGAAAAATAAATCAAAAGCGGGCCGTATAATGGAAAAGCCCTCTATGTAAGACCGAAAGTCTACAAAAAGGGCTTAAGTAAAACGGACCGGACGAGGCTCGAACTCGCGACCTCTGGCTTGACAGGCCAGCGTTCTAACCGGCTGAACTACCGGTCCATTAATTTTTATATACTGCGAACAAATCTATTCGTAAATAAGAACGAGTAATTATTCGCTGCCGTATAAAT
Source organism: Chitinispirillales bacterium (assembly GCA_031254105.1). Taxonomy (GTDB): domain Bacteria; phylum Fibrobacterota; class Chitinivibrionia; order Chitinivibrionales; family Chitinispirillaceae; genus WRCH01. The sequence goes on from JAIRVB010000020.1 coordinate 98,417, forward strand.
GGGCGTTGTAGGATTCGAACCTACGACCACCTGCTTGTAAGGCAGGTGCTCTATACCAACTGAGCTAAACGCCCTTTTTTAGTCGTGATACGGAGTGACCCGAGACGCATCTGTCTTCAAAAAGATCTCCCCATTTTACATTACTGATGAGCGGAACGGTCAACGGCCGTTCATTTATGAATTCTATTTTTTCTTCACTTCGCTCGCGTTATTTTTACCGTAGCCGCTTAACATAGCATATGGTATCAAACCACAATAAACCAAAACCAGTATTACAGGCGCAACGCTCTTGGATAAATGATTGTCCGCAGGCCCCTGACCAAGCAAAACATAACCTGTAACAAGGAGCGCAAGGCTCGCGGCAAACAGATAAAAATTTTTCTTTGAAAACAACCAATTCTTCATATTTGTTGCTACTCCAATGTATGGACTCGTACCTGCGTACTCACCCCTACAATTACTAAAGACATATAATTTACATAATACCAATTTAAAAGTCAATACTTTTTTTGTAATGTTTATGATAAAATTTTTTGCAGCGCGTTTAATGTTATATAATAGTACCTATGCGTACGCGGCAGCTTCCCCATTCGTCACTCTTTTTCCTATCATACAAGCTCACGCTGTCTAACGCATTATAACTGGATGGACACGCAAAGTTCGCGCTCTCTTACGCTCCCATTACGAATTTTCACTCGCGGCGCCTTCCTTCTGCTTTATCCTCTCGCCGCTTATCCTGATCGCCTCATTAAGAAGGTTCGCCAGGCTGTTAAGCTGATCCCCCTCGCGCAGCTTGATCACATCTGTATAGTCGCCGTCTATAACTTTGCGGCACGCTTTTTCAAATCTGAATACAGGCCCCGCAATCTTATGCGAGAAGAATATAGTCATCATAACCACTTGAATAACTACCAATAAAATTCCAACCGCGAAAATTCCCAGAAGCGTACCGGTAAACTCCCGCTTCAGACTGCTGCCGCCGCCAAAGTGACTCACCTTGAACTCAATCTGCTCAACAACATCCCTGTACTGTTGTGCGGTAGGTTCCGCCCTATCCTGGAGTCCGGCAGCGATAGTGCTTGAAACTTCCTGTTTCATTATACGGCTCGCTGTTGAGATAATTGTCTGTGAGGCAAAATATAGGGTAAGCAGCATGAAAACAAGCATGATAAGCATAGGAACTAAAAAGGTAATCATGTATCTGCCCTGCAGTTTCGAATCAATAAAAAATCGTTTTCTGCTAAAACCCGCTTTTCCCACGATGCCGCTCCTTTTTTAATTGTGACGCGGAGTTACCAGAGACGCGTCGGCCTCCTGCTTACCTGCCGGTCACTTATTAACGATTATTCTGAATCACGGGCGAACACGCCCCCGCGAATAATCTGTTCACGTATGAAATATACTGTTTATCCAAAGATAATGAAGAAATAATAATGCAAAATGCAGAAATAAAGTAAGTGAGATGTGGATAATTATCTTTGCATTTCAGTTGAATTTGATCTATTTTCCGCATTTTGCATTATTATTTCTGCATTATTTATTAGGGTATTCTATCCTCGTATGAAAAATTCCCTGCAGCACAGGCATAAACCCATCTGTAATTTCGTGCAGGTCGCGTAAAGTAAGATTACACTCATCAAGCTGACCGGACAGAAATTTGTCTCTGATAATTTTTTTTACTAATTCTCTTAAAAGCTTTGGTGAACTGCTTGCAAGACTTCTTGAAGCTGCCTCCACTGAGTCAGCCAGCATTATAATAGCCGCCTCGCGGGTTTGAGGAGTAGGCCCCGGATACTGGAAATCTTTCTCCTGAACCTGTTTGTGCGGATCCTGTTCAAGGGCTTTCTCATAGAAAAATGAAACTGAGCTGTTGCCATGGTGCTGTAAAATTACATCCCTTATAATTTTCGGCAGTCTGTACTTGCGAGCCAGATCTACCCCCTCTTTAACATGAGAACAGATAATAAGCGCGCTCATTGAAGGGGAGAGTTTGTTGTGGCGGTTTCTGTCGCCAATGCAATTTTCAACAAAGTAGTCAGGTTTGTCGATCTTACCTATGTCGTGATAATAGGAAGCTACTCTGGCAAGCAGAGTGTTTGCGCCGACAGCCTGAGCCGCGGACTCCGCCAGGTTGCCTACAAGCACGCTGTGATTGTAGGTTCCGGCCGCTTCAATAGAAAGCCGCTTTAATATGGGGTGGTTCATATCCGAAAGCTCTACGAGCGTCATATCTGTCGTAAGGTCAAAAATCCGCTCAAAAAACGGATTTAACATCATGGTAAGAAAAACAGATAGCAATACACCCCCAAACACATAGCCTACGTTTACAAAAAATGTTTCAAAATGCCACCCCGTAAGCTGCCATATAGCGACAGTGACAACGCTTGTAATGAACATGGGAGGTATGGCTTTGAAAAAATGCCAGCGGTAGCGGATCTTATAGTTAAGAAAAGCGGCCACTATGGAATTCAGGAAAGCGTACAGAAAGAAAAACTGATTGAAGCCGGTAATTATGCCGAAATATATGCTGATAAAGAGTCCGACAAACATACTGACCTGCAGCCCAAAAAGAATAACGCAAAGTACTGAGGCCATTGTAATAGGAACCAGATACTCCGGCATAGCCGCGGAAACTTCCCGTCCCTCAAGCAGGGATGGGAAAAAATCCATCACAAGGCGGATAATCAAAATCTGCAAAAGAACAATCAGGCAGAGCGCGGCAAGATTCTTTGGGTTCTTCGCCAAACCCGGTTGAAATTTATGCACGTAGAACGCAAAGAAAAGAAGAGGTATAAGAACTAAGAGAAGCTGACCGGCATTTCCCGCGTCCACTCTGCGCTTTTCAACCTGGTTGCCTAAACGGTCCATTGCGATATGTAAAGAGTGGAGTTTTTGGATAACCTCAGCCGTAACCTCCTGATGTTTGCGGACGATCTCGGTATCCATGATTACTTTGCCGCTTGTTTCAAGAACCTCAGCCGCCGCCGCGCGTTTTCGTTCCTGCGTAAGCGTATTGTTTACTCTGATGTTAGGCTGCACACAGGCGTAAAGCAGTTCGTAAATAGCGTTGAGAGCCTCGTCATCTAACATCTGTTCACGTTTGAGCCGCGCCGCAACCTGCTCTAACGCAACCTCCCGAACAGGAATATCAGAGACGGCTACGTTTTTTTCCTCACCGCCGCGCATGAGGGTAACAAATTTTTTTGTATAATGGAAGTTTGAACTGAACTGAGCGTTAAACTTGGAGCGCAGCTCATTAAGTTCTTCGTTGGATCCAAAAAGCAGCACCGAGGCAACGCCACTGTCCATAACAAGAGAGAGCTGCTCGGAAGCTTTGTCAAAAAGCGCGGGTCGCCTCCGCAGCGTTTCAACGCTCCTGTGCGACAACTCTTTTGGAGGAACTTTGGACATGGCTGTTTTAAGCGAATCCGGAGTGTCATCGGAAACCGCGAATTCCGCCTGAAGCGAAGCGATTTTTCGGGAGGCGGCCAAACTGACTCCAGAATCAAAATCCATGAACAGAAGCACCCTGTCCATCGCCCTTTTCCTCTCCCGCTCAAGTTCATCGGGAGAGCGTATGATGTCGAAAGTGAAAGGAGCGATTATAGTCTCCTTTGACGCGACACCAATTTTAGGCAGGTCAAACCTTTGAACTGTTTCGTTATAGGGGAAAATAAAAAGCAGACAGATCAGGGATAAAAGGAATATCAGCGCAGGTGAGCCGATAGACGGCAACCCCCTGACCCTCAACCCTGACCGCTTTGGTACAACAGGAATACCACGTGTATCTTTTATGGATTACTCCTTAATTACTCGCCGCCAGCGTCTTGACTCTCAAGCCTGATTCTCTCCTGCCTAAGTTCAGAAAGCTTCTTTTCGGAATCTTCGGCAGCCTGGCGCGCTTCCTCAATCTTTGCCTTGTCTTCCTCAGAAACTTTGCCCTTTCTGGCGCCGCCGCTGCCACCGCCGCTGCCGCCGCCGGTCTTGGCGCCGCCGCAGCCAGCGACTCCCAACATCAAAATCACTGACACCATAAGCATAAAACGGCCAGCTAATTTCATCCTACGCATCTTTAAGGGCCTCCTCTTAAAATATCTAAAATGTTTCCTGGTTACAATATGCAAAGGTTAGAATATAATAGTATAAATAATACTTCTTTTTCAGGCGGCAAGTCAAGGAAATCTTTGTAAGGGCGGATACGAATCGCGTTAGAGAGTACTCTTTTTACATACACATGTATGGCCTGAACGCGCGATATATAGACTGGCGCGTTGGGGAACATCACTGTAAGGGCACACCCCGATTGTATCCCGTACAGTGTATGATAGAATTTGAAGTACATTGTACGGATGTTGCGTGGTACGAATATCACGCGTAACGCTCCCTGTAAAGATGCGGTTAATCGCGTCCTTACATTTGAACATATTATTATAGTATGCGCATTGTGCGCAGCGCCTATCCCACCGTACTGTATGCGGTAAACCACCGGCCGTCTCTGCGTGGACATATATCATCCCACGAATTATTTTATTGCCATGACTGACGCCGCCGCTAAAAAAAAACATCTCCTAATTCTGCGGATACTGCTCATACTGTGGATTGTGATCAAAACCGTATTTGTGGGATACGCTGTCGTTTTCTCCATTATAGGTACTGCGCTGGTCATTCTTGGGTATACCCATGCAAAAGCTTATATAGATCTCCACGTAATGAAGCCTGTAAGCGAAGTAAAACAACTAATAACCGAAAATCCGGCAGAAACAATCTACATGAGGCAGTACCGGGAGCAGCTTGCTCAATCAGGGGAGAATGACAGTCTCATCTGGAAGTTTGTCCCCCTTGACTCAATAGCGGATATTTTAAAAATAACCGTATTGGCCGCAGAGGATGATGGTTTCTATACTCATCCCGGGTTTTCGCTTGACGCGATAGTTGAGGCGATAGACCATAACCGCAGCGTAAACTCTTTCAAAAGAGGCGCAAGCACCATAACGCAGCAGCTTGCGAAAAATCTCTTTCTTACGCCTGAAAAAAGTTTTGAACGCAAATTAAGGGAGTTGGGGTACACGCTTTTAATGGAAAAATACCTTGGCAAGGAGCGTATCTTTGAACTCTACCTGAACTACGCCCAGTGGGGAAAGAATATCTTTGGCTGCGAAGCCGCAGCCAACGTTTATTTCAGAAAAAGCAGCGCAAATCTGACACGCGCCGAAGCCGCGCGCATGGCCGCGTGTCTTGCGATGCCATCAAGAATTACCCCTCACCACACTAAATCGGCGTTCATGGCAAAACGCATCTCCGTAATCGCAAATAACATGTATATACGGGGAACTCTTGACAACGCAGGCTATCTTGCCATGACAGGGGAACCTCATCCCAGCGTGGAACCGGTACGCATGGAGGAGGATTAGGCCAATATGCGGACGAACCTGTACCCGCACATCTGCCATGTCCATGTTCATCGTAAGGGCGGCAAGCTGCCCCCCGCGTAACTTGCGTATCTGTCATGTAAGGGATATAATATGCATGGGATAATATACGTACATCATATATTGGAATGTACGGTATGCGAAGATCATGCGTATGGGCGCATGGTTTGCGGGCGGCGGGTTGCCGCCCCTGCGTGTGTTATCGGTGTTACTAACTTTATCTAAATCAACCACTTATTGCTATATGGGCTTGTCTTGTTGTAATTTTCTTTAATGGTGCGTTGCGCCTTTTTTGCACATGGGCGGCCATATGGGGCCGCCTCTACTTTATGTGTACTCTCGTGTTGCCGCCTCTTTTTATTAATTGTTAAGTACCAGTTGTTGTTTTATGGTCGTTGTACTGATAATCGCGACATTTTTTGTAACCTTTCTTCACGCAGCGGATGAAGCCGTAAATCCAGCATGGCAATTATCTGCGGAGGCGTGTATTACCTCTACTTTTAACTCTTTTACTGAAAACTGGGACAGATCGGAGAGCGGTTCTTTTTTATGGGCTGCCAGATCAACAAACATAGCGGTAAAGCAGCTAAGCCGCAGGCTTTATCATGAAAATTCACTGAAAATAGCTTTCGGTCAGACAAAGCTGCAGGACAAGGAGACAAAAAAATGGTCATCCCCTCAAAAATCTACAGATTTAATTGACTTTGAAACATCTTTAAAATTTAAACTGGAAGATTTCAGCCTGAAGCCATTTTTATCCTTGAGAGCAGTAAGCCAGTTTTATGATACGCGCGATCCTGATAATTGCAGGTATGCAAACCCGGCAACCTTTACTAAATCTTTTGGCTTAGCGAAATATCTGTTAAAAAACCCTGACATTAGCTGGCAGGTAAGATGGGGGGGGGCGCTCAGGTGTAATATAGACAGAGACGCCATGCCTTACGAATATACCGGTGAAGAGTGGATAAAACTTGACCGCAGGGAAACTTCGGTTATTACCGACGCGGGTACGGAGCTTGTCACAGAATTTAAGATGAAACGGGGAGGCGCGGGCAGTATTGCGGGCAAACTCACTGTTTTTGAAGCCCTTGCGCGTCCTGCCGATTTGCAGACAGCGGGGTGGAGATACCCCGATGTCTCACTTGAAACAATAGTCAACATTAACATAACCAGACACCTGATTTTTAACTATATGGTGCAGTTTATATTTGACCGGGAGACCGATCCTGACCCAAAGATACGGCAGGCGTTTTCCGCGGGTTTATCAGTCTCACTTAAAAATGAGCACTTTACGAAAGGAAAAGAAAAATGAAGTACCGTCACACACCTCTCGGCGGAGAAACAGAAGCTCGAAACATGAACTCTTTTAAAGAAAAGGAGATCTGCATGCATACGACATTCAGAATGAAAACAATTGTAAACTCTCCGAAATTAGAGATCGAAATGCCGGGACTTGAACTTTTAGCCGGCAGAGAGGTAGAGATTATTATCATAGCCGACGGGGTAATAGAAGACGGTTCGAAACCGCCTCAGGGAATGCTGAACTCTCATCATACCGCAGGGTCAATTATCCTTGATGATGAGGCGTTGAGACATATTTTGGCGGATAGATTGAAATAGTTCGCTGTTAATTATTGATGAGGCGTTTTTCCGCGTCCTGAAAGGACGTACATCCGCAAGGCTGTTTTTATAACCTAATGCTTTAGCTTGGGATGGGAGCATGCATAAGAACATGTGTGATGGATTACTCACTCTCACACACCGCTTTGACTCATGAATCCTGCCGGAACGCCCCGCATCGCGAACGCATGGTCATAGAGAGGGCCGATGCGGTCATGCGCTCCTGGGCGCGGAAAAACCTTATGAATTATGATTAAGCATTGTTTGCTTAAGGTAAGATCTGATATCCTTCGTTAATTCCGTGGGTACGGTTACCGAGACCTTAACATTTAAGCTTACTTTCTGGTTCGCAACGGTAAATGTGAAGTCTGCCGCTTTCTCTAAAATTCTTTCCATTACAATTTTTGCGCCCTCTTCCCCGGTCATTGGCAGAGCCATAAAAAGTTCAGGGGAAATTATGGTGCCGGCCAGATCAACATCGCGAAGCAGGGGCTGGATAATGTCAAAAAGCTGCGGAAGCAGTTCCGTTAACTCCTCTGATTTTGGAAGACGGGATTTTCCATTCTGTTTTATCTGTTTTATTGACGCCGTAATAGTTGAAAACGGAGCGTTGTAACGAATATGCCGCTTTATCTCTCTGCTTACAAGAAAAAGCATGTTACTGGTATTAAGAGCTCTTTGGGGCATTTTTACCGCTTTTTCAGGTTTCTTACCGCTTGTTGCGGCTGCTGCCGGCGAATTAATTTTTATACCCGCAAGAGTCCCCGGCTTTGCTGCCGCTATGTTTGCCTTGCATGCGCCAATGTTATTGATATCGCCGGCAAGCGCCAGCAGACGCTGTAAGCTGTCAACCTGTACGCCTTTTTGAAAACTTATTGATTTTACACCTATTTTTCCAAAATGCGCGGCTATCTTGTCAGTATTGACGGCTTCATCAAGCGGCCACTTTTCTACCAGAAGTTCTTTACGGTTTAAAGCAAATGTAATTATTTGCTGTCCCGTAAAACTTTTGTTAAGAGCGGCGCTAAACGCCGTTACGTTTTTGACTGTATTCGGATGAGCGCATCCGTAAAGGAACGAACCGTTAAACATAATTATAAACTGCTGTGCCAGGTTTTGGGCTTCTTTCTCTTCCATAACATTTTCCTTTATGCTGCGTTGTACCTTATGTTAATACCTGTTTTCTATATAAAAATTTATATCATTACGAAATTGACCACAATTGCGGTAACGCATATCTCTGTTGGAAGCGGTTGCTTTCAATATGATCCGCTCAAGCTCTGAGTCAATTTTTGAGGAGCTGTCTGAAGGCGAAACTTGGAAAAAGTTCTCCGGGTTCCGCGCCTTTACGCTTACAAGTTTGATTGCGGGCAAGGAAGGCGCGGGGAGAGTTCCCGCGAGGCATTCCCAAAGTGTTACACCCGCGCAGTATATGTCTGCCCGCGAGTCGGTTATCTCACCCCGTGCCTGCTCAGGCGCTATATAAAGCGGTGTTCCGAGTACGGATTTGGGTTTCTCTTCAAAAGAAGAGATTCGGGCAATTCCAAAATCTACAAGAAAAGGGGTTTTATCTGTTTTTTCAATAAGAATATTACCCGGTTTTACATCCTGATGAACAATACCCTCGTTGTGCACATATTCAAGGGCATCAAGAACAGCCGTTATTATACGCAATGCGACCGCAACAGGAATAAAACGCTTTGAGACATCCTTACTGCAAAGCTTACGCTCAATTATAGATTGAAGGCTGACGCCCTCTATAAGCCGCATAGTGATAAAGAGGAAATCTTCATACTCTCCCGCGCCGGATACCGCGGCGATATTTGGGTGGTCAAGCTCAGTAAGAACCTGCGCTCTGTTTATAAAACTGTTTATGGAAGCGCAAACGCCGGAGTTTTTGGGAATAAGCTTGATTGCGACCTTCCTGCCCAAAGACCTCTGAAATCCATCAAAGACAAGCCCTTTGCCGCTTCGACCCCGAAGGCTTATAAGCGTAATTCCGGATATTTCCCTGCCGATTAATTTATCAGAGTCTAAGTTTATCATTTGTACAAACTGCCGGAGTTTTGATGAACATATCACTATATCTCTAAAAATGAGAAACGATAAATCTCGTCCTTACAGTACAGTATAGACTATAACTGATTTCACAAAAAATATCAAGTAATTTTTAGTAATGATCATTGGACTCGCGTTCATGTTTGCGAAGCAAACAAGCTGCTTCACGGTATGCGTTATATATGTCAGGAAACTCCGTAAATTTGTTATTTTGACACTCATTTTGAAAAATGCGGTAAATTTACCGGATAATATTTATCGTAGAGCCTGTTTTAAGCGCTTTTGGGGGAAGGACGGTAAATTGCTTACTTTTCTATGTGCGCAGAGCTGTGCCCTAAACTATTTTGTACTTTCAGGCTAATTTCTTCTCGGTTTTATTCCAGCTTTCAACAGCAGCATCTCAAATGCGGTTCTCACAATCTCATCCCGGTAAGCTCTCGGTATTTAGATTTTATTTTAAACGCTACGAAGAAAAGTGTAGGAGAGCTTTGAAAATGAAGACGTCCAAAATCTTATTGGTTGACGATGAAGAGGCAACGCTTTTTGGTTATTCCCGGTATTTAAGCAAAGCCGGTTATTCTATAGATACCTGCAAATGTCTCAAGGAGGCAAAAGATAGAACCGCAACTTCGCATTTTGACGCGATTCTTCTGGATTTGAAGCTTCCGGACGGCAACGCCATGGACTGGATTCCGGAGCTTAGAAGCGCTCACGAGAACACGGCTGTCATAGTGATAACCGGAGCAAGCGATATACCTACAGCTGTTAAGTCTATAAAAATGGGCGCTCACCACTTCCTGACAAAACCGGTCAACATGGACGATCTAAGTGTGAGCCTCTCCAAAAGTATTGAGTTTGAGGAGCTGCGCAAGAGAGATTCCATACACCAGAGGCTTGCGCTTCAGAAAGGGGAGCCGTATTTTGGGGCAAGCCCTGTTATACAAAAAGTGATACAGTATGCAAATGTCGCGGCAATGAACCATACCGTAGTGCTTCTTCATGGTGAAACCGGGACAGGTAAAGGGGTTCTCGCGCGCTGGATTCATGATCACAACCAGCGCAAAAACGAGGCGTTTGTAGAGGTAAACTGCTCAAGCCTTAAAGGAGAGCTGCTGCGAAGCGAACTCTTCGGTCATGCCAAGGGATCATTTACATCTGCTATCAAGGACCGCGCGGGGCTCATTGAAGTAGCTGACGGCGGCACCCTGTTCTTAGATGAGATCGGCGACATGGATATAGAGGTGCAAACTCAGCTGCTGAAAACAATAGAGGAGAAATCTTACAGGCGCATTGGAGAGAACAAACTTCGCACAAGTGATTTCAGATTGATTTGCGCTACAAACCGCAACTTAACGGAAGCTTCAAATAATGGCAGCTTTCGCAAAGACCTTTATTACCGTATCTGTATATTTCCAATAAATCTTCCGTCATTAAGAGAGCGCAAGGACGACCTTGTCGGTATGATAAAGCATACGCTTTTAGGTTTCAGCTACGCTCACTTTCCTCTCACCGAAGAGGTTGTAAATACATTAGTCCATTATTACTGGCCCGGCAACATACGCGAACTGCGCAATATGCTTGAGAGGGCGCTCCTGCTTGCTCAGGGGGAGCCTTTAACGGTTCAGCATTTTCCGGGTCTTGAGAAAACACCCGCTTCCATCGCAACTCCAAAAGAGAAGGAGAGCGGGACAGAGGTTTGGAATCTCGATGAAATTGAGAAAAGACACATCGTAAGGGCGCTCAAACATTTTAGCGGTGACAAATATGAGGCAAGCAGCGCATTGGGAATCTCTCTTTCATCCCTGTACCGTAAATTAGATAAAATGCAGCAGCAGACGGCGACTGCATAAAAACTCTCACTTTTGAGAGATGTTTTCTCAAAAGTGAGAAATAGTTTCGCTTAAGGTGTTCTTTTTATCTGTTTTATGAATGGCACATTTTTTGATGATTAGAGTGGATCTACTTGAAAAGCGCGGTCTTATGTGAGGGATGGGATTTGTTATTCCTGCTCTAAGTTCATAGACGGGAGCAATAGATCCTCGCCTTACATTGGGGAGACGGCAGGGTAATTTGTTTACCTCTTTGAGAGCGAATTTTTCCAGGTAGATAAACTATAAAGTTTCAATTAATTAAGCTTTCAGGAGCTTGGCATAGCCATGGATAACCAGCGTTATAATGATTTTCTGGAGTTCGCTCTTAAACAGATTTTACAATCAGCGCAAAGTTATGCGGCGCAGGCAAAGCTGTGTGAAGAACATTCAAAAAAACTTTTTTTATATTTTCTCTCATCCCGCAAAAGAGAACAGTATATATTGCTTGAAAAAGAGAACGCTGAATACGGGAACTCGCCCCGGGGCTGCGGTATTAATCCTTCCGAGTTCAAAGAGATACAGTTTGGAAGCGCAGCGCTCAGTCAGATGGATGTTTCTGAAATCAACGCTGTTCTCTGTGGCAGAGCGAGACAGGAGTTTAAGTTTTTCATTGATCTCGCGTCATTTGAAGAGGATACAGCCACAAAAAAACTTCTGATAAAATTAAGCAGGATATCTAAAAAATCGATAAAAGATATAGAGACAGGTTTTAGCCTGTTCATAAGCCAGCCCAAAAAACACCTCAACCTTCCGGTTCTGTGCAGGGAGATTCTACCGGCTGCAATTCGCGGTGAGAGGAGCGCGGTTTTTAATTGAAAGACGCCTCTAAAGCTCCTGAAACAAGTCCTGCTGACCTGAAATTATTTTATCAAAACTTGTACCTGTCCATTCAAGAATCGAATCAGCGATTGGTTTTAGCTGACTATCAAGGTAGTGTTGGTAGTCAAGAGGTGCGGTGAGTTTTTCGATAGGCTGCGGCCCCTCTTTGGTGATGCAGTATTTAATTGTGCGGCTTGGAGAATCCAGGAGTTTTGCTGCCTGTACATGGGGCGGAACGTGTACAGTGTATTCGCCGATGCGTTTGCGCAGCCGCTTTTTGTAGATAAGTTTCCGGTCAAAATGTCCCTGCTGAAGAAGTTCTGCGGTAGCCCTTATGTATTCCGTAAGCGGCTGACCGGAAAAGAACCGTGAAAAAAGCGTGTGCTGAAATTCTTTCGCAAGTTCTGTCCAATCGCTGCGCGCGGCTTCCATCCCTTTAAAAGTTAAGTGTATTTTGCCATTTTGATCAATTGCCGCGCCGCAGTAGTGTTTTTTGCTTCCCTGACCATGTTCGCCTCCTCTGAGTGAGGGAAGAAAAAAATGACGGTAGTGGATTTCATACTGAAGCTCTAAGCTTGAATGTGCGTTAAAATTTTCTTTTAAATGTTCGCATAGCCATTTTGATGTTTCTTTTGCGATTGTTTCACCGAAGCCGGCCGCGTCATGGGCCGAGGTTTCTCCAAGATGAACAAAGAGAGAATCGGTATCGCCGTATATTACTCGCTTGCCGCTTGTTTTTTCGATATGTTCAATTGAGCCCGTCAGAATATAACGGCCTGTCAATGTAATTGTGGAAGCGATTTTCTCAGAAAAGAAACGGCATCCTGTAGAACCCAATACGCCGTAAAAGCTGTTCATTAAAATTTTTATCGCCTGAGAAAGGCACTGATTTTTTTGCTCACGCGCTTTTGCACGCGCTTCCATAAGCTCACGGATTATTTCCGGCAGTATGGATTGCTTTTTAGAGAATGATGTGCCGGCCGGGTTTGATATTCTGTCGGAATCAGCTGCTTTGAACCCAAGCGGATCAATCATAAATGTCATGATGATTGAGGGGTAGAGACTTTTGAAATCAAAAACCAGTACGTTTTCATACAAGCCCGGTTTGGGGTCAAGCACGTGACCGCCGGGAAGCCCCGCTCCTGTTTGGATAATGTCAAAGGTATCGCCTGCTACAAAGCCCGCTCTGTGGAGACGCGGCAGGTAGAGATGGTCGAAAGCGGCTACGCTTGCTCCTGTGCGGTCAAGGGTGGAGCCGCTGCGTTTACTTCTTTCAACAGCGTTTTGGAGGATCCCGGTTTTGGTGAAAATGCCAAGCGTGAGTTTTGCGTCGGTCAGGTTGTAGCGGGCAAGTTCTAATTTGTTAGTATTGAACAGATTGTCAATTTGGCTGATTTTTTCTTTTCCGGTAAGCTCTATGGTTTTGCGTTGTCCAAGTATCTGTGATGCTACAAAATCAAGAGAGTACTCTTCAAAGGTATGGTGATACGCCCGCAGCATTGTTGGCACATCCAACACTACTCTTCCTGGGATACGCGCGTTCCAGCTGGCGCCAGTCTGCCCTTTTACAATACGGCTCCCGCGTTCTCTGCCCGGTTCAAACGGTACGCCTGTTTTTGCGCAGCGCTCCTGAATTACACGAAGATCAAAATCAATAACGCTCCATCCGATGATTATGTCCGGATCGCGGTTTTGTATATACGCGAAAAATTCAGTGAGAAGCTGGCGCTCATCTTTACAGAATTTTATATTGTCCGCGTTTTGAAGAGCTCCTCTCATAAAAACGCGTTCCGCAAGCGCGTCCGCGCACGCGATGCTGTAGATTTCTCCGGTACTTACATTTGTTTCTATATCAATGGAGACTGTTTTAAACTGCGCAGCCGCTGTCAAGCATCCGCGCAGATGTGGATTTGTAAACTTGATATATGATCCGAAACTCTGCGGCGTTCCTGTGACTTTCATTCCGCCGCTCACCATACGTTCCATAAGGTAGCGTTCCATCGGGTGTATGTCGGATTCAAACGTTTTTAACCCTGCGGTTCGAAGGTCTCTTGCGGCGTGCTGCATTTGTGAAAAGGTGTTGAAGTAGAGGCAATCTGTCTCTTGCATATCAAGAGAGCGCAGCGGAAGTTTTTTCCTCTCATTAACACCCAACATTTCTTTTTCCGGCAGTGTACGCGGACAGAAGAACAGCGGTCTAAAGTCGTCAACTTTAATCCTGACGGCTTTGCCGGAAGCATCCGCCGCCCAAAGCGTTATCTCAAACCTTGGTCCGTTATCCCTGCTTTGAGCAGTCAGTAAAAAACACTCAAGAGATGTGTCTGTTGGTGCGTTCATTGCTTAAAAATACATTCTGAACTGATTTTACAGTAAAGTATAAAAAAATTGATGTCGGCAGGTGAGGCTTCGGTCATATATTATATTGTATATTATAAATTTAGTAATGCAGGCGGATTTAGGAAAGTATTGTACAGGCGCGAGACGGGGCAGCCGCAAGAATTATCTGTACGGAAAGAAAGTGTGGGTGCGCACAGGGGTAGAGCTCGGCAAATGGCGTTCATACAGGCAGGATGCAATGATTTTGCTAATGGTTGAAGAAAGAGAAGGGAGTTGCTGGAGATTTTGTCCTTTGTCAAAGGCCGGGTAAACCCGGCTGCATATATAGAATTTTGAATTTAAATATTTTGGTTTTGAATTTGTACCATCTAAAAAGGGGAGGATGTTAAATGGACAGTGTATGGGAAAAAATTAAAAAGAGTCTTAAGGAGGGCGCGGCGATCTCTGCGGAGAAAATAGAGGAGTACACAAAGATTGGCAAGCTTAAGATAGATGAGATGGCGGCCAAGCGCAAAATCGAACATAATTTTATGGACATAGGCGAGCGCTTTTTTGATCTCTCTCAGGACGGCAAAGATGGTAACGCTTCCGAGGATTTAGTTATCAGGAAGGCTGTTGAGACCATAGCGTCGCTCAAGGCGGAAATTGTTGAAATCAACAATAAAATTAAGGAAATTCAGGAAGCGGCCAAAAAAGGGAAATCTGAGGAGGATCAGGACAGCGAAGACAGTGACGACAACGGCGTTTAAGAAATATGAAGAAAAAACCATCTATTCTCCTTGTGCCGCCAAAGGGCAGCCGTGTCAAAATATTACCGATACGCACATGGATGGCGGCTATTTTAATAATTATAGTCGTCATCGGTTTTGCCGGTTTTTTTATCCCTTTTGAAAGTCTCGCGCTTTCAGCTCAGGAGCAAAACCAGCACAAAAATCTCATTGAGCAAAATAAACGTTTGCATCAGAATATTGGCGCTACTTTGCGTCTGCTTGCCAATCTTAAAGAGAACACCGTACGCCTTGAAGCAAAAAAAGAGCAGTCTATGGAGATATTCGGACTGCCTCAGGAAAAGCACACTTCTCTTGTCAAAAAGAGCAAGGCAAACTCCGCTTCTATGGAGTCCGGCGCACTCTTGAACTATATTAGCGAACGTGAAGAACATATCTCCGCTTTCGCCTATTTAGCAAGCGAGGGAGGGAAGAATCTGTTTGAGTCGATCCCTGTCAATTACCCGGTTTCTCCATCCGCTTCTATAATCTCAAGACGTTTCGGCACAGGCCGGGATCCGTTTACCGGAAAACAAAAAATGCACTACGGCGTGGACTTCGCCGCCGAGATCGGCACACCGGTCATGGCTTCAGCCGCCGGGACAGTCACACTTGTGGAGGAAGACCCAATATGGGGCAAGCGCATCAAAATATCCCACGCTCAGGGATATAGCACGAATTATTCTCATTTGGGCACAACGCGCATTGCTCAGGGCCGTTCCGTCAAACGCGGCGATGTGATCGGCACAATCGGCCTTTCCGGCTTAACAACCGGACCGCATGTACATTATGAACTGTGGTACAAGGACAGACCGCTCAATCCGGAGGAGTATTTTTTCCCGGTGCAGGAGCTCGCGGCGAACAGATGATTCATTTTTGTCGCTGGTTACATTGCAAAAAGATAAATCCCAACATATCAAAAATAATACTGCTTTCGTTTCAGCTGCGCGTTAATCGCATGGCATTAAACAACCGCGCATAGAAAAATAATATCAATTGACAATCACCTTCGCGTTGTGAAAGCCAAACTGTCCGGTTTTAACTTATATAGTCATTCAACTTGGAAAAAGATATTAATATTAATGCAGAAATAATAACGCAGAATGCAGAAATGAGGTGATCAGATCTTTTATTTCTGCATTCGGACATCTATTTTGAAGTTGAATTATTATATATTCAACCTAACCTTGCTTGAAAAAATTAACTCAAAGATCTGAAAATTCAGACAATGTCATTTCCAGACAACTATAAATTGTTAAAAAAGTATTTGCGCATACACCGTCAAAATATATTTTACTATTGACACCAAAAGGTTACGCACACAAAAAAGAGATTGAGGCGCTATTTGCACAGGCGCGGTTTTATTAAATGGAATAGTTTATAGTAACTGTTTTTTATAAG
>JAIRVB010000023.1 GCA_031254105.1 Chitinispirillales bacterium
CATCTTCTGCAGGTATGGGTGTACACGTTATGTATGGGGAGAGAGCCGTAACGCAGGCACAGGGAGTCATCTGCCTCTCCATCCTGCTTCCGCTTACGCTTCTCCATCTTCTGCAGGTATGGGTGTACACGTTATGTATGGGGAGAGAGCCGTAACGCAGGCGCAGGGAGTCATCTGCCTCTCCATCCTGCTTCCGCTTCTCCATCTTCTGCAGGTATGGGTGTACACGTTATGTATGGGGTATGTACACGTTCGTATACATAGGGCTGCACCCTATGTTCGCATATTACGCCCCTGCGGGGCTGGGGTTGCGTAACATCAGTCAATAATATATTAATATACGCATCTGCATCCTCATTATACGGGTACCCCATACGTACACCCGGTAATGAATGATTTGGGTGTAACCGCGTTATTATTATTGACGCGTGATTCAGGGCGCCCGCAAGGGGCGCCCCTGCGCGTGTATTTCCATAATTTGGACGGACGTCCCTTCTGTCCTCATCAAAAATAATTTATCTTTTCCGCATTAATTACCCTCTACGGCACAACAATTGCGTTTTTTATCAGTCTATTTAAAACTTACCAAAAGGGGGAAGCCTTTGAAACGGTTGATCTGCGTAATTTCCATAATGATGTTTGCGGTTTCGATTCATGCTTTAGGGAGTCTCGCCGGTAAACACGCGGCTAAGATGTTACCGCAGGCAGCGGCGCATGTAAAAGGGTTTGACAGTCTCAATATCCATGGGATTGTCGGTTTTTATGAAACATCAAAGGGCAGGAAGCTGGAGATTAAAGGAGAGATAGCCGGCCTTGAACCTAACCAGATTTACGCGGTTCACATTCATGAATTCGGTTCATGTGATTCACCGGAGGCGCCAGGCGGGCATTTTAACCCCAAAATTAAAGATCATGATGGAAATTCTAAATGCCCGTCCGGTGGTCGCAAAGCAGGCGAGCTTCCAGGAATAACCGCTGGAACAACCGGAATGGCAACCATCAACTATACTTCCAATTATTTGCGCGCGGATGAATCCGAGTACTCTGTGATTGACAGATCCATAGTAATCCACAAGTACGCCGACGGTAAAGCAGGCAAGCCTATTGCGTGCGGGTTAATTCAGGCTGTTCCATGACAGGCTCCAACTCATTAACGAATTGTACCGCCTCCCGCGCCGCAGCGCTCTCTTGGGACGCGGCAGCGAGTTTTTTGCAAACTATATCGTAGCTCTCATACACAAAATCCCCAATCATACACCCCAAAAGCGCTCCTCCAAGCACATCTAAAGGAAAATGCACTCCGGTATATACTCTGGTATAAGCTATAACCGAAGCGAATCCAAAAAATAAAAAGGCGCGGGGCGGATAAAACCGGTAAAACAGCATAGCCATCGCAAACATATTCATACTATGAGAGGAGGGGAAAGATTTAGAGCTTTTCAAACCCAGCAAAAAACGCCCGCCCTCAACAAAAAAATCGGGGTGACAGGGACGTGGTCTCGCAAATATTTTTTTCAGAATTTGCGATGACACCGGATCACTTATCGCTATTGTCACCAATAACAACCCAAGTACGATTACCGCCTTTTTCTTCTCACGCTTTACAAAAAGCACAGCGGCGATTATTCCTGGAATCAACCAGAAGCTTAATTCGGTAATGCGTACTGTTACAAAATCAAGAACAGGGTGAATGAGATACGCGTTGAAAAAAAGAAAAACCGCGCTATCTAAACTAATAATAAGATTCACTTTTATCTAACTCCTTAAGCCCGAAAACCGTGAAAGCCGCCCTTTGAGAATCCGAAAGTTTGCCGGAATCAACAGCTAAAGAAAGCGCTATTGTTCCAAGCGCTTTGTACAAATCCGAAAACTGTTCGCCGCACTGTGTAAATAACGCGCTTATCTCTTTGCTGACAGTTTCGATATCACCTCTGGCTATAGGGCCGGTAAGGGAGTTGGCCGCTCCAAACTTAAGGACATTATCAACCGCCGCCGGAGCAAGAGCCGCGGCGATATTTTTTGACTGTTCTTCATTAAGTCCGCTTTTTGCCAGAAGAGAAAACGATGCGTGCATCAGCGCTACGACATAATTATTCAGGAATACCGCGGCTGAATGATAAAGCGGTTTTTTTTCAGCGTCTATTATAAAAATATCGCCTCCAATGGAGCTTACCGCCCGTTTTAAAAACGTAAGCGCCTCCTTGCCGCCCTCCAGAGCGCATGGCGTTTTGCCGAAATTCTGTAAAGCCGCTTTGGGATCACTGAAACTGCGTACTGGATGTACGGAAGCAGTAAGGCATCCACGTTTGGCAAGCGGCTCCAGTACGCTCGAAGCGTGAAATCCGCTGCAATGGAAAACTACAGCGCCGGACTTTACATTTCCGCATCGGGCAAGCTTCAGAGCGCATGAATAGATCTCATCATCCGGCACACCAATCATTATGACACTGCTTTGGCACACATCAGCAAAATCAACACCCGCTCTGCCGGCTCCGATAAACTCAACAGCTTCTTGTCCGCTCTCAATTGTCGTGTTTACAATTAAATCGATATCAAAAACGCCGCGGTTATAAAACAGCGACGCAAGGGTCTTCCCCGCTTTTCCGCATCCGATTACAGACATTTTTGAGTCAGGTCTTTTCGCCATTTTTAGTCAGGTTGTGTGTTGTTAATAACGTATTTTATGTGTAAATATATATGAAATCCTTAAATAAAATAGTATTTTCTACGTATACAGAGTGTAATGACAAAATCAGAAACAACTTTAAAGCGGCGGTCTTTAAACTTATAATTAAAGATAATACAAAATAACAGATAACTCAATCTGTATAAAAAGATGAACTTTTCCAGTATAGATATTTTCTGCCATTGCGTTGATAACTTCGGGGATGCCGGCGTAGTATACAGATTCGCCAGGGAGTTTAAAGCAAGCAATCCCCGGTGCCGCACAAGAGTATTTATTGACAGTAAAGAAACTTTGCGCGCCATAGTAAAAGAAATTGATCCGAGCAAAGCGGTACAGGAGCTTGAATCGATTCTTTATATAGATACGCGGGCCCTTACGGAAACTCTCATGGAAAATCTTGGCGCGGCGGACATTATGGTTGAAGCTTTCGCCTGCCACATCCCGGAACCTTTACTTGAACAGGCGTACAGCAAAAGTAAGCTGATTATAAACCTTGAATATCTTTCGGCTGAAAGTTGGGTTGAGGGGTTTCACCTTAAAGAATCTCTTCTCGGGTGCGGAACGGCGCGAAAGTTTTTTTTCATGCCCGGATTCACAGAAGCGACAGGCGGCCTTATTTTAAATTCACGTCTTGCGCAGACGCGTTACAGCGGCGGCTTTGACCGTTTTCAAATCCTGAATGATGTTCTAAATACGTTTGGTATAACCGTAAAACCGGAAGAGAACAAACTTTTAGGAACACTCTTTACTTATGAGCGCGGACTTGATTCACTGCTTACTGATCTCAATACACAGAACCGTAAGGCGACGCTATTAGTATTTGGTGATAAGAGTCAAAAAAGTATATCGGCAGCTCTTGAGAGGCTTGGCGGGAGGCATGACAGCATATCAGCGCAAATCCGCACTTATAAAAATGTTCAATTGATCTGTATGCCCTTCATTGACCAGCACAGTTACGACACGCTTTTATGCTGTACTGATTTTAATTTTGTGAGAGGAGAAGACTCTCTTGCCAGAGCGGTACTCAGCGGCAAGCCGTTTATATGGAACGCTTATATTCAGGATAACAAATATCAAAAAGTCAAAGTTGAGGCGCTGCTCGAAACGATGCGTCCTTTTTACAAAAACGAAAATGTTTTTAATGACTATAGTAAACTGATGCTCACATTTAACGATGCTCCTGAAGAATCGGCTGCTCAAACGACTTCGGAACGTTATGTGAATTTTTTAAAAAATTTGAAAAAACATGAGCGCGCAGCTGAGGAAATGAGTTATTTTATGCATCTAAATTGCAACTTAATAGAAAAATTTAACGGATTTTTGAGAAAAAATTAAACTTACATAAATACTTTCGGTTGACAAGGAGTTTCTCATGAAGGAAGCGCAGGATCTTAGAGCCGGCAATTGCGTAAAAATTGGTAATGATCTGTATATCATCGCAAAATACGAATATATAAAAGGCGCGCGCGGCGCGTCCTCATGTAAAATGAAGATGAAAAACCTGACCACAAACAGTGTCTCGGAAACTGTTTACAGAGCGTCAGACAAATTCGAACAGGTTGTGCTTGAAAATAAAAAGATGCAATATCTGTATGAAAGCGGCGATATGTACACTTTTATGGACAATGATACCGGCGAACAGATGGAGCTTAACAAAGATGATCTTGGCGACGCTCTGAAATATCTCCAGGAAGAGATGGTAATAGATATCGTAGTATATGGGGAGAAAGCGGTAGGAGTTAAGCTTCCCCAGCAGGTAGACCTTGAAATAACCTACACGGAGCCCGCGGTTAAGGGCGACACCGGCGGTAAGGTTCTTAAAGCCGCTACTGTCAATACCGGCATTGAGGTGCAGGTGCCGCTCTACTGCAATATCGGGGATAAAATACGTGTAGATACCGAAACCAACGAATTCGTATCACGCGCAAAATAACTCTCTGTAAGGGCGGCAATCTGCCGCCCGCGCACTAACCGGCATAATCTTGCGCGCAGCGCCCGTTATCTATAATGGACGTAGACCGGGCCGCCCGCGAGGAGTGACCCTGCGGGACATATCCAGCTACGCGTCAATTGTACAGGCATCCTTGCAATCAATACCAAAAACTACCTGAGAACCAACAAAAAGATCACTGCGAAAAGCAGTAATGTTCCGATTATTGTCTTCCAGTTTATATCGGCTTTAAATTTTTTTGATGAAAACTCATTTGCCCTGAGCTCATCATAATCATCATCCAAACCCGGCAGGTCAATTCCATCCAGATATGTGTTTTGCGACCATCCGGTTCTCTCATCGGAACCGCAAGAGGGGCAGGCGCGGGCATCGGCCGGTACAGACTCACCGCAGCATGGGCATACGAAAAAAGATGTTCCGCTCATTTGTCCTCCGTTACTGTATATTAACTTCTTATTTAATACGATTCTAATTATATTTTTAGTATACAATTGCGGATATATTTTTTCAGGCAAATTAACGAATAAAACAATTACTTAACTAACCTCAGGAAAACAATTGAATCCTGTAATCACAGCAGCCGCTCTCGCAGCCTTAGCCCCACTGCTTGCCGGTACAGCGGCGACACTCGCTTTTTCGGGCAAGCGTAAAGAGAGCGCCGCCGCCGGACTGCTTCTCCACTCTGTCGATAAAAAACCGGGCCTAAGTATGTCAAGTTACTCTAAAGAGCGTTTTAAGGAATTTCTTGACTATCTTAAAACCAATGGAATCGAATCGGTGACGGTTTCTCAACATCGGGAAGAAAGCGGCAGGCAGTCAGTGGATAGCGGTAAGCAGGATAACAGGAATTTTCAGTTACAGGTTACCGGCTGCCGGCGAATCAAAGCTAAAAAAATCGCGATAACATTTGATGACGGGCTGCTTAGTTTTTATGAGAACGCGTATCCGCTGCTTGAGGAGAGAGGTTTAAAGTCCACTGTTTTCGCGGTCGCCGGAAGTGTAGGGAAGAGGGGGAACTGGGACGTTATGGGGCGAAGTTCTCACATGGACGCACGTATGCTTAGAAAGATAGCTGAGAGCGGGCATGAGGCCGCAAGCCATTCTCTGACACACGCAAACCTGGTCTGGCTTGATGATAAAGAGCTGAGAAAAGAGTTGTGTGATTCTAAGGCTATCATTGAAGATATTACAGGAACCGCGGTAAAAAGCCTGTCATTCCCGTTTGGCAGCTGGAACAAGCGTATATGGGAGGCGGCGAAACTTGCGGGATACGAATACGGAACAGTTTACCGCGGCCACAAACACACTCCTCCGGAACTTCTGCCTGTTATGGGTGTTTACCGCTTCGACAAAGTATCAGATATAATCAACCGCGTGTTTTCAACCTCGTTATCAAGTTCAAGAGCGCTGGGGCTTATCATGTCCCACTTTTCAAAGGGATCGCCTATTTGTAAGTTCAGGAAAGAATATAAGCGGTTTCCCTTATAACGCTGATAGCTTTGTTTTCAGAGTATTTTCAAGTTCAGCCTCAAAATACTTAAAAAAATCCCCGAAGCGCCGCGGTGTCATAAACCTTGCGGTATTTCTCAACCGCCTTTACCCACGAAAACCGCCTTAATTGCTCTACCCCGTTTAAAACCATTCTTCCGTAGGCTTGATTATCAGCATATATTTCAACCGCTTTACTCAGAGAATCAGAGGCTTCCCGCACCATTGATTGGTAAAAATGTGATTTCATCCGGCTGGCCGTGGATGCTGCCTCAAGACACTCTTTCCATCCTTTCTGCGCCTCCGCGCCGTCAATTGGTTCGCGGTAAAGCAGCCCTGTGGACTGTTCGGTACACTCCTCGCAGCGAAACAACCCATTGTAAAACTTGGGGATATGAACCTCGCCTGCCGGCTTTACCTGCACCCAAAGCCCGCCTGTCGCTCTCGCGATAACAGGGGTGCCATGCATGAAGCCTTCGGTTGCCGCTCCGAACGGTTCATAAAACGATGGCATAAGCATGAAAGAGGCTCCCGACTGCACGGACGCATACTCATTTGAAGATACCCGAAACGGCCACACTACTATATCCCCAACGCACTTTTTAGCGACAGCCTCAAAGAACTCAAGTTCCTTTGAGCCGCGGTTCCCCTCCGCGCTGCTTGGGCAGAAGATAAGCTTAACTTTTCCGGCAGGTAATCCGCCAAACGCCTGAAACATCACGTCAAACCCTTTTTGCGAGAGGTCAAGGCGTCCGGACATAAACAAAATCGGCGTATCATCATTTACACCTTCTAATCCCCCGATTATATCAGGATGATCCATTGATTTTATAATTTCAAACATCCTGTTTCTGAACTGCGCTTTCTGCTCTAACAGAACAGAAAAATCCCCCTGCCTCGCCCGCGACAAAGCTACATAAGTAAACGGAGACGCCGGATGCCCGAACATCCCGTTTTCGATACCTACAGGCGGATTCATCGAAAAAGCGGTTTGCAGATGGTCTGTAAATATGGTACGCTGAAGAGGATCCATACGCAGCTCACAGGCAAAAGGGGTGCTTACAGTAGTAAGAGGCCCATTGAGCAGCGGTATAGAGCACTGAAGTACCGTATGGCAGCCCGAATACTTTTTACCAAAAAACATCAGCTTCTTTTTATCGCTTATCCCTGAGTCAAAGGAATTATGCAGCGTAAGAACAGTGCGCGTATTCTCCATAAGCCCGTCGAGCACCGCAAACTTAGAAGTAAGCGCAATTGGAGCGGTCTCCCAGTCCTGAGCGTGAAACAAAACATCTTTCGTAAACCCAAGCCCGCGTAAAACAAACGGAACAGCCGCGCAAAACACAAGCGAATCGTCGAGAAGAGAATCGCTTTTCATATCATAAGAATACGGATTATTAGCCGCGGTAAATTTATCCTCAACAGATATATAAAATGCTGAAAATTCCGAGTCCGTGTCCTGAAAGCAGCTCACCATACCCTCATAGGAATTCAGATGAAACTTTTGCGGTTCCATAACCTGCCTTAAAACTCCGTTTTCGACAGCCGCTTTTACTTTAGGGATATTGCTGTAAAGCGGAGTGAGCAGGATCACATTTTCACCGCTTTTTTTGAGATAATGAGGCAAAAGCTTCATAACGGCAGCTAAGCCGCCCAAAGACGCGAGTCTGTTTTCAAATGACAGAAGCGCGATTGTCCGCTTATCATTATTAAAGGTGCGCTCGCTTCTGTTAAGCGCCTCAAACTGCCTCTCTCCCAAAATGTCGATGAATCCCCTTACAAAAGGAGTCCAGGCATCTATTTTGGCGGTAAAAACAGCATCGTAATCGCCGTAGCTTCTGTTTTGCATTTTTTAGTCAGGTTTCCTCTATACAACAGGTGATCCATAATATAAATCAATCCTGAGGGCTGTTTTGATATTCTATGTGTTCTGAGTTCTGAGAATAAGAAAAGCTCGCCCGTACAAGAGATGGTCTGAATTCCAAGCTCTACCTTTTCAGAGCATATTCACAGGATCAACATCAATAATACACCTATATGATGACGGCAATTTAGCCGCCATCTTTCTAATCTCAAAAAGCGCCGCGGACAACGCTTTGGGTGAAGCTGATTTTAAAAGCATCGTGTGTCTGAATACTTTATCGATTTTTGACAGAACAGCGGGCGAAGGCCCCAAGACCGTTACTCCATCGCCCAGAGCATTGTTTGATAACACGTCTGCCGCTCTCTTTAAAAATTCTCTGACGACACCCTCCACCGCCCCTTCCGCCACTACTCTCGCGAGTTTACCAAAAGGAGGATAAAAAAGTTCCCGCCTATTCTCGATCTCATGATCATAGAAACCTAAATAATCATGTGTCATCGCGCACTTAACCGCCGCTTCATCCGGATAGTAAGTTTGAATAATAACTTCACCCGCAAACTCCGCCCTGCCGGCGCGGCCTGCCACCTGCGTTAACAATTGAAAGGTGCGCTCAGAGGCTCTGAAATCGGGGAAGTGAAGTCCGGTGTCAGCCTGTAAAACCCCTACCAATGTGACTTTAGGGAAATTGAGTCCTTTGGCTACCATTTGAGTGCCGAGAAGAATATCCGCTTCTCCTTTCGCGAACGTATCAAGGATCGCGATATGAGAGCCCTTGCGCCTTGTGGTGTCCTGATCCATCCGTAAAATTTTTGCGAGCGGGAACTTTTCTTTTAAAAGCTCCTCCGCTTTTTGTATGCCTGTGCCTTTGTATTTTATTTTTGTCCCTTTACATTTAGGGCAGACTCCGGGAGCTTCCTCTTCATATCCGCACAAATGACATTTAAGAGCGGTATCGGCCTTGTGATACCGTAAGTTGACTGAGCAGTTTGGACACGGTTGAGAATATCCGCACTCTTTACACAAGAGTACAGGTGAGAAACCCCGCCTGTTAAGGAGAAGTATTATTTGCCTTTGTTGACCGAGTGTTTCATCAATGCGGTTTACAAGATAACGGGAAAGCGGAGTCCAGTTATTTTCCTGATGCTCTTCAGCCATATCAATCACTTTTACTTCCGGCAAAGCAGCCCCGCCAAAGCGTCCGGTCAGCTTTACTAAATGATATTTGCCGATGAGACTGTTATAATAACTCTCAAGACTTGGCGTTGCGCTGCCTAAAACCACTATCGCGTTTTGCATCATCCCTCTCATGACCGCAACGTCGCGGGCGTTGTAGCGTGGATCGGTGTCGCTTTGCTTATAAGAGCCGTCATGTTCCTCATCAACAATAATAAGCCCCACGTTGTCCATTGGGACAAGCAGCGCGCTGCGCACTCCTATAACGGCTCTCTTTCGTCCGGTCACAATCTCCTGTAAACTGTCGCGGCGTTCCCCATCGGACATATGGCTGTGAATAACAGTTATCGTATCGCCTATCGCCGCTTTAAAACGCTGAATCGTTTGAGGGGTAAGGCTTATCTCAGGCACAAGAATAATAACGCCTCTGTTTTGCTCAAGCGTCTTTTTGGCAAGTTCTGTGTAAACATGAGTTTTTCCGCTGCCTGTCACACCATAAAGAAGAAACGGTTTTTGCGGATTTGGAATTGAGGCTCTGATTTGTTCTACGCTTTCGCGCTGCTGCGGCGAAAGTTCGGCTGGGCTGCCGCCATGATCTATAGCAAGCTCATCGGCCTCTCTGAGAAGCTGTTTGCTTTCCTTTACAAGGTATCCTTTTTTGCACAACAAAACGAGAGCCGATGGTTTTATTCCAAAGCGTATTTCAAGCTGCGCGGCGCTCAACGGTTCCGCGCAATTTTTTATCGCGTTAAGAGCTTCAATGTGATTATCTTTGAGCGCGCCCTCTCCGCTCCCGCCGCATCTGTAAACAGTAACTGTTTTAGCTTTTGTTGAGATTACGGACTTGCTGACCAATGGTTTAAAGATGCGTCCCAAAGGACACTGGTAATAATCAGCCATCCATTTATAAAGCTTAAAGAGCGAATGGCTTGAATCCGCCCATTGTCCCTCTTTGATCTCAATGATCTCTTTGAGTTTGGGAAATGCTGATTCCTTATTCAACTCAACAACAACGCCCCATGTTTTGTTTTTCTTTATTTCAACCAAAACAGGCAGTCCTATGGTAATTTTTCCCATAAACTTTTCGGGAACCTGATAGTCGTATACCCCCGAAACAGCAACCGGGAACGCTACCGCCGCCACTGAGTTGAAAAATTTTTTATTTTCTGATTGATAGACTGGTATCATCATTGTGTATATTGTATAATCAGGTTAGTTGGGTACCGGCAAATACAGCGCAGCGGCTTCTGCCATAAACTTTACAGTTTTACAGGAAAAAAATCCAGATCTTTCTACAAACATTATAATAATCAGCCGAGAGCGGATATATGGCAACAGAAGAAAATAGCATTGATAACATTGAGCGGATTGAAACAGCCGCAAATGAAGTAAGCGCGCCGGAATTCTTTATTACGGAAGTGCGTGTAGCCGCCGATAAAATGAGCGCTTCCTTATCAATCGGCCCTGTTACCGGACAAAAAGGAATAATAACGGCTGAGCTTCTAATATCCAAACTCAACAAAGCCGGAGTGGTATACGGGATTGACGCGGATCTTTTAGGCAAAGTAGCCGACAGCTGGAACCGAAATCCCCGTTACATCGAAACTCCTCCCATAGCCAAGGGCTCCTACCCCGAACCTGGTAAAGAGGGGCTGCTGAAGATGGTAGTCAAACATCTCACTACCGCTAAAGATATTAATAAGGCGCTGGGTAAGAAGTATTATGGAGAGATCGCGGCTCTCGCTCCCAAAATACAGCGTGTTGATCCCGGAACCGTTATCGCGAGACGCGAAGGCAGCATCCCTGATAAACCCGGACAAAATGTACTCGGTGAGATTTTGGGAAAAACCCGTGAGGCTGAAGTATCGGCGGCAGGAATTGTTGAGGCAAACAACATTTACATCTCAAAAAATGTTTACACCGCCGCTAAAACCGGAATAGTATACATTGAAAAAGAACATCCGGCGGTAATGCCTCTTGACTTTAACGGACTTGCCGATATACAGACCTCCCCGGATATGATGGACGCTCATCTTGTAATACTGCCGGCAGGTGAAAACGGTACAATGCCCACGGAAGATGATGTAAGAAATCTTATCGCGGAGAAACAGATAATTTACGGGCTTAATGAAGAGGCGGTAAAAGGAGCGGTAACACGGTTTACCGATGGTTCAATAATAGCTCAGGAGGTAATTGAGATCGCCAGAGGACTCCCGGCAGTAACCGGAGACGACGGATATGTGGAATTTTGTTTTAATACGGAATCTTCCCTCACTCCAAACATAAGCGAAGATGGAAGCGCTGATTACAAAAACCTCAACCTTATTACATCTGTAAGCGAAGGGGATATCCTCGCCATACTTCACCCCCCGGGCAAAGGTACGCCGGGAGTCGATGTACTTGGCCGCCCGCGGCCCGCTCTTGACGGAAAGAAAGCATTTCTCCCGGTAGGGACAAACACCCAGGTCTCACGAGAAAACCAGGATCACTTAGTTGCGGTCACCAACGGTATAGCGCGCTATGACGGGCGTCTCGTAACTATAACAGAAGGGCATTACATTAACGGCGATGTAGACTACTCTACAGGAAATGTTTTTTACGAAAAATCAATAACCATCAAAGGCGATATAAAAAGCGGATTTGAGGTAAAATGCGGCGGTGATTTACAGGTGCATGGTATCATTGAAGACTGTATCATAGACGTAGGCGAGAGTTTACTCTGTAAATATGGGTTTGTTGGAAACGGAAAAGGTATTATAAACGCTAAAAGCGACGTGAATCTCGGGTTTATAAAAAACCAGAACGTAAATTGCGCAGGCAGCGTAAATATAGCGAAAGAATCGATAAACAGCAATATCAACGCAAGTAAAATACAGATTCACGGCAACACGCTATCCGCGGCGGGCGGAATACTAACAGCTACAAATTCAATTATTGTAAGGACTGTGGGAAACATAAGCGGAATAAAAACCATACTCCAAATCGTTCCTCCCCCCGAACTCACCGAAGAGTTTAACAAAGCGGAAGCCGCGGCGAAAGATTTCACTGATAAGTTAAAAAAACTCAATTATCAGATGCAAAGTCTGCCTCCCAAAGCAAGGCTTGACGCGGAACTTATGAAAAAGTTTAAAAACGCGACAATCGCAGTACAGCAGCAGATTGCGGCGCTTGAAGACAGGCAGCGTAAACTGCACATTCAAATGAACAATTTTGACGACGCTTTTATACGAATTGACCGTGTTGCGTATCCAGGGACTATTTTTAAATTCGGGCAGAGAAATATGGTACTCACGGAAATGCTTAACGGAGTTAAATCACTGCGGCTTATTAACATGGAGATTAAGATTATTTAAGAAGTGGTTATCACTGCCCAAATTTTATCCTGTTTTTTTGAGAGTATTACGGTTTTTATATGAAAATTATAAATCAATCAAAACATTCCGAATTGGCTGTCAGAGTAATAAAAATAAAAAATACGCTGCTTGTCATTCTTGCCATAAGTTTGCTTTTAACATCATTTGGGGAAGCTCAGACAGAAGAGAGAAAACAGCGTAATAAAGAAAAAAGATCAAATACTATTGCAGCGAGTTCCGGTCTTTCAGATAATAAAACCGCGCAGCCTGCCGTCTTATTCACTGAAGAATCATCCGAACAATTACAACTCCCTGAAGAAAATACTGCGTCATTAAAACCCGGATTGTCCATTAGACATGATTGATCATATTAATTCAACTTGGAAAAAGCCCTCCCGTTACGTCACCCCTCCGAAGACAAGGGTTTATGTCCTTATCTTCGAATTGACAATAGGTAACAAGAACAATGGTTCTCCGCCTTTGCGGCGGGACGGTTGCGCAAGGATATACGCTCCCGCGCAACTATAGCAGATCAACTGTACTACTGACAGCAAGGCCCATTTCTCCAATTGTATATCTCAATATCCGCAGGATACGACTCATTTGTAGCGCTGCGCACGTTAAACAAAACAGAACCACTTCCAAGCTTCGGCGAAGCTATGTTGTTTATCTGAGCGCCGTTTCCAAAAAGATTAACACCGCGGATATCGCAGTCCTTATGGTTCTGATCCATTACTCCAAACCATTCAAATTGTCCCGCTGTCTCCCACTGCTACAAACAACCCAGCACTCTCTCCCCATGCTACCGCATGCAAATTTTTAGTCGTGCCGGGATCCTGTCTGACCCAGTTCCACTGCTCCTGAGCAG
>JAIRVB010000031.1 GCA_031254105.1 Chitinispirillales bacterium
AGAAACCCACACATTTTCGTGTAAAAGATACCAGCGGATGTTATCGTAATCCTCATTGTCTTGCGGAGTGTCAATGTGTACCGCTACGTGTCTACAGCAATAAGCGTCACAGCTTTTACGGAACCGGGCGTTTTATTGTAACAATAAATTGTTCCAGTTCCTGATTGTTTACAAAAGTTATCTCTTTGTAGGTTGAAACCGCGCGCATTATACCTGTCCCTAATCCTTTGTATGGCAGAGTGTGCTGGGCTATTGTTTGCAGAATAGGGTTTCTGGGGATTGAAATTCCGCTGGTAATATTTTTTATAGTGAGGGAATTAGGCAGTTTTCCGGGACTGACTATCTCAATTCTGTCGCTGAAAATAAATATTTTGATCGTACTGTTGAGAAAATAGTCCCTATGTATCAACGCGTTTACAATCAATTCTTCAAAAACCGCATATGGGATTTCCCAAACGGTTTGACTGTTAAAAGTGTTTCCGGTGGGAACTTTTCTTAAATTTCTCTCAATGAAAGAGACCGCTTTTTCGAACACATCTTTCATGTTTCCTTCAAATGCCGGTTCATTGTCTGTAAATATGTTACCGGTCAGTGTAGTTGTGCCTACCGATATGCACTGAATAGAAAACAGCGGCCTGAATTTGTGCCTGTTGGCGCTAAAAAAGAGCAGTCCCGCAAGCGTAAGGCTGCCGTCTTTTACCAAATTCAGATTCTCAAGTGATTGTGTGAGGTTAATTCCTAATTCATCGAGAGATTTATTATACTTTTTTACAAGGAATTTATTAAAATAGTCAACATCTATATCTGAAATTGACGTCCCTTGGACAAGCATTTCATCCGCAAACATCGCCTTGCTGCTCTGCAAAAGCCTCGATATTTCATCATTTGACAATACTCGTCTTTTGTCGGAACCATTTTTTATCCATATAGCGCCGTTTTTATCTTTATACGGTTTTGAGATTCCCTGATTTACATCAACTACAATCAAACTTTGATCATTTACAGAAACGGTTTGCGAGATTACAATTACCGGAGGTTTTACATTGTTGGTTGAAGAGTCAACTAAAAGCCTGTTTGTATCTCTTATCTCCTCAAATGAGAGCCCGTTCAATTCTCCTGTTTTATCATTTACGCCGATAACAATAATTCCGCCGTTTGTATTGGAAAACGCGGCTAACTCCTGGCTAAGCTTATGCGCGTCATTTATCCGTTCTTTAAATTGAACGGAACTGCTCTCACCATTTTTTATCAGTTTAAGTAATTCAGATGCTTCCATAACGCATACCCGGATTTTAATTAAGACTGCTTATCACTTTATAATATAATTTACTTTGCGACGCATCTATTTAGAGAGTGTAAATTATTTTCTGTAATTTAGTTTGTTTAATGCAGAAATAAAGCAACTAATATTATAGGATAAATCTATTTTTACTAGGGTTTTTCTATTTTTGCATTCTGCCATTTTATTTCTGCATTATCTTTGTATGATTGAAAGATTAATTTTTACAGAAAAAATCTTACACGCATCTTATTTATCCTCTATAATCTTGAGAATCCGTTCAAGATCTTTCAAACTTGAAACCGTAACCTTGACGCGGTTATCCACCATAAGCATCACCGGTTCATTTGCGGAAATTTGAGAAAAATCTTTCCAGTAACCGGCAAGCATTGTGCTGGCGGCGTCAACGCGATTCGTAAACATTCTCTGATTTATGCCGACTTTATCAAGCCACCTGAACCAGTAACTTGTGGCGGGATTCTCACTGTACGCTTTAAGATACCCGGGATAATTAAGGGGAAAATGCGCTTCAAGTACAAGCCACCTGTGAGCTTCCTCAAAACGCATCCTGTCTTCATTATTAAGTCCGCCGGCGCCGGGGTCTTTTAAAAGAGAGGGCCTGAAAGTTATACGTTTCTCAAGCGCCGGATTTGACATTACAGAATTTATGATTTTGCCCGCGTCAGACATCAGAGGGTCTATGTAAAGCGCAAAACTCCCGCGTTTTTCTTCGCGATTCGGAAAATAATTCTTTTTTACGGCATCATCCTTAAGTATAAAACCATCTTCCGTTTCCTTAAGAAGATTACTCATGGATGAGAACCGGAAAGCGTTGGCTGCCGCCTTTTCAAAGAAAAAGAAAGGAAGATCTGGGCGCGCGTGCTTCTCCATAATACGTTTGCCCGCGTCAGTTGAAACGCGCACTATCTCTATTTGCGCGCCGGGAAGCGTCTCCTCTACCCTGTTAATCATAACATTTTGAGGATTATCCCAGGCGCTGTCGGCAATCAGAACAGTAAGCTTAAAAGCGGCGTCATCTCTGAATTCGCAAGACGCGCTTCCGGTCTTTGTATCTTTAATACACCTGCCAAGCTTACCCTTTTGCGCGCAGTCACTGTCATCAATACATTCAGGAAGCGAAGCGCAGACAGATGGCTTAAATTCTTCAATACGGCATTCATCCCTGACTGCCTTACCGCTGCCAAGCGCTTTTTTATATGGATTGTTATTTATCATAAATGTAGGTGAACTACGGACATTAAGCCTTGCGCTGCGCTGATAGTGCCGGCTCAGCTCGTTTTTCCCAAACTCATCAACCCACAGCCGTATCTTATTAACATCAAGCCCCATCCGTTTGATTACATTTAATGTAGCGGCAGATGAAGAGGCTGGAGGCGAAGCCGCTATTATTGATAAAAATTCCAGATAACGGGCGGGATACAGCGCTTTTACACCAAGCCACAACATCTCATCGAATATCTCCTCATCTCCGCGAAGCGATGAAAGCCTGCCGCCGTTCACTGATCCTATAAACCATACATTCCACTCTCTTTGCGGAAACGCGTTGGCAACCTCTACAAGATCTTTCAGACCTCTGACACCATAAGGACACAGACTCATTACGTACAGATCGTAATTTCTGACCTTCTCCGCCCTCTCCACCTGTGGGGGCGTATCCGCAAGCATTACGGATACCGCGCTGTCAGCGCTCATGCCCTCATGGATCATGTGCCATCCGCTTTTCTTAAGCTCGTAAGAGTGATCCCGCAAACCGTATACTGCATACGCCATAGACCTGCCTTGAAAACCAAAATTGAGCATAGGCGTACCATCAACGCCCAGGAGCGGCTCTGAAGAGACTTTTTTGTGTCCGTTGGCAGCTAAAAACAGCCCGGGGAAATGGGTTAGAAGGTTTACGGTCTCATCCTCGCCAAGGTGCGAAAGCAATATCTGATGATCACTTTTCTCCTCAAGCTCCTGCCAGATCTTCATAAGGCTTTCAAGAGGAGGTTTTATTATTACATTTGTATCGGCGGGAAACAATTTCTCTTCAGTAAGCACAGAGGTAATACCAAAAGTAAAATCACCCCTGCTTACTAAAATATAAGGCGCAGTCAGATATTCTCCATTCTTACTAAAACTGTTTGCGCTCACAAGAGGAAGATTCGCTTCTTTTGCCCTTGCTGCAAGCCACTCTCCGCCGTACTGCAAATCATCATCACCCACCGCAACAGCATCGTACCCCATAAGCCCCATAGCCGATATGGTCTGAAGAGTGCGCAACGAATCGTGAGACCGGCCCATGGAATAATTATCGTGGATGCTGCCCGCTGCGAAAGCGCCGCCGTCAATTAAAAGGCGCTTTTGCGCCTCAATTTTTTTGAGGAAATAAGCCCTCTGCGCAAGCCCGCCGCCGGGATCAAGCGGACAATCGCAAGGATGAAGCATACCGTGAGTCTCACCGGTAAAAACAACGGCGATCTCTGTTTCGTTAACCCCGGTTGAGGGACCGCACCCGCATGCCGCTGCAAGGAGGGCTGCGGCAACAAGATAATTCTTGAGATGTTTTTTAGTCTTTTCCATACCATGAAAATAATTTTTGACTTCGGTAATACACCACCCCAAACGGTTTTTATCCTGAAAACTTTCTTCCTCTCCGACAGTATTGACATTTTTAGTAAAATATTATATAATAAGTATAAAAATTGACACTGCCAACATTCACATCTAAAAAAACATATTTATGGTTATACTGAAATTTTTATTTATTATGCATAATGATGATATATATTAACAGTTAACTAAACTAAAAATGTTGTAATTGATCTACTTGAAAATGTCTGCCATTTATATTGGCTGGACAGGCTATGACTGTGACCGAGAACAGCAGTGCCTAGCGCACATTTACGGTATACAGCAAACTGTTTGACGCAGGTGAGACCGCAGTGCTTGGGAAACAACTCAAACGATGATACTACCTCATCGTTGATGTATATTGCTGCGGCAGGGGCAGGCACAACCCCGGTGATGACCGGCAAAGCGGCGCGGCCCGCAAACTACGCGATGAACGTGGTCCGCGCTCCTAACGGCAGTGCGTTGCGCATAAACTATTCTATATAAGAGCAGAGGAACGGTGCGGATTGACCTGTTCAATATAAAGGACAACAGGGTTAGAACGATTGTCAACTCATCAAAAGACACGTGAGCGTATCAGGAGGATGGCCTGGCGGCCGGAATGTATATGGTGAAACTGCGCGCCGACAGTCATGTGATGCAGGAGAAAATTATAATCAACAAGTAGAATTTACATACAGCAACGACTTTACAAAAGGAGAAAAAATGAATTTACCGGCTTTAAAACGGATTAATCCGGCCGCAATTACAGCGCTTTTATTAGTCTGCCTTTTTTCAGAGGGTTTTGCGGGGCCCATGCAGGTAGAAAAACTGAACCGCGGGCTAATCGCGGTGCGCTCAGGCAGCGGGTACTATCTTTCGTGGCGGCTTTTGGCTAATGAGCCTTATAATACCGGTTTCAATGTATACCGCGGTACGACAAAACTTAACAATACGCCGTTAACCGGAGCGACGATATATACCGACGCGAACACGGGGGCAAACAACGTTTATACTGTGCGGGCTGTAATTGACGGCGTTGAGCGGGAGGCGAGCGAAAACGCGCTTGTAATGACCGCCGCCGACGGGGCGAACGCAGCGTATCTGCATATTGATTTGCAGAGGCCTCCGACAGGTTCGCGCCATAATGGAACATATTCCCCAAACGATGGCAGCGCTGCCGACCTTGACGGCGACGGGGTTTATGAAATGGTTATCAAATGGGATCCGAACAACGCGCAGGATAACGCGAACGAGGGATTTACCGACAATGTACTCATTGACGCGTATAAGCTCGATGGTACGCGAATATGGCGGATTGACCTGGGGCCTAATATCCGGGCGGGGGCGCATTATACACAGTTTATGGTTTACGATTTCGACGGCGACGGCAAAGCCGAAATGATGGTTAAGACCGCCCCCGGTACAAGGGACGGTACGAACAAGTTAATCAATATGGGGCCTGCGGCTAACGCGGATCACAACAAAACTTACATCCAGGATGAACGTCCGTCAGGGGGAACCCGATATGGCCGTGTACTTGACGGGCCGGAGTATTTGACGGTTTTCTGCGGTCAGACGGGGGCGGAGCTTGCCACGACTGATTACTGGCCGTCACGCGGCACGGTGAACGGCTGGGGCGACCCCTACGGCAACCGCGTGGACCGCTTTAACGCCGCTGTAGCGTATTTTGACGGCGAACGGCCAAGCGCTGTATTCCAAAGAGGTTACTACAGCCGCATGACCATCGCCGCATGGGACTGGCGCAGTGGTCAGTTGACGCGCCGTTGGACGTTTGACTCCAATTCGTCCGGCAACAGCGCCTACGCCGGTCAGGGTAATCATCAGTTAAGTGTTGCCGACGTCAACAACGACGGCAGGCACGAAGTCATCACCGGCGCGGCGGTTATAGGCAGCGACGGGCGCGGGATGCACACGACAGGCTGGGGACATGGCGACGCGCTCCACGTAGCGCACATGATAAAGGGCCACCCGACGCCGCAAATTTTTATGCCGCACGAAAGCGGAAACCGCGGGATACTTCTCAGGCAGGCGAGCGACGGTCAGCATATAGCCCATATCCAATACAACGGCGACGTAGGCCGCGGAGTTGCCGCACCGCTCGCGCCTGGTGGATGGTATTTTTGGAGTTCCGCTTCCCGCGACCTCTTTAATACAAACGGAGAGCGTGTTGGCAGACATCCCGATAACGGAAACACCATACTCATGTATAATCACCTCATTTGGTGGGATGGCGACCTGTCACGCGAAACCCTCACCCGCAATATGATAGCTTCGTGGAACGTGACCAATGACGCCGGCAGCCGGCTGTTGACCGCTGCCGGCGCCGAGTGGAATAACGGTTCTAAGGAAAATCCCGTCCTAACCGCCGACCTGTTCGGCGACTGGCGCGAGGAAGTTATATGGAGGGTCGGCAGCGACGCGATTCGAATTTGGACTACCACGATGACGACGACGCACCGTTTGGTCACAATGATGCACGACCCGACATACCGCGTAGCCGTAGCGTGGCAGAACTCATCTTACAACCAGCCGCCTCACCCGGGATACTATATCGCAAGCGATATGAACTTCCCGCCGCCGGTTCTTGATGTGGCTGTTGTGGGCGGCACTGCAGCCCAGTCTCCGGTGGTAACAGTATCTTCCCCTACTAACAATGCTTTATTTGCGCCTGGACAGACCATCACTATTACCGCGGCCGCTTCCGTTTCCGGCGGTACTATCTCAAACGTAGAATTTTTTAACGGCACAACAAAACTTGGAGAAAAAGCAGCCTCGCCATTTACATTTACATGGACAAACGCTCCTTCCGGAACCCATTCCGTTACCGTGCGGGCGGCAAGCGCGGCAGGCATGGTTACCACATCATCGCCCGTAAGTTTGACAGTTGGAGCGTTTATCGGAAGCGGTGAATTTATTGACAGCCTTATTCTTTTTGACGTACAGAACGCGGCCAGCTGGTCTGTTCAAAACAGTTTAACGTCTTCAACAGCGGCTTTCGGCGACCGCGTTGGTGACCGCGAGCACACAATTACCTCCGTACCAGCGCAACTCTCCGGCGCGGAGTGGGTACGTACCGCCATGGAAACAAGAACGCGCACAGCGCCCGCGGCAATAGCCCAGTTCAAGATGAAGAAAGCTGGAACTGTATACATCGCCTATGAAGACAGAGTTACAACGAAACCCGAATGGCTTGCTTCCGGCGGATTCACATCGACCACTCAAACAATGACGGTTACAGAATCTGGCGGAACAGCGCGTACATTTACAATATATAGTCACGCGTTCACGCAAGGCCAAACCGTAACATTGGGGGTAAACTCAAACGATGGCCTTACACAGTCGATGATGTATCTTGTGGCGGTGAGAGACTCGCAAACAGTTTCTGTTGTCAACAAAACACGCCCGCTGGATTACTCACTTAACATCGCGCAATCCGGCGGCGCAAGAACGCTCAAAATCAGCTATTCGATAAAGAACAGCGGCCCTGTACGGATTGATCTGTTTGACATTAAGGGGAACAGGGTCAGTACGGTTGTCAACTCGGTAAAAAACGCCGGGGTATATCAGGAACAGCTTTCATCAGGCAAGATCGCGGCAGGAACATACTTGATCAAGTTAAGAACAGGAAAACAGACGCTGCAAGAAAAATTTATAGTTACAAAGTAGATATTTTTGATTAACAGGAGATGATTCGTACTTAAAAGCCATAAAAAAGCAGTGTTAGATAAAATAAGTCTTTCGAAAATATAAATTTTACCGGATAAGGAAGGAGCGTTTATATGAAGTCCAACCGTTTCATTATTTCTTTATTGGCGATTGCCGCTTGTGTTTCAATCGCTTTGGGGCAAACCGCCTGGTCGGCCGACCCCAACCTCCAGACGCTCCGCGCGTTTCCAGGAGCCGAAGGTTTCGGCGCGAACGTGACCGGCGGGCGCGGCGGTAAGGTGCTTTACGTAACCAATCTGAACAACAGCGGAGAGGGGTCATTGCGCTGGGCTATCGAGCAAACCGGAGCCCGTATTATTATGTTTAAAGTGGCGGGAGAGATCAAACTCACGAGCGCAATTAATATCCGAAACGGCGACCTGACCATCGCGGGGCACAGCGCTCCAGGCGATGGTATATGTATAAGCGGCAACACCGTTCAGATAAGCGCCAGCAACATCATTATCCGCCATATGCGATTTCGCATGGGGGATCTAAATGCTGTTGAGGGCGACGCTCTCTGGGGACGCAACCAAAGCAACATAATTATAGACCATTGCAGCATGAGCTGGGCGACAGATGAGGTCGCTTCGTTTTACGATAACGAGAACTTTACCTTGCAGTGGAGCATGCTTTACGAAAGTCTGCGCGTATCGGTGCACGATAAAGGCAGCCACGGATACTTAGGTATCTGGGGCGGACGCAAAGCGTCTTTTCATCATAACCTGATAGCGCACCACGACAGCCGCAACCCGCGCTTTAACGGCGCGCGTTACTCAAATAGGGCAAGCGAGGAATTAGTTGATTTCCGGAATAACGTTATTTACAACTGGGGAAGCAACAGCGGCTACGCCGGCGAGGGCGGAAGCTATAATATGGTAAACAATTACTATCAACCCGGGCCTGAGTCCGGCAACGCGGCGCGCATATTTCAGCCCAACGCCGATAACGGTTCCAACAGTCAGGCGGCGGGCGTATGGGGAAAGTTTTATATATCGGGCAACGTTATGATGAACGCCAACGGAACAACGAACACATCCGTTACAAACGACAACTGGGCGGGCGTTCATCCCAATCCGAGTTCACAGAGCAAGAGCGATCTGCGGTCGAACACTGAGTTTGAAAAGGGTACAATAACCACGCACACCGCACAGCAGGCTTATGATCTGGTGCTTGCGGGGGCCGGCGCCAGTTTCAAGCGCGACTCTACGGACGCGCGGGTCGTGAATGAGGTCAGGAACCGCACGGCTCCCAAACGCGCGTCGGGCGGCGGCGGCACTAAAGCAGGGCTGATTGACACGCAAAAAGATGTGGGCGGATGGGCTGCTTATACTTTTAAATCGACGGACATTCCCGTTGATACCGACGGCGACGGTATGCCCGACGCGTGGGAGAGCGCCTACGGACTCAACCCGAACAGCGCCGCGGACGGTTCCTCAACAAGCCTTATGGGCGGCGGCAGCGGCAAATATACGAATTTAGAAGTTTATCTCTACTCTATTCTGGCTGGTACGCAGCCTCCCCCTCCTCCCGCGTGGACGCTTGTCGGCAGCGGCGCAGAGTTTATTGACAGCCTGAGAATCACCGATGCTGAAAACGCCGCCGACTGGTCGGTTCAGAATAACTTTGTGACATCGGTCAATGCCTACGGCGACCGCGAGCACAAAATCACATCCGTCCCCGCCGCCATGCAGGGCGCGGAGTGGATAAAGGCGGCGATGGATTCCAGAGTAAAAACGTCGCCCGACACGCTCGCCAGTTTTACTATGAAGAAAGCGGGTACGGTGTATATCGCCCATGAAAACAGGGTGAGTCCAAAGCCCTCATGGCTGGCGGAGCGCGGATTCACAGCGACCGGGCAGACTCTGACTGTGACCGAGAGCAGCGACCCGGTGCGCACATTTTCGATATACAGCAAGCAGTTTAACGCGAGCGAGACCGTCGCGCTTGGAAACAACTCAAACAACGGCACTACCTCATCACTGATGTATATTGTTGCGGCAGGGGCGGGTACAACCTCGGTGATGACCGGCAAAGCGGCGCAGCAGGCAAACTACGCGATGAACGTAGTCCGCGCTCCTAACGGGAACGCGCTGCGCGTCAACTATTCTGTTAAGGACAGAGGAACGGTGCGGATTTACCTGTTTAATATAAAGGGCAACAGGGTTAGAACGCTTGTCAACTCATCAAAAGACGCGGGCGTATATCAGGAACATCTCAATACAGAGGGACTCGCCGCAGGAATGTATATAGCGAAGCTGAAAGCAGGAACGCATGTTCTACAGCAGAGGATTATGGTTTCGAGGTAAGAATTTATGAGTATGTAAATGATTTCCGCGTTATCCCTCTTATCGCCTTGGGAATATATCCCATTAAATCGCCCGCCAGTACGCAATACCGCGTAAGTTCAATGCCAGCAAGCCTTCCAGCTTCGCCGTGCAGATACGCGCCTGAGATTGCGGCTTCAAAGCAGGGGCAGCCTTGGGCGATGAGTGAAGCGATAATGCCGCTCAACACATCTCCTGTTCCGGCTTTGGCAAGAGAGGAATCACCAAAAGGAAGTATCACAGCTTTACCTTTTGGGTTGACAGCGATTGATGGATTTCCCTTAAGTAAAATATTTACATTAAAGCGCGCGGCACGCTCTCTGAGCGCTTCTATACGGGCAAGAGGATTTTCATCAAGCTGCCCGAAAAGCCGTTTCCACTCCCCCATATGCGGCGTCAATACAAGTTCTCCGGCATGCCTTTCAAGCTCCGGCAGATGTCCTTCAAACGCGTTGAGGCCATCGGCATCAAGAACAGCTGGTTTTTCCGTTTTGCAAACAAGCTCCCGCGCAAGAAGCGCGGTCTGCGGATCTCTTGACAGCCCGCAGCCTATACACAGGCTGTCCATCCGCTCCGAAAGCGATAAAACATCATGTAAGGCAGCAACGGAGGAAGTTCCGGAAACCGTTTCCGTAAGCGGATGCATAACAGGTTCCGTAATCTTGACGGACAAGCTATCGGCAATAGATTCCGGTACAGCGAGATGAACCATACCGCACCCGCAGCGCAGCGCGGCCATGGACGCAAGCGCGGCCGCGCCGCTCATGCCCCGCGATCCGCAGACAAGAAGCGCAAGACCGTGATCCATTTTTGATCCATACTCTTTACGGACAGGCAGATTGTCCGCTAAAAATTTATTATCCGGCAAGAAAACGCCGCC
This sequence comes from Chitinispirillales bacterium, assembly GCA_031254105.1. Classification (GTDB taxonomy): domain Bacteria; phylum Fibrobacterota; class Chitinivibrionia; order Chitinivibrionales; family Chitinispirillaceae; genus WRCH01. The sequence continues at coordinate 10,829 of JAIRVB010000031.1, forward strand.
GGACTGCTCTTTAACAATATTTTGCGGATAACCTAAATCCGCAATTTCCAATCTTCCTATAAAAGCGCGGCCCGGATAAAAAAACTGGCCTAATTTGGGAAATCCCGCAGCCACCGTACGGTCAGCTTTTATACATGGGGATGATGGAACGGCATTGTCACTGTCAAGCCCCGAAGGGGTATCAACCGCTAAACAAGCCGCTTTCGAAAGGTTTACAGCATCAATTACATCCGCGTACAGTCCGCGGGGAGCTCCCTTTGTCCCTGTTCCAAGCATCGCGTCGATTATCAAGTTATAACGGTTTAAGTCAGGTAAATCCTTTATAGAACTGAGCGTTGAAGTACTGCCGCCGTAAGAGCGGTAATCTTTAAAAGCTAAAAGCGCCTCACCGCTTAAATCTTTTGACTCACAGAGGGAGAAGCAGTCAACGCTAAATCCTGCTTCATGAAGCATGCGGGCAGCTATATACCCATCCCCGCCATTGTTACCCCCGCCGCAAATTACCGCGACATTTTTAGCGCCCCCGTTGGCCCGTAACATCTCAAGAGCCGCCTCAAAAACACGCCTGCCTGCAGCGGCCATATAAGAAAATCCGGTATTAATATTGCCGGCTATTGACAATTGGTCAATACGCCTCATCTGCTCGATGGTCAGTATGGGGATCATATATAATCATTTCCGCTTGAAAAAGGAGCCTTATTAATGCAGAAATAAAATGTCCGAATGCAGAAATGTTAAAACGGTAATAATACAGCAAAAACCTTGCCGCGTCTTTATTCCTGTATTATTATTTATAATTCAAATTAAACTCTAGGTAGATAAATATCGAATCTCGATCCCTTACCAGGATCGCTTTGCACATTTATAACTCCACCGTGATTCCTTATGCACTCGCGGATACTCAACATACCAAGACCAAGGCCGCTGTCTGAATTGGTAGTAAAAAACGGTTCAAAAAGCCTGCTTTTTACATAATCCCCCATACCCACTCCTGTATCTTGTACCGATACTAAAAGGTATTCACCAGGTCTGACAGATGAAGGGAAAGTTGATTTATGCATGCTTTCAACGGCAACATCGCCTGTTTCGATCGTGAGCACCCCGCCGCCCTTTCTCATAGCTTCAAACGCGTTGACCACAAGATTTAACAGCGCGCTCTGCAGAAGAGTCTGGGAACCAAGAATTACAGGATTCTTCGAGAGCAAAATTTTATTAATGCTTACGCTATCGCTAACTATCGATCTGACAAATTCCATTACTTTTTCAAGCATTTCATGGAAATTGAAGGTAGCATAACCGGTATCGCCCCTGCGGCTGAACTCCGAGAGCCGGTTAGAAAGTTCGGTAGCGTGACGCGAGGCGCTGAGAATGGTGTCTAAATAGGCGGCAAGGATATCAGGGTTTATAGTATTAAGATCCTGCTTGAGTATCTCCGCAGTACCTATTATGCTCCCGAGTTTATTATTAAGATCATGAGCAACCTTACCCGCGAGTTTGCCTATCGCATCCATCTTCTGAAGCTGAAAAAGCCGCCTGTGGAGCTCAAGACGTTCGGCTTCAGCTTTTTTATACTTTGTTATATCAAATATTACACCTTGACTGCCTAAAAACACCTCCTTTCCGCTATCGTCATTTGTGCCGTCTTCAAGGCTGTAAGCGCCCTCAACTTCAACAATTCCGGTAACATCGCCGACAAGGATGCGAAAATCATCACGCTTGCGGGTTAGAAGCTTTACTTCCATATTTTTTGTCCGCCGGTCGCCGCTGCGGCGCTCATCAAACAGTTTCGGAGCGTTATCAGCACCTGTTATATGGCCTAATATCTTGGGAAGAGCTATTTTACGGCTTACACGCTCATACTCTTCAGGAGGCAAAATAATAGAAAAATGCTTCCCGATAAGTTCTTCGGGAGTAAAATTGAGAATCTCCTCAACGGCTCTGTTTACGAATGTAAAACAGCCCTCAGGATCAAGAATGTATATAACAGCGGAGGAGATTCCAAAAATCCGGTCAAGATGCTCCTGCAAACGGTTGTTTTGCTCACGCAACAACTGTACTTCATCAAATATTCCATCAATACTGACGCTTTCAGAATACGACTGCATAATTGAACACCTTTTTTGTAAGGTTAAGTTCATCCATTGTATACTATAACAAGGTTTCAGGGAAATTGCAAGGAGAAAATCAGAGGCTGAAGATCACCGAATTTCAGGAATAAAACATCAAGACTCAATCATTTCTGTAATGTGTAAATAATATTTGTAATTTTGCTGATTAATACAGAAATAAAAACAGTAGAAATACAGACAGGCCGCGTCATATCTATCCTGTTTTATTTCTGCATTCTGAATTCCGCGCTATAATTTATTTACGCATTAAATCAAGTATAAATTACACAAATATATAATATTTAAAGAATTATCCGAATAAAATATTCGCAGGGAAACCTTACAATTACCTCACTACCCCAAGGATCAGCGATATTTTCTCTTTTTTCCCATTTAATGATGTGACTGTTCCTTTTACCACATAATTGCCCTCTGAAACAGAGCGTCCTTTTGAATCGGTAAAATACCATTTACCAACTACGCGCCTGTCGGATTTACCTGTTGAGTTATCTCTTATATCGATCTTCTTTATAAAATTACCTGATTGGTCATAAATGTAAAGCTTGCCGTTCTTTATCCCACTGCCCTGCCAGAAAAAATCCACACTGCCGGAATGTTTAGAAACCGGATTTGGCCCGGCGGTAAATTCATTTATTGTTACGCCGGATGGCCCCGTGTCATCACTACCGTCAAACTTTTGGGTGGATGGAATCTCGCGGTCACGACTTGCCACAGAGGTTTCTTCATTACCATAATTCAACCCAAACCCATAAGCAAACTGTACTCCGCCGGTATTGTTGGGCCAGCTCATTGGCAATTTACCGGCGATAGGATGATCGCCGAAAATTACATCCGCTACTCCGCCCCCTTCGGTACCCGGCAGCCATGCTACAAGAAAAGCGTCGCTTGCAGCTAAAAGCTCAGGCACAACACGCGGACGTCCGGTAACGAATACTGTGACAATCTTCTTTCCCTGGTTGCGGTAATTTGCAAGAGAAGTCATATCCGCGCTTGATGGAGTAAATACTAACGAAGTGAGGTCTCCGAGCCACTCGGAATATGGAGTCTCACCGGTTACATAAATGATCGCACCGGCATCGGCTGCCGAACCGGTTGTTCCGGGCGACATTACTTCCTGTATACCCTGAGAGATGGAAGTTCCAACGCCGGAAAAGTTTGTGTTGCCGTTTACGCCCTGCCAGCTGACAGTCCATCCGCCGCATTGGTAACCGATGTTGTCAGCGTGACTGCCTAACACGTGAATCGCACCGGTTTTTGAGAGCGGCAGAACGGACGCTTCATTTTTGAGCAGCACCTGACTTTTGCGAACCGCCTCCCGGGCGATGGCACGGTGGTCGGCGGGGGCCCGGTTGACGGTGTTACGAACGTATCCTTCGGGGCCGTTTACATTGTCCATACGGCCCGCGCGGAACTTGGCGCGCAGAATGCGGCGCACCGCGTCATCGATGCGGGCTTGGGGAACAGAACCGTTATTCGCCAGTGCAGTCAGGTGGTTTATAAAGCTTGTGTGAGCGGCCACGGCTGAAAAGCCGCTTCCGTAAGTTCCGGGCTCCATCGCAAGATCGATCCCGGCATTAATCGCGGCGGCTACGGCTTGCGCTGTCAGTGAATGACTTTGCCCGCTGGCGTAATCATCGGTAAATCCGGGGACTCTGGAATTGGCAATCCCCTGCCAGTCACTTATTATATAGCCGTCAAAACCAAGCTCCGTCTTTAACCATCCGGTCATGCGAAGGGAGTCAATATGCTGGTGCTTGCCGTGTATCTGGTTAAAACTCGCCATGATGCTGAGCACTCCCTGTTCTACAACAGCCTCGTAACCGGGCAGATGAATTTCGCGAAGCTGCATATCTGTGAGAGTGGTGTTTCCACGGTCTTTGCCATTTGTAGTTCCGCCATCGCCCAAGTAATGTTTGGCGGTTGCGGTTACGCGCCAGGGAGCGTTAAAACGGTCTCCCTGCAGACCACGCACCATCGCCGCTCCCATTTGTACCGAAAGTTCGGCGGTTTCACCATAACTTTCATAGGTACGGCCCCAGCGCGCGTCCTGCGCTACTGAGATGGCAGGTGAAAAGTTAAGATCTATTGCCGCCGCCCAGAGTTCTTTAGCGGTCGTTTCGCCGATCCGCCTGACCAGAGCGGAGTCACGGGAGGCGCCTAAACCGATATTGTGAGGAAATACCGTATAGCCGGATATTCCAGCGTTGCCATGCACCGCGTCTTTGCCATAATATGTGGGAATTCCAGCGCGGCCCGCGGGCCAGGTATTCAGAGTAGTTGTTACAGTATTCAGGAACGCGGCGGTATAACCGTCTCCACCATTGAGAACGCTGCCGTAAAGATAGGAGGAACCGCTTGCGCTGGGCGAAGAGACGCTTCCCGTAGAACCGGTACCAAGCTGAGGCTGAGTCATCTGACCTATTTTTTCCGCCATAGTCATCATAGCCATAACGCTGTCGATACGGTCTTCCAAGGGATCGCGTTGGAGAACGATTGTTCCAAGGTCTCCGGAGAAACTGTCAAGATTACGGGTGTGCGGCAAATATCCGGTTCTGCGGACAATTAAAACAGCCTGTCCGCCGTTCTCAACCTCAATAGCTGAATTATTGAACTGCCCAAAATTTCCCTGCGCATTTGTTAATGCGCGGGCATGCGCGAGTAAATTGCCGCCAGTCTTGACCATTACCACAGCGTTTTGCAAATTGCCGCCGTTGGTATCGGTAACTTTTCCAGTTAACGTGATTGTTGATGGTATCTGCGCAATCGCGTTTAATGAAATCATCAAAACCGCAAATCCAAAAACCTGTAATCTGAATCTGAGAGTAATGCGTGTCATTCATTTTCCTTGTTAATTTTTGATTCTGTATTTACTTCATGATACTATAAAATAAGGCGGATCAGGCAAAATGTCAACTCATAATTAAGAATTCAAAAAACATATTTTATCCTGAATTTCGCAGTTGACTTTTTATCCCTAATAATACTGTTCTTCCGCGCCCTGGATGGCCGCACAGCCGCTTCGGCTGTCTTTATAGCCCCGTGTTTTAACGCGGGGTGGAATGTGTCATCTCCAAACATCCTTACCTCACATACCATGCGTAAAATGTTTTTCGCGTTCATGCATCCATACGCGCATCACACACTAACGTTCACACCATGCTCGCTCTCCCTGCGTACATTGGCCCTATCCTATACAGCCCGCCCCCATGGGTTTGGCGGTAAAGGCGCCTTTCGAGCGGGCGCCCTTTCAGGGCTTACAAAAAACGGCAGATACTCCTTTTAAAAACCAACCGCGGAATTTAGGTTTAGGCGGTAAGACAAGTTAACAGCAAGTGATTTATATTGTTTTTAAGGTCTTTACCGAGTTCTGAGCTCGGAGTCCTCTCTTATAACTACTATCTGAACAGATTTCGCAAAGCTCTGCTGTACACACTTCTATCCACCTCAACACGCGGTTTCTTAAACCGGCCGCCGATCCTACACTTAAAACGCCGCCCGCCGTCATCGGTCACTTCAAGCGATGATCTTGCAAACCCCGAAAGCGTGGAAGCGAACTCTTTGCTGAACACTCCCTCAAACTCATAATCAAGCTGCGCGTCAAATCCAACCCACCCGGAAGACTTAAAACTCATAATATCTCCTCTGCCGATAAGTTCTTTAAAGCGGAATTTTCCTTTGGAAACCGTAAAATCACCTTTAACTTCAGAGAATTGAAGTGATTTGAGTTCCGGGGAGACAAAATTAGCAATAAATGTTGTCTGCAATGGTAAATTCTCTACTCTTAAGTCTGTTACTAATGCGCTCCCCCTTGCTTTAAGGGAATCGAAAGTACCGGCTAAAGACCCAACGCCGCTATGTTCAAGAATGGCTTCCATACTGAACAGGCCGCTCATACGGCCGGGTGAAAAACTGGTCTGTACACAAAACTTCTCAAGATCAAATTTATCTATATTGACTTTACCATCAATTAAAGATGCGCTGTTTAGATCAATAGCGGCTTTTACGCTCAGCTTTCCGCCAAACAGCGCACCCTTGCCGTCCAATAAATTCATATGAGCTCCATCTGCGGAAATCCTGATGCTGAAGTCTTCTACATGAGCGGTGCTAGGAATTTTTATCTCCCGCGCACCGATTCTTCCATGCAGCTTTTTACTTTTTCTGCCAAGCTTTACACTAACCCCCCGGGCGCTTATTCCAACTTTTTTCCTTTCAAAAAAACGGATATCCGCATTATTAATAACGAGCTTTTTACACGGCCAGGCTGAAATCATCTGAACGCACCCATCCCCAATAATTTCAAATGGGGTTTGATACACTTCCAGAAACAGGTCTCTTCTTTGAGGCTGAGGATTAAACAAAGACGGTTTAGTTAATACCCAAACAGCGGCTAAAAACAGATTACATGAAACATCAATACTGGAAATATTTGCGCGGTACTCCTCACGGCCGCTTATACGCTTGTACGTTTTTACCTCCTCAACGCGCAGCCCTCCAAAAAGTTTAACCGACACTCCCCCAACAGAAACCGAATCCGCTCCCGCCTCAAGAAGCGCGTTCTCTGCAATACCATTGAGCGCGCTTAGACGAACAGGAACAAATCCGGCCAGAACAGCAAGCGCAATAACAAATAGAACAAGTGTCAAAAGTTTTTCTTTTTTTAAGCAGTGATTATGCCTGTTCATGATACATCCTGATATTCTTTTTTTGACAGTGATTTTTAGTAGTGATTATGCTTATGCTAGATATATATGTCTCACCCAAACGCGCGATAGATTCAAGTGATTTTTAGTAGTGATTATACTTATGCCAGATATACCCATGTCCACAACTTTTTTGTTAGTGATTACACTTGCGCCGGACGTATTTTATTTATTCTGTACTAAAATAACTTTTCCACTACCAACTATCACTACTAAAAATGTCTACGATAAATAAAAATATTCAGAGTGTTAAGACGGTGCTTATAGTATCGGCGGATTTCTCTTTCAGAGCGAAGCTCAGGGAGAGTTTGACGGTTGAAGGGTACAAGGTCGTAGATGCCGCCAATCAGAGTGAAACTATAGCCCTACTCGACAAAACAGCAGTAGATGCGGCGTTTGTCGATATGGAGGGGATGGCGGCTTTAGAGCTTGATCTTATAAGCTACATCCGCACAAGTCATGGCGCGGAAGTTGTGGCGCTCACATCAATTAACAAGCTTGAAAACGCGGCTAACGCGCTTAAAAGCGGCGCGTTTTTTTATTTAGTAAAACCGGTGCAGCTAAGCGACCTGTCTGTAGCTCTTGACAAGATGCTTCACCGTAAGGAACAGGGACGAAACCAGATAGAGCTTGAGCAGCGCGTGCTTAACGATCTAATGGCCGCAAGTCCATCTATGCAAAAGGTGCTGCGTTTCGCGATGAAAATCGCGCCGACATCATCAACTGTATTAATCGGCGGGGAGAGCGGAACCGGTAAGGAGTTCTTTGCACGCATCATTCACCGCATGTCACAGCGTAATGAAGGACGTTTTGTCGCGGTAAACTGCGGCGCGATACCTGATACTCTTTTTGAGAGCGAATTTTTCGGACACAAAAAGGGAGCGTTTACAGGGGCGGACCGGGATAAACCCGGCCTTGTGGAGGAAGCGCACACAGGAACTCTTTTTTTAGATGAAGTAGGCGAACTCACTCAGAGCGCGCAGGTAAAACTGCTGCGTTTTTTACAGGAAAGGGAGTTCAGGCGTGTGGGAGACACGCTTCAGCGTTCGGTTGACGTGCGCGTAATAGCCGCTACAAATAAGGATCTGAAAAAACTGACCGAAAAAGGTGTTTTCAGGGAGGATCTCTACTACCGCCTTAATGTGTTTTATTTATATCAACCGCCATTGAGGGAACGCAAGGAGACTATACCTAACATGGTGCGTCTTTTCGTGCATAAGTTTAACCAGATTTTTGATAAAAATATTTACCATCTATCAAACGTTGCCGAAAACATACTTGCAACTTACAACTATCCAGGTAACGTCAGGGAACTTGAAAACATTATTGAACACGCTGTTGTACTTGCGGACGGCGATGAAATTACAGAGAAAGATCTTCCCGAATTCATGCTGCAAAACCGTCTGCTGCTCTCCGGCCCGCAGCAGCAGCAGCAGCAAGGCGTTTCTCAAACTTTCACAAACGGCAACTGCATCCCTACATTAGTTGATGTGGAGCGGGAGCACATAAATTTTGTACTTGGGCTGACTACTCACAACTATACCGACGCCGCGAAAAAGCTTGGGATCTCCCGCTCTACCCTGTGGCGCAAAATGAAGGAGTACAACCTTGAAGAAAAGTAACGAACTGAGAATAAGAGTTTACTATGAAGACACAGACTGCGGAAATGTCGTCTATTATGCAAATTATCTGCGCTACATGGAACGCGGGCGTACTGAGCTTTTGAGGGAGCTTGGGGTGGATTTTTCAAGCTATCATGAGAAGGATACTGTTTTTTCTGTAATTGAAGCAAATGTAAAGTACAAACAGCCCGCCCGCTATAATGATCTGCTCACTGTGGTTACGAATATTAAAGAAGTGAGCGGCGCGTCTTTGATATTTGAAACTCAAGTGCGCAGGGGTGAAACGCTTTTGGTTTATGGTGAGGTGAAGCTTGCGTGTGTAAAGTTATCGACAGGTATGCCCAAGCGGATTCCGGGGGAGATTGTCTCAGCGTTAAAAAGTTAGTAATGTACAAATTATAATGTACAAATAGATCAAAACATTACACTCTTCGATTTTTTATTCTCACAATTTGTTTTATTTATACATTATACATTACAATTTGCTTTTTCTTTTGACTTTGCACGTTATTTGCGTTATATTAATAAATAGTACGTGATGGCCGTACATTATATGAGGGTTATACGTGGCGTTCAATGAAGTTAAAGTTAAGGCCATTGATTGCATTAAAAACGGCCATGTCCGTCATATAGAAAGGGATATAGGCAAAAACATGTTCGCAGTGGGCGATTTTACCCCTGAGGAGATGATTTTGATAATCGGCGCGTGCAGGGGAGATTGGTACAACTCCCGCAAGCACCATTTTCTTGAGGTTGACGTGCATATTTTAAAACCTCGCGGGAAATACGATGGGCTTTACATAAAATTCTTTTTCATAGAGCCTGATATATTATTTATCAGCGTACACGAAAGCGATTACAAAGGATAGAATCATGCACATATACAAAGATGGTGAAAAATCCAAAGGTCCATGCGAAACGTGCCGCAAGCTTGTTTCCACCACTTTCAGGTACGCTCCGCTGAACTATGGCGGTCGTGTCATTCCGGATGTACTTCAGGATTTTTGTGATGCGTGCGGCTCCTCTGTGAGTATTCCGCAGCAAAGTTCCTTCGTAGTGCGGGAATACCGGCGGGCGCAGTACAACCATTCCCTTGAGTTCAGAATCCCGCCTCATCACAGGGATATTCTTATCGCAATAGGAATGACTCATAACATAAGTCATAAACCTAATACGCTCTTTAGAATAATTTCCGAATTGTATCTTTCAAAAATATCTTTGCCACAGGGTCAGAAGGTCAAAAAAAAGATTCTCTCCGCCATGGGTGATGACCTGGCCAAAGGAGCGTCTAAAAGCAGGCTCTCCTGCCTGTTCCCAGATACAGCATACTCAGCGCTGAGAGATATCTCTGAAGAGGCAAATGTTAAAACATCTTCAATAGCTAAAGGTATTATTGTTACGGCTAAATATGATATTTTAGATAATTTGGATAAAGAACTGGCAAAGGAGTTTGAGGAGTTGGCGGCTGAGAGGTTATAGCGGTAATACAATAAATAAAAAGACTACCCCTGAAATAGTCAGCCTCTTTAATAATACGAAATACTCTTACTGCGGGTATGGCTTTCCCGTAGACTTCACAATTGTATTCAGGCCTCCCGGTAAATTCGCTGAAGAAATTCATTATCCCAATTATCCGAACTTTAAAGTCTCTGTCGTGCGTGAGAGACACAAAATTATCGGTGATATAATCAAGAGAATTTATTATCTTTCTTCCTCAACCGTATATTCTTCGGAGTAATCTCCACAAGCTCATCCTCATTTATATACGCAATGCACTCCTCAAGGCTCATTTCATGAGGCGGGGTGAGAAGTACGTTATCATCTGAGCCAGCGGCGCGCATGTTTGTAAGTTTTTTCTCTTTGCCGGGATTTACCACAAGATCGTTTGAGCGGCAGTGCTCCCCTACTATCATTCCCCTGTAAAGCTTTACGCCCGGGCCTACAAACATTTTTCCCCGATCCTGCAAACTAAAGAGGGCATAAGCTACAGAGTTACACGGCTCCTTTGCGATAAGCACACCGTTTTGACGGGTGCGTATCTCCCCTGCAAAAGGCGCGTACTCCAGAAACACATAATTCATGATACCCATGCCTTTGGTGTCTGTCATGAACTCCGATTTGTAACCAAGAAGTCCGCGTGTGGGTATCTTAAAGACAATGCGGGTCATACCGTTATCCTGAACCATGTCAAGCATTATCCCTTTTCTCGGCCCGATTTTTTCGATCACTGCCCCGGTATAGTTTTCATCAACATCTACCGTAAGTTCCTCATAGGGTTCTAAGAGTTTTCCATCCGCTTCACGCATGATAACCTGAGGACTTGTAACCTGAAACTCATATCCCTCGCGGCGCATCCGTTCGATTAGTATAGACAAATGCAATTCACCGCGTCCCGAAACCTTATAACCTATCGCATCCTGAAGCGGCTCAACGTTAAGCGCGACATCTGAGAGTATCTCACGCTGTAAACGCTCCTGTATGTGGCGTGATGTAACAAATTTCCCTTCAGTTCCCGCAAAAGGGGAATCGTTAGGAATGAAGTTCATTGATATTGTAGGCGGATCAATCTCAATCGGAGGCAGCGGATTTGGATTTGCCGGGTCGGTAAACGTAACGCCCACAGTCACCTCATCCATCCCCGCCACTGCCACGATATGACCGACAGAGGCGATCTCAATGGGAACTTTCTGCATCCCTTCAAAGCCGAATACTTTTGAGATTCTTGCGGGAATCATGCTGCCGTCACGCATACTTACAGAGATCTCTTTGTTGACATTTAAGGTTCCGGCGGTGATTTTCCCAACGCCAAGCCTGCCCATGTAAGGCGAATAGTCAATTGAGCTTACAAGCATTTGAAGCGGAGCCTGCGGGTCGCCTTTTGGCGCGGGGATATGTTTTACTATCATCTCATAAATCGGAACAAAATCACTGCTGTCATCAGCCGGGTCATTTTTAGCGTATCCGTTTTTCGCTGACGTATAGATAACGGGAAAGTCAAGCACATTGTCGGGAGCCTCAAGTTTCACAAGGAGATCAAACACCTGATCAAGCACCCAAACAGGACGCGCGGCGGGTTTGTCTATTTTGTTAATTACTACAATAATCGGCAGAGAGAGAAAAAGCGCTTTCTTAAGCACAAAATAGGTTTGAGGCATCGGTCCTTCCTGCGCGTCAACTACAAGCAACGCTCCGTCGGCCATCTTCAGAACACGCTCCACCTGACCGCCGAAATCAGCGTGTCCCGGGGTATCAATCACGTTTATATGGTGTCCGCGGTAGCGAAAAGAGCCATTCTTCGCGGCGATAGTTATCCCGCGTTCGCGCTCCAGGTCCATTGAGTCCATCATCCGCTCGGCAACCTGCTGGTTGTCGCGAAACATGCCGCTTTGGCGGAAGAGTTCATCTACTAAAGTTGTTTTACCGTGGTCAACGTGGGCGATAATAGCGATATTTCTGATTTTGTACTGATTCATAATAAAAATGTGAGCGATCCCTCTGTGAAAAGTCAAACCGTAAATCCATACAAGGGCATTTCGTTCCTGTACGCGTGGGTATTGCGCCTAAGCTTCAAAACGCTTTTTACGGGGAAAGATAAATTATATAGTGGGAGAGGAAAAAGCAATGCGGAAATAATATTAGTTGCAGTAGGGACGGCTGACAGCCGTCCGCACATCACGCGTGGGTGTATATAAGTGATATATAAAAAATGCTGCAAAAAGTTACACTTAAAATAAAAAAAGGGCAGCCTTAAAGGCCGCCCCAACCATCTGCGTAGGAACGGCTGCCAGCCGTCCACACATCACATCTCCCAGCGTAAAACAAGAATACCGCGTTAAGCCGCAGCCCTGTGCCATCCAGACCTGTCTGTCCAATCCCTGAAAGTCTCCACATCAGGCATTATTTTCCGTACACTTTTTACATCGACCGAGTAACCTTTCAGGTTAAACCACTCGTACATCATCGCCATATCCGCGCTTGATCTTTCTATCTCATCATAAGACTGCGCTTCAAATACAACTTTACGGCCAATAGCTTTACCAAGCAGCTCCGCCATCTGGGGGCCTGTAAGCTCATCTCCGGCGATCTCAATTGTGCGGCCTATCCAGTTTTCAGGTTCACTGAAAGCAAGCGCGACAAATCTTCCTATGTCATAAACAGAGATCATTTGAAGCGGCACATCCGCCTCTATCCCAAGCCGCAGTCTTCCGTCATAAATCGAATCTCTCATGTCAATAAGATTATCCATAAAAAACACAGGTCTTATCACCGTGTAGTCAAGCCCGCTGTTTCTCAAATATTCTTCAATTTTCGCCTTGCTGTCAAATAACGGGACTCCGGTATTCATATCCGCGCTTGCTACGCTGTTATAAACAAAACGCTTTACACCCGCGCGTTTGGCCGCGTCAATAAGCGTTATTCCCTGATTTACTTCGCCTATGACCCCATAGGTACGCGGCTGTTGAACGCTGAACACGCCATAGCAACCCTTAAGCGGTTCTTCAAGCGATAAAGCTTCCGTCATATCGCCCGCTGCCACCTCTGCGCCAAGGCTCCTAAGTTCATTAGCCGCCCGCGAATCTAAGTGTCTTGTCAAAGCCCTCACTTTCCAACCATCCGCCAAAAGAGCTCTTGCCACGCTTCCACCCTGATGACCTGTGGCGCCTGTCACGAGTATAATTTTTCCTTTTATATCCATGCCCATAATATTTTCTCCTTTTAAAAGCAGCTTTAAGCAATGCCCTGGAGAGTACGGTTATGCCGTCCGCAAGCTGCTTTGTGACCGAAGCTGCCTACCCATTAGATATTACGGATAAAAACATATAAAACATCTCCTTATCGTGTTGGCACATAAAAACAATCATTAACCCATTTTAACGGGTTATTATCAATATATTTTGCAATCCGGCGATAATCATCATGGTCACGAATAATACGATCATGAAATGATTTTTGCCAAATCGGAAACCCCGTTTTTTTGGTAATTATACCCTTCCATTGTTGAATAACCCGCGAAACCGTCCCCGTACGGGCGATCATCGGTCGCCCGTTCCCCTCCACAATAACGTTTTTAAAAAACAATATCATATGAACATGATTTGGCATAATCACGTATTTATCAACAGATATGTACGGGTATTTGAAAGGGATATTTTTTATTGCGACATTTGCCATTTGTCCAATATTTGATAAATTGATGTATACCATTTCCTCCGTAGGGGCGACCATTGGTCGCCCGTCCCCATTCCCATCCCCATTCCCGTCCCCATTCCCATCCCCATTCCCATCCCCATTTCCATCCCCATTTCCATTCCCATTTCCATTCCCATCCCCATTTCCATTCCCATCCTCATTTCCATTCCCGTCCCCATTTCCGTCCCCATCCCCATTTCCGTCCCCGTCCCCATTTCCGTCCCCGTCCCCATTTCCATCCCCATCCTCATTTACCGAAACCATCATTGACGGATACATCGAATCTTTCGTTGACGGATACAGCGGGCGACCAATGGTCGCCCCTACGGCGGTGATGGGGGGAATATTTGTTACAATCCGTCCGAATAATTTTTCATGATTTTTGGCGCAAACGGTTATGAAATACGCACCATCCTGGCTGTAATCGTAATCTTTTAAACGGTTAGGCTTGCGAATCGGTAAATTATTCATGGCATGGCTGTCTCCATGAAAATTTTTGTGGATGATTATCTGTTTTATGAAATATATGGGAATTTAATTAGATGAGAGAAATAAAAATATTGTTAGACATTACCGTTGTCCAACGCAGGATAAAAATTAAAACCATCAATGAAAACCGATACTCTTGTCATGTTTAGTCCACAGGTTTACGCTCTTACTGGGAAACGCCGCATTTACGTTGATATTTCTACTTACCGGAATTGGACGAAATATGAGATAAGCACGAGAGGAGAAAAAAACCGGTCGCACAAGCTCCCGGGCACGCCGCATGAAGGCAGCGTAGATCTCTATAGATCTCTGTTAATAATATAACCAATTTTTAGACCATTCACAATAACTTTTTTAATTATTTTTAGTAAGAGGTAATTTTTGACGCCCTATCGCATCCAAACCAGCGGCTGCGATTAGATACGAGCGCGATAAAATCGCTCTCAACAACCCAAAAAGGAATTAAGTCGCCATGAGCATAATTGACTTCCATACCCATGTTTTCCCTGATGAACTTGCCCCCCGCGCGGTAGCTAAACTAATTGAAAACGCTATGGCTACAGGCGTGAGTATGAAAAACCACACGAACGCTACAATAAACGGGCTTGAAGAGAGTATGCGTAAAAATGGTATCAATGCCTCAGTCACTCTGGCAATCGCCACAAAGCCCGCTCAGGTATCACCAATAAACATGGCTTGCGCTGAAAGCATACGCCAAAATATAATCCCATTCGGCTCCTTACATCCGGATATGGAAAACTTTGAAGCTGAAATTGACTTTTTAGTCAATCACAAGATAAAAGGGATAAAACTGCATCCTGAGTATCAATACTTTTATGTGGATGATAAAAGACTCTATCCTATGTACGAAAAGCTCTCCTCATCAGGCCTGATTGTGGTATTCCACACAGGAAAAGATCCCGGCCCCTTTACCTGCGATCATGCGCTTGCGCCCGCGATCCGTCAAATTCATCTCGATTTCCCCAAATTAAAAATTGTCGGGGCTCACATGGGCGGATGGATGTTGTGGGACGAGGCGGAAGAGACGCTTGCCGGACTTGATATTTTTCTTGACACATCCGCTATTTATTATCTGATGGCTAAAGAAGATTTTGCGCGGCTGTGCAGAAAACACGGCTGCGAAAAAATAGTGTTCGGGAGCGATTCTCCCTGGTATGATCAGGGAGAGTGCGTAAAGTGGATAATGGAGACATCTTTGACCGATCATGAGAAGGAGATTATACTGAGGACTAACGCGACGCGTTTGCTTGATTTGTAATAGTCCTCTAATGACATTTTGATTGACGCGCGAAACGGGATATTGAAATTTATTGAACAATGTGGAGATGAACAAATATATATTAATACTATGGATAAAAAAATTCCTACCCCGCTGCCTATAGGAGAATCCATTTTTGACAGACTTATAGAGAGCGGCTCCTATTATGTTGACAAAACGCTGTTCATCAAGGATATTTTAGACAGTAACGCCAAATTCCTTCTCTGCACCCGTCCGCGCCGTTTCGGTAAGACGCTCAACCAAACGATGCTCAAATGTTTTTTTGAGGATACGGCGCAAATCGGCGGCAAGAACACGCGCGTTTTGTTTAATGGTATGAACATAGAAAAAGCGGGCGAAAAGTATTTAGAACATCAGGGAAAATATCCGGTTATCTTTTTGAGTTTTAAGGACGCTAAGAAAGAAACTTTTGAGGATTCATTCGGTATACTCAAATATACAATTGCGGAAGAACTGCGGCGCCATAGTTATATAAAAGAGAAAATCACCAACAAAAATGAACTGGAACTGTTCGATAAGATAGATTCCGGTGAAGGGACTGTTAACGATTATTCCGTTTCCTTTAAGTTTCTTTGTAAACATTTGGAAAATTACTACAATAGGCCCCCAATCGTCTTAATCGATGAATATGACGTACCTTTAGAAAACGCCTACGTTCGCGGCTATTATGAAAGAATGGTCGATTTTATCCGTTCTCTTCTAAGTATGGGGCTTAAAGACAATCCTCATTTGCAATTTGCCGTTATTACAGGCTGTCTGCGAATTTCTAAAGAGAGCATATTCACAGGGCTTAATAATCTTGAAATCGTCTCCATACTTAGTAAGGATTACGCCGAACATTTCGGTTTTACGCAAAGCGAAATGGATACAACGCTCTCTCATTATGGTATGGAAAGCAAGTCCGCTATTGTAAAAAAGTGGTATGACGGTTATCTGTTCGGGGATACGGAAGTGTATAACCCCTGGAGTTCTATATGTGTGGTAAAGAGCTGGCTTACCGATATAAACGAACTTCCAAAACCTTATTGGGCAAACACCAGCGGCAACGTTATAGTCCGTAAATTGATTGATAAGGCAAGCGGCGAAACAAAAACGGAACTCGAAACCTTAATGCTTGACGGGACAATATCTAAAGTAATCCACGAAGATATTACATACGCTGAAATAGAAAATGACACAGACAATATATGGAACTTCCTGTTTTTTACCGGATACCTTAAAAAAGTTGCCGAACGCTCAGATGAAAACGGTATACTAACCTTAGACTTATCAATTCCCAACACTGAATTAATGTACATCTATAAAACCAAAATACAGGAATGGTTCAAGCTGCGAGTCAGACAAAAAGATTTCGGGCCGCTTTACGATGCGATTCTGAAAGGGAATGCTGAGTTCGTTCAAAATGAACTGAGCGCTTTACTTTTAGACACTATAAGCTATTTAAACAGCCAGGAGGATTTTTATCATGGCTTTATGCTTGGTATTCTTGCCTCGTTACAAAACTTTTCGGCCAAGTCTAACCGCGAAATGGGTATTGGCCGCAGTGATATTATTCTGAGACACAACAGCAAACGCGGACAGGCGGTAATTTTAGAGTTTAAATGGACAGACGATATAAGAAAAATTACCGCAAAGTGTGAAGATGCGCTGCGGCAGATAGAAGAAAAACAGTATGGCCGTGAATTGGAAAATGAAGGCTATGAGGCTAAAAAGATATTGAAATACGGGATTGCTTTTTGCGGGAAAGATTGTGAAGTGAGAAAAGGATAAATTACGCCAACCCCGTCCGGATATTTTTGAGCTATGGGGAAACAGCAAGGCGAAAATTCGTATTGCCATGGCGTCCATCTTTTGATTATGATATGCACACTGCCATTTTCACTATTTTCAAACAGATTGCGGACGAACAATCATTTCCTGCCGCTGCGGTGTATTGCCGCGGTTAAAATTTTATGCCCGCGATGAGATAAGGCCCGATACCGCCCATCATGCCAAAGAAGTCCAAGTTTAAAAAGTAATCGTTGAACGGAAAACGATATATTTTCGGATTCAGATTCAAACCGCCTAAGATATAAAATATTGCGCTATCTTTTATTTATATAATCAAAATTCGAGATGTTAGTTGTGATAGCTGTAAGTACTCAATAAAAATTACTTCTTAAATAAAATATTAACAAAAAGCCGCGAACGCAATACTTAAACGCGAAATTATTTTTTTCTCTCCCTCATCTTGCGTCCGTAATGCAATAAAATCTCATCCGTATGGTGCAGCCGTCTTGCGATCTCGCGGGCGATATTCAGTATAAGGAGTGAAAATAAGCGGCTGTCCGACTCGAAAATATCCATAAGCACCTTGCGGCTAAGGATCAGTAATGATGCTTCCTGCATTACAACCGCACTGGCGCTGTGATTTTGAATTCCAATAACAGACGCTTCTCCGATACAGTACCCAGGGCCAAACTCAAATATCTCAAGGGGGTTATCATGTATATTAAGCAGCAGATTGATACGTCCCTGCAAGATGACAAAAATTTCTGTAGCGGCCTTTCCCTCTTCAAGAAGCACATCGCCGACAGAAGCGTCCATGATATCGCAATTATTTGAGATGGCGTTTATCTCATGTTCCGTGAGTCCGGAAAAAATAGTTACGTTTCTAAGAATCGGCAGCAAGATTCCGGGCGGAATTTTTTTATATTTAATCATTAATACTCCAGTGGCTAATGATTAGTGGTCAGTAATTAGCGAAAAACCTAAAACCGATACCGCCTTGTCGCACTTTAACATATCAGACACTTAACCCTTTCAACCATTATGAAATCAGTAATCAAAAAAAATTGCGCAAAAATCGAACCATGAGGAATAACGTATTGTATTTTTAACACAGAACCATTTTTAGTAATGATTCCCTAAGCGCGAAACGAATTACGGTACACATCACGCGTACAGATAACCACCACTAAAAACTGTTCCTTACATAATAAACGAATACGGTATGCATGATGCATACCGGTAATCACTACCCAAAAGGATGATCATGGGACTTGCAGCAGGAATTATTGGATTGCCCAATGTGGGTAAGTCTACAATCTTTAACGCGCTGTGCTCCGGCTCAGGCAGGGCGGAAGCGGCCAACTACCCTTTTTGCACCATTGACCCCAACCACGGCATTGTAGCGGTACCTGACAACCGTTTAGCCCAAATCACCGCTCTTATCCCCACAGAAAAAGTGGTGCCTGCCTTTTTAGAACTGATCGATATCGCGGGCCTTGTACGCGGAGCAAGCCAGGGGGAGGGGTTGGGAAACCAGTTTTTGGGACATATCAAAAGCGTGGACGCTGTCGTACATGTGGTGCGCTGTTTTGATGATGGTGATGTGGTACATGTAGACGGCTCGGTTGATCCTCTCAGAGATATATCCACTATCGATACTGAGCTCATGTTCAAGGATTTGGAGACTGCGGAAAAAGGTGTAACGCGGGTGTCAAAGGGAGCCAAATCCGGTGATAAAGATATGAAAGCCAAACTTGCGGTGTATGAAAAGGTTCACGCAAAACTTTCGCAAGGAGTCCCCGCAAGAAAAGCGCTCGATCCTGAGGAGCTGCAAATTATTTCTGATATGCATCTGCTCTCCTCAAAGCCGGTTCTCTATGTTGCTAATGTAAGCGAGGAGGATCTTTTGGAAGGTAACCGCTATGTGCAGTTAGTAACTGAACATGCCGCGGGTGAAAACGCGGGTGTTGTAAAAATAAGCGGCAAAGCGGAATCAGAAATCGCGGAACTTCCCCCTCAGGAACGCGCCGAATTCCTTGACAGCCTGGGACTTGCCGAACCCGGCCTTACTACGCTTGCCCGTTCAATTTACAAACTTCTGGGACTTGAGACATTCTTTACCGCCGGAGAGAAAGAGAACCGCGCGTGGACAATTAACTCAGGATCAACCGCTCCGCAGGCAGCGGGAGTGATACACAGCGACTTTGAAAAGGGGTTCATCAAAGCGGATGTTTACACATTGGCGGATCTGGAGACTTACAAAACAGAAACCGCGATACGGGCTGCGGGTAAAATACGATCCGAGGGACGGGAATATATTGTAAAAGACGGCGATATCATGTTTTTTAAATTCAATGTGTGATTATTATGATTATCAATACAATTATTAGTTTTATGTTGATTTGCGTCTGCGCGTTACCCAGTCTCGCCAAAGACAAAAAGCAGATCGAACAGCGGATGATGAGACTTGTCACAAACGGCTCAGTTCTTCTGCTTGACGAAGAGGGAACTCCCCTTATCTCTCACAGGGCGGATGAACTTTTTGTTCCCGCATCAATAATTAAAATTCTTACCTCCGCTATAGCTTATGATGTACTTGGGGCGGATTACAGGTTCAAGACAGAAATATTTGTCAATAATGACGGCGATATCGCGATAAAAGGCTGGGGTGATCCATATTTAATTTCCGAGGAGATTGATCTGATCGCGAAAGCCCTGAGCGCCAAAGGTATCACTAAGATTAAAAGAATCTACCTTGACCACTCGAACTTCGCGGATCAATTGCATATTCCCGGGATCTCCTACACCGCCAACCCCTACAACGCGCTTAACGGAGCGCTTGTTGTAAACTTTAACACTTTGAATCTTCAAAAAAACGCTCAAGGGCAGATCTTTTCCGCTGAAGAGGCAACGCCTCTTACGCCGCTTGCGGTAGTCAAAGCGGTAAATATTAAATCAGGGGCGGCGCAGAGAATCAATCTCAGCGCAAATCCGCAGGATTGCAGACGTTACGCCGGCGAACTCTTTATTGCGATATTTGAAAAAAACGGTATTAACGCGGAGGATAAAACTGCAGGCCTTGTCAAAACAGATGAGAACTGGAACCTTATTTACACGCACCTTAACTCAAACGACATGGCGGCCATAAATACCGGTCTTCAGAAGTATTCTAACAATTTTATCGCTAATCAACTCTTTCTGACAGTAGGCGCGGCCCAAAAAGGTTACCCCGCGTCTCTGGAAAAAAGCAAAAACGTCTTCGAGGAACATATAATTTCACACCTTAAAATCCCAAATGGACAACTTGTCATGGAGGAGGGCTCCGGCATCTCCAGAAACAACAGAGTCAGCGCAAATGTAATGGGGAAGATTCTGCGCGAACGTACTGAACTTGCGCCGCTTCTGCCGGAAAAAAGGGGTGCGCTTGCCAAATCGGGAACGCTCACAGGAGTATCAAACTACGCGGGCTATATAAAAACTGAAAAAGGGTTACGCCCTTACGTTATAATGCTTAATCAAAGAGAACCTAACCGGGATAAAGTTCTTGATCTTTTGGTTCAATACAATAAGGAATAATCTGTGAAAAAAATCATTAAAAAAACAGCGTTGATTATTGTTGCGTCTTTCATTCTTTTAACGGGGATTAACTGCTTTCCCATGCTGACAATGAAACCCGCCAAAACAGGTCAGATTGAAGATACAAACATTTACGCCGTCAAAAACGGCATAAGTACAGTGTACTTCATTAAAACCGGCAGCGGTTATATAATGATTGACGCGGGATCAAATCTCAAAAAATTAGAAAGCTCCTTAAAGGAAGTCAACATCGGGATAGATGATGTAAAGTGGATACTTCTCACCCATTCCGATAATGACCACGTTGCGGGATTAACTTTATTCCCCAATGCTGAAATTTATATGAGCGAAGATGAATTCCCGATGATCAACGGGGCGATTAAGCGTAGTTTTTTATTTGGCAAAAACACCATGCCGGAGAGAATTGATATTGACAGCATAACCCTTTTGACGGACTATGAAGAGTTGTCATTTGGCGAAACGGAAATCAAATGTATAAAAGCGCCCGGTCACACAAACGGCTCTATGCTGTATTTGGCCGATGGAAAATATCTCTTTACAGGCGACGCATTCAGAATCAACAACGGAAATATAAAAGTTCATCCTTTTACAATGGATACAAAGTTGGCAAAATTAACGATTGAACAGTTGTACGAGACCATTCACATGAGTTCTATTATTTTGACATCTCATTACGGCGCTGTAATTTATAAATAATAAATGCTTGACAAGATTTGGATAATACTCAAGAGTCTTTTGCTATCAGTCAAAAATGGGGGCAGGATCTGGCGCAGGAGATTGTAAAAGAACTAATGAAGGTTCAGGAATAGGAGAGAATACCATTCAAAATCAAATTATGCGCGGAGGGGCCGGACTTTGCCGGCCCCGACTGGAGACACTTCCAGGATTATGTTAAAACTCAAAGCGGACAACATTGGCAAAGGATAAAACACAGCTTTTGAGCTAATTCAGCAACTAATTTATAAATTAAACTTGACAAGAGTGTAGTTTTCGACAAGGTTTCGATAGTTTTGACACAAGCTGTCCCACAACGCCTCCGGCAAAACCACATCTTCGATGAGCCTGTAAAAGATTTTCTGCGTTTAAGGAGTTATGAATTATTATATTTATATGTTTGCGGCATCTAATTTGAATTAAACAAGGAGCAGCCAGCCAATGCCTACTTATGAATATGAATGCAAAAAGTGCGGATATATCTTCGATGAATTCCAGAGCATAAGCGCCCCGCACCTTACAGCCTGCCCCAAAGAGGAATGCCGCGGAGAGGTGTACAGGCGCTTTTCCCCCGGAGCCGGTTTTATTTTCAAAGGCAGCGGTTTTTATATCACCGATTACCGTTCAGACTCGTATAAAAAACGCGCTCAGGCAGACAGCGGCTCAAACAGCAACGCTTCCGATACCTCTTCAGGAGCGCCGTCTTCGGGAACTTCGTCTTCAGGTAATTCTTCCACAAATACATCATCAACGAAGACATAAATATATATTTAATACTGAAGAACCGGACAAACGCGATGAAACAGCCGCTGTTCCAATACCAAACCTCCACAATACCTGTCTTCAGTTAACTGTCCTCTGTTAACTGACAACTGGTAACTAACCATTAACCGCTGGTTTTCCATGTTTATAGATGAAACAATTATCGAAGTAAAAGCGGGAGACGGCGGTAATGGCTGTCACTCCTATGAGCGTATGAAGTATAAGCCTAAGGGCAAACCCGACGGAGGTAACGGAGGTAACGGAGGTAATATTTATCTTGCCGGTTCAAGCCAGATTCACACTCTTCAGGACACTGCTTACCGCCGCCGTTACAAAGCGGAGCGCGGAGTTCATGGCATGGGTAAAAACATGATCGGCAGACGGGGTGAAGATGTGTTGATACCGGTCCCCCTGGGTACCATAGTCTATGATGAAACAACCGGCGAGATAGTTCTTGACTGTCTCACAGATGGTCAGAAAGAGCTCATCGCAAATGGGGGCAGAGGCGGCAAAGGCAACGCGAGTTTAGTGACGCGCAGCAACCCAAATCCCGAATTTTGCGAACCGGGCAAACCCGGTGAGGAGAAACGGCTGAGACTTGTTCTTAAAGTATTGGCGGATGTGGGGCTCGTAGGCCGTCCAAATGCCGGAAAGTCAACATTTTTATCACGCGTATCGCGGGCGCGTCCAAAAATTGCAGACTATCCATTTACCACAAAAGAGCCGCACCTTGGTATTGTCAAAAATCAAAACGGCCCTTTCGGTTCATCTTATGTTGTAGCGGATATCCCCGGCCTTATTGAAGATTGTCATAAGGGCAAAGGTATGGGAATTCGTTTTTTACGTCACATTGAACGCACAAGTATCCTGGTTATAATGGTGGAAGCCACCTCCGAAGATCCTGTCGGCGACGCGAAAGTACTCATCACAGAACTTGAACACTATAGCGTTCTCCTGGCCGCAAAACCCAAATGCTTTTTGTTGACAAAAACAGACGTTTTATCCGGTGATGAGTTAAATAAAATTCCCGAAGGATGGCTCGGCGTTTCAGCGGTAACAGGCGAAGGGGTTGAGCTTGCGCTCAGGAAACTTGAAGAGCAGCTAAAAACCGCAAATTACAAAGAGATGGAAGCCCTGAAGTCAAACGAGAGCGCAGCAGACTGATATTGCGTACAAAAATTATTATTTGCGAAGCAAGGAAAATAATATCTTGATCTTATTAAAGACTACTGTTAATCTGCGGTTATGGTGATATTTACTTTGGAAAGGAGATAATGTTGTCTATCCGGCAAGCTGCAGTTTGTCCTTTTATAAAAATCGTATGTTTTACTCTGCTGGCAGCGAATACTGCGGTATTTGCGCAAACGTGGGAATGCGGAACAGATTTATCCGCTGTCTTGGCTGATGGTACGCTTACAATAAGCGGTTCAGGGTATATGGATAGTTACTTTGTCAATGATATTCCCTGGAATGATTACAGAAATTCCATCATCAGCGTAGTCATTGAATACGGAGTAAATTCTGTCGGGAACTACGCGTTTTATGATTGTAACAACTTAGCGTCAGTAACCATTCCCAATAGTGTAATTTATATCGGAAACAATGCGTTCCACGGATGCAGTAAACTAACATCCATAACTGTTCCCGGCAGCGTAATTTATATTGGAAACAGCGCGTTTCAGGGCTGCGGGCATCTAACATCCATAACCGTTCCCGGCAGTGTAAGTTATATAAGAGACAGTACTTTCAGAGACTGCATCGGCCTGACAGATATAATCATAGGAGATGGTGTGGGTTTTATAGGAAACGGCGCGTTTTCCGGTTGCGCCAGCCTAACCGCTGTAACCATTCCCAACGGTGTGACTTCCATAAGACACGATATTTTTGACGGCTGCAGCAAACTTGAAACTATAAATGTTACTTCAGGTAATTTAAAATACAGCTCAATAGATGGCATAGTATACAATAAAAATCTTGATACTTTAATTATGTGTCCGCAAGGAAAAACTACTGTTAACATTCCAGAAAACGTAATTTCTATCGGAAACAGCGCGTTTCACGGCTGCAATAAACTAACTTCCATAACCATCCCCAATAAGATGAGTACTGTCGGAAACGGCGCGTTTTCCGGTTGCAACGCGTTGAGCTCCTTAACTGTCAGCGGTACGGGAGCTATGATAGATTACTCTTACGCTTCCACAAATGCCCCCTGGCATAGTTTAAGAAATAACATTACCAACATAGTCATAGATGGTGGACTGACCTCTGTCGGAAACTCCGCGTTTCGTGATTTCAGACGCCTGAAATCCGTAACTGTTTCCGGTAACGCGGCCTATATCGGAAGCGGCGCGTTTGATGGCTGCGACAGCTTGACTTCCATAACCATTCCGGCCAGCGTAACAGAAATCGGCGAGATGGCGTTTTATAATTGCAGCGGCTTAACTTCCATAATAAGTTTAAATCCTGTACCGCCTGAAGTAACAGGACGATTCAGCACATTCTACAATGTAAGCAAGAGCGCGTGTACCCTGTTTATACCGGCAAACAGTACTATTGCCTACAGCTCAGCTGCTGGATGGAAATATTTCTGGAACATAGAAGCCGCGGGTTTATTATCTATCTCATCAGACGGCCGCGTAATCCCGCAGCCCAAGCCGGACACAGGATCAGGGGCAGTCATGGATGCCAACCCTGTCTCCGCTGAGTTCACTGCCGGCCCCAATCCGGTTGCTAAGTTTGCGGAAACTATCAATTTCTACCGTCAGGGCAAACGTGCAGAGAGCGCCGCCATGACAATTTTCAGCGCATCAGGTAATTTTATCAATAAGGTTAAAATAAGTGACAATTCTTTTGGAGATCAGTCCAGACGTCAAGTTGGCTCATGGAACCTCAAAGACTCTAAGAACCGAACGGTATCTGAAGGTACTTATTTGATCAAGGGAACAATCAAAACCTCAGACGGCAAGAGTGAGAAAGTGTCGTTGATTTTGGGTGTATGGTGAAGTACGGGCGCGATAAACCGCGCCCGTACAAAAATTATGAGGCGTTATTCGGTCTCTCCCGCCAGATCTGACCGCGCAGTTTTTAAAAATTCCAGAAAAGTCGGCTCCTGATAATCGGGATAAGTCCACGAAAAATATCTGAATATCCCTTTACGAAAATGCAATGTAACCTCGCCGAAGATACCGTCACCAAGGTAAAGGCGATGATAAAAATCTTTGGTGGACGCAAGTACGAGCTTGTCTTTGGCTAAGTATCCTGGATCTATGTTCACCACCCGTTTACCGTCTTGCGAAAATATTTTCTCCAACTCGTTCGTATGGTTTTTAACAGCCGCAAGGCGTGAGCGGTCAAACGGTTCCTTAAAGACAGCATAATATTTAAGCAGATTACATCCCATCTCCCCTTCATAATAATCTGACCAGGAGAAGAACAGCGGCCCGTAGAACCGCTCTATCTCTCCATATGATGAAACTAACTGCCTAAGGCAGCTCTGCAAATCAAACGGCTGCGCGTACATCACTGCCGCAAAGAGCTTTGTTTCCAACGGTTTTTGAATGATACCCATAGTAAAAGCAAACTTAAATGTACAAATTATAAATAAAAACACAGATGACGGATAATGACCTCTTACTATATATAATTAATGGCTGCTGAACAATTACATTTTTTCAAACCATATTTTGTTTTATTTGTACATTGTACATTGTAATTTGTACATTAAATTGATTCTTAGGGGTGTTTCTTAGTATTTTAATTAGTTGTTGATATTCTATTGTATTTTGGAGTGTAACTGCCGCACTATCCAAAAACACTTGCGAAGCGCAGATGCTTTGCATAATCTATGGAGTTCTATTTGCCTAAAAAATTTACGTTCAGAGGCGGGGTTCACCCAAGCCACGAAAAATCGCAGACTGAACAGTTAGAAACGGAAAGATTCCCGGCCCCATCGAAAGTGGTTATACCGCTTGCTCAGAGCATAGGAGCGCCCGCAAACGCTTTGGTAAAAAAGGGCGACCGAGTTCGTATCGGCCAGCTTATCGGCGAAGCGTCAGGGAACGTATCCGCGGCCGTACATTCTTCGGTTGCGGGAACTATAATATCCGTACAGCCATTCGGCCACCCAAGCGGCAAGCAGATAACGGCCGTTGAAATTGAAAATGACGGTTCCGAAGAAAAGATCGACTTCGAGCCTCTTAAAAAGAGCTGGCGCGAAGCAGCTCCGGGAGAACTTGTTCAAAAAATCGCAACTTGCGGTATAGTAGGAATGGGCGGCGCAAGCTTCCCTACTCATGTAAAGCTTTCGCCGCCAAGCTCAAAACCTATTGATACGCTCATAATTAACGGAGCGGAGTGCGAACCGTTTCTCACAACCGATCACCGGCTGATGATTGAGCGCACCGAAGAGCTTCTTACAGGCGTACTTATCCTAAAAAAAATCCTTCACGCGAAAAACGTTTATATAGGTATAGAGGATAATAAACCTGATGCTATAACCGAGATTAACAAGTGGCTTGTCAACTCTAATTTTAGTGATATCTCTCTTGCGGTGCTTAAGTCAAAATATCCGCAGGGCGGAGAGAAGCAGCTTATTACAGCTATTACCGGCCGTAAAGTTCCTTCGGGCGGTTTGCCCATGGACGTTGGCTGTGTGGTACAGAACGCCCATACCGCCTCTGTTATCCGTGACGCGGTGATTAAAGGTTTTCCGCTTTTTCAGCGCGTAATTACTGTAACGGGTCCTGCCGTAAAGTCTCCGAAGAACTTACTCGTAAGAATCGGAACTTCCGTGAGAACTATTCTTGAGGCGTGTGATACGGATTTTTCATCAGCGAAAAAAATTATTATGGGCGGCCCAATGATGGGGCTTGCTCTCTCCGGCCTGGAAATTCCGGTGATAAAGTCAACTTCCGGGCTTTTGGCCTATGACAAGATCACTTCAGCTGAGAAAAAATATCCCTGTATAAACTGCGGGTTTTGCGTGTCAGCGTGTCCCGTTGGGCTTGTTCCGTCAAGAATTGCAAAATATGTCTCAAAAAATTTGATCGAGGAAGCTGCCGGTTGGCATTTAATGGACTGTGTGGAGTGTGGATCATGCGCGTATAACTGTCCGGCAAAAAATAATCTTGTACACTATATGAAACTTGGCAAGTACACAGTTCATGCCGCACGCGCAGCCAGCACAAAATAAATTTATACTATAGCATAGTTGAGGTGAATAAAATTAGCCCCAACTATTGACAGGAAACAATAATTGCTAATAAAATCAGCCCAAACCTTGATATAAGGGAATCAATCTAACTAAAAATGATAACTCTTAATACTTTAACAGATTCCGAAAAACCCGCTATAACTGCACAAACGGCGGCGGCTAAAGAGGTAAATCTGCCGCCGCTTCATATGTCCAGCTCTCCGCATGTGCGCAGCGCTATTACCGTACCTATGATAATGCTTTTCGCTATCATTGCGATGGTGCCTTCCCTTGCAGCTTCAGTCGTTTTCTTTGGTGTTAACGCTCTTATACTTACAGCAGCCTGTGTAGGCGCGGCGGTTGGAACAGAATGGATTATCAACAAAGCGCTCAAAAAAGAGCAGTCTATCGGTGATTTAAGCGCGGTTGTTACGGGAATCCTTGTAGCCTTTAACCTGCCTCCATCGCTTCCTGTTTGGATGGCTGTGATAGGATCAGTGTTTGCCATAGGGGTCGCCAAAATGGTTTTTGGCGGTCTTGGGGCAAACTTCATTAACCCGGCGCTTGCGGGACGCGCTTTTCTTATGGCAAACTATCCCGCAGAAATGACAAATTTTCCCGCCACTGTTTTTGGCAGCATAAACGCCTTGCCGGATGGTATCTCAAGCGCCACGCCGTTAGAAGCGATAAAGACAGCTTTCAGTCAGGGAAGTTTTCAAGTTTCGGAATTTGCAAACGCGCTCCCGCAGCTCTTCTTCGGCAATGTTGGCGGTACTATAGGAGAAACCTCCGCGCTCGCGCTTCTTATAGGCGGAATATTTCTTATTGCGGGAAGAATTATTGACTTTCGTATACCTCTCACCTATATCGGGACGGTATTCTTTCTGTTTTGGATAGCAAACGGTACAGGAACATATTTTACGCTTGAATCTATAATCACACCCGTTTTTCATGTTCTGGCTGGCGGGCTCATGCTTGGCGCTTTTTTTATGGCGACAGATATGGCGACATCTCCGATAACCCCTAAAGGGCGGATAATATTTGGCATAGGGTGCGGAGTTTTGACTTTTTTGATTAGAAAATACGGAGGATACCCCGAGGGTGTCTCCTACTCTATTCTTCTTATGAATCTGGTGGTTCCGCTTATTGACCGCTGCACCAGACCAACAATTTACGGTGAGGTAAGAGGCCGTGGGTGAAATAATAAAACTAACTGCAGCGCTTGTCGTGATTTCGATGGTCATTGGTTTAGCGGTAGCCGTAACCAACAACAAGACAAAAGATAGAATTAAAGAACAGCAGCTTCATATTCAGCAATCAGCCGTAGAAGCGGTTTTTCCCAGCGGCGTTGCAATAAGCGAACATGAAGGCGACGGCGGTCTGCCCTACAAATACTGGAGCGCTTCCGACAATGGAGAACTGATCGGTTATGCTTTTAAAATAACCGGTCAGGGGTACGCGGGCGACATATTATTTATGATAAGTGCTGATACTGCCGGAAAAATACTTGGTATGACCGTTCTTGAGCACAACGAAACCCCTGGGCTTGGTTCAAGAGTTACGGAAGTGGCGTCAAACAAATATATCTGGTATCCCGTAGGGTCCTCTGAAAAAGTAAAACCCTGGTTTACAGAGCAGTTTGAAGGGCTCTCCTGCTTTAAACCGATAGGTATTGACAAAAGCGGCGAATGGCACAAGTTCGATGCGCAAAGGCGCGCGCAACTGCAAAGCAGAAACACTGTTACCGCAATCACAGGTTCGACAATTACCACGGCAGCGTTTACAAAGAGTATTGAGCGAAAGGCAGCGGTTTACGTAGCAAGTTTAAAAGAGAAGTATTTGGAGAAATGAAAGAGGGTTTGATATTACATCCTTGCGCGAAGGCGGGAATCCAATGTTCTTACTTCCGTTATTTGGCTAAAGAAATGGGACAATAGATTCCCGCCTCCGCGCAAGGATGAACGTACTATAGAACTGTACACTATGCAAGAAGGAAACGTAACTAAAAATGCTTAAGGAAGAAGTTAAGCGTGGTGTTATTACCGAGAACCCCATATTGATACTTGCTTTGGGGCTATGCCCCTCTTTGGCTGTGAGTACATCGGTTACAAACGGGCTTGGGATGGGGCTTGCCACGATGTTTGTGCTGGTGTGTTCCAATATTATCATCTCCATTATTAAAGGATGGGTTCCCGATAAGGTCAGGATTCCCTGCTTTATTATGGTGAGTGCGGCTTTTGTTTCGATACTGCATCTTTTTATCAAAGCCTACATGCCGCTTCTTGACCAGCGGCTGGGGATTTTTATTCCGCTCATTACTGTCAACTGCATAATCCTGGGCCGCGCTGAAGCGTTCGCTTCAAAAAACAGCCTTTCGCGTTCATTTACTGATGGTATCGTTATGGGGTTGGGGTTTACAGTATCGCTTCTCATCCTCAGCGCCATAAGAGAGTTCTTAGGCAGCAACAAGCTTTTTGATCTGATGGTTATACCAAAATTCCAACCATTAACAGCGTTCGCGCTTGCGCCAGGCGGCTTTTTTACCATCGCCTTTGTAATGGGGGTCGTGAGTTTTCTCCGTAGTAGAAAGGAAGCCCGCGCATGAACAGCTTCATGAGTATTGTTCAAATCGCTTTAGCCGCGGTACTGATTCAGAATTTTGTTTTAGCCCGGTTTCTTGGACTCTGTCCGTTTTTCGGAGTGTCAAAAAAACTCTCAAGCGCCACAGGAATGGGTATGGCCGTAGTGTTTGTAATGACCATAGCATCGATGTTTACCTGGGTGGTTGAAAGATATATACTCGTTCCCTTTGATATCCGGTACCTTGAAATAATAGTTTTTATTTTAATTATCGCTTCTTTAGTGCAGCTTCTTGAGTTGATAATGCGCAAGTTTACCCCCAGCCTCTACGAGTCGCTCGGGATTTACTTGCCTCTTATCTCCACTAACTGCGCGCTTTTTGCGGTAGTGATTATTAACACCGGAACAAATCAGTTTACAGGTCGGCCGTTTACCTTTATAGAAAGCACAATCAACGGAACCGCATCCGGTATCGGATTTCTCATTGCGCTTGTACTGATGGCGGGAATCAGGGAAAAACTTGAACTTGCCGACGTCCCCAAAACACTTGACGGGCTGCCAATAGCGTTTATCAGCGCGGGGCTCATGGCGCTTGCGTTTCTTGGCTTTTCGGGACTCTCCTTTTTTGCGGCCAGCGGAGGACAATAGCAGTGGAAATTTTGATACCCATATTAGTTCTAGGTCTCGTTGGGCTGTTTTTCGGACTTGGGCTTGGAATTGCCTCAAAGAAACTTCATGTATTCGTTGATCCAAAAATATCACGAATTCAGGAGACGCTCCCCGGCGCAAACTGCGGGGCATGCGGTTTTCCCGGGTGCGGCGGATTTGCTAAAGCCGCCGCTGAAGGTAAAGCTGCCGCAAACGCCTGTACTCCAGGAGGAGAAAAAATTGCCCACGCCGTAGCGGACATAATGGGTGTGAGCGCCTCTGTAAGCGATCCTCTTATGGCTGTAGTACACTGTAAAGGCGGACAAAAGGAAGCCCTTGAGCGCTCCATTTACGATGGGATAAAGGACTGTCACGCCGCGATACTCATAGGAAACGGTTCGAAAGTGTGCCTTGACGGCTGTCTTGGTCTTGGCAGCTGCGTAAAGGCGTGTCTCTTTGACGCCCTTAGCGTCAATGAAAACGATGTCGCTGTTGTAAACCCTGAAAAATGCAGCGGATGCGGAAAATGCGTAACAGCATGTCCGCGAAATATTATCTCCATTATCCCGCAGGTACACAAAATATTCTTAGCCTGCTCTAATCATGATAAGGGCGCCAAAATTAAAAAATACTGTTCCGTAGGATGCACCGCTTGCACACTGTGCATAAAAGCGACTCCTTCGGGAACAATAACAATAGAAAAAAATCTTCCTGTTCTTGACTACAGCAAAGATGAGAACTTTATTACCGCCAACGCAAAATGTCCCTCAAAGTGTTTTGTAGATCTTGTAAAAGCGCGTCCCCGCGCGAACATCGACACCAAATGCGTAGGCTGCGGTGAATGTGTAAAACTCTGCCCTATTGCCGGAACCATTAAAGGGGAGCAGGATAAGCGTCATGTTATTGATAAAGATAAGTGCATTGGTTGTGGTATATGCCTGAACGCATGCTCAAAAAGGGCGATTGCGCTTTGGGGAGGGTTGGGATATGAGTCTGTGGAGAACAACAGCAGATTGAGGAATACTTAACAAATTAAAATTTTCAATTTACAAATTACAACTAAGGCAAGATACAAAAAATTCACAATAATGATCAATGGCTCGCAGTTACACCCGTAAACCTATTTATTTCATCCATAAGCTTGCGGCAGGGATAGCAATCATGTCATTTTCAAACCGTAAGACATACTTCACCGGCATATATTGAAACAATTTACACTAGCTACTTTAGGTTACTTTTTTATGAGGCAATTCGGCATTTGTAGGTATTAAGTGACAAAACAATCCTGATAAAGCCGCGTTAAGCAATAAATTGAATCCCTCCACTAAATCAACATAAACAGCGTGGAGGGCAATCAATTTTACAACCCAAATCATTGTAATTGAACGCGTTGTCTGATTAGTTTAATTCTCCAACTATCCTTGGCAAGTATTATCTTAAACTCATGATCATAGCCAACCCGATATACGACGCGACATTCAAGCGGTTACTCGAAAACGACCGCGCCGCGAAATTTTTCATTGGAACTATTCTTAACTGCAAGGTACTCTCTCTTGAGCCGACGGTGCGTGAGCACACCGAGTATGACGATAAAACGGGGAAACTTACTCTTTTCCGCATGGATTTCGCCGCGACTATACAAACCGGAAATGAGGGTGAAAAGCGGGTAATTATCGAGCTTCAGAAAGCGAAGCATCTTGGCGATGTTTACCGTTTCAGAAAATATCCTGGCAAAGAATACGTCAGGTCAAAGCTGCCTATAATTTCAATCTACATTCTTGGCTTTAATCTGTCGGTGGAATCTCCCGCGTTCGGCAATGTTCCTGTTTACCGTGATCTCCGCACTAATGAAGAGCTTCATTTCTACGACTCTTTTGTTGAACAGCTGACCCACAGCGCGTATTTTGTGCAGGCAAAGAGAATAAAACGCAGTCCAGACTCAAAGCTTGACAAACTGCTTTCGGTATTTGAGCAGGATAATTTCGTGGGAGATGACAGGACTACAAAAAACTATCCTCTTGAGGTTGACGATCCTGAGATCAAAACGGTAATTGATGTTTTGCGTCATGTGGCCGCCGATCCAAAGGCGCGGGAGGAGTTAGACCGTGAGGAGTATTATCAGGAAGCGATGGATGAGATGTTTGGGGAAAAAGACCGTGAACTTGTTCAAACCAAACTGAAATATGAGGACGCGATACAGCGCGAAGAGGAAGCTAATAAAACAATAGAGCGGCAAAACCATGAGCTTGCCGAAACAAGGCAGCGCGAAGAAGAGGCAAACAACCGTCAAA
The DNA here is from genome assembly GCA_031254105.1 of Chitinispirillales bacterium. Taxonomy (GTDB): domain Bacteria; phylum Fibrobacterota; class Chitinivibrionia; order Chitinivibrionales; family Chitinispirillaceae; genus WRCH01. The sequence goes on from JAIRVB010000031.1 coordinate 43,812, forward strand.
AAACATCAATAAAAAATCTTATTGACAAAGGATTTTCGCCGGAAGAGGTTTCTCATCTCTTAAATATCCCTATTCAGTTGATACAATAATTTAAAACCTCTCCGCTATCCCTCAGCGATATTCCGCGCCAGTTTTTCCAACCTGTTTCTGTAATCATTTAAACAAAACGCCCTTGCCTGCGCAACCCCGGTATCTATCGCCGCCTTTGCCACCGCAACGCTCTCCTCAACTAGTACACGGGGATCAAGCGGTTTTGGGATAATATATTCCGGCCCGAATTTCAGCGAATCAACGCCGTATGCGTCAAGTACCATCTCAGGAACATCGGGACGTATCGCAATATCAGCAAGCGCGCGCGTAGCCGCCACTTTCATCTCCTCATTTATCGTCGAAGCCCTTACGTCAAGCGCGCCCCTGAAAATAAAGGGGAAACCAAGCACATTATTCACCTGATTTGGGAAATCGCTTCTTCCGGTCGCCATAACCAGATCGCTTCTCACCGCGCGCGCGGCATCATAACCGATTTCAGGATCGGGGTTTGCCATAGCAAAGATTATGGGACGGCTTGCCATGCTCTCAACCATCGCGGGAGATACAAGACCGGCGGTACTGAGGCCCGCGAACAGATCCGCTCCCTCAAGCGCCTGCGACAGAGTGCGCTTTGGGGTATCAACAGCAAACGGCTCTTTATATTTGTTCATTCCATCTGTACGCCCCTTGTAAACCACGCCTTTAGAATCTACAAGCATGATATTTTCCATCTTCACGCCCAAACGAACATACAGATAAGCGCAGGAAACGGCAGCCGCTCCGGCTCCGGAAAAAACAACTTTCAACTCGTCAAGAGCCTTATCCTGCAGCCGCGCCGCGTTTATCAGCGCGGCGCCGGAGATTATCGCCGTTCCATGCTGATCATCATGAAACACCGGAATGTTCATCCGCTTTTTTAACTCTTCTTCGATGTAGAAACATTCGGGCGCTTTGATATCTTCAAGATTAATGCCGCCAAAGGTCGGCTCCATAGACTTGACGATGCTAATAAACTCATCTGGGTTTGAAACATTAAGCTCAAGATCAAAAACATCAATATCCGCAAACCGCTTGAATAAAATCCCCTTGCCCTCCATAACCGGTTTTCCGGCTAATGGGCCGATATTGCCAAGACCTAAAACCGCGCTGCCGTCTGTGATCACAGCGACAAGGTTTCCTTTGGACGTGTAGCGGTACGCGGCTGCCGGGTCTTTATGAATTTCGCGGCACGGTTCCGCCACTCCGGGAGTGTAGGCCAGCGACAAATCCTTTTGAGTGCGGCACGGCTTTGTAGAAATTACCTCTATTTTACCGGGCCTGTTTTTTTCGTGATAATCTAAAGCATCCTGACGTGTAATCATCTGAAACCTGTCTGCCTTGTGGGAGAACGAAATTGTTATTACCTGAAATAATATATATTATTACGATGGCGGGGGGTAGCGTCAATACAATTGCCGGACAGGGTTTTGATTGTGAAATGATGAAAGCGTTTGCTTAAATGACAGGGGGCTTTTGCCCCCTTGTCTAAGTATATCAATTAACTATCGCGAGTTTTGTTTTGTAAACTTGTTTTCCTGATGATATATTTCTTACGACCAGAAAATAGTTTCCTTTGGAAATTTTTTGATTATTCATGATTACAGGCTGATTGTTAACGTAATTGTATTTGCCTGCCTGCCTGCCCCTGATATCATAAAGAAATACTCGCGCAGACTCTACTGACGCCGGACCGCGCAGGTATACACCGCCGTTCGCTCGGCTGATTGACCATTGCGCATTTTGGACGGCGGCAGCCGTTGGGCGAGTTTTGATTGATGTGATGTCTGCCAGTTCCGTCATCATTTCGTCTAAAACTTCCGCGGCAAATCCTCCGGGCAGCGGTTTACCGGCCGTAGTCCCAGCCGGGGTAGTTGATCTTTCGAGTATCTTGAAATTGCCGCCATCGTCCCAAAAGACAGGTATGATGCTGTTTGTACGCATTGTCTTAGCGACGGAACTCATATAATCAATATGGTTTTCCTGGTGCTCTCGGGTAATGGCTACGCCGCCCACGTTTACGCCCAAGGTCGCGCGGCGATTGGTAGGCGCGCCGCATTCGCCTATATATACGGCTATTCCCTCATCAATGAAAAGGGTTTTCAGTATATTCATGTTAGTATTTAGTTGGTCGATGTCGGTTTGAGCGCCCCATGTATGTCTTGCGTTTGTCGCCGCAATATTTACCGTATAAGGTTTCGGCGTGTAGAAATGAGCTTTAACAATCAGCTTGTCCGTACCGTTGCCGCCGTCATTAGGGATTAATTTTCCACGGTTATGGGCGCGCTGCACTACATTAGGCTCCGTACCGCCTAATCCGGGAACCGCCACGAAACGGGCAATATTATTACCGCCCGTTGCGCGTATCGCGTTTAACGCCGCCTGACTCCAGTCAAAAAGTACGTCCTGTTCATTCTGGTAAGAAGCGGAAGAAGCATCGTCCCCCCAACCGCCTGCATGGACTTCGTTCATCACCTCGAAAATAAGGTAGTCTCCGTAATCCTTGAAATACTCGGCTATTTGCGTCCACACCTTACTCAGTTTGTCTTGCAGTTCATTCTTAACCGCAGTGTTGACATTAGTCGTACCTCTGGTAATGACGTTCGACATCCTGAGCCAACTCGCGTGATTGTTTCCATGACCATCGTGGTGGACGTTGATGATTACCGCCTTGGCTCCAGCTGTTTTTGCGTAGCCTACTATTTCAGCGACACGCGCAAGCCGTTCTTCTGAAAGTTTATAATCGGGCGCAGGGCCTATGTGCCCTGTCCAGGTTACCGGAATGCGAGCGAGATCGAAGCCCGATTCAATAACGCCGTTGAACAACTCCTGCGTTGCCGGCGGCCTACCCCATGCTGTTTCCAATGCCACGGTATCCTGACCGCTCAACTGACGCAACGCATCCATGGTATTACCCAGATTCCAGCCGATCTTAACATCCGACAAAAATTGCAAAGCGGTTTTGCCCGACATCGGTTCCGGCTGCGCCCACGCAGTAAAAACCGCGAGAGTCATTACAAGTAAACATTGTCTGATGCGATTCATAGCGCACCTCTTTCTATTAGATTGTTTCACTACTATCCCAAAGATTTCTTAAACCCAATCTACCCGCTAAGGAAGTAAAGTTAAAAAATCATACCAGCTCTCTTAATAGGAATACATATTATATCATAATATAATTCAGGAATATGTCAAATAGTTCATTTTTTGGGAAGGCCAAATATACACGTTTTATGCTAACCTAACCGCTTCCTCAGCATATCCCCTACCCGCAGTTTTTCACTGCACCCTTCAAGGATAAAAAGGCGGTTTGGAACGGCCTTTTCACGCGCCTGTCCGTCAAGTTCCTCAATATGAGAAAATGTGAATTCGAACGGTGCGAGGCTGTTCTTTACAGAAAGAACATTAAGCGGCTCAGAAGCGGTAAAACTGTTTTTGACATCTACGACAGGACGGCCGTTTAAGACCGCTTTTACTGTTGCGGCAAGGCGAAAACCAGCCTGCGCTTTTGACGCGAATACCTCCTGTTTTACCGGTTCTCCAATATAAAAACCGGTTGTGTAGGTTCTATGATCAAGAGCCTCAAGCTCCCGCGTCCACCAATCCCTTACCTTATAATTTTGTGGATCAGCCGTGTACATGTCAAGCGCTTCACGGTACACCTTTACAACTGACGCTACGTAGTGAGCGCTCTTGTTACGCCCCTCAATTTTCAGGGACGACACCCCGCTTTCCACTATTTGGGGTAATATTTGAATTGTACAGAGATCTTTTGAATTGAGTAGATAGACTCCTTCCCCTGATCCTTTCAGGGCTAAAGATTCTTCGCCCTTACATTTCGCTCCCGGCTCTTCCGTACAGGCGAAAAATCTTTCGCCCTCCGTCGGCCCTTCAACAATAAATCCCTCATGCGGCAAATTGATTGTCGGATCATCGGGAGTAATACGGTACTGTAACCTGCATGGCTGAGAGCAATCCCCAAGATTAGGATGCCGCCCGTTAAAATAGGTTCCCAAAAGACAACGGCCCGAAACCGACACACACATCGCTCCATGCACAAACACCTCTGTCTCCATTATGCCAAGCGATGATAAATTGCGGATCTGTTCAAGATTTAACTCTCTGGGAAGGATAACGCGGCTTACCCCCTGACTTTTCCAAAACCGCATTGAGGCTGAATTAAACACTCCTGCCTGAGTGCTTAAGTGAACTTGCGCGTCCGGACAGTTCGTTTTGACTAACAAAAAAACCCCGGGATCACTGATGATAAAAGCATGCGGCATACATCCACTGTCAGCAATCTGTTTAATTGTACCGCTTAAGGAAGAAAGCATCTCCTCTGAAGGCATAATATTCAACACGGCGTAAACCCGTTTACCGCCCCCTGAGGCTAACCTAAAAAGCTCATCGAACTCTTCGACTGTAAAATTAGGGGAATGCGCTCTAAGGTTAAATCCGCCGATACCCGCGTACACCGCGTCCGCGCCATGTGTAAAGGCCGCCTCCGCACACGCAATTGATCCGGCTGGAGCGAGAAGTTCAGGTTTTTTAATCGTGATCATCGGAGCGTGCGGGTTTACCGTCAGCATTTTCAGAAGTTCTGGCGTTAGAAAGCTTTATCGCCTCTTCAATAGCGCGCACATAGTCACCCTTCCCCCTAACGCCAGGAAACGCGCTGCGTACGGTTTTATCCTCAATAATATATACTGTAGGGACTGAACTGACCTTAAAATACTGAGTTATAGCTCTGTGGATATCGATATCGACTTTTATGAACAGCACCCGCCCCTTATACTCTTTTTCAAGCTGTTCTATAATAGGATCAAGTATTCTGCACGGCATGCACCACCCAGCCCAGAAGTCAACCAAAACAGGTATTTTCGATTCAACTATACGGTCAGCGATCTGCTGAGAGGAATCAACCGGAGCTGTCTTTTTAGCCGCAACACTACCCGGGGCGATTAAAATAAACGCAAAAAACAAAACTATTAAAAGAAAATATCTTTTTACGATGATCATCAAAAAACATGCCCCATCATTCTTGTACGGGCAGCTCTTGCGGCTGCCCTTTTTTATAGCACTGCTAACTTACAGTTACATCAGGCATTGTTTGATCCACTTGAAAAAAGCCTGCCTAACGTCACCCGCACGAAAGCGGGAGGACAACGCATGAAACTACGCTGCCATGAAACCAGAGATTTTCAAATGAATCAACTATATCCCGCGCCCCAGGCATCACAACCTAAAAAATTAAAACTGAGAATAATAAAGGACTTTGAGTTCTCTGCTCCAGCCGTTTTTAACTCTTACAGGTACAGGTTCTCCTGTATCCATATTATCTCCTATGCGGCGCATTTTATTTTCAAAAATATCCTTTACATCAAATTCAAGATGGAAATTGGGAGAAAACGCCCAACGCAGACCGGCGTTCAAAAATCCCGGAGAATGATATTTCCATTTTTTGCCGGTACGGTCGTTTAACGCGAAATCGTACTCCATAACAAACGCGAGTTCTTCGTTTATGGTAATGTCAAAACCTGTCATAAAATTGGGCCAGTTTACATTTTTACGATCCTCAAGAGAGTAGTTTGAGGTTCCATGCAGACCGATCTGGACAATACTGAGCATGATATAATTTTTACTCAAAGCCGCAAAAAAACCGGGCGATTTAAAAATATACCCATCATAACCGAATTCATACGCGCCGGCGGTTCCCCCAAGCCCCTGGTGATCATAACCGACAGCAAGCGCGGGGGTAACATAGCGTTCCTCGAACAGGCGGTACTTTATAAGAACACCCGGCTGGTCATTCCAGTTCACATCGCTGCGGCGGCCTATTATCCCCTCTCCGCCGTAAGAGAGCCCAACCGTAAAGCGGTCTGTGAGTCCGACGCTAACCCCTGTCATCATACCGCTCTCATAGTCGCGGTCTCCGGCGGCATAAAACCGGCACTCAAGATCGTAGTGCCCTCTGGGAAGAACGCCCGCTGTGTGCATGTCGACAAGACGGCGCGGCTGCAAATTTTCCTGAGCGCCTGTGTAAGACGCTGTTACCGCAATACAAAGGGTGATAATTCTTACTAAAATTTTCACTTGGCGGAACCTTTCTTCTTATTGCGCAACTCGTTTTCTCTGCGGATCTGGTATTTTTTTCTGTCATGTTCCTCATTTGTTACTGAAAAATCATGCGCTCCGCTGCCATCCCATCGCGCGACGAAAAACATATCTTCTGTAGAATCGGGCTTTGCGCTTGCCGCAACCGCTCCAAGTCCCGGCGAACAGATCGGTCCCGGAGGCAGCCCCTTAAAACGTCTTGTATTATAAGGCGAAGGAGAGTTAAGCTCCGATACGTAAAGAGGCCCGTCAAATTTACGAAAAATATACCTTACGGTAGGGTCGGCTCCAAGCGGCCAGCCAAGACGCAGCCTGTTATGGAAAACTCCCGCTATACGTCCGCGCTCAGAGGCAAGAGTCGCCTCCTTTTCGACAATGGAAGCAAGCGTTATTATCTGATGACAGTTATATTTTGCCATAACCGCGCTGTCGCCCGTAACCGAAGCCCAAATCTCTTTAAAGCGGGAGGTCATTATATTAATGATAATTTTGGCGTTTGAGTTTTCCGGGAAACGGTAGGTATCCGGAAAAAGATAGCCCTCAAGTGTTTGGGCCTCAATACCCGTTGACTTGACAAATTCAGGATCAGTACACAAATTTACAAATTCCACGGAATCAATTCCCATCTCAGCGGCTAATCTGCCCGCTGTCTGCTCTGCGGTGAGCCCTTCCTTAATAAATACCGTCTTATCAAAGGTTTCGGATTTAAGAAGTTTTTTAGACGCGCTAAGCGCTCCCTCACCTTTAGTAAATGTAAACTGCCCGGCCTGCACCTTTGCGGATATACCGGTAAGCCTCATCCACAAATAAAGCGCTTTACCGGATGTGACGATATCATTTGCCTTAAGCGAATCGGCCACAGCCTGACTGCCTGTTCCCCGCTCTATGGTGATCCGCACCGTCTCATTACCCGGGCCCATGGGCATGAAAGCGTAATAAAACACCGCTGCGCCAACCCCGGCAATACAAAGCAGCAGCAGCGCAAACAGTAATATTAATTTTTTTATCAACCGCGCCACCCATATAATGCTATACAGGCAATAACCAACCAGAGCAAGCAGCAAAATAACTCCGGTAAACCACAGCCTGTATATAGATGAAACAAACGAGCGTATTGTCATAAAAATATCGTATCATTAAAATAATCTCTGCGTTTAAGGACGGCAAATTACCGGCACATCTTCCATATACCGTACGCTACCTGTTTTCTATGGTTCTCAAAATCCTTTCAAAATCCATTATACCCGCAATCTTTACCTTTATCCGGTTATCAACCATTAATACCACCGGTTCGTTTCCTGATATTTGAGAGATATCTTCCCAATAACCAAAAAACGCTGTCCGGCCGGTTTCCAAGCTTGTCATAAATCTTTTCTGATTTACGCCGATTTTGTCAAGCCAGTTAAACCAGAAACTCGTCGCTCCATTTTCGCTGTATATCTTAAGATAATCAGGATAACTCTTTGGGAAATGACGCGAAAGCACAAACCACCTAAGAGCTTCCTCTGTACGCATCTTCTCCTCTGTGTGAAGATTGCCGAGGGTTGGGTCTTTAAAAATTATGGGTTTTACCGTTATTCGTTCCGCAAGTTTTGGATTTGACAAAATCGTATTTATAATTTTCGCTCCGTCAGGCATCACAGGATCAACGTAAAATTCAAGGCTGCCGAGGTTCTCCGCGCGTTGAGGAAAATAGTTCTTCGGAACCGCCCCATCCCTGAACAAAAAACCATCCTCAACCGCCGCAAGAGCGTTGCCCACTGTAGCGGCAAAATTGGAAGCGTTCGCGGCGGACTTTTCAAAATGGAAAAATGGAAGCGAACGGGGCGCGTACTTTTGCATAAGCCGGCGGCCTTTTTCAGAAGAAAGAAGAACCGTTTCGACCTGTACGCCGGGCAAAACATCCTCTACCGCGTTAATCACCCCTTTTTCAGGGGTGTCCCATGCGCTGTCCGCTGTAAGCACAGTAAGCGTGAAAGCCGCGTCATCGCGAAATTCGCAAACAGCGCGGGTTTTTTCGTTCGTTTTTACGCATTTACCAAGTTTGCCCTTTGTTTTGCAGTCGATGTCCTCAACGCATTCGGGATGCGAGGCGCACAGAGCGGGCTTCTCTTCCTCCCGGCGGCATTCATCCCTAACTAATTTACCGCCGCCAATCCCATTTCTACGCTCATTATTGTTTATGTAAAGTGTCGGCGATCCATGAATGTTAAGCCGCATGCTTCGCTGATAGTGCCGGGCCAGCTCGCTCTCTCCCATATCTTCAGTCCAGCTTCGTATCTTTTTAAGATCAAGCCCCATTCTTTCAATAACGTTGAGCGTGGGAGTGTTTGAAGCGGCTTTCATAGATAGAAATTCCAGATACCTTGATGGATAAAGCGCTTTTACGGACAACCACAGTATCTCATCAAATATCTCCTCCTCTCCCCGCGTGGAGGAGAGTTTACCCTCATTATTTACAGATCCGATAAACCAGACATTCCACTCCCGCCGCGGAAACGCGCGCGCGATTTCCGTCAGATCTTTCAAAGCGCCGGCGGAGTGAGGACACATGCTCATTATATACAGATCATAGCCCCTGGTTTTATTATCGGGCAGCGTATCAGCAAGCAGCGCGGCCACCGTACTGTCAACGCCCATCCCCTCATCTATCATATACCAGCCGCTTGCGTCAAGCTCGTGAGTTTTGTCCTTAAAACCAAAGCGCGCGTACGAAACCGATCTGCCCTGAAAACCGAAATTGAGCGCGGGCGTACCGCCAATATCAACAAGCGGCTGGTTAGAAACCTTGCGGTGGGCATTCGCGGCCAGAAAAAGTCCAGGGAAATTGGTCAAAAGCTCACCTGTCTCCCGCTCGCCAAGATGCGAAAGCAGAATCTGGTGATCGCTTTTCTGTTTAAGTTCCGGCCAAATCTTTACAAGACTCTCAAGAGGGTCTTTTATTATTATATCCGTATCTACAGGAAACAGTTTCTCAGTAGTAAGTACAGAGGTAATCCCGAAAGTAACCCCATCTCTGCTAACCAAGATATAAGGTTCTGTGAGATACTCCCCATCCTTACCAAAACTGTTGGCGCTGACAAGCGGGAGACCGTGCGCTTTTGCCTGCTCTGTAAGCCACTCTCCGCCGTACTGCAAATCATCATCACCTACAGCTGCAGCGTCGTAACCCATAAGCCCCATAGCCGCTATAGTTTTAACCGTACGCAGCGAATCGTGAACGCGGCCGCGGGAATAATTATCATAGATACTGCCCGCGGAGAATGCGCCGCCATCAACTAAGACGCGGTTTCGGACTGTTGTCTTTTTTAAAAAGTCAGCCCGCTGCGCAAGCCCGCCGCCGGGATCAAGCGGACAGTCGCAAGGGTAAAGCATACCGTGGGTTTCGCCGGTAAAAATAACGGTGACCTCCGTTTTCCCGCCTGTCTCCGTAGAAGAGCCGCGCCCGCCGCACCCGAATGCCGTTAGAAGGATAACGGCTATAAGAAGATAACGCTTGTACTTCAGATATTTTTTTGTTGAGTTCATTCTATAAAAATAATTCAGGTTTTGGGAGTGAAGCATCTTAATGTGGATTAAAACTTGGCGTTATGCAGTTAGTTCCAAAATGAAACATACTGAACTTTCATTTAACTCTTTGTTCTCAAAAATATTTTTCAAATGTTTTATTATAGCTTGATGTTTTGTATCTAATAAATCAATGATTCAGGCCTGTGTCGCCCAAACAGTATCATTACAGAAATCTATTGATTGCAAAACTCAGCCATTAATTGTCTCAACCGGCTTTTCATCGGCTGACAACTCCATCTTACTGAGCAATGCCTCGATAGATTCGACATCCGGATCCTGAGGATATTTGTTTTGCAGAACATCTACCTTCTTTTTGATCGCGAGCAGTGTGGTACGGAAAGATGAGCTGAGTTCGTTACACTTTTGAGAGAGTTCTTTCATCTCCTCATGTTCGCGGAATTTTAAAACGGTTGTCATCTTTCCTTTTAAAAGCGATGCCGCCCAATGCTCCATTTTATAAATAGGAACAGCGTACTTTCTTGACGCGTAAAAACCGATTCCCAGCGCTACGACAAGCCCCGCGAAGGAACTTATAATAAGGGTCGGAAGGAGCAGATTAATAATATTTTCCCGCATAAGTTCATTGTTCACCTGATTCCACTGGTAAACAACTACCGTCTCATACCTCAAATAATAAACAAGAAGAAGCACTCCGGAAGATACTACCGATGAAATAACAGCAACTGCCGCTACCCTCATGATAAGTCTTAACTGGAGGGCTTTTTTTATGAAAAAATTACCCAACGGTTTACGCACAAATTTTTCGGCCATGGTAACTGTCCTTTATACAAAATACACGCTTATCTGTAATTAATCCACTCAGCCGCAGCGCGCCGGCTTACCTTGCCATATCTATAACAGAATACATTAAACCCCAAAAAAAATCAAGTTTTTTAATAGTGATTATCACTGCGCATGTATTATCAGTGATGTTACTCGTTAGACTGCTATTTTCAATTATGTCATACCCCTTTTAAGACGGAACGATCGATGATCGTTCCCTACGCCAGATTAATGCTTTCCGTCTTCGTCGGCAACGCCGGCGAAACTGACCGCTAATTACTAACTGCTAACCACTATTTTGTCACACCCATCTTCTTCTGAACTTGAAACTTCTGCCCGTTATCCTGCACGCCGCTGATTCTCAAAAGATAGGTGCCCGGCCCTACGGTTCTGCCGCGGCTGTTTTTACCATCCCATACAAATCCGTAAGTGTTGCTGCCTGTCAGCTTGCCTTTTGTAGTGGTGCTAAGCACCACATTGCCAACCGCGTCATAAATCATCACTTTTGCGGTAGCGTTTCTTAAAGGGCGCGGAGACTCCACTGCTATCAATACGCCGGTGCCGCTTGAAGAACCGGAGCCTGAAGCGTTGTTGCTTGACAATATTATCTCTCTATAGTAGTCATAGGCTCTGGGCCCAAGATGCTCCTGCAGATTAGACTTACCGGGAATAAACGGATTTGGCCCTGCGGCAACAGAACTCTCCCCGATAACAATCACATTTATAGAATCCGGTGTAAGCGTACCATCGCTTACTGTTACGACCCCTTCGCCGGCTCCCCGTTTTCTTTCAATTACAGCCGAACTGCCCGATCCCTTCACATCAACATACTCACAGCTTTCCCACACTGCGTTTTCGGCAAACTCCACGAGATTACCAAACGCGTCTCTGCGCACCGCCCAAACCTTAACCGCGGCAGTCTCCCTTTCAAACGTAATTTCGTTGAAACCGCTTCTATTGTTTCTATCTATATTTACCGAATCATTCACAATTTCAAGAGACACTGCCTGTGCAGGATCAACGGTGATATATGCTAAACTGGATACGGTAAGCCCCGGCAGGGTCAGAGTCGCTCTAACTACGTAAGTTCTGTACGCGACAGTACACTCAAATTTTGTAAAGTTGCCCTGAGCGGGCGTCAGCCTGGCATTGGCATCGCTTACTGTCCAGGTAATATTTGCCCTCAGAGCCTCATCGTCCTCATAGCCGCTGAGCCAGTTACTGTCAGGATCAAAAAGCTTGGCGTAAATAAGCATATCATGGCCCGCTGTTATAGTAGTATCAAGAAGAGGAAGTTTGCCGCCGGGGTTTCCGCTCTGACTATAAAGAGCCATCCATATCGGATCAACTATCACATGTATAGAACGGGAGAGAGTAAGCGCACCGTATCTGTAGGTCGCGGTAACAGTGTAAGCGTTATTTGCTGAAGTACTGTTAAATGTCGTGAAATTACCCTGAACAGGCGACAGCGACACATTGGCCGGATCGCTTATTGTCCATGTAATATTTGATATCAGAGCGGGGTCAGATTCGTATTCCTGAAGCCAGCTGCCTTCAGGGTCAAAGAACAGTGCGTAAATATTCTGCTGAACGCCCGCAACCACTCTGATGGTATCGGAAAGTTTGTTGGCAGATACAGGAGAGCCGCCCTGGCTGTAGAACTCTACATCCATAGATTTGAAAGAAACAGCAAGTCTAATCGTATCAAGCGGCATATCCGGATTGCGGAAAACAATTATTATGCTGTCCTTAGCCGTATGTTGGAGCCTGCCGTCGCCTAAATTCTCAGTTGAAGCCACAACCCTTTCGAAATCAAATGAATAAACATTACTGCCATCGGAAGCTCCGGTCAATGTAAAATTTTCTAAATCCGTAAACGTTCCATCCGCGTTCATCACCTGTACAGCAACACCGCTGCCGTAATCAAAAAGGCCGCCGGTGTTGTCAAACACAACTGTCAGGCGGTCCATGTGCCCTTTTGCTTCGCTTACGCTGTTATTTGATGATGACGCCAGCGTATCTCCCTGAAACATTAAACTGAGAGTAGGTTTGGCTCCGCAGAAATCCACTAAGTTCTGATTCTGCCGCCAGTCATTACCCGGATCCGCGGTGCGCCTGATAGTGAATTCATACGTAAACAAAGAGTCGGGCACAATACGGGTGACCGTTGTATCGGCGCCGGCAACAGGATCAAAATATGTAGAATCAATCTTCACCTCGTAACGTATACCCATAGACACTGTGGTAACTACGGATGTATCAACAGGCAGTCTTTTGTTAAATGTAAACCCGCCGTCGACAGCTCCGGTCGAATCACTGGCTCCGGTGCTGCTTGAGATAACTATGGTTTTGGCGTTACCCTCAGCTGTAGAGAGCATCGGGGTGATGATGTTTTCCATCATCAGAGCAAGGAGGCTGTCATAATTTGACTGCAATATCCAAATGTCACTTTTGGTGTTTGATGATGAATATGCGTTTTGACGGATATTGTATGTCATGCCGGAAACAGTTGCGGGAGCGGAAATACCAGCGATGGAATCTAAGACTGAGTAAAAATTATCAGGGAGTCCTGCGGCATTTCTGGGGATACTTAAAACAGTGTCCAACGTGATCGGAAGCGCATCGCGCGTACCGACATTGTTTAGAAAAACCGTATATGTGGTGGGGATACTGTTCCTACTGCTGCCTAACGAGTCGCGAACTTCTCCAAGAACATAGTCAAACCGCCTCGCAAGACGCATGGCGCCATTCGATGACCGCACATTAGGCTCACCGTCGGAGAGGAAAATAATATACTGATTTTCCTTAGGAACGCTTGTCGACTGAAACGCCTGCACCGCCGCCTCAAACGCGAGTGAAATATCGGTGTAATTACCGTTGATTAAAGAAATCCCATTGTTTCCGCCGGTACGAATTGAAGCCGCATTATTAATGTTCGCCGGTATGTTAAACAGGCTGCGTAAAAGCCCGCGGTAAGTAGCTTCGGCATCTCCAGCCTGACCAGCGTTATAATATCCGTTAGCGGTTACAGATCCATTGAGCGGCCGAAGCGGCATAAAAGATTGGTTCGAAGCGCTTGTAGTAGGCCCATTAAACCTCTCAAGCCTCGTATCACCCGTTGCGTTAAACTGAAGCACATCGCCAAACAGTACAATCCCCACCTCAGCGTCTTCATATACGCTGTAAATCGAATCAATAAGCGCGCGCGTAACCCTGAAGCGGTTTCCGTTTCTGTCATGGCCATTGTCACCGGTCATACTCCCGGAATTATCAATGACAAACATAACTGCGGGCTTACCGGAACCGTCACCCCCGCTGCCGGTTATAGAATCAACAATCCCGCAAGCCCTAATATGCGTAGAGACAGCTATAACATCCAACGGAACAACAAGCTCCTTCCCGTCATACTCTTCAGGGCAGCCTGTCAAAGTAACTTCGCAATACTGCATTCCGGAAGCCTGCGCGCAAGCCGTTCCCGCCATCCCAAAACAGATGGCGATTGACCATGCAAGCACAGTCCCAAATGTCATAATTTGTCTGATCGGTTTCATAATAAAACCTCCTTGAGTAAGATTTCAAAGCTTTATTTGCGGCAAAGCAAATATGATTTAAACGTATAAAAGCTCACAATAACGCTGCTTTATTTTTAAAGCAGCACCTATTAAATATCTTATCACATTTTAGAGGAAATGTCTATAATTTTCTATATTATATAGTTCTATTTAATATATAATATAATCCGTTCAAAAGGAAAAACCTACAACTTTTTGATAAAAAGATAAGTCAAAACAGATGTGATAATAGAAACCACTTAATTATACAACAAAAAGAACCAATCAATACCTCAATTTTGTATTTCCGTATTAATCAGCATCCCTCTCTCAAGGTTTCGGGGTTATTATGTAACGCAAAACTCAAGCCGTTTTTCAGCCGCCACTCCCCATATTGTATTTTATTCCAAATTGTCCATTATGATTTTACGTTACCGGACAATTGATACTGCTTGATAATTACTAAGAAAAAAACAATGGGTTCCCGTTTTCACGGGTGGATGGAGTCAGGCATGACCGCTGATAGAAAAATTACACGGGTAATAAATGTAAACGGAGTCGCGATAGGCGGCGGCAACCCTGTTGTCATTCAGTCTATGACAAACACGAAAGCGCACGATGTGGAGGGTACGCTCAACCAAATCGAAAAGCTTGAGGCAGCCGGATGCGCGGCAGTGCGTTTAGCGGTTCCGGATATGGAAGCTGTAAGCGCGTTCAAAGCGGTGAGGGCAAAAACAAAGATTCCGTTAGTCGCCGATATCCACTTCGATTACAGGCTTGCCATAGCCGCAATTGAGGCGGGCGCCGGCAAAATCAGAATCAACCCAGGAAACATTGGCGGACAAGAACGGGTAAAAGCGGTTATTGACGCGGCAAGAAGCGCCGGCGTTCCCATTCGTATAGGCGTAAATTCCGGATCGCTTGAAAAGCATTTGATCGAAAAATACGGCTCCCCTAATGCCGACGCGCTTGCCGAAAGCGCGCTTTCCTGGATAGCTTATTTTGAAAAAGAAAATTTCGGCGATATCATTGTGTCTATAAAGGCAAGTGAAGTCCTTACTACCATTAAGGCGTGCAGACGGCTTTCGGAATCAACAGATGTTCCTCAACACATAGGCATCACCGAATCGGGTACGGTACGCAGCGGCTCCATACGGTCCGCTGTGGGCTTGGGCGCGCTTTTGGCCGAAGGAATCGGAGACACGCTGCGCGTTTCGCTTGCCGGAGATCCGGTGCAGGAGATTTTCGTTGCGAAAGAGATTCTCAAATCACTTGACCTCATGGAGGGCCCCGCTGTTATAGCCTGCCCCACCTGCGGCCGCACCCAGATAGATGTGGCCTCATTAGCTGAAAAGGTTGAGCAGTTTGTGGCTCCGTTGAAAAAACCACTAAAAGTCGCTGTGATGGGATGTATCGTAAACGGCCCCGGCGAAGCGCGTGAAGCTGACATAGGGATTGCCGGCGGCAAAGGGGAAGGCCTCATATTTGTCAAAGGTAATCCACTTAAAAAAGTTCCTGAGGATAAGCTTTTGGAGGAGCTTAAAAAACAGATCTTTGAGATTTTAAATTAAAACAGCCGCTACGGGAAAATTATTTAAGAGGATTGACCACGCTTGTATATCTTTATTATATTGTATATGTATATATGTATGGGCGCTGTTTAACAGAGAGTTTTTTGCTGTACCCCAAAACATCATCAATAAACGGTTCATAAAAATTTTGGCGTTTGCTTGACAAAGCAAAAACTGCCCTGATAGAAACCTTCAAAAAACAAGAAAAGTACAAACGCTATGGAAATATCAATGAACTCATTGTGCGTCATGTTCTCCAAAGCGTTTGATATCATAGAAGCTGAGCTTGCCGGCGCGAGCGAGTACCATAGTTTGCGGGTCGCGTCCCTGTGCTCCAGGATGGGAAAACACTTAGGCTATGACAGCGATTCACTCTGCGCGCTTGTTACCTGCGCTCTTTTTCACGACAACGCGCTGATCGAATACAACCTGAACAAACAGACGGGCGGATACGATGGAATAGATCTTAAGCCGCACTGCGAATACGGGCAGCGTAATATTGACTGGCTGCCGTTTGCAAAGAGTGTAGACGGATACATACTTCATCATCATTCGTGCGAAAACGGCAAAGGTCCTTTTGGCGCGGCGGAGTTCCCTCACGAAGCCGCGCTTATCAGCGCCGCGGATATCGCGGATGTAACGTATCATCTGCAAAAAATTTCAAACAGCGAAATTAACGCCCTAAAGGATAAAATCGCCGCTAAAACAGGAACGTTCTCCACAAAGAGCGCTATTGAAACGCTGTTAGACATAGTGGATGCCGAAATGTTAGAAAGCCTGCGCGATGAGAATATCCACGAGACGGTACGGCAGGCATATCCCGCGTGGAAAGCTGGGATTGAAGATGAGAGCGTTCTGCGCCTTGCTAAGTTTATCGCTTATATAATTGACTGCAAGTCGAAATACACGCGAAAGCATACGGAACAGATAGCGAACCGCGCCTGGCTTATGGGTGAATATTATGGTTATTCAGGAGGCGAGAAAGCAAAATTGTATCTGGCGGCGTCGCTTCATGATATAGGAAAGATATCCACTCCTTCCGCGGTTCTGGAAAAGCCGGGTAAACTTGACAAAGATGAGTACAGGACAATCATGGATCATGTACGCTGTACATACGACTGGCTTGGAGAAGTTGAGGGCCTTGGAAAGATAAGGAACTGGGCTTGCGAGCATCATGAGAAGTTAGACGGGACAGGGTATCCGTTAAACAAACGGGATACGGATCTTGATTTCAATTCGCGGCTTATGGCGTGCATAGACATTTATCAGGCTGTCTGCGAGGAACGCCCATATCACTCTGCCCGAAGCCATGAAGAAACCATGCCGATATTGTACGGCATGGCAGAGAAAGGCTTTATAGACGGCAAAACAGTAAAAGATCTAGATGATGTGATGGCTGAGTATTCCCTGCGTGATCTTGACGCGCCGGAATTACAAGTAATGCAGAAATAAAGATAAGGCATGCAGAGTTTTTTGTATTATTAACTGATGTTACGCAGTTCATGTCACTCCCGCGAAGGCGGGAGGCTATATGTCTCTTATTTGTAGTGACGGAACGATCGCTGATCGTTCCCTACTGCGGAACAACGGATCTCCGTCGATGGGCGCAGGAGATACCATCCGGCGCGTAACATCAATAACTAAAACAAGTAAATTCACATGCGCAAACCGATAACCTTACTAAAAACGAGTAAATTCACATGAGAACCGGGAATCTTACCAAAAAAATTACTGACGATTTGATTTGGGTCGGAGCCAATGACAGGCGTTTGGCGATGTTTGAGGGCGTATATTCTGTTCCGCGCGGCGTTTCTTACAACTCGTATCTTTTGATGGATGAGAAGACCGTGTTGTTTGACACTGTAGATAAGGCAGTACGGCATAAGTTGACGGATAACATAACTTACGCGCTTGACGGCAGGAAGCTGGATTACCTTATTGTACAACACATGGAGCCCGACCATTCCGCAATTATAGCTGAACTGGCGGAGAAATATCCCGAATTGAAAATCGTATGCAACGCGAAAACGTTATCCTTTATCAAGCAGTTCTATAATTTTGAAATTGACTCCCGCGCGATTATTGTCAAGGAAAACGACACGCTTGTTACCGGCAGACACACTCTGCGTTTTATCATGGCGCCTATGGTTCACTGGCCTGAGGTTATGGTTACGTACGATTCTACAGATAAAATTCTTTTTTCCGCGGACGCGTTCGGCTGCTTCGGGGCGCTCAACGGCGCGATGTTCGCCGATGAAATTGATTTTAACAGAGATTACATGGATGAGGCGAGGCGCTATTATGCAAATATAGCAGGTAAATACGGAAGTCAGGTTCAGATGCTACTTAAAAAAGCGCAAGCCCTGGAAATCGAAATGATCTGCCCGCTTCACGGATTTATCTGGCGTAAGAACATAGACCGTATCATAGCAAAATATAATTTATGGAGCTCGTATGAGCCGGAGGAACATGGCGTTATGATTGCGTACGCTTCGGTTTATGGAAATACGGAAACCGCGGCTGAGATACTTGCGCATCGCCTGCGCGACAGGGGCGTTAAGACGGAGATGTTTGACGTTTCGGTTACGCCGGCTTCGGAAATTATCGCGGCGGCGTTTAAATGGAGCCATCTGGCGTTTGCCTCCACCACTTACAACGCCGGGATTTTTATTACAATGGAGGCGCTTATAAACGATCTTACGGCTCACAATATACAAAACCGCGCAGTCGCTATAATAGAAAACGGATCGTGGGCTCCGACAAGCGGCAATCTTATAGCGGAAAAATTAAGCGAATGCAAAAACATAAATATTCTCGGTGAAAAGATCACCTTAAAGTCAAGCCTGAAAGAGTGTCAGCTTGCTGAGATGGATGAACTCGCGAACGTGGCTGCCGCAAGCGTTAAAGCCGCCGCCGGTGTGGTTTCAAACTCCGATCCCATGTTAAAGCTGCCTTACGGCTTGTTTGTTTTAACGGCTAAAGACGGAGACAAAGACAACGGCTGTATTATAAATACCGCGGCGCAGATAACCGTCTCTCCGGTAAAACTTTGCGTTACGGTAAACAAGAAAAATTTTACTCATGATATGATACTTAAAACGGGAGAATTCAACATCTCCGTTCTCAGCGAAAACGCTCCGTTCAATGTTTTTGAACGGTTTGGTTTTCATAGCGGAAAAGATACAAATAAGTTTGCGGACGCGGCCCGTGATAAACGCGCGGCAAACGGTATTCAGTATATTCACGAACACGCTAACGCCGTAATCTGCGCTAAAGTTACAGCATCTCATGATTACGGAACGCACAGCATGTTTATCGCGGATGTTACCGAAACTTTTATGCTCTGCGGCGAGCCAAGCATGACGTATCAGCACTACTTTGACAACGTTAAGCCTAAACCTAAAATTCCGGTATCGCAGAAGAAATGTTTTGTGTGCAAAATATGCGGATATGTATACGAAGGCAACAGTTTGCCGGAAGATTATATCTGTCCGCTGTGTAAACACGGCGCGCAGGATTTCGAGATAATAACCACAACCTCAAAAGGAGGCAAGGCATGAAGTATGTTTGCGTATGCGGGTATGAGTACGATGAAGCCGCCGGAGACCCGGACAACGGAATAGCTCCGGGAACAAAATGGGAGGATATTCCTGAAGATTTTATATGCCCAGTGTGCGGGATGTCAAAAGATAATTTTTCAAAAGAGTAACTTACGGAGGCGGCGGTTATGAAAGGAAGTCAAAAATTTTTTATCTGCAAACATTGCGGAAATATGACAGGCGTTATTTTCGACAAAGGTGTGCCGATGGTTTGCTGCGGCGAAAAAATGGCGGAGCTTACGCCTAATACCGTAGAAGCAAGCAGCGAGAAACACCTCCCCGTGGTGACTCTCACAGGCGGCCGGATAGATGCCGCGGTAGGAAGCGCGGCGCATCCCATGGAAGAAGCGCACCATATCGAATTTGTATACGTCGAAACCGAGCGCGGCGGTCAACTTAAAAGCCTGAAAGCAGGCGAAAAACCAGCCGCTTCGTTTTGTTTCACTGAAGATAAACCGGCTGCGGTTTACGCATATTGCAATCTTCACGGGTTGTGGAAAACTGAGGTTTCATAGCTTTTGGTCAATGCGGAAATAAAAAAGAAGATATGACAGATATTTTGTTGTATTATCAGGTGTTTTCTATTTCTGCATTATTATTTCTGCATTGACAAATGGCTGAATCCATATTTAACATTGTGGATAACGCTCAGTTCGCCTGATTTTATCTTCTCCAGATCAGCCAGGGCTTTCTCTTTGGAAAACCAGATGATGTTGATGAAACCCGTTTTTACCAGCGGAGACGGCCTGAAATCTTGGAGCTTATACTTGTATGGCGATTCGCCATTAAAATAATTACCCGCTCCTCTTTCAACCTGCCCATGCAAAATATTATCTTTATATAATAGTCGCGCCGGTGCGCCCCGTTCATCATTAGCAGTTCCGCAGGCTTTCTCCTCGGTATAATAATTGCGCGTTGATTTTGGGGTTCTTGCAAACTTTTAGCTGCCATTTTGCCGTTAAACAGTCTCTTTTGGCTGTCTGAGGAGAAAACATCCGCTTGAAACCGTTTTTTTTATCTGCCGTCAACATATATAAGTACGCGTTTTTCTGCGCGGTTATGTTTCTTTCTGCCGTAACGGGTTTTGCTGATAGCAAAATTTTTCCTGTTCCTGAGGTAATAAGAACAAATACCGATTTCTGGGTTCGCATTTATACAGAGGTTTCTCTCGAAGAGGGGTTGCTGCACGACAGCGAATACCCTCATATAGTATATGAAAAGGTAAAGCACGGCGGCAGGAAGGGAAAAGCTTTAAGCGACCATATAGATCAGCGGCGTAAAATCTATACCGAAGCCATAGCTAACGTAAGGGATAGTTTTGAAAACACATGGGGGCCTGTAGAAAAGCAGGTAGCGTCTGCTTTTAAGCTGGCTCCCGAAGGGGCGCTTGCCGGGGCGCACAATCGTGTGCGGCATCAAACCGGACAAAAAGAACGGTTTAAGCAGGGGTTAGAGCGTTCGGCAATGTATCTTGACACAATCAGCGCAATTCTTAAACAATACGGCGTGCCTGATGAGCTTAAATATCTGCCCCATGTAGAGTCATCATTTGACGCTGAAGCGTATTCAAAGGTTGGAGCCGCCGGACTATGGCAGTTCATGCGTTCAACTGGCAGAAGTTACATGAAGATCGATTACATGTTTGATGAACGCAGAGACGCGATCATTTCGACTTACGCGGCGGCAAAATTTCTGCGCGCAAACTACAATATGCTAAAAGAGTGGCCGCTTGCCATTACCGCCTATAATCACGGTCCCAACGGAATCCGCCGGGCAGTGGCCTCTGTAGGAAGCAGCGATATAGGCGTTATATTACAAAAACATGAGAGCGCGACATTTAAATTCGCGTCAAAAAATTTTTACAGCTGCTTTGTAGCAGTGCTGAGAATTATGGAAGAGCCTGAAAAATATTTTAAAAATATACAGTACAAACCCAAGTTTCAGGCCACAAGTATAAAACTCCCTTTTTCAATAAGAGCTGACGCGATCTGCAAGTCGCTTGGTATTACGGAGCAGCAGTTTAAACAGCTTAACCCAAGCCTGCGGCCAATCGTATTTACACAGAAAAAACCGATTCCTGCCGGTTACAGTGTTAATATACCGGTTACTATAAGCTCTAAAGACGCTCTTGCGTCACTTAACCGCACCCCCGCGCCTCAGCGCCCTACGCCAAAAGAGAGCGAACAGGACGGCTACTATACAGTTGTGCAGGGAGACAATCTGCACAATATAGCGCGGCGGCTTGGAATCTCAATGCATGAATTAGCCGCAGCTAACAATATTACAAATTCAAGCAGAATCTACGTAGGTCAGGTTTTGTTAATCCCATCCGCCATAACCAAAGATACTGTTTCAATAGCGTTGGCAAGCGCAGAAACGGAAACGCCGCTGCCGCCTGTAATGGAAACTGCTGCAATGCCTCCCGCAGAACCAGAAGAGACATTTCCGGCAAGTGGAAATATAAAAGATACGGCTGAGAAAGCGGTTGCAAACGGCAAAAAAGATACAGGACAATCTGTGCCGCAAACAGCTGAAGACACCGGTAAAGCTGCTGTAAAAGTTGACTTAAACCGGATTGCTAAATATACGCAAACGCCAAAAGATACTGTAAAAACAGCGGCTAAAACCACTCCCCCAACACCAGCCGTAAAGGATACCGTCAATACAGCCGCACAGACGCAGCCCGCTGTAAAAGACACTGTAAAAGCGATTTGGCAATTTGTACCTGTTGAAAGAGCTGCGATTATGAATACCGTGACCGATACGATCAACGCTGCCGTAGCGTTCAGCGAAGCGGTGGCGGAGCCCAAAACAAATCCGAATCAAAAGCCTTTAGCGGTAACTCATTTTGATGCCGCTGTTTACGATTTAGGTATGACAGTAGCCCCAGGAGCTATGAGCGTACGGGTCAAAATTTCTGTTGATGAAACCATAAGTCATTTCGCGGAATGGATGAACGTAAGCTCCGCTGAGATCCGCAGGCTCAATAACCTCACCCCGGCAAGCGCGCTTCAGCTGGGGCGAAACATCTCTGTGCCTATCGGTCCGAGGAGTGATCTGAAAAAATTTGAGATAAGCAGGCTTGAGTATCATATGGCGATAGAAGAGGACTTCTTTTCTCAATACAACATAATCGATTTTGAATCTAAAAAAGTAAAATCAGGCGAAAGCCTGTGGCGCATCTGCAAAGACGCTCATATCCCCATGTGGCTTCTTAAGAAATTTAACCGCGGCGCCGATGTGTTCGCCCTCAGGCCAGGCACTGCACTGTGGATTCCAAAAGTGACCGCTAAAGACAACCACGATGTCCCGCAGCAGCCATTTGAGCCGGAAATCATGGATCAGCAGGAGGAGTAACAGGAGCATAGGTTCCCCGCTTTCGCGGGAGGATGGCAAAAAATATCGTTTTAGTACAAACTGACTCTTTCCAAATATAACAACTATAACTACAGTCATTCAACTTGAAAAAGAGTTTTATTAATGCGGAAATAGATGTTCAAATACAGAAATGAGGTGATCTGATCTTTTATTTCCGCATTCGGACATCTATTTTGAAGTTGAATTATTATAATGGCGGATGAACACAAGCAACACACCGTCAATCACTAACTAAAGTTCCCCAAACATCGCTTCAACATAAGCTTTTGCGTCAAAATCCTGAAGATCATCAATCCCCTCGCCTACGCCGATTTTACGGATAGGCACATTAAATCTTCTTGTAAGAGCAATCGCCACACCCCCTTTTGCGGTACCGTCAAGTTTTGTGATGACAAGTCCGGTGAGACCGCCGGCCGCTTCGTTAAACGCTTCCGCTTGCTTAATGGCATTTTGTCCGGTTGTAGCGTCAACAACAAGCAAAATTTCATTCGGGGCGTGCGGGGTGTTGCGTTTTATGACTCTGAGAATTTTTTCAAGTTCATTCATCAAATTTACTTTTACATGAAGTCTGCCCGCGGTGTCAAGTATCAATACGTCAGTACCTCTGTTTTTAGCGGCTTCCATCGCGTCAAAAGCAACGCTTGCGGCATCGGCTCCCTCGTGCTGAGCCACAAAATCAGAGCCTGTACGGTCAGACCAGATTTTAAGCTGCTCTATGGCGCCGGCTCTGAAAGTATCCGCGGCTCCAAGCATAACCTGCTTTCCCTGTCGGCGCATCTCGCTTGCAAGTTTACCTATAGTAGTAGTCTTACCTACTCCGTTAACCCCAACAACAAGTATCACCCAAGGTTTTGGCGGAAAGTCCTCGGCGGTTTTAGTAACAGTGAGGTCTTCAGCCAGCATCTCTTTTAACAACGTATAAGCGCCGCCGGCGCTGTTGATACCTCTCTTTTTTATCTCCCCGCGCAAATCTTCAATTATGCGTTCGGCAAGCTCCATTCCAATATCAGCCGCTATCAGAGCGTCTTCAAGCGCGTCAAAGAAGTCATCGCTTAAAGCGCCTTCGCTCTTTACAATCGCGTTAATTTGGGAACGCGTCTTACTTAATCCATCTTTTAAACGGTCAAAGAAACCCATCTCTATCTCTATTTGCAAAAATTTGGGGCCTTGTTACCAGCCCTTATAATTTACGCGATTCAGGCCGAATATCCATTGTGAGCAAACCTCATTTGCCCGATGCAAGGGCCCCCCCCCCGATGATTCCGTTGCAGGCGAATCTTATTCGCCCTAATTTCCACTACGATTTTACAATAACCGACAGAAACTCATTCGATTTATCAATTGAATTTTCAACATTCTGCACGATTTTGTCGTAATCCGAGTTTCCGATTTTAAGCTCAAGGCGGCATTGAACGGCCTCTTGTGTGCAAACTTCATCATCAAAAAGTCCGCATCCTAGATTATGAGCTATAACGTCGGACAGATGGACGATATTCACTAAGTAAGAAGCTTCTTCCGCGGCCTGCTTTGGGTCATGATGATGCGCAAGCACGCATCCCAGATCGGGCGGTAAAGTCCATTTCTCGGCGAGAATGCTGCCCATTTTTTCGTGATTAATGCCAAGGAGCTCATCCTCAGCCTCAATTAATGGAATACCCTCTTTTTTCGCGTAATCGCAAACAGCCGCGTAATCATCCGGCATATGCTGGCTGAATACTAATTTTCCTATGTCATGGAGTATCCCCGCGCAGAACGCGCTTTCAGGATCTACCATTCTTACGCTCATCAGGTGCCTTACAATAATCTTGGAGATCATGGCTGTAACAATCGAATGTTTCCAGTAGCGGTCCATGTCGATAGAGTGCTTTCCGTCAAACATCTTCGCCACGCTTGCGCTGAGCACAAGGGAGCGGATCGTGTTGAATCCTAAAATAACAACAGCGCTTGAAACTGAGGAGATGCTTCTTGGAATCCCGTAAAAGGCGCTGTTTGCGAGCCGTATCATCTTGCTTGTAAGAGCGGGATCCTTATCGATAAGTTTAGACGCGTCATCAGCGCTGCTGCCTGATGAATTCACAACATCCATAAGCTTAAGCACTACGGTTGGCAGAGAGGGCAGCCTGTCGGCATTTTCCACAATCTGCGCAGCGCGCTCTTTAACTCCCGGTATTGTGCCGGCCGCAGTTTGATTACTCATATTCTTCTCCGTTGATTTATTGCCGCGATTTTGATATCCGTCCCTGACTTTAGCCGCTTCCCTGCCGCCAAGCCTTATTCTTACATATTCCTCAGGGCGCTGCTTAAGGTATTGCCAACATAAAAAATAATTACCGCCTGTTCCCCTGTCATAATTTATGATATCATGATTGTTGACAGAAATTCCTGCGATTTTTCGATTGAATTTTCAACATTATGCAAAAGCTTGTCATATTCATCCTTATCCATTTTAAGCTCAGCGAGGCAGTCTCTGTCCATTAACTCGCAAACTTCGCCGTCAAAAAGGTTACACTCAAGCGTATGCGCGATAATATCGGCAAGATGAATGACGTTAACTAAAAAGGAGGCTTCTTCGGCTGCTTCCTGAGGGCGGTGGTGATACATAAGCACACTTCCCAGATCAGGGGGCAATGCCCATTTGACCGCAAGCGTCTTTCCAACTTCCGTATGGTTAATACCAAGCAGCTCATCTTCCGCCTCAAGAATGGAGGAGCAGCTCCTGTCCGCATAACCGCAGACTCTTATGTAATCCGCGGTTACATACTGGCTGAAGATAAGCTTTCCCAAATCATGAAGTATTCCGGCTGAAAAAGCGCTTTCGGGATCTATCATCATTACGTTTTTCCTTAGATGGCGGGCGATAATTTTTGCGGCTATGGCGGTAATAATGGAATGCTTCCAGAAGCGGTCCATGTTAAGGGAATGATTTCCATGAAACATCTTTGCGACGCTTAAGCCCAGAACAAGAGAACGTATTGTGTTAAAACCTAAAATAACAATAGCGTCGGGAAGCGAAGATACAGTTCTTGGAATTCCGTAAAAGGAGCTGTTCGCAAGCCTTATCACCTTGCTTGTAAGAACCGGATCTACAGCGATAAGTTTAGCCGCATCCACAACCGAACTTTTAGAACAATTTACAACCCTCATGAGCTGAAGCACTATTGCCGGTAAAGCGGGAAGCCTGTCAACATTTTCAACTATATGCGCAACACGCTCTTTAGTTCCGGGCTGTATGCCGGTTGCACCCGCATAATTCATAGTCGCCTCCTATTCATAAATACAATCCGGGACTTATGTCAAAACTCTCATCCAACGGCTCCCGCTTCATGCAAGCGGCATGCAGCGCCTATTTTAACGATATTGCTGTAATTATATGCTTCCGCGCTCCTTATGAGTTTTGACACAGTCCAACCGCGATTTGGTATCCGCGCGCGGCCTCCCCGTTCAGGCGCGCCGTTACCCAGCGGTTTTTTTGCGCTTTACCTTTGGGCATCCCGCGTACTTCAACTTTGATGTAATTTCCGCTGACTCCCCGCGCTGGTTCGGTATCTTCTATAATTATACGTAACGGAATAGATAATTGCGAGTATAAAAATATATTACGGCTATTTTGCAGTAAATCTCTCAGTGCGGCGCTTCTTGCTTTTTTTACGGATTCAGTAATTTGATCACCCTTGAGAGAGCTTTCTGTCCCTAAACGTTTTGAAAATCGGAAGACATGGCCATATGTAAATCCTACAGATTCCGCATTCCTGAGCGTAGTTTCAAACATCGCGCCGCTCTCCCCCGGATGACCCACAATAAAATCAGCCCCGAGCCCGGCGGAAGGATACTTTTGACGAAATGAGCGCAAGCGTTCCAATAGGGTTTCAAGGTGTTCATGAGGTCTTTTCATAGAACGCAGCACATCCGCGCAAAGGCTTTGAACGCTTACATGCAGATGATCGCATATCCGTTTCTCCCGCCCCGCCATAGAGATGATGGTATCGGTAAGATCACGGGGATCAAGTGAACTCAACCGTATGCGGTAATCACCCTTCTCTTTTAGAAACCGCGTTAACAGCTCCTCTAATCCGCCGCCATCCCGCGAATCTCTGTATTGACCGATATGAGTTCCGGTGAGAACTATCTCCTTATATCCCATATCAAGCGAGCGCTTAAAAATGTCAACAAGCTTAAGTTTTGACGCGCTGCGGGAGCGGCCGCGAAGAGCGGGCACAATACAGTAGGAGCAGCCAAAATCACACCCCTCCTGAATCTTAAGAGAAAAACGGGTGCGCCCCGATGTTTCAGGCCCGTAAAGGCAATCTTCCCAGAAAACAGATGTTTCATCGGCAAGATCAACATCTGTAAAACATAGTTTCTTTTCTTTTGCTGATTCGGTTAATATAGATGGGATACGGTGTTTATGGGCATTACCGATAACCCAGTTTACGCCCGGGTATTCAAGAAGCGCGCTCCCATGCTGCTGGGCAAAACAGCCTGTAACAAGAATGCGCGCATTAGGAGCGGTTCGGGATAAAGCCCGCAAAAACCGCCCTGTTTTGGTTTCGGCAAGGGATGTTACAGAGCAGGTATTTACAATAACAAACTGCGCCGATTCCGGCAAGTCAACAATAGAAAAACCCATGGACAAGAGGGTTCCCCTAAGCGCGAACAGCTCCTGTTGATTGGTACGGCATCCGATTGATACGAACGCAACGGCCGGGCCGCAGGGGTTCATCCTTACTCCCAGTCGGCAAACGCAGATTCACGCGTATCATAAAACGGAACAACGGAATCTATCCCGAGGCTTTCAAATACATTGCGTATTACGTGATTGGCGCCCGCTATACGCAACTCTCCTCCATTATCCGCTAAAAGCCTGCTTAATCTAAGAATTGAACCAACGCTTAAGCTGTCAAAAAACGCAAGCTGCGAAAAATCAAGTAAAATACGCTTGCTCTCAGAGATCGCAAGAAACATATTCTTTTTGAAATACATGGAGCCGGCCGGATAATTCATCACTCCGCTCAAAGAGAGCACGCAAACATCCCCAACCATCTCCTCCGTCACGCTAAGCGCGGTGTCAAGCTCACCAAGTTCAGCCTCCGCTTTTTTAGTTCCTGAAGACATCTCTATCTCAAACAGACGGTCTATTCCGGTTTCTATGAGAAGATTGTATATGTCACGCTGAGGCTTTTTTAAAATGAAAGCCTTTGAATTCGCGGTGAGCTCCTTATACATGAAAACAAGCACTCCTATACCTGAGCTGTCAATCATGACTGTATCGCTTAAATCAAGTACTATGCAGGTATAGTCACTGTTAACCATACTCTGCAAATCCATGATTACCTGTGCGGATGTAGCGGCGCCAAATTGCTGCGGCACCTTAAAAATAAATGTATTTCCTGTATTACTCATACCTTACCTCATCTTAAAAACCGCCGCGCCAGTTCATCGACTGAAATTCTGACCAGCGTTGGCCGGCCATGCGGACAGGTATACGGATTGTTTGTTGAAAAAAGTGAATTAAGCAAAGCGTTCATCTCATCCTGACTGAGTTTCTGGCCCGATTTGATAGCCGCCCCGCATGCAAACGCGGCGGCAAACCGCTTCTGCGGCTCAGTGAAATTGCCCGCGCTGCGCCCGTCAAGCAGATAGCGAACCATCTCGCGCAGAGTCTCCTCTGTCTGCCTGTCTTTTAAAAAAGCAGGCAGCGCACTGACAGAGACTGCCGTATCGCCAAAATCAGCGACCTCAAAGCCTAACTTAATAAAATACTCATTTGCAGAGACAAGTACAGCTTTTTCTGTTAAACTCATCTCAAATACTATCGGAAAGAGAAGCTGCTGGGAGATGGGAGCCGCGGTTTCAAAATCACGCATCGCCTGTTCGTAAAGCACCCGTTCATGGGCCGCGTGTTGATCTATCAATAAAATGCCGTTTTTTATTGGTGCCAGAATAAACATACTATGGATCTGAAAACATGTGATAAGTTCCCATGACGCGCAGTGGCGTTCAACCTGCTCTTCCCCACTGCCGCTGATAAGCGCCGTTTGCGTTTCGGCAATGTGTCCGGAACCGCTGTTTCCCTTAACTTCCTGAAACGGCTGTGGAAAATCCAAAATCGTCTGGACCGAACCGCAATCCGAATCATTAAGTAAAGCGCTCCGGTTTGAGAACTCAGGAGGGTGAATATTATAAACAGTCCCCTTTTCCATGCATCCGCAAGCAGCTTTTTGGCGGATCTCATCAATCGAGTAATGATAAGTATTTGATGACAAGTTTTCCCCAGAAGTATCGCCGACAGAACCCTGTCTCTGATTTTCTATTGACAAATCATTGAGCGTTACCCCGGCTGCTTTAAGCCCATCCTTTACAGTATGGTATACGAAACTGAATACTGAACTTTCTTCATCGAACTTTATCTGCTGCTTTGTAGGATGCACGTTTACATCTATATGTTTTGGATCTATGTCAAGAAAACAGAAAAATCCCGGCCTGTTATTAGCTCCAAGATATTGAGCGAACGCTTTTCTTATGGCAGCTGTTACGGAATCATTATCTATTCTGCGTAAATTGACATAAAGACTTTGAAAACGCGGTTTAGCGCACATCTTTTCCGGCGTAGACACAAACGCGCGTATAGAAAAACCTTCGCCTTCGGAAACGCACTCTATAAGCCCGCGGGAAAAGTCATTGCCGGCAACGCGGCATATTCTGTCCCGTAAACTTACCGAACAGGGCGCCTCAAGAACTCTTTTGCCGTCGATGGAGGCGGTAAAATGAATGGCCGGAAAAGGCACGACTATCTGCTCAAGCATTCTTATTACCGCAAGAGTTTCTCCCCGCGCTGTCTTCATAAATTTTTTACGCGCAGGAACGTTAAAAAAAAGGTCTCTGACAGTTATGGTTGTTCCGTGAAGGTGAGAGACCGGCTTTATCCGCCCCGCAGCGCCGCCCTCAACAATTATCTCAGACCCAAGGCCGGAGTCGTTATCCGAAGCGGCGACGCTCATCCTGCTCACAGCCGCGATACTTGCAAGCGCCTCGCCCCGAAATCCCATCGTAGCTATTGAAAAAAGATCTTCGGATTTGCGGATTTTACTTGTCGCATGACGCAAAACAGACATGCCAAGATCGTTGCCTGACATCCCGCAGCCGTTGTCGCTGATTTTCATCATGGAAAACCCGGCGTCTTCAACAGTTATGTCTATACGCGCAGCGCCCGCGTCAATGGAGTTCTCAATAAGTTCCTTCAAAACCGCGGCAGGACGTTCGACAACCTCTCCGGCGGCGATTTTCTCCACAACTGAGACCGGCAGCAGTTTTATCTGGTTTTTGTTTTCCATCTTATTAAAATACAATTCGGAATATGGGATGCGGATGAGGAATGTAAAACATACAAATCTTTAATTATTTCGTATCAGCAAAATTACAGAATATCATTCACACATCCCTTAATTCAAAATCACAACCAAAAAATCAGCCGCAGCCTCAAAGTCAAACTCCTTAAACGCTCTTTGCGTATCTATCAGCGCTTCGTTTATCCGTTCATCATAATCATACATTAATAGTTTATCCAGGATTTTAAGCCCCAAATCCCCATCATAATTTTGCGCAGCTTCAATAGCTCTCTTTACGTTTTCACATAAGTAAACATTCTCGCCTTTGGGGCGCGGATGTTTTACATTATCAATTTTAAAAATATTAGACAATTGACTATGGAATACCCTTAAATCACGCAAAAAAGATGGAGCGGCCTCCCGGCAAAACTCTAATTTGTCGCTTTTTGCGGCAAACTCAAGTTCAAGGGCTCTGTTTGAAAGTTCCATCGCCCCGATTGTGGCAAGGGAAGATTTCATACCGTGTATCGAAATCGCAAAGTTAATTATATTATCATCCTGTAAAAAGCTCTCCATCTTTTTGCATTCGGCGGGAAGCATATTATAAAAAACCCTTAGTGTTTCACTGTACATTTCCGCAATGCCAGAAACGCGTTCCATACCGATTTCAATATTAATACTGTCTATCCTGGAGACAGCGTCAATAATCTTTCCAACCGATTCGTTTTCCTTTACAGGGGTAATCAGTGCGGGGTGAGCCGCCTCATGCTCCTCTATTTTTTCGGCGGGAATCCATTTTCTGAGTACTTCGCTCAGTTTATCAAGCTCAATGGGTTTTGCTACATAATCATTAAAGCCGCTTTGTAAAAACATCTCCCGCGAACCGTGTATGGCATTTGCGGTAAGCGCCACTATAATAATATTACTGTGTTTACCATCATCCATTACTCTTATTTGCGCGGCCGCCTCCACACCGTCCATCTCCGGCATCATGTGATCCATAAAAACGATATCGTAACCTGCCTTATTTACAGCCAAAATGCTCTCAGAGCCGGAAGTCGCAGTATCAGCGCTTATCCCATACAGCCCAAGCAGTCCGGAAGCGACCTTAAGATTGAGGGGATTATCATCAACAAGCAGAACTTTGGCGGCCGGAGCCCTAAATGTAACTTTTTTTCCATGAGAGCCGTCGTTGCCGCGCACTATATTGCTTTGCGTACCTATGATTTTTGGTATAATGACAGTAAACGCAGAGCCTTTCCCGTAAACGCTTTCTACAGATATGCGGCCGCCCATCATCTCAATGAAATTTTTACTTATGGAAAGCCCCAGACCGGTTCCGGTTATATTGCGGTTTTTCTTAGTATCTATCTGCACGAAAGGAGAAAACAGTATTTCGATATCTTCCTTTCTGATGCCTGGCCCCGTATCTTTTATCTCAAAAATGAGAGTTTCATCGTCTGCGGTTACCTTGAGACGCACAAAACCTACGTTCGTAAATTTAACCGCGTTAGAGCATATATTCATAAGCGCCTGCTTTAATCTTAAATCATCCCCATAAAGGCAGGTTGGCATTTCACCATGTTTTTCATACTTAAAATCAAGATTTTTCTTGCGCGCCATGAACTTGAACGTTGAGCCGATGTTTGAAACAAGTTCATCAAAATCATAATCTATGGGATTGAGCGCAAACTTTCCAGCCTCTATCTTTGACAGGTCAAGAATATCGTTGATGATGGACAATAACAGATGCGAGGCGGTGTTTATGTCTTTTACATAACCCTGCTGACGCTCTGTCAACTGCTCATTTATCAGCAGATCCGCCATGCCGGTAATAGCGTTCATGGGGGTGCGCATCTCATGGGACATATTCGCGAGAAACATGCTCTTGGCATCAGAAAGTTCATGCGCCTTCTCCTTTGAGGCCTTGAGATAATCGGCCTGTTCACGCAAACGGCGGTTGAGCTTAATATTTCGCGTCAACATAAAAAAGAGGATAATAAGCGTTATTACAGCCCCCAAAGCAAATACAAGCGTATAGTGCAGTCTCATGCCGGAAAGCTTTCTTGAGTAATCAAAAGTCCTGCGCAGCCATCCTTCCCGTATCCCCTCAATATCAATGTTTCTCATTGTTTTGTCAACTATCGAACGCAGAAGTTCCTCACTTTTATTGTAGCCGAAGCGGGATTCCTGATACGCGTCAAAACTTACGCTGACCTTGAAGCCGGTTTTTTCGTTGTAATGAGTCATAGCCCATAACATGTTTTCGGAGAGCATTAAAAGATCCACTTCATCTTTTTCAAGCGCGGCGAAAGCTTCATTTGCTGATGCGAAGACCGTGCGTTTTTTATGGTCGGGATACCATAAATTAAACATTTCCTCATGTACCGACCTGTTGATTGTTCCTACTCTGTAATAATGAATCTGATATTCGGAGACATTGGGAAATTCCCGTTTAGATATAAGAGCGTAATTTGTGGATAAATAAGGAATACCGCTCCAGATATAATCGTCTTTTCTTGATTCGGAATAAAGAAGCTGCGTCATCATGGAGATTTCGCCTGCTTTAAGTTCAGCCATAATCTCAGCAAGCGGCGTGTTAACGCTTACGGTTTTCATTTCAAATTTGAGACCCGTGAGCCTTGTGATCTCATCAAGGATATCCTGCGCTATTCCCTGATACTGTTCTTCCACTTTGTTATAAAAGTTCGCGGGATACGCATCATGCTGAAGCCCGATATCTACGGCGGCGTTCTCTCTTTTGTGTTTTTCGATATACTCCGCTTCCGCTTCCGTAAACGAACGGAAAAGTTTACGCCTTAAACTCTCAAGCTTCTTATCCCTGTGCAGTTCAAATAACTCTTCTGCGCCGCCGCCGTTAATATATTTGTTTACAATAGATATTACAGGCGCAAGGTTATCATCAGCGCTGACAAGGGAAGCGGAAACTACGGCGGCTTTAAAAAATTTTTGATTCCGCAAAAAGTCATTCTCCTCAAGCAGCCGGTCAAGCTCCATGTAAGTTAAAAACATCTCCGCTTCACCGCTGCGTATCATGGAAGCAGCCTGCTGTGGAGTGGAGACTTCTACCGTTTTAAAGAAGAGGCCCGGATAGTTATGCGAGATATGATCAGCGATAACAACCTCTCCTCCTTCCAAAAACGCGGCTTTACGTCCCATGATATCATTAACATGCTTAATGTCAAGGAAATCTTTGTGTGTGAAAATATGAACATAACGCCCTACTACCGTGACAGAGGCGTGGTATTCGTTTTTTTGTCCGGGAGTCATGATAAGGCCTGTAGTAAAATCAATCTCCCTTCTGTCCAATCCGTTTTTTAAGCTGTCTAACCGGTCAAAACCCCTGCTGACAAATTCAATACCAAAAAGTGAACTTAACAGGCTGAAAAAA
This sequence comes from Chitinispirillales bacterium, assembly GCA_031254105.1. Classification (GTDB taxonomy): domain Bacteria; phylum Fibrobacterota; class Chitinivibrionia; order Chitinivibrionales; family Chitinispirillaceae; genus WRCH01. Next base: position 77,181 of record JAIRVB010000031.1, read on the forward strand.
TCGAACGTAAAAGCGGTGAACTCATCAACCGGCGTTTTTTGCGCTTCAGTCTCAACAACATACCCGAATGTTAAATTCTCTCTCAGATTCCTGATCGATTTAACCGCGTTAATCTCTTCCCGTGTAACTCCGGGAATATCTTTGTAAGACTTATACTTAGTTTGGCGGGCATCGCTGAGCGCTGGCAAGAGCAGGATCGCTGTAATAAGCAAGGTTAACCGTCTCATAAAAGTCTTTCCAAATTACCGGTATTGTTACTGTGTAAACACAAGGGGCGGCAGGCTGCCGCCCTTATACGGATACTTACTGTATCTGTTTTTATTTGTAATTGATAACTTGTAACTCTATATTATCTTATGTACTGATTCACCTTCTCAAGCAGAAGTTTCACATTGATCGGTTTAACCAAAAACTCCGATGCTCCTACCTGCTTTGCTTTGAGCACATAATCCTTTGTCGCGTTGCCGGTTAAAAATATTATCGGCGCCCAATTTCCTGATTCCCTGATTTTTTCAGCCAATTCGTATCCGTTCATTTTTGGCATCTCAATATCAAGAATAAACAGCGACGGTTTAAATTTACTTATGTAGTTAAGGGCTGCGTCCGCTGATGTTACGCCGGAAAATTTGTACTTAGTATCTGACAAAGCCAGCTTTATCATGTTAAGCTGAACAGGTATGTCGTCAACCGCCAATATGATTTTCTGCATAGTCTCAACTCCTGGTATTTCGCCCGCTTCCGACTGCTGTTTTTGAGCCTCTTTTGCGCTTCCGTTCTTACTCAGTTTAATTTGTATATTCTCTGAAAGTTCCGATGTTGTTGATAAAAAACTAAACAACGCAACCTCGACTGATTCCCTGCCGGCAGATTTAATATTTTCTTTAATGGTATTGCACTCCATGAATAAATCGTCTGCGCAAATGTTTTCAAGCACTTGTCCCAGACCGGAAAGAATCATTGTGACGATATCATTATCACCATTAATAAAAGCTTTTGTAATCCTCTCTTCTTTTTGCGCAAAACTTTTAGCGAACGCGGCCAGCGCGTCGCAATATTCGTCAAACTGATCAATTTGCATCTGATCTATCATATCCGCAGAATTTAAACCGCCGATGCTCAAAAGCTGCTCTTTGGTTAGCCTCATAGCGCCTCATTACTAAGAAATTACATAATAGCGTGATATATTCATTATAACATGAAAGACAAAAAAACATCAATTTTTCGAAAATATACTAATTTAACTTTAAAACAGATAGCCGGAACTCGGAAATAAAGAGATCAAGATTCAATCATTTCCGCATTCCGTATTCTGTTTTCCGCTGTATCTTTATTTTATTTCTGCGTTGATTGGCGCGAAGCCGTAATTAAAAAGGACGAGGGAATCTCCCTCGTCCTTTCAATTATCAATAAAAGAGGTTTTGAGCGCTTACCGTCTGCCAAACTTTATTTCAGCCCCCTCTTCAGATTGGGGCGCGGCTTCCTGTTCCTGGTTGCCTTCACCTGCGGAAACGGAATTTGTTTCGAAAGATTCGGAACCGTTTTCATGGAGCTGCCGACGCTTTGCGATAAACTTGCGTCCATGCTCAAGCTCTCCTTCTGAAATGGTCTTGTCATCTAGAATAGTATCAGTTGATCCAATAACATTTATCGGTTCCTGAACCGCGAACTGCTGTGCTGGCTGCCCAGGCTCAAGCTGCTGTAACTGTTTTATGTTCTCTGATTCCGGAGCCGCGGCAGGAATTTCCGAATCGCCGCGGTTGTGCTTCTCCTGCCAGTTGTCCCTGCGCCCTTCACGGTTAAAATCCCTGCGGTGTTCTCCCTTGTTTCTTTTATTCCCGTTATTGCCTGAACGCTCAGCCGGACGCTGCCCGTGACGGCTATCTTTTGCGGGGTAGTCTCCCTGAATTTTTTTCCTGGCGTTTTCCTGTTCCCGCTCTGCGTTTTTGAGCTTAAGATTTATATCACGCAATGATTTTTCAACAGGGTCTATCGTCACCTGCGAGCCATGCTGTTGGGAGGAGGGGGTTTGCTGTCTGTTGTTTCTGCTTTCCGGCTGAAATTTTCTGTTATTGCCGCCGCTGCGGCGAAAGTCGTTCTCTTTTCTTTCCGTTTTGTTTTCGCTGCCTGAGGGGCGTGAGTGTCTGAACTCGTAATTATTTCTCTTATGCTTTTTGTTGCCGCGAATAAGAGTTATTGTGATAATTTGCAGTATCACTACCGCCGCGAGTAGAACTTCTACCATCATAATTATAGTTTCTCCAAATCTTAAATTTTTTAGTAATGTTTTTGAGTCCGCCCAAGCTTTCTACCGATGTTCTCACATCCGGAACAGTTTTTTAAGGTGGGACGGCCACTAATGAAACCGAAGGAGGTTTTACATTCGATACTTATTGATATTTTACGCAGCTTGTATGCCTGAAATCTTTTTGTCCGTTAATGCCTGCCCTGCTTGCTCCATAAAAGCCTCCTTTCATTTCAATTCAACAAACAAGTTCAACACGCAGGGGGCGCACAGTAAGTATACGGAAATGGTTACGTTTCCCAAAGCATATAACCTATAGAGAACGGTCAGCTGCCATTCCGTCATTAAAAGCCGCGATTTCAAAGACCGAAAAACCTGATAATAACCTTATTTGCCCTTCTTTTTCTTGTCCATATGCTCATATTGCATATCGAGCTCTTTGCTCATGGTAAGAATTTTCCGTATGGCTTTCAATCTCTTATGTATTACGATTATCTTACTCCAAATGAGAATAAGAATTAACGAAAAAAATAAGAAAATGATAATCCAGAGAAATTGAATAAGTTCCATGCTGGTGATACTTAATAAAGGCGGTAAAATTTTAAGGTTATATGAAAAATATTTTCCGCCATAGAAAAAAACAATAGAAAAATCAAAAGCTTAACTAAACAGCGTCTACGCAAGATATTGCCAGTTTGATTTTTGATGTTATAGTAATTCAACTTCAAAATAGATGTTCGAATGCGGAAATAAAAGATCACCCCATTTCTGTATTTGAATATCTATTACTGCATTAATATCTTTTTCAAGTTGAATGACTATATAATTTCATATATTATGATAAGTGTCTCTACAGAACTCGTCACGTTGTAGAAGATACTTTTCTTAAATTAAAAAGATGGCGCGCTGCTGTGATACGCTATGCAAAGACTACCTGCGCTTTTAACGGAGCGGTTATCGCTTCTTGCATTTTGCAGTGGTTAAGACATCCTGCGTAGACAGTATTTAGTATATATTTGCAAGAAATGATATTTTGAGCGGTTTTTCGAATCTATAAGCATGTCGATACATAATCACATTGCTATAAATTTTGAATTTTGTATCAACTGAACCTGTCACTGAGGTTCCCCGCTTGTTTCTTAAAATACTCAGGATAAAGTTCCCGGAAAAAAAGCGTCTAAAATATCTTCCCTCCCGCTGTCATAATTACCGGCAGCGCTAAATTCCCCGTCACCATTCTCATCTTCATTTTCCGGAACATAAACTTCAGCATAGTTTTCCTGCGCGTTTAAAGCTTCACCGGCCTGTTTATCGAATGTATCCGGAGACAATACCCAGCCTTTAGCGCCAAAGCCGCTTTCATTTTCAAAATTATCATCAGACAATTTTCTGAACTCACCATTATCAATTAACACACCATCAAGCTTATGTGAACCGCCCCAAGCTAGATTACCGCTTATAATAGTCTGAGATTTTTTCATACTTGCCGCGGATTGCGCGCCGTCAATGTGTGACTGAAAACTGCAGGCTCTGGCTGATCCGTAAAAAAGATTCTTCTGAATTATACATGACGCGCCGCCCTCTATAATAACCGCGCTGCCGTTATCCGCAGCGCCGCAATTAACAATTGTGTTCTCCTGAATAAAAAGATTACCCGCGGCCTGTGAGTCATCTTGCGAACCGCATGCCGTAACTGCGGAAAATTGACACTTATTAAAGCAGTTGCCGTTTACAGAGTGTCCGGTTCCATTAACTGTTACACCCTGGCTGCTGCTTGATACGCGGTTGTTTTCTATAACGGAAAAGCTCCCGCCGGAAATCGCGATACCGGCCTGGCCGCATACGCTGATAAGATTATCGCGGATTTGAACATCGCCGCATTTTACAACGATTCCCTCAAAGCCGCAGTTTTCTATTTTGTTATACTCTACTATATGACCGCTCTCAAATTCATCTATGCTGCCGGTACCGAGAATAATAGCTTTGTCATAATTACAAAAGCTATTGCGTCTAAAGATGTGATTTGTCAAAGGGTTATCACTATCGCCGTCAGAGACCATAAGAGCCACGACCGCCGCTTGAGCCGAAAATCCATTGCCGGCGGTTCCTGTCGAACGTATAAAGCTGCAATTTTCTACAAGATTAAATCTCGCGCCGCAGCCGCCAAAATAAAATGTGCAGGAAGCTTTCCCCGCTGTACCGCAATCTCTAAAATCAATCTCGTGAAATCGATTCCGCTTGCAGTCACCAATCATTGAGATAGCTCCATGAGGCGTATTTCTGAACACTAGCCCGGAAACCACAAGGTCAGACGCATCATAAAAATACCAACACCCTCCCTCAATTACCGCCCCGCCGCCTGAAGCGGCAATATAAACAGGTTTTTTAAGACTGCCGGAAATTTCTATCGTTTGATCCCCGGCGTAGATACCGGGCAGAAGGATTATATTCTGTCCTGGAGAAACAATTTTTAACGCCGCCGAAACTGATGAGAACGGTTTTTCGTAAGTTCCCGCTTCCGAAGAATTACCGCAATCAGGAGAAACCCAGATGTTCTTTGAATCCTCTATGTCAAAATCAACTACGCTTTTACTATTACCTGTCATTTGAAAGTTACCCGATCATATTAATTGAAATAAAAAACCAAATTCAAAATCATAATATGGCTGTCCAACGCCCGGCTTTTCCTTTTTACAGGCGCCCTTTGCGGATGCTCCTCTTTGCGCCGCGTGTACTGGCGCCCCTGCGATTTGTATGGACGTGATTTATTGCGTCCTGTCTTACTCCACACATCTAATCCATGTACTGGCGCCCTTATACTCACATCAAACTCCCTATCCCTCGTCATCCTCTGTCTTTTCATCTTTACTTTTCTTAAAATATTTGGATATTTTTCTTATAACATCGGGAGCCATTGACAAAAGCAGTTTCTCCAAAGTTGGTTCGCCATCTTCCAATGACAGCACCTCTACCTTACTGCCGCATATCGAAATGAAAGCCACAGGCGTAACATTTATTCCTCCGCCTGTTCCGGCTCCGTCACTTCCGCTGTTCTTTCCTCCGCCTCCGGCGGCAAAACCAACCGAGACTTTAGACACCGGAATAAGTGTAATATCTCCTGCCTTAATGGGCTCCCCTATCACAGTTTCAGTTTTAGCGATGTACTGTATATGATCAAGGGCGGTCTTTATAACTTCTGAGAGGGCCATAGCCGTTTCTCCTTTTCCGTACGGGCAAACTCAAATCACTTATAATAGAGAAATATACAATATTTTGTCCCGAAATATTTTATTTTACTTGAAACGCGGAATTTTCACTAAACGCAGAATTTTCACTTATCTCGGGCAGTATTTACAGGAGGGCGGATATGTATATAGTTCACGTAGCTTCAGAGTGCGCGCCGGTAGCAAAGGTCGGAGGGTTAGCTGATGTGATTTTCGGGCTCTCCTGGGAACACGCCATAAGGGGACACGATGTTGAGATCATTGTTCCAAAGTATGACTGCATGCGCTATGACCATGTTTGGGGAATGACAGTCAGCCACGGTGATCTGTGGGTGCCATGGTACGGCGGGGCGGTTCAATGCACTGTTTGGTTTGGATTTGTCCATGGCCGCAAAGTCTTTTTTATTGACCCTAATTCAAATGATAATTTTTTCAACCGTAAAACTTTTTACGGATGTCACGATGATGTGACGCGCTACGCGTTCTTCTGTAAGGCCGCCCTTGAGTTCATGCTCAAAAGCGGCAAGCGGCCCGATGTGATCCATTGCCATGACTGGCAGACAGGACTTCTGCCTGTGCTTTTAGCTGATATATATCAGCACCATGGGATGTGGGGACAGAGAGTTTGTTATACTGTTCACAATTTTAAGCATCAGGGGATATTCGGTCAGGATATACTTGCGGCAACCGGATTGGGCAGGCCGGAACATTATTTCAACATCAATCAGATGCGCGATGATAATAACAATACAGTTCTCAATTGCATGAAGGCTGGAATCGTCTATTCCAATTTTGTTACCACCGTCTCCCCCAAGCACGCCTGGGAAGCGCGGCACACGCCGCAGGGGCACGGACTTGGGCATACGCTCAATGTGCATCAGGGTAAGTTTGGCGGAATTCTTAACGGAGTAGACTACAACACATGGAACCCTGAGCTTGACGCGTTTCTTCCAAGTCAATACGGTATGGAAACGCTTGATAAAAAATACCACAATAAGGATGCTCTGCGGGACAGGTTTTGGCTATACAAAAGCAGCAAGCCGATTATCTCTTATATAGGAAGACTTGATGACCAGAAGGGGCTAAACCTTATATGCCACGCGGCGCATTACGCTCTGGCTAAAGGCGCTCAGTTTGTTCTTCTTGGTTCTCCGTCAAACAATGCCAGCTACAACCAGTTCGCGCATTTGAGAAATCAACTCGGACAAAGTGTAGATTGTCATATCGAACTCGGCTTTAACGAAGAACTGTCTCATCTTATCTACGCGGGTTCCGACATGGTAGTTGTTCCAAGCGTTTTTGAGCCCTGCGGACTCACTCAGCTTATCGCTTTGCGTTACGGCACAGTTCCTATAGTACGCTCCGTGGGCGGGCTGGCTGATACTGTATTTGACAAAGACTACGCCTGCGCCGATATAAGTATGCGTAACGGTTTTACATTCAACGATTTTAACAATCAGGGACTTGAGTCCGCTATGGACAGAGCTGTCGGACTTTACTACGATTTTCCGCTTGATTTCCGTCAGCTCATGATAAATGGAATGAAATCGGATTATTCATGGAATCATCCGGGTACGCATTATATGAATATTTACGATCTTATCAGATATAAATAATACAGAAATATGTCAAAAACACTAACCAATACTACTTATTCCGGTATTTTTTGTTTTATTTCTGCATTCCGCCATTCTATTTCTGCGTTGATTGGCTAAGAAAAACCAATAGTAATAAAACTAAATAAAGAAAGGGTACAAAAAATGCAGGAAATTATCGATGGACTTCCCAACATCACCTCTGTAAAGGAAGTAGAAAAAGCTATCAAAGAGAGAGGCAGCCAAGCGCTTGACGCATCTGCGATGAGCAAAGTCCCTTTTGACAGAATCAAAAGCGCCTGCGCTATTGCGCTCCACATGCATCAGCCCCTTATCCCTGTCGGCGGCGGCGATCTGCGCACTGCGGATCTTATCAGTAACCTTCAGTATATGATGGATAATCAGGGCATAGGCGATAACCATAACGCGCCTGTATTCCACTGGTGCTATAAGCGCATAGGAGAGTTCATCCCGCAGCTTGTGAGTGAAGGTAAAGAGCCGCGCGCAATGCTTGAATATTCCGGTGAACTTCTTTACGGACTGCGCAAGATGGGGCTTAACGATGTGTTTGACAGTCTCATCAGAGTGACCACAGATCCCTCATTGCGCCACTGCGTAGAGTGGCTTGGATGCCCCTGGGGTCACGCTGTCGCGCCCTCAACTCCTGTACAGGATTATAGACTTAATGTAAAGGCGTGGCAGAGCAACTTCGCCGCTATTTTCGGAATGGATGCCTTAAAACGTGTGCGCGGATTTTCACCATCTGAAATGGCGCTGCCCAACCACCCTGACACCGCATATGAATTTGTAAAGACGCTTCGCGACTGCGGCTTTACATGGGTGCTTGTTCAGGAGCATACTGTAGAGCGCCCCGATAACGGTCACGGCATAGAAAACAAGCACATCCCTCACAGGCTTGTATGCAGAAACTCAAGCGGAGAAGAAACAAGCATTACCGCCATAATAAAAACTCAGGGCAGCGACACAAAGCTTGTCGCTCAAATGCAGCCATATTATGAAGCCCAAAGCCTCTCGCGCGCTACTTTGGCCGGCAAACAGATACCGCCGCTTGTAACGCAGATCGCGGACGGCGAAAACGGCGGTGTTATGATGAATGAGTTTCCGCCAAAATTCATGGAAGTGTCACGCATATCAACAGGTTCAGACACCCCTATGATGAACGCTACAGAATACTTACAGCATCTGGAAGCTATGGGCATAACCGAAAAAGATTTCCCGGCTGTTCAACCTCTCTTCCAGAAACGGATCTGGGACAGGATGAAACCAGGCGGAACAGATTCTAAAAAGCAGCTCGCTCAAACCATAGATGAACTCAAAAAAGAGGATGGACGCTTCCACATGGACGGCGGCAGCTGGACAAGCGATCTCTCCTGGGTCAATGGATACCAAAACGTCCTTGATCCTATGAATCAGCTGAGCGTGAAATTCGCGCAGAAAGTACTCGCCTCAAAAGTATCGCAGGATGATCCCAAGTACAGAAACGCGCTGTTTTATTTGTTGAACTCACAGACAAGCTGCTTCCGCTACTGGGGTCAGGGTACTTGGACTGACTACGCAAGAGAGATCTGCAGGCGCGGAATGGAGATCATTGATAACGATTTTTGATAGTGATTATGGGGACTCGGGGCATGTTGCGCGTCCTTAGTACGCGGGGGTATGCGGGCGGCAGGCTGCCGCCCTTACACCTGTAACAATGCCGATAGAACACGCATACCTATAATCACTACTAAAAACGGTTTTGCTTTACCCAGACGCTATCGCGCGAGTACTTCGCGATTTTCGGGTCTGAGTTTTTTGAGAAGAACCTTAATTCCGGGTAAGAGGAATCTGTGTAGTGTCCCTCCTTGAAGCAGTTCGGATTAAGGGTTGCGGCGAATTCGTCCGTGCTCATCTCTTCTGTTGTTTTAGCCCCGCCCGCTATAATTGACTGGCCGTTGCCGACAGCTTTATGCGTAATGGAAACAGAATCGTTAAAGAAGCAGTTTGAAACCTTATTGCAGTTTATGCCTGCAATGTCTCCGCAGTAGTCGTAGCTGTCCTTTACAATGCCGACATTATAGCAGCTGCTGATTTCGGTCATATTGTTTCCGCAGATCCCGCTGCCGTTTTCTATGTGACCGGAATTATAGCAGTTTTTAATGACACCATAACCTGATATCCACGAGTCTCCCGTGATGCCTGTGCAGTTATTACCGGCTATTCCGCCTATGTAAACTCCCCGTTCGCCTTTTATATGTCCGGAGTTAAAACATTCGTCAATCGTTCCCAAATTAAATTCGCAGATTCCCGTGGAGTTTAACAACGCCGACATATTCCCTATGTTAAAACAGTTAATTATTTCGCCTCCATTACAATTTCTGGAACATATGCCGGAAACACACCCCAATACGCTGTTCAGCGATTGTGAATTATACGAATAGATTATCTTCCCCATATTCGCGTAACAAATCCCATATGAATTTATCGCGTCAAGGTATGAATCGTTGTGGCAGTTTTCTATAACTCCCTTATTCAAAACGCAAATGCCGCTGCTGTTGCCGCCTGATATTGGAGCTTTGTTGTTGCTGTTTTTAATTAACGAATGATTTATGGTTACTAACGCGGCAGTGTGTTTGCCGGGTTTACACTCATCTTCCCGTATGGCGCAGCTATTGTGAACACAATCTATAACGCCATAATTTTCGTTTACTAACAGCGCATAGAAATCATCTTCGCTGTTTTTATTGATAACTATGCCGGAAAACGTGAGATTTTTTACCTCTCCTTCCAATCTGTCAAAAATGGGAAACGGATGCTGGGCGTTTATCTCAATATTATTGTTGTAACCGTCAAGAATCCCTTTGAATGTGAATTTTTGCGCGCTGTCAAAGTAAGACTGCCCAAGCTCTATATAATCAACAACACGAAACGCGCAGAAGGGATACTTTTGTAAAAGCTTAAAATCTTCCTCATTGCTTATTGTATAAGGGTCCTCAAGCGTACCGGAGCCGGAGGAGTGGTTCTTCACCACATTTATATAATAAACCATCTCCTGCCCAGGCGACTCTTCACGTTCCGCTACATTGTAACGCTTAAATTTGATCTTCCCATGCTGGATTTTAGTCGCCAAAAATGAAAATATAAATGTGCTTACAGAGGTCTTCTCCGTATTTGTAAGAACGACGCAATCAGGTATCTCCGAAAGGTACCAGGAGTAATTTTTCTGCGTTGCGTTAATAGCGATTGTAAAGTATTTCTTTACCCTGATCTCAATTTTGTTTCCGCTTGCGTCGCCATTTGTTTTAACCATTGAATCAACATGCTCGATGACAGACTCATTTACAGCCATTGGTACTCCCTCCCTTGTAGATATGAATCACCTGTAACTAAAATAAAATTTACGCACGGTTAAGGCAATTTTTTTAATAAAAGTGATCAGTCCGAATTTCTACAAAATTAAAGTTACATTTTTAATTGAGACAACGCGCAGTCAGCGGTGAGTAGTTGAGTCCGCCGTAATCCTGTCCTCACTGCCCGCTGCTAACTTTTCTCCTCTTAATACCTCCTTCTTGCCCCCAAACCCGCAAACCTTTTCAAGTGAGAAGCCGGCGGCGGCCAAATCCCTTCTTACGTGTCCGGCTACGGTGTAGGTTGTCACTGTGCCGCCGGACACTGTCTTTGCGCCTATCGCGCTTAAAAGCTCGGTGCGCCAGATATCGGGATTTTTCTTTGGGCCGTGACCATCAAGAAACCAAGCGTCGCAGGGCGCGTCAAGAGATAGAATCATATCAAGAGCCTCGCCTGCAAAGAGGCGCAGTTCTATTATTCCTGACTTTGCTTTGATAGCTGCTTGATGCCAGCCCGGCTTTGATATGTCAAGGCGCGAATAGGCTTCGCACATTTTTTGGATATGAGAATCAGCGCGATCCCGGAATCCTTCGAGGACACACTTCATTCTCTCAATACTCAAAGGATAGAGTTCAACCGAACTGTAATGGATTTTGTAATTTAAGTTTTCGCATGCTTCCAGTGTGTCAATAAGCGCCGCCAAAACTCTTCCCGCGCCAAATCCTGTCTCCCCGATTCTGAATTCTTCACCGTTTCGGCAAGCTTCCCTCACCCGTTCCTCAACGCGGCTGCCTGACAAATGTATATGCCTGGCTTCCTCAAAAGCATCTACGACATCAAAATACCTGTCGTTATAATGTTCGTTAAGCAGATAAGGAGGAATTTGCATTTTTTGGTAGTGATTATCAATGCGCGGGACTCATCGTCCTGCGTATAAAAAATAAAGGGCGCGATTAACCGCGCCGTACACTTGCAGAACGCGCGGACTTCCGTCCGCGCGCCGGCGTTACAAAATTATTAATATATTATATAAGATGCCAACAAATTGAGCTTCTTTGGTAACGCTTTGATACTCAACAAGATACATCGGCTTGAAAACTTGCACGGGTTAATCAAGTCACTATAAAATCACTATAACCATGATACACGGCCCCGTACACACTTTTTTTAACAGTTTTGTTTTTCAAATCAGCTTATATTGAATATACTTTATTGCGTATTATATTATTTGGAATTAAGATAGATGAAAAGAGAAAAAGGAGTCTTTACAGGGGGGGATTGTGACTATAAATGAATTAATCAAAATATTGAGAAAGTTTCTTGGGTTGACACAAGCGGAATAGTACAGGGGCATCTCTTACAGTAAGAAAAAACGGGAAGAAAACCGTAACGAAAAAACGATAAAAGTAATCTGTTCTGTTTTCTTATAGTAATTCGACGGGAGCATGTTAAAATTGAAAAAAAGACGAAATACTACAAGGAGCGTAACAAGGGAGCACGAGGCGCATACACAGAAATGATATCATCGCTTCCTGCTCAATCTCTTATATATGTTGATGAAACAGGGGTTGATGAGTGTCTTTATCGTGATAAATGCCGGTCAAAACGCGGGGTAAAAGTTTATGGCGGTATATCAGGGCGCAAATACAAGCGTACAAATATTGTTGCTGCTCAGTGTTGTGATAAGATAATTGGGCCGATGGAGTATAACTGGACTACAGATCATCATGTATTTGAAACATGGTTTGAAAAAGTGTTGCTTAGGCAGCTGCCACAGGGTAAGACAATCATAATGGATAATGCTTCTTTTCATCGAAAAAAAGTGTTGTGGGAACTTGCAGGAGAGGCAAAATGTGAAATCATTTTTTTACCTGCTTATTCACCGGATCTCAACCCTATAGAAAAAACATGGGCTAACTTGAAATCATTTTTGCGTAATTATGTTTTACGTTTTGACAATGTACAAGAGGATATAAAAGACTTCTTTTAAGTGGAATGACTATACGCTCTTGTGTTTACGTTTTTCAAAGGTATTTTATGTGTTCAAAAAACGATAACTTTATGATAAGGGTTAGATTGTTTGGGAGTTTTTCAGTGTCGTGCTGCGCAAGAATATGAACCGAATAAGACAATGTGACTGGATAATTGACAAGAACCAAACGGCAAAAAAATTTGCGCAATTATATTGACACTACCAATATTTCTGTATGTTTTTGGCCCCTTGCGCTCGTTTTCAGCTAAAATACGCCACTGCTTATTTGATCTCAAAAAAATTGAACGTAAAATTTACCATCGCTTAAAAGGGCAGAGTTGAGGGTTAGATTTAACCATTTTGGCGAAAATGCGCAGTGGAAAGAGAGTTGTGCAATAAGCACGTACTAAAATTTCCCTTTTCTGTGACGACCCCTATAATATTTGAAGGATGGGGTATACTCCATCCTTATTGATGTTCATTTTCAGTAATGATATATTTTAATACCTTTTCTTACTCTTTTCCTCATAGTCGTTAATAATGACTAACCCTGTATCAGTCTCTATGATTGAAAATTTAAATCTATAGCCATCAGACGGAGTATCAACGGACCTACCAGAAAAATACCCGATACCCCCCATTTCTTTTTTAAATGAATCATAAAATAACATAAACTTAACATAACCCTCACGCACATCGCGAAGAGTAACTGTTAATTTTACACTCTTATAAGATGGAATTTTTTCTGTGGTTTCAACCTGCCAACCGTCATTTATTATTACCTGAATAGAATCTATCTCAGAACTTGTTTTGTTATTAAAAGTAAAATTCATTTCTCGGTAATTATCGCAACTAACCATAAACATCAAGACAGAAATTATGACAACGATATTTACAGTGATAAAAATTCTCGTTCTATTATTGTTATTTCGCATTTGCACCCCGCTTGGATAATAGTCGATATGTGATGTTTGGAGGATGGGGCAGACTCACCGCGAAAACCATTCCTCTTTTCTGAATCTGACGATTCGTTTGCATTTCTTAAAGAATTGACAACTAAATCTTAAAGCCTATTCCTATCTTGGCTGTTAAACCGTGGCTGAGATTTACATCCGCCTTTACCGCTTCATTATAAATGAGCGTCTCTCTGAAAGACTCAGCCCAATCTTCTTCATATTTATTCTTTAGTCCAATACCATATAACAATGTAGAACGCAGGTACATCTTTTTACTTAAATCGAAATCTGCGCCTGCACCGAATTTAATCCACAGTCTGCCCATTTTGTGAAGGTCAGCGTCATATATGTTTGATGTAAAGCGATACTCATAATAACTGCCAATAGCAGGAAATAACTTTACAGTTTCTAACAAACCAATTGGGTATTTTATTATAAAGCCAAAATTCGTGGAAATATATAGTATTTCACCCAAATCCCTTTTTAGCGATCTATTAAGATGTTCCTCTTTCACACTCTCATTCGCAATCATACAACCAATAGAAACCCCCACATACTTTGCGTCAAAAAAAACATTAACGCCGCCTGTATTATTAGGTGTAGTTATTTTAACTTTACCTAAAACTTCGGCAGGAAAATCAAGCGTAATCCCACCGCCAAAGTTGCTACTATAAAAAACTTCACCTCCAACGCTCATATCAAACGCCCAAATTGGCAATACAAAACCTGATATAACAATAGACAATAATACTTTCCTCATATCATACCCCGTTTATCATAACAATGAAAAGGGGAGACAACCCCCCCTTATTATATTAAAAAATACAGGAAATTTAGTAATAATAAAGACAGGTTAATTTTTTGTTAATTTTATCTCTATTTTTTCTATTCTTCTACTTTCCCCTGTGGTGCCAGCCATAGCTCCATTTGAGACCCAACTCAGCCAACCCTTATTTTGAACATGTACCCGATAGGCAATGTTATATCCCGCCGGCGCATTTACAAGTCTAATTTCAACCGCTTCCATTCTTTTCCAATCACCTGTGGTTCCGCCGGTTTGACCATCACGAACCCAACCTTTCCATCCATCACCCTGAATATGCGCTCTATACTCAACACCCATTCCCGGCGGCCCATTCAATATTTTTATTTGTATCGCTTCAGTCTGATAATTATCGTATTTCCCAGTTTCCTGCCCGTCATAAGCCCAGCCTAACCATTTTTTATCAGAAAACAGCCACGATGTCCCCCACCAACCGCGCTTGGAAACATAAACGCGGTATGCGACATTTCCTGTTATCGGAGTATTATCCGGACATCCTTGAAATTCATCAATCCACACCGCGTGTTTTTTCAGACAAGCCAAATGATCTTCATCATTAAAAGTTTTTCCTGCCTGTACAATTTTCTTTACATCTTGAACGATAGCTTCTTCTGAAGGAGCATCAATAACTGGTATTGGTTTGTAAACCCAGCCAAAAAACCAAAACCATTTAACTTCACGTGTGCGGGCTCCATCATTTTTTATATAATCCAAACCGATCTCATTATTATGATAATCTTGAGCAACCTCAAGCGGCTTACCGGGTCTCTTGTCACCTGATTCATGAGCATCTAATAATCCTTTAGCAAACGCCACAACAGAATTTAAATTGCCCCAAAAGATTGCTTTTATATCATGACATTTTTCTACAATTAGTGCAGCAAACAATGCATGTCTGAATGCATCCGCTTCGGTTCCTACCCTATCCATACCAGGATAATGCTCCACGTTAGTATAGTATATAGCACTTTTTCTGGCTATATAAACACATGGGCCACATAATGGGTAATCTCGCATATATGCAAGTTCTTCTTGATTAATATTTAAATGATCATAAAAAGGATTTGATGCCGCTGCTAAATTTTGAACTTTATTCAAAGAATTTAATGTGCTATTGAAATCCAGATTGTTATTAAAATAAAACTCCACTCCTTTGACAATTTCATAATATTGAGATGCCGCATAATACCCGATAATATCGGATAAATTAGAAACGACCTCTCCCTGTGTCAAATTTGGAAAATCATCAAATATCGGCTGAAGTGTAGCGGTATTTTCGGATAATGTGTCAAAATCGAAACTGGGATAGTTTGACAGTACCGATTCCATAATATCACCAAAAACATCCAATGGAACCACTGCGCTGTCATTTGGAAATGGATTCATATACTCACGATAATAGTCACCTGTATAACTTAATACTTCATGAGGAACGCCTCTCAAAAGAGCGGAAAGAGGGAATAACTTTGGGTTATTTTCCGGACTTACTCCGTATATCGGTTTACCACTGCTGTTAAGTATTGCGATTCTGTTTGTTTTGATAAAAGAGCCTGACTGCGGATTGGAAAAATCATTTGTAATATCCCAGTCCGACCAGTCACTGTAATTCAACCCAAACGATAAACCGGAATTATCGGGAAATGTTTCGCCGGATTCAACGCTAATATCTTTGAAAATCATGATCGCTTTATAAACATTATTTCGTACTCTTACATATTCAATATTACTGCAATTTGGTAAGTAGTATTCAGACAGAATTGGTTCTTTTCCATCTTCAGTTGTAAAATAGTATACAATAGAAAAGCTGCTTATTGTTTGCGTCCCGGTGTTTGTAAAATAGATACGCGGTGTTGATTGATTCAACGAACCATAAGACTCGTCTCTTGCATAAACATCTATGCCTGTCTCACCGGCAGGCAAAGGGAAAACAGGTTCTTGCCCCGCGATCAATGCGCCGTTTGTGTTATAAACCGGTATATTGTTATTCGGAGCAAACGTATTACCCGCGATAAACGATGGATTATCGCCTTTATACATGCCTGTCCAGTCTGCATAATGCAGCCCAACGCAGTAACCGTCATTATTTGGGAGTACCCCGCCAGCGGGAAGTACATTATTAGCCCCGTCAAACTTAACCCTGTAAACGTCATTGTTGACTTTTTCCAATGAAACTTCTATATCCGGCGTCCACCATTTTTCCAATACCAATGTTTTTGTGGAAGGGACTGTAACGTAGTAAT
>JAIRVB010000055.1 GCA_031254105.1 Chitinispirillales bacterium
AGAAAACAGCACAGGCGGCGGCGTATTAAATGTAAATTGCGCTCCAACATTTACGTACACCATAATATCAAAAAATATAGCAGCCTCATACGGAGCGGGAATTATGGATAAGGGCGGGACAAGTGAAATTACGAACTGTTTACTCAAGGACAATATTTCAACCACCGGCGGCGGCGCAGGACTGTGCATTGTTAAGGGGGCGCCAAAAATCAACGGATCTGTTTTTGTAAACAATAATTCAAATGATACGACAGACGCAGATGGCGGCGGAGCGATATTAATCAGAGGAGCCAAATTAGAAATCGTAAACAGCATATTCACTTTTAATGCCGCAGGTTCAAAAGGCGGTGCGATCTATAATTCGGAAAGCAGGTTGACGATTATTAATTGTACTTTTTCGGAAAACCGCGCAACGCTTAGCGCTCGTGGAATATGGAATGACAACAATTCTTCAACGGTAATAAAGAATACCATTTTCTGGAATGATGTAAGAAAAAGCGAATTGGGGGGGAGTGGATTTGAGGTTTCTTATTCTTGTCTTACAAACACAAATTTTATGGGAAATGGAAACATAAATGAGGAACCTAAATTTGTAAACAGCTCACAACCCGCAGGCATGGATGGTATCTTTGGTACGCTTGACGATGGCCTACGGTTGTTAAACGGAAGTCCTTGCATTGGTACAGGTGCAGTTACTGGCGCTCCGGAAACTGATATTCTTGGTATTGAATATTATGATGCTATTGAGATGGGAGCTTATAAACATTTAGTTGTGAATAATCGCGATTGCCAATTTGGACGGCTTAATAAAGATGGTGTATTCTATGAACGAGCGCCAGCGATCGTTTATGGTCTCAGGTTCCCGAGTGATATACGAATACTGGCTGGAAGCAATAGCGCAACTGTTATTAAAGTGTTTGTTGAAAAGGACAAAAGTTTACGTAATAAAAATACACTGTCTGTGGATATCCGTGGTCTGGATCAAGATGGCAACAGAATACCGGGCGCTGTTGATATTCCGGTTACGTTGTACAAAGTTGGCGAAGAGAGAAATAAATATGTATTTCAATCAAAAACCGCCGCACAAGGTAAATATATAATTTTTACCGCAAGTACGCACTGTCAAACCGCAGCCAATCCGTATGCATACGTTATCTGTACACGGTCATTTAACTTTGATGCTTTCGTAAAGTGATTCCGGCGCAAGGTAATATTGATGGATAATTTGATTTTATATATTATTATACAATCCACCGTAAGGAATAACAAATGCAATTTATTAAATTAAAATTAATTAACATTATTAAATTTACATGTGTTGGAATTTTCACACTATTATGTCTTTGTTTATCAGGTTGTCAGGGAAGTGGAAGTTTTGGTTACCGGTCAGACATCGGTTGGTATTGGTGTCATCATTGGATTTGGGAACCTGAACCAGATGAACCATGCCCGCCGCCAAGGCCTGAAAAGTATTGGCCTGATGTACAAAAGGCACCGCCGTATCAGATAGCACCGGGGCAGACAGGCGTACAGTACGGGTATGACGATTTTTATGATTTTAGTGATATGGAGAATCGTCCGGAGATTGATTCGCCAAGAAAAGTATACATATCGCTTGACAATAGATCTTCTACAGAAATTAATCTTAAATTGATGAATATGAATTTCTCAAGCTACACTCTTTCGGCTGAACCATCCAACTTAATCTCTGTATTGACATTCGATGCCGATAACAATCAAACAGACATTCTCAGAACGTCTGTTACAAACAAAGTTGTGATTAAATCTCTTGGCGGTACAGGAACCGCAAAAATTGTCATAACTGGCGTTAACGCTGAATCAGAGAAGACTGTGATATCTGGATGCGATGAGTGTGATGTGACCTACATAGTTAAAGTCTACAATGAAATTATAATTCGTGATTATCCAGTATATAATCTCTCTGGGAACTCAATCAATTCAAGCACCATAAGAAATGCACTCAACTCATATATAAGTCAGGCTGTAGGCTATTTCAGTTCACCTACGATAACTAATATAGCTCTGGAAAATTGGGATAAAAATAGAAATGGGATTATTGATTTTTGTTACGGGCCATCAAGTGTATGTGAAGAATTTTTGGTAATTGAAGACGCCATTATATCACACAGACGCATTACCGACTACGAAAAACTTCGGGACAGCACTTTTGTTGCCGTTCTGCCAGGTGCTGAGATTCGTGATCACTACTATATCAATAGAGACGTTCCTGCAAACTCGCAAACTATACAGGTGACCAGAATACTGCTGGACGATCAATTTTTTGAAAGAGGAAAAAAAATAGAGATAGGTAATTGGCTGACGGAATCAAATCCTAACTTTGAAACTTATACTATCGACAACTACGATTATAATACCAATACGATTACCATTAAGGAATTTACCTCTCGTATACATCGTGCAGGAGAAACTTTCTACTCATCTGTTGCAGGATTTACGGTGCGCAATAACTCATATGTAACCCAAAATTCTTCTTATAAAACATGGCTGCATGAAATTCTTCATCAAGAGTATTTTGGCGGATTTCCCCATGTCATGAATAATCAGCCACTTGACTACACGATGAACGTCATGTATCCGTACGCAGAAACTAACCAAGATAATAAAAATAGCCTTTGCGGAAGGCCGTTGATGATATTCCGGCCACAAAATGGAGACACGCATGATTCTCAATGGGATCGATTCCATACTAAAAGTAAGTTTAGGTAAGGTTTTATTTTCCTGATTTATGGAACAGATTAAATGATGCCGTCAATAGGAGCCTATATATATTTAAGAGGAAAGATGTTAATCAAATAAACTTATTTTGATAAAAGGATTTGTAAATGAACCATATACATTTTTGTGTTAATGAACTTTCAAGCAAACGTGTGAACATTTATACCATAGCACTTTTTTGTCTGTCTTTGATATGTCCAGCGCATGCCAACGTTCGCTCATATATAAAGGATAATCTTGATTATTTTAAAAATGTAGTGAAAGACAGCTTATGCCCGATACCGCAAAATATTATGGAAGATGGCTCCTGTCGTTATCAGTGGTTTCTTGATTTGGAAAAAAGTTCTGTTAATACTTTACCAGACTCACTAATTGATAACTTATGGGCAATAACAGGGGGAAGTTTTACTATTTTTCCATCAAACATTGGTGATCGTTATATGAATGATCCTTTCTGTGTAGCATTCTTCGTGGCGGTATTTATTGATACAAACATGTCTGTCAGTCAGCGAAACCAAGCGTTTTCCGTATTGCTTAACAGGACATCCTCTGATGTTGTACTGCCTCACAGGAAAATAATCATTTCCAACATGAACCATAGATGGATCTCTTTTGAGCAAAAAGCAACTATGGCGGCGCTTTTGAAATGTACAGAAAATGAACGTAAGTCTCTTTTCACAAAGGAAGAGACTTTAGAGACCTTTCCACTTAGAGCGCGTGCCCTGTATGGAGACAAAAAGGCGATAGCGGAATTGGTTATTCAATTTGATGATACCACAAAGAGCTACGAAAAAAGAATAATTGCCATGAAAGATTTAGTTACTTCAGGTAATCTGGAAGCGGTTCGTCATGTTATTAAGCAATTTGGCCGGGTTTATCATCCCGGCAGCTGCATTCCTATTACGCCTCAGGAGGAGATTGCCAGAGTTCTGGCATATCATCATCCTGGCGATCCAATCTTTAATGAAGAGCGCAGTAAAGCCGGTAAGCTGTCTTTAACACGTTGGGGAGCAACATCGGAAGGGCCTATTGTTGTGGCCGAGTATTACAAAAAATTATATGCATGGATGTATGATAACTATAAAGTCAAGCCTCTGGATCCGCCTCCATATACATTTTTTAGAGAATGGTGTCGCCGTAAGTAAAAATAGTAAAATTGGTTTTTAGTTTAAAGGCTCAAAGCATCTCATTATCGTGTATATGAATAAAAGGATTTATAGATGAGTTATATACGCTTCTGTGTCAATAAATTCACAAATAGATGTGTGTGTGTTTATACCGGAATTCTTTTTTGTTTGTTATTAATCTGTCCATTACATGCTAACGTTCGCTTATATATCAAGGATAATCTTGATTATTTTAAAAATGTAATGAGAGACAGTTTATGCCCTATTCCAATTAATATTATGGAAGATGGTTCTTGCCGCTACCAGTGGCTGCTTGACCTTGAAAGAAGTTCTGTTAATAAGCTGCCGGACTCTATGATTTATAATTTATCGGGAACAATGGATATGGGTCTTCCCGCAAGAAGTATCCGTGACCGTAATATAAATAATCCTTTCAGCGCCTCAGGAGAGAATTGTCGATGCTCTGGCATACCATCATATTGGCGATCCAATATTTAATGAAGAGCGCAGTAAAGCCGGTAGTCTCTCTCTCACGCGTATAGGAGCGTCACCGGAAGGACCGGCTGTAGTAGCAGAATATTACAAAAAATTATATGCATGGATGTATGATAAATATAAGGTCAAACCTCTGGATCCGCCACCGTATACTTTTTTTGGAGAACGGTGCGTCATGAGGTAAGGTTAACTTTCAGTTTAAATGTTCAAAGCGTCATTATGATAAAGAGCTGGTAAACAATTGACCGGATTGAAATAAGAATGAAAAATACTGTCTGTTTAACTTCGCGGTTAAAACACATTTGTCTTTGCGTTCTTGCAACCGCGTTCACCGGCTTTTCGTATATCGAAACAAAGGTTTCCAGTGAAACGCACACTTTTTCAGAGTCTGAAGATAACAACAGATCCTGGGGGCTGATAGAAAGTTTTAACCGGGCGTCAATTGCTCTGAAACGCAGTCGTGATACTGTAAATTATATCGAAGCAGGGATCACTGTAAACGCGGAGATTCAGCATAATGATTGGTATCTTTTTGAGGGCGGTATGAAATTACGGCTAAGCGCCGGCATGCAGGATATTGGCCCCTTAAGCTGGCAGTTACAAGCCGCAAGCATGGAAACATTTACTGTAGGTAACGGGCTGACAATAAAAGAACTTACAGGCTATTCAAAAATAGGGGCAAGAGCATCAGCTTTAGGATTTAATCTGCTTTCGGTGGTTTACGGAAACGCTTCGTGGTATTATCGTGATTCAGTTTACGGATATAAGCACAGAGAACGTATTTTATGCACAGAGCTTAGTTATTCTCCCGGCTTCCGGTATACCGCCGGAATTAATAGTCTGTTGTTCGTAAACTCGACACTAAACCGCAACGGTTTCTATTTGCTGCCCTTTGCGAGATTTAATATGGGAGATATAAGCGTTTACGGCGAAGTTGGCACAAAAACGCAGTGGCGGGATAATGGTGAGGAACGCGAATACAAAAATGCGGCAGCTGCATTGGCAGGCGTAGAAGTATCGAAAAACTTGAGAGAGTTCAATTTTTCCGTCAATGCCGAATTCAGATATTACTCATCGGATTTTACCATGGGGTTTAACCATGTGCCAAAGTATTATATAAGCTATTATTACAACCCAGTTAACAACTGGATATATTTTGGCAACGAAAGATGGTATTACACTAATATTAGAATCGAATCGCCGCCGTTAATAAAAAATGTAATATTTCTGGCCGGCACTGAGATAATGGCTTTGGATGATTTCAGCCGCATAGTTTATTTCTATTCCGGCGGTCTCAAATGGCCGCTTTCAAATTCTGCCGATTTTAAATTTATGTTGACCAATAAGCTGCCGTACTTAAGTTACGCGTATGGCCGCTGTCCTGAATTTAAAACGTCCAAACACCCATCCGCGTTATTTTCACTTGGTTGGCATATGACAAAGAGTACAAAAAAGAGGAGCAAAACAGGAAACTAAATGAAGATATCTATGAAAAAAGACAACGTTGGATTTATGCTCAATAATAGTTGTTCCATTTACAAATAAAGAGAGCGCATTTAATGTGGCAAAGTCGGTTTACTAGGAAGCGAAAAAACCTGTTACCTTCTCTCTAATCAATGATTCCGGAATGAAAAAAGGTTTTTTTTCAATTGTTATGGTTAGATTGCCATTATTACAAACATAAGAACCTTCTACACCAGAGCCGCTGAAATTGCCGCCATTACTATTTCCGTGAAGGCTTCCTCCGGCGTTATTGATTTTTGCTTTTGCTTTTTCAAAAGAGGTCTGCGGGTTTTTTATTGGGATCGTGATAATTGCAGGCATAAAGCTCCTCTGTAGTAATGCAGAAATAATAATGCAGAATGCGGAAATAAAAAATAACGAAAAACAAAAATAATAAATGCTATATACGGTGCTTTTTATTTCTGCATTATTATTTCTGCATTCTGCATTAATATAAACAGCACGTGCGCCGCGATTCCGGTTTCCATAGCTTTTTCGTCCGGCAGAAAACGCGAGCTGTGCAGTTCTTCCATAGTTTTTTTACCGGATGGTATCGATCCAAGATAGATATAGAGTCCGGGTATGAGCTGTTGGTAGTATGCGAAGTCTTCCGCGTACATGGTTGGCGCTTTGCGTTCTATGACGCGTGATTGACCGAAGAATGATTCGGCCGCTTTTTTAAACCGTTTAGCAAGCTCCGGATTATTGTATCCGGGCGGATATGATTTGTCAAAAGATACCTTAACTGACGCCCCGAATGCCGCTGCTATGGCAGCTGTAGATTCTTTGATCCGTTTCATAAGCTGATTTTGAAGAGCGTTTGAATAAGTGCGTGCAGTACCTTTAAATTCCGCGGTGTCAGGTATTATGTTGCGGCCTGTGCCGGCGCGGAGATATCCTACAGTAAGTACAGCCGGTTCTGAAGATGGCTTTTCGCGGCTGATAAGAGTCTGAAGCTGCGTTATCATAGATGCCGCGCACGTTATCGGATCGACCGCTTTTTCAGGCGTTGCGCCGTGCCCCCCGCGTCCCATTACTGTTACGTCAAAGTTGAGTACTCCGGCGTAATCGCTGCCCTCTTTTATACCAATGTGACCGCACTTATGCTCTGAGCTTACATGAAGGCCAAAAACCGCGTCGGCTTTAGTTGGGAATACGCCTGCTTTTATCAGCCTGACCGCCCCTCCCGGTTCCTTCTCTTCTGAGGGCTGGAAAAGGAAGTGTACCGTTCCTTTCCATTTGTCTTTTATTCCGGTAAGAATTTTGGCTGCGCCAAGAAGAATCGCAATGTGCATATCATGACCGCAGGCGTGCATTATTCCCGGCTTAACAGACGCAAACGGAAGATCATTTTCCTCCTGTACAGGCAAAGCGTCTGTGTCCGCTCTCAAGACAATTGATGGGCCTTTGCCATTATCAACACGCAGGCTTACGGCTGTTTTGTCAAGATGGTATTTTGGCGCAAGTCCCCACGAGCGTAAAGTGTTGTATATAAGACCGGCAGTTTCAAACTCCTTCTCCGAAAGCTCAGGGTTTCTATGTATCGCGCGGCGCAGCTCCGCTGCTTCAGGCGCGATCTGGTTGATCTGTTTTTTTAGTGATGATATCTCTGTTTTATTCATAATTGGAAAAATAGTTTCCGGCGGCGCAACGGCAAACTGCCATTGCGCGTTTATAGTATACATTTATATTTCAGATAAAGCGCGTTCGCGCAAAAGCAATCTGAATTCTAAGCTCTAAGTTCTCTTTTTTGAAAAAATTTCACAATCGGTTTCACATATCCGCTTTCGGTCGACACCCTGATATCATCCACCCCTGTTGAACGCAGCAGAGTGTCAAATTTTTCCCGCTGCGCTCTGCGCTCTTTTTTGTAAAGGTCAAGAGCTTTTTTGCTTCTTGTGTCAAGAAGAACCGTCTCGCCGCTCTCAGCGTCTTCAAGTTCGATGAGACCTACCCGCGGCAGTTCATCTTCACGCGGATCGGTTATTGAAACTGTTATCAGGTCGTGGCGTTTTGAGGCTACACGCAGCGGCGCTTCGAAATTTGCCGACATGAAATCCGACACTAAAAATACAACGCTTGTTTTCGTCTGAACCCGGTTAAGAAACCGCAGCGCGCAGCCGATATCCGTGCCTTTGCGCTTAGGCTGCAAGTATAGAAGCTCCCTTATTACGCGCAGCACATGGTTTTTACCTTTACGCGGCGGAATAAACACTTCGATATCTGATGTAAATATAATAAGTCCGACCCTGTCGTTGTTTCGTATCGCGGAGAAGGCAAGCAGAGAGCAAAGTTCTACAGCCATCTCACCCTTAAATTTATCAAGAGACCCGAAATTGCCCGATGATGACGCGTCAACCACAAGCATTACAGTGAGTTCCCGCTCCTCCACATATTTTTTGATGTATGGGGAACCCATGCGCGCCGTAACGTTCCAGTCGATGCTGCGCACATCATCGCCATCCATGTAAGAGCGCACCTCGGAGAATTCCATGCCGCGTCCCTTAAAGGCGCTTTCGTATCCGCCCGAGAGCACGGAATCAACAATGCGCCTGGTGCGTATCTCGATCTGCCGGACTTTTTGCAGGACCTCTTTTGGTATCATGAATTATCCTTGATTGACAAGAGGTAATTTCCCCTTTCCTCGCTTCGCCTTGCCTTGTATGGGCGGCGCTTATGACTGCCCTTTCTCTCATTTACAGAACGCAACGGCGGGTTGCCGTTACCCGCGTTTTGATATTCGATGCATTCCCGCGAGGGCAGCCGCGAGGGCTGCCCCTGCGCGTTTTACATATCTGATTGTTTTATTTGTACATTGTACATTGTAATTTATACATTGACTCCGCCTACGGCACCTCTACGCTGTCGAAAATTTTCTGTACAATTTGTTCAGGGGTGATGTTTTCCGCTTCCGCTTCGTATGTGACTATTACTCTGTGGCGCAGAATATCCATGCCGACCGATTTAATATCTTCGGGCGTGACATACCCCCTGCCGCGCAAAAACGCGTGGGCGCGGCCCGCGCGTGTTAAAAACAGTGTCGCGCGCGGGGAAGCGCCAAAGGCGATAAGTTCTTTTATGTCGCTCAGTCCGGCGTTTTCAGGTTCTCTTGTGGCGAATACAAGATTTACAATGTAATCTTCTACTCTGGAATCCATGTAGATCTCATTAACAAGTTCACGGGCGGCCAGAAGTTTTTCTACGGTAATCACTTTGTTGACTTCAGGCACTGTTCCCGCCGACATGCGCGAGAGGATAGTTTTCTCCTCTTCGCGTGAGGGATATACGATTTTAAGTTTTAACATAAAACGGTCAACCTGCGCTTCGGGCAGCGGGTATGTTCCCTCCTGCTCAATCGGGTTTTGAGTGGCAAGCACTAAAAACGGTTCATCCAAGCTGTAGGTCTGATCTCCGATAGTGACCTGACGCTCCTGCATCGCTTCAAGCAGAGCGCTCTGCACTTTGGCGGGGGCGCGGTTAATCTCATCGGCGAGAATTATGTTAGAGAAAAGGGGGCCTTTTTTGGGTACGAATTCGCCGCTTTTCTGGTTATAGATCATTGTTCCGATTATGTCCGCGGGAAGCAGATCGGGGGTAAACTGGATCCTCTTGTATTGGGTGTCAATTGTTTTAGCAAGAGTTGATATCGCAAGAGTTTTGGCTAACCCCGGCACGCCCTCTAAAAGTATATGCCCGCGCGTGAGAAGCCCGATCAGCATCCTGTCTACCATTTTTGACTGACCCACGATCACTTTGGCCATCTCTGTTTTGAGCAGTGAGACAAAACTGCTCTCCTCTTTGACTTTTTCGTTAAGCCGCTCAATATCGACGTTCATTGAACTCCTTTCCTCCGCTCAAAAAATTTCTAATAAAATAAGTTTTCCCTTTGATTATTCAAAGGCTGAAATGTATAATATATCTTAATGATTGGGTAGGAGCGGATGAAAGACGATTTACTACTTCCGCTTAGCCCACCTGAAACCAGTGTATAAAAATATATTTCGGTTTTTAAACGGAGGAGAATTATGGATTTTACAGTTACCGAAATCAACAAGTTCAAGGTAATTAAGCCATCCGGCCGCATCGACTGGGAGAGCGCCCGCCTTTTGGACAAGGAGATTCAGCGTCTGATTGATGAAGGCTTTTGCCACATCGTGTTCAATCTTGATGAGATCACTTTTATTTGCAGCGGCGGCATAGGCGCGCTTGTCTACAATCTCAATAAGGTGAAGAAGATGGGGGGAGCGATCTACATCATAGCCGATAACGAGTACATAAATTACATATTTGAAACTCTTAAGTTTGATGTTATCTTTGACGGCTTCATGTACCGTAAGTTTGAGGATTTTTCCGAGTCGGTGCTTGATAAGGTTGAAGTGTAATATAATTTAGATAACCAAAGACCCTCCACAAGCTGAAAATCTGACTTAAATGTCAGGTTTTTGGCTTGTGGTGTTTCTGTTAAGGCGTTTTCTGTAATTAACCTCTATTGTTAAATAGTACTCGAAATAAAAAATGTTTCCATATTTTTATTTGAGCGTTTATTATATTAATTTATCACTTAAACTTTGAATTCTATTAATTGATAAAATGACCGATTCCAAATTTATTGTCTCAATTACGTTTATTATTCTGTTCGCAGAAGCAAATGCTCATGCGTTTCTTAAAAACATTTGTGATTCGGTTTACTCAACGATAAACAAGCTGCCGCAAATTATTACCTGCCCGCGTGAGACAATCATCTGTCGTCAATTGACAGTTATGGGGCGGCGCGCGCCGGGCCCGGGCGGGGGCCGGGGGGGGGGGGGGGGGGGGGGGGGGGCGGGGGCGGGGGGCGGG
>JAIRVB010000047.1 GCA_031254105.1 Chitinispirillales bacterium
TCCTTAGAATAAACTCGTTTTACAACTGTTTTCTTACCCATAACATTAACCACATGTCCTTAAACATTAAATTGTACAATTAACCTTAACTTAGTGTCTACTAAATGGGGAAAACTTCAGTTGATGAAAGGATTTAACCATGGAAAACGATGGGAAACTGTAAAAGTCGGGTCGCGTACGCGTAATTATGATCACTACTAAAAAACTTGAAAAAACATTATATTATATTTATAATGTAGTATAGAGAATCTCACATGGGACGGATGTAGAAGCTTGGAGGCAAAAAGGTGCTGAAAAAAGGCGGCAGTTCAAACAATATCAGAGAACTTATTAATATTCTGGAACGCAACAGCTACAATCAGGAGGATTGGTACGTCGATGAGGATGAACTAAAACACTCCGCCGATGAAGATGACGAGGATGCGGAACCTGATCTTGAAGATATCCAATTAGTAATCTTTGCCTCAGAAGGGCCATTTACGGAATCGTTTATACCGATGCTGAAACAGTTTGATGTTGTTTTTTATGTAACGGATGAACCTGAAGTAGTAATAGATATATTTATGCAAAACAGTCAGATCAGACATGTCTTAATAGATATGGACAGACCCACAGATCCCAACAAAGGCATGAACGTTTTTTCTGACCTTAAAACAATAAACTCAAACCTTTTAATTCACTATTGCACAAAAAACCCTTTGTCCATGGAATCGCGCAACATCCAGAGCAAGGGAGCGCATCTCATGCAAAAGCCGATTTTGCGTAAAACCGTAGAACAGTATGTTACTCAAAACTTTATGAAATAAGACAAAAGCGAAAATTGAACTCAGATGTCATTTTGCGAGACTGTTTTTCGCTTTGAACAATCTTATCAAATCTACGGCGTAGATCCGGATCATTTTCAAGAAGCTCATTTATTTCTAAAAACCGTTGCGCAGTAAGCCGGTACTCACTTGTAACAGAAAACATCTGTTGTTGGATTTCAAACTCTAATTCAGCTATTCTATGTGAAATAATTCCAACGATCTCCCTCTCCTCTTCCGTAGCGTCAGACTCCGCGAACGGATCATTCTCCATATCCGCTATCTGGTTGTAGCGCTCCTTTGTTATCCCATGCTCGCTCATTATTAAAAGCAACTGCTCACGGGTATACTCTTTAAGCACTATCATGGCATTATTTACACTCAGAAAACTTGAAAGTTCCGTATCGCTGATATTATTTGCGGCATAGGATTGTGACTGATATTGAAAACCGCCGGAGGAATCAACCGACATGGGCTTAAGTGTAATAATCAGAGCTATGGTTAACACAAAATAAAGTGATCCCCAGACAATTGTTTTTGTATACATGTTCATTTGTAATTCTCCCTGTTTCTCTATTCCCGCCGCCCAGCGAAGGCATAAGTCAATTTTTCTTACCAGTCCCCTTTGTCATAACCACCTCCGGTAATATAAACAAGTTTCCGTCCGTTTTCGCTGGAATGACAGATGGTAGATATGTTTTTGTTACATCTCATAATACAGGGCAAGCGCAATTACTGTTCCGTAAGACAAGCGTAGATGTGTTTAAGCGAACAAATTTGAGTATAACATATGTTAAGCGGTAAAGTTTTTGACAATGATTATAGGGATGCATGCTTCATTGTTATCGCTACAAAAATGATAGAGCGTGCGTAACGATAATCACAATCTAAAAAATTAAGCGGTAAAGTTTTTGACAGTGATTATAGGGATGCATGTTTCATTGTTACCGTTACAAAAATGATAGAGCTTGCGTAACGATAATCACAATCTAAAAAATTAAGCGGTAAAGTTTTTGACAGTGATTATAGGGATGCGTGTTTCATTGTGCCGTTATAAAAATGATAGAGCATGCGTAATGATAATCACAGTCTAAAAAATTAAGCGGTAAAGTTTTGGGCGGTGATTATAGGGATGCGTGTTTCATTGTTCCTGTTACAAAAACTATAGTGCATGCGTAATGATAATCACAATCAAAAAAGACTTTTCGCAGCGGCAGTTTCTTTTTTCTTCTTTTTTTTCTGATATAGAACAGCATCCGCCTGATTCATTATAACTTCAACATCATTTGAATCGGTATGTAAAAATGAGACAGCGCCGATACTGGAAGCGACTTTGTAGGGTTTGCCTGAAATGCTGTTATAGTCATCAAGGTAGTTCTCAATACGTTTTTCAAATATGTCAAACATGTCAATAGTAGTATTAAGTGTAAAGACGGTATACTCATCTCCGCCTAGGCGGGAAATGAGATCGGAATCGCGAAACGCTTTTTTGAGCGCCTCGGCCATTATTTTGATCGCGTTATCTCCCTCTTCGTGGCCGTAGGTGTCATTTATCATCTTAAGGCCGTCAAGATCGGCGAAAAAAAGAAGACCATCTTTTTTCATACGGCGCGCCACATTCAGCGCGTGGCGGGACTGGCTCAAGAAGCCGCGGCGGTTTAATAAGCCGGTGAGTTCATCGGTTTGGGAGATGCTGTTGAGTTGTTCGTTATAACTTTCAAGTTCCTCAAGTGCAACGCGCAGCCTGTCTTCAATGCTCTGGCGTGTTCTTATAAGGTTAGCTAGTTTGAGAGCGCAGCTTATCTCTACAATCAGAGATTCAAAAAGGAAAATATCGTTAAAATTATGTTCACAGACAATAAACCCTATCTGCTCGTTTTCATAAAACAATGATGAGGTTACAAGTGCAAAACGTTCATTTTCGGAGTAGAGATTACGGTCGAGGATAGATAAAACCGGCATGTTTAAACCGCACAGATCTACGGCTTTCGACAATTTACTATTATAAGCGGTAACAAGAGATATTTTTGCCGGAAACACCCAATTGGAATTAATCTTGTGTTCAACTACCTTGTCATAAAGGAAAATATAACAGCAGTGCAGTCCCATATCTTTAAGGTTAGGAATTATTGAACGCAAGGCCTCATCGCGGTTATGAACGTCGCTTATAAGCTGTGTGAGCACCCCGCGCAAATCGCGAATGTTGTTATGGTGAGCGGTCCAGCGTTTTGAATCGTTTTTGAAAAACGATTCAAGCAGCACCATCCGCGCTCTGTGAAAAAAGTCTTCAAGCCGTATGCAATTATACATATCAAGCGATGGCAGATCCGCCTCTACTCTTGACTCTGTGATAACATCCTGCCAGGAACGGAATTTGTCTTCCCTGTCTTCGCCGAGCGTATTTACAATGTCAATAAATTCATTTACAAGAACAAATTCGTTTTTTTCATCAAACCCGCCCTGTACCGCCATTTTTACCGCTTTTTTAAGAACAGCTTTAACTTTTGAGGTAAGCGCATCGCTTTTTTCATCTTTTTGCGCGGCATAAGCGGACGCGCCGCGGGAAGCGTTTATAGAACTGATCGACTGTGAGATGCACCCGCAGCTTTCACGCAACACCATTTTTGTAGGAAGATGAATATTATGCGGCGCGTCACCTTTAATAAGATCGCAGGCAAGTTCGACCGCCTTGTACGCCTGCTCATAAATCGGCTGGGCTACAGTTGTTAGGGATGGTGAACAGTAGTGCCCGCTCTCTACATTGTCAAAGCCAACTATCGCAATGTTTTCAGGAATTTTAATCGAACGTTTTTGAAGCTCTTCCATGGCGGCAAGAGCCATCTCATCATTAGCGGCAGCCAAAGCGTCAAACTTCACTTGTCTTATATCAAGAAATTCAGTAACGGCTTTTGCTCCCGCGTATTTGGTAAAATCACCGCTGTAAACGAGTTCAGGATCAAAAACAAGCCCGTGCTTTTCAAGAGCTTCAAGATAAACAGAGTATCTTTCCTGAGCTTCGACGTTATTTTCAGGGCCGCTTATGTAAGCGATATTCGAATATTTGTGTTCGCTTATAACATGGTCGAGGGCATCCCTTAACCCGACTTTATTGTCGATTAATACACTGGAAACGCCCTCAAGCATAATTGACAAGCTTACAAGAGGGATTTCGTTATAGCGGCTGTAAAACGCTTTGAACTCCTCCGCCGAGAGGAAATTTATCATCGTTCCGGTAGCGAGAATCAGTGCGTCAAGGTTATTTTTTGAGGCAAGTTCGTAAATCGCGTTGTACTGAAACTGAAAATCGTAATGAACTTTGGGAGACTTTCCGGGAAATATAATAACATTAGCGTCATAGGCTGCCGCAGCATCTGTGATACCGCGACAGAGGGTCTGAGTATAAGAGTTCTCAAGCTCAGAGATGAAAAAACCTAACGTGGGCCGTTTTTTTCCTATATTTGTGTCCATAAATTTACAACTTCCTCCCTAGAAATTGAGCTTTAGCCGCTGCCTGCATGCATAAGAGAGATAAAGTTACCAGTTATCGGAAAAACAAAAGATAAGGTACTTTTTTACCGGCGCTTGTCCGGAAACTAAATTATATTATACTATTATTTTCAAAACAAAGTAACTATTTTATTTGATAAAAACAAGATTTTATTCAAAAAACAACTATTTTAATTAGAGGGTTTACCTCACATATCTTATTTTCACGACATAACTAGGTGGTGCGGACACAAGTTGAAATGTTTGGATTTTGAAAAGATTTTATGTTAGACAAGGAAAATTTTTGCAGGAATACTTGCAGTATTTCAAGAAAATTTAACGCCGTATAACGTAAAATATATCAAAAGACAGGCGTTTTAGACTTGTGTCCACACCACCTAAGAAGGCACAAAGATGGCTGCTCCAGCGCAAGGCCCCAAGGGCACACGTGATTTTTATCCCGAAGATATGGCTTTTCAGCAATATATTTTCGATTCATGGCACTCAAGCTGCAAAAAATACGGCTTTGAACAGTATGAGGGGCCGATGTTTGAGCACCTTGAGATCTATACACAAAAATCAGGCGATGAAATTGAAAAACAACTATATACGTTTGAAGACAAAGCCGGAAGAAAAATCGCGCTTCGCCCCGAACTCACCCCCACTCTCGCCCGCATGGCAGCCGCCGGAGGCACTAATCTGAAACGGCCTGTGCGCTGGTACTCCATTTCACGTCTCTTCAGATACGAAAAAATGCAAAAAGGGCGGCTTCGCGAATTTATCCAGCTCAACATGGATATCCTTGGCGTAGAAGAAACCGCAGCCGACGCGGAACTTATCGCCGCGAGCATAGACACAATGAGGGCATTTGGGTTCAACCAGGATGATTTTAAAGTTCGAATATCAAGCCGCACTCTGCTGGAAGAACTGTTTTTACAAAGCGGAGTAGAACGCGGTCAGTTAAAAGCGCTTTACGCATTGCTTGACAAAAAGAATAAAATCAGCGCGGATGTTTTTTCAACTGAGCTGTCGGGCATCGTTGCGCATGAAACTGTCCGCAAAAAAATAGATGAACTGTTTAGCAGCCGCACTCTTAATGATGTCGAACAAATTTTTGGGACAGACTTCACCTCACTGAAACAGTTAAAGCAGCTCTTCTCACTGCTTGACGCTTACGGTTTGGACAGTTACGCGGTATTTGACATCGGAATTGTAAGAGGGCTTGCCTATTATACGGGGATTGTATTTGAACTTTTTGATGTAAAAGGAAACTTACGAGCTATAGCGGGCGGAGGCAGATACGATAACCTTGTAAAACTCTACGGCGGCCCGCAAACCCCTGCGGTCGGATTCGCAGTGGGTGACGTTGTACTGGGAGAACTCCTGAAGTCAAAAGGTATAGCCCCCCCCCAGCCTCCCCGAAGCGATCTGTTTCTTATATCAATTGACAACGATTCATATACGAAAATTATCAGTACCGCTCAAAAGCTGAGAAATATGGGTATCTCGTGTGAATTTTCTCTTAAAGAAAACTCAAACATAGGTAAACAGCTAAAACTAGCAAATAACGCGCGTTCGCGCTTTGCCCTGTTTATTGGGGGTGAGGAAGCGACCCTGGGAAAAATGAGGCTCAAAAACTTGATTGACGGCAGTGAAGAACTGGTAGATGTTGATAAGATTGAACCAACGCTTAAGACCCGTATGGTGTTTTAATATTCTTAACAAATGTTACACACAGTACGGTATTTTCCTGTGCCGTCATCCCGCGAAGGCGGCAGATACATTGCTATTATCTCTTTTCAACCCAGAAACAAAAGCAATAGGCCGTGACGTGAGAGACAAGTAGTCTGCGTAACATCCGTTATTAATATCTTCTCCCGAACTGCCTCAAATTCGACTTAACATAAGGACAAAGGCGTTCTGGAACCGCCTACTGAACGGCGGCTCCTATCATCATATAAGCTGGATATCCTCAAGTGGATCTAACTCAAAATGCTCCGCCCACTCTTTCCAAAAACTGTATTTTTCTATCATCTCCTCATATTTGTTCTTATAATTTATATATTTTTCCCGCAAGTTGAGATGTTTTGCGCATATGGCGGCGAAGTAGTAGGCGAAGGCGTGGGTGTCTAACGCAAAATTTATAACTTGTTCAAAATGCAGTAACGCGATCTCATAATTTCCTGTTCTTAAATCATAGTTTTTTACAAAATTTACATACATGTTTATTTCATATGTCTTTTTTTCGATGTATTGAGGATCAAAATCAGGTGTAGTTATCATAGCTCTGTAGAAATTCATACGGTATATATCTAAATTTTTGGGCAAATAATCATTTTTTTTACAGATCTCAAAAAGCTCGCTTCCGGGTAACGGCGATGCAATAAAAAAAACATACCAACTGCATCCCAGCACCAACATATTTTCCACGCCTTTATCAATGGATTCTTTTGTTTCTCCAGGAAGTCCTACCAATATATTGGATATAACGATGAGTCCTTCATCTCTTAAAAGCTTTATAGCTTTCTTAGCCATATCCAAATTACCAGGCTTATGTATAATATCTTTTAGGGTTTTTTCGTTGGCATTTTCAACTGCAATAAGGATTTTTTTAATCCCCGCTCTCTTAAGCAGTTTAGCTATCTCTTCATTAACAGAGAAAAATGCTATATATCCTACATCTGCCGGAATTTTGTTTTCAATCATAAATTCCAATACTTCAATTGCGCGCTCTTTTTTGGATAAAAAATGATCATCACTAAAAAGGAAATGATCAACACCCCATTTTTCACGGTAGTATAAAACATCCTGTTTTATTCGCAATATACTGTACTCCCTTATTTTATGGCCATGCACGTTATGAGAGGCGCAAAAAACACATTTTCCGGGACATCCTCTTGTAGTGAACATTGCGAATTGATGTCTGTTATCATTACCCAGTACTGAGAAATGATCATAATTATAGTTTTCATACTCAGGCTTTCTAACAATCAAATCAAAATCATATGGAGGAATTTCATCCAAATCATATAACAAATTATTGATCGGTTTAAAATTTTTGTTGCTTAAAATTTTTTTCTTGGTTATCCAACTGTTGTTTTCCTGAAGATATGTTATTTGATTCTTTTCTTCAATAGCATTTATCAATTCCAGGAAAGGTTTTTCCCCCTCACCAAAGCAGATAGCGTTTATCTCTTCCCCATGCGCAAATATATCCTCATAGCAAGAAGATGGCAAATGCCCCCCACAGGCAATAAGACTTTCAACATATTTATTTCTAAGAAAATCCGCCAGAGGATTTAAATCCCAAAAATTGCTGGAAAACAAAGCTGAAATTCCAATTACATCGGGAATAAACTCATCAATTTCTGAAAGACAATATTCCCAAAATGCTTCTCTATTTATTGGAGAGATATCTCTTTCAAATTTGTTCGCAAATGCTCCTATACTAATATTGAAATCAAGAATTCTTATATTTACCGATGGCTTATGCCGCTGCATATAAGCCGAAATTGATAGTAATCCATTCGGGTAAAGAAGATTTATTTTATTTAATTTACGGCTTTTATCTTCCTTCCCTTTAAGTTTATTGACTTTTACGATATCATAGAAATCTCCGTGTAATGGCATAATAAATAAAATATTCATCATCTATCCTTTCCTTTGTATGTTTTCTATTCTAAATCCTTATGTCAAAAATACAAACAAACTATCGCCATGTAAAATACTACAATAAAGTAATACACAGTGCTTTTCAGAGTAATATCTCATTAAGTCCATGGCATTAATCTATTAAAAAATTAGTTTTTAAAGATGTCAATAAACTATATTACAAATGTTATTCTCCACCACAGATAAAAACACCAAAAAATCAACCTAAAAATAATTCTTTTCAGCAGAAACTATTGTTTTAAGAACGTGGTTATTTTTTTATACAGGTAAAATAACTTTAGATTAAGAAAATGTACACTGCAGTTAATAAGATAACAGGAAAGTATTTCATAATCTATTAATTTCCAAGGAGGGTTTTATCAAGACATTAATCGGGATTGTACTATCAATTATTTACTATTTCGGTATTGGAATAATTATACAAAAATTCTTCAAGAATGAAAATGTCAGAAGAAAATTAGCGCATATATTTGCAGGTATATTGTGGTCATTTCCATTATACTTTTTCGACAAATTAAATTTTGCCATTATTCCATTTTTATTTTTTACTTTGCTCAATTACATTGCCACTAAAGACAATGGTATTTTTCGTGGATTGTTAAGATCCAGCGGCAATAAAAACAGGTTAGGGGTTATCCTCTACCCGCTATCGCTTACACTTATTTTAATTGTATCGTTTGCTGTATCAAACAGCGCTGCTTTAGGTGGTATTGGTGTTATTACAATGGCTTTCGGCGATGGATTCGCTTCGCTGATCGGTCAAAAATACCCTTTAAAAACATTTTCTGTCGGTAATAATACAAAATCTATTTTTGGAAGTTTAAGCATGTTTGCGGTTTCAATGATATTTTTATCGATTTATATTACATTATTTAAAATAGATGTACCGCCGTTCATGTCAATTACAACACTGTGTTTTGTTTTAGCTTTAGCCGCGACTGTTACAGAAATGGTGACACCGTCTGATTTTGATAATTTGTCCGTTCCTTTAGTTACATTGGGTTGTTACCTGCTTTTACTTTCTTTGTAAAACAGATACGGTAGCTGCGTTTTGATCATATCTCATTTTGTTTGCATTCCGCGGGTTGCTGAATTTAATTTATAATAGGTGTTTATCTAAAACTATAATTAAAATTTTGCGCGGACCTGGCATCTGTTGGAGAACAGGTGCGGGGCCCGTTTTTTGTTTTAAAAAGCCTGCCGGAGAAGATATTATGGAAAAAACATACCTTACGAGAGATGGATATGAAAAACTTGTCGCAGATCTTGAGTATCTCCAGACTGCAAAACGCAGAGAGATCGCGGCGCAGCTTGACCTTGCCCGCTCTTTTGGAGATCTGCGGGAAAACGCCGAATATGAAGCCGCAAAACACGCGCTTCAAATGAATGAGATTCGTATACGTGAGCTTCAGGAAAAAATAACATCAGCTGAGATCATTAATACCGAAAACATAAGCACCGACAAGGTGATTATTGGCACTAAGGTGACTCTGTGGGATTTTACCTACGAAGAGGAAATAGAGTATGAGATCACAGGATCGGAGGAGGCGGATCCGGTAAACAACAAGATATCCATTAACTCTCCGGTAGCAACAGCGCTTCTGGGACATTCAGCAGGCGATACTGTTGAGGTAAAAGCGCCGAGAGGAACCATGAAATATGAGATCCGAAGTATTTCGCGATAAGGAGTATGTGATCGTTTCCTGTTACCAGTTGTCAGCTATAAGAAAAGATGGATAATAATTATATTTGACATAACGTTATAGAAACAGAAAGATTTATCTCTTGACTGGCAACTGATAACCAATAACTTATGAATGACATTACAATCTGGCTTACTGCAGCGGCAGCAACGTTTACACTGTTCCTGTTTGGTTTTATTTTAGGGCAATTCCGGCGCAACAGGCTCAATATTTCATTCCTGGCTTATTCCGGCAACACGTTTATAATTTTTGCTGGAGCTCTGTTTTTCCGTATTGCAATCTGGGACTGGACAGCTTCATTTCATTGCAGGTTCATTACTGCTTCCTTCTTTTTCAGCGGTATTCCTTTTCTTTATTTTCTGCATGCTCTTACAAGACGCAATCTTGGTCCAGCCTTTTACACACTATCAGCGTTTAGTATTGGGGCGGTTATAGTAGCGGCATTTGGACCATCAACTGTTACGATAACTTCACCGGCCTCTTCGTTAATGAAAATCCAGCCAAATCTCAACTATATAGTACTCATTATGCTGTCAACTATACCAAGCGGTATTTATGGGTCGGGTTTAATGCTCTTTTGCTGGCTAAAAGAGAAAAATACGGCTAAAAAAGCAAATCTTCTGATTTGGAACGTTGTATCTATTTCTGCCTTACTTATTGTCTTATTCTCCATCTTCGAATTCCCGTTTTTGTTCGGAGGAAGCATACAGACGTCTTATACTGCGATAGCGACAGTATTGATTAATTTATACGCTTTTATGGCTGTTCGCAAGCATAATCTGCACACAATTAACGCATCGTACTTTATAGATATAATGACCAAAATATTATTCGAAACAAGCGAAGCTCTGCTAATTCTTGACAATAACGGTTCAATTGTAAAATACAATTCAGCGGCATTAATGCTTTTTGCCAAGTCACCTGAAAAAATGACCAAACTGCGCCTTTGCGAGTATGTCAACGGCTATGATTACAAAGCGGCTCACTACCACACAGAAACCACTATATTGAGAGGCGAAAAACATGTTAACATAAGCATAACTAATTTTCATGTTACCAACGAAGATGAAACCATGCAGACATTAGTTTACATACGTGACATATCAGCTATCAAACGAGCCCTTGAAGAAAAGCAAAGATCACAACAATTAGAATCGCTTGGTCTTCTCGCCGGAGGCATAGCTCATGATTTTAACAATTATCTTACCGGTATAATTTCAAGTTTTATACTTGTTAAGATGGACATTAACCCTGAATCTGAGGCAGCGGTGGCTCTCTATCAGGGTGAGAAGTCAGCCCTTCACGCGCGCAAACTTATAAAAAAGCTCTCGACACTCGCAAAAGGCGACATGCGGCAGCTTGAAGTATTTGAACTCAGAAAACTGCTTACCGAAACCGCCAATTTTCATATTTATGGCTCAACCAGTACCATTGATTTCAATCTCCCTGAGGAAGAGATATACATCTTCGCGGACTTGGGGCAGATGCGCCAGGTGTTCAGCAACATTTTTCTTAACGCTTCGCAGGCTATGCCTGACGGCGGAATAATCAGAACGCAGGCAGTAATAAAAAAAGAAAATGAGAATGAAATTGTATCCATAAACATAAGCGACAGCGGCTGCGGAATCGCACCTGATGTACTTCCCAGAGTTTTTGATCCGTATTTTACTACAAAAGAGGGAGGCACAGGGCTGGGGTTGTGTACAGCTTACTCAATAATTAAAAACCATAACGGAAAAATAGCGGTTTCATCCGGGCAGAATGCCGGAGCCAAATTCACAGTTACACTCCCTCTTTATAAAGGTAAGATTCCCGAACCGGCGCCGCAAAGTACACCGCGGCATAATATAAATGGCAGCAAAGTGCTTATCATGGATGATTTGCAGATTGTACGCCGGACACTCTCCATGATTCTCAAAAAACTTGGGTATACCGTAGAAGAGAGCTGCAACGCCAACGAAGCTGCCGCCATGTTCTCAAAAGCGGCCGCCTCAAATCAGCCGTATAGTTTTATAATCTCAGATCTCACTGTTCCGGGAAGTGCGGGCGGAAGGAAGCTTGCGGAGGTGATAAGAGCGGCTGACAGCAATATCCCGATTATAGTGTCAAGCGGCTATTGCGACGAAGTAGAGCTTAGCCGCTACTGGGAGTTTGGATTTTCCGCTGTGCTAAAGAAACCCTACAACGCTGAAGAACTCAGGAGTGTTATTGATTCACTTCCGCAGAAATAACAATACAGAAATAACTAAGGTTTGACGTTTATATTTCTGCGTTATATTACGCGCTTACAGCAACACTTGCAAGTTCCGGTTCAGCCGTTGCTTCGGCTTTTGCCTTAAGTGTAGCTTCCGCCCAGGCTGCGCGCAGAGATTCAAGATAACCTAAAACCTCCTCAACCGGCCCCCTGTTGTTACTGATATTTGCGTCTACCGTGATGCTGAACATATAGCTGTAAAGGTTATAAAGATTGACCGCAATCTCACCGCCAGCATCAAGATTAAGTGCCTGCTGGAGTACCTCAAGCGCATCCTGTATCTTGTAAATATGCTTTCCCCGTTCTTCGAGAAGCTTTTTATCATCGAATTTTTCTATAGCTAGTTTTGCATGCTTTATTGCGATATCATAGGTAACTAAGAGCAGTTTCCCCTGATCATTTGTGTCAATCGGCGCGTTTTTGTAAGCGTTGTAACCCTGCCTCATAATAATTCTCTCTCCTTTTGCCGCCTGTTGATTCGCGCTTGCCGCCATCTCTGGAAGGCGTTATACTTATTTTATCGGAACCGCTCAAAAAATGCTTTAGGACTTTCAGCAATTTCTTTCCTCGAGCCCAATATAGGGCTTGTGCCTGGATACATTTTTGTAAGCGGGCCGCACAATTCTTCCTCCGCTTACTATCTCTTCGATCCGGTGAGCCGACCAGCCCGCTATACGGCTTATCGCAAATATCGGCGTATAGAGTTCCTTGGGGATATTAAGCATTTTGTATACCAGTCCGGAATAGAGGTCAACATTTGACGCCATTACCTTTTGAACGCCTTTTACTTTAGCAAAAACTTCCGGCGTAAGCCGCTCAATAGAGCGCAGCAGATTAAATTCGTCCATATACGACTTGGACTGCGCAAGCTCCTCCGCTTTCGCGCGCAGGATTACAGCGCGCGGATCACTCAATGTGTATACGGCATGCCCCATTCCATAAATCAGGCCGCACCTGTCAAATATCTCCTTACGGATAATTTTGGCTAAATAGCTTGAAATCTCGTCATCATCATCCCAATCCTTTACCCCTTCCATAATATCTTCTATCATAGCCGATACTTTTATATTAGCCCCGCCATGCTTTGGCCCCTTGAGTGAGCCGACAGCCGCGGCTATCGCGGAATAAGTATCGGTGTCGCTTGAGGTCACCACATGAAGCGCAAAAGAGCTGTTGTTGCCTCCGCCGTGCTCAGCGTGGAGAACAAGAGCCAGGTCAAGAACTTCCGCCTCAAGATCGGTAAAAGAGGAGTCGGGGCGTATCATATGCAAAAAGTTTTGAGCGGTACTCATTCCCATCTGAGGTTTGTGTATCACAAGGCTCTTTTTATCATAATAATGGCACTTCGCCTGATACCCGTAAGCGACTAAAGTCGGAAAACGCGCTATAAGCTCAATGCACTGGCGCAGCACATTTTTAATATCAAGGCAATCGGGATTTTCATCATAAGAATAGCAGGCAAGCACTGAACGGGCTAAGCTGTTCATCACATCGGGAGATGGTGATTTTAGAATCATATTATCCATAAAGTCATCGGGAAGCTCTCTGCAAACATCAAGCATGCCTCTAAAATGCGTAATCTGTTCCGCATTGGGCAGATTTCCAAAAAGAAGCAGATAGGCCGTCTCGTTATACCCGAACCTTTTCTCTTTCAGAAATCCCTTTACAATATCCTCAACATCAATACCGCGGTATCTCAAATGCCCTTCAACCGGAGTCTTCTCCCCCTCATCCAAAACATATCCGTGTACGTCTCCCAAGTTGGTAAGACCCACAAGTACGCCCGTACCGTCAGCGTTGCGTAATCCCCGTTTTACATTATACCTGCTGTAAAGAGACGGTTCTATCGCGCTGTTTTTAATAGCGATATCGGTAAGTTCTGACAGATACTGACGTTCAAATTCAGACTCTACCCTTTTTTGTAAATTCATGAAACCTCTTTAATTCAATTAAGAATTAACAACTTGTTATCCCGCCGTTTATCCCGCCGTAAAGCTGTTTTTTACTTCAGCGAAACCGGTAAACTGGTTAAGTAAGATTAAAAAAATCCCCTAAACTATATAATATAATAATTTAGAACACACAATTGCATGTAGTTAGCATATTTTTTAAAGATACAACAGAAAGCAAACCCGCTAAAACTTGTCAGAATGTATTTTCAGAAATAAGATAGCCCTGCTGATTTTTCCTGTTTTTACAGAGCTCACGGCATTGGAGCTACCTGACACTCGGCCGCGCAGATGTAGATTTAAATGCAGGTACAATGCGCGCAAGGGGTCGGGTCAGGACTGTATCGGGCAAAAACCTTATTGTTTTCATTCATCCGCGAATACGCCTCTCATTGAGGCTTGGTACAATCAGAGGTACAAATATTTATTAAGCATGGGCCGTACTACTTGATTATCCAATTCAGCTTACGGCAAAACAATGGACGAAAAGGAAATCCGAATAAAATTTTGATACCTTCGCCCTCTCTAATATTAAATATCGCATAAATTATGAATACTATAAACTCTGATCTTCCAATTTTCGAAAAACGCGGTGAAATAATAACCAGTCTGAAGGAGAATCAGGTAATTGTCGTTTGCGGCCAGACAGGTTCCGGTAAAACGACACAGCTTCCTCTGTTTTGCCTTGAAGCGGGTCTTGGCATCGCCGGCAAAATCGGCTGCACTCAACCGCGGCGCATTGCCGCAACATCAATTGCGGCTCGGGTCGCCTCGCAACTTGGATGCGAATTAGGCGGTGAAGTCGGTTACAAGATTCGCTTCACAGCCAAAGAGTCGCACCATACCCGTGTAAAATTTATGACTGACGGTATTCTTCTTGCCGAAACCGAACATGACCGTCAACTTTTGCAATATGACACGATAATAATTGACGAAGCGCATGAACGCAGTCTCAATATCGATCTCCTTTTGGGATATTTGAGAAAACTCCTCCCAAAACGCCCTGACCTTAAAGTGATAATCTCTTCGGCAACAATTGATTCGGACAGTTTTTCAAAAAATTTTGACAATGCCCCTATAATCGAAGTCTCAGGACGGCTCTTCCCTATCGAAGTTCTATACCGCGAGCCGCTGGAAGAGGATGACGAGAGCGGCTATGTGGAAAACGCGGTTGAAGCGGTGTCCGACATACTTGACGAATACGGCGCGGGAGACATGCTTGTTTTCATGCCGTCCGAAAGAGACATACGCGAAACCTGCGACAAACTCCAAAACATAGCCAAAAAACGTGATATTGAAGTACTGCCGCTTTTTTCGCGGCTTACAAGGGCGCAGCAGGAACAGATTTTTCATATTGGTGAGAAGGCCAGAATCGTGGTTTGTACAAATATCGCGGAAACCTCAATTACAGTTCCCAATATACGTTATGTGGTGGATACAGGACTATCGAGAGTCTCCCGTTACGCGCCCCGCCTGCGCACAAACCGCCTTCCGATTGAACCGGTAAGCCGCGCGAGCGCGGATCAGCGTAAAGGAAGATGCGGCCGCGTACAGGATGGAGTTTGCGTACGGCTTTATTCTGAGGATGAGTATCTGCAGCGCGATTCATTTACTCAGCCTGAAATAAAGCGGTCTAACTTAGCAGGCGTAATACTGACAATGGCAGCGCGCGGCCTTGGCGCTGTTGAGGATTTTCCGTTTATCGAAGCCCCATCCAAACAAGCTGTATCCGAAGGCTACGCCAAACTTAAGGAGCTTGGGGCCCTTGACAAGCAACTTAATCTGACTAAAATGGGAAGAGAGATGGCGAGGTTTCCTTTTGATCCGCATATATCAAGAATGGTTATTGCCGGACATAAGGAAAACGCTCTGCGGGAAGTAAAGATTATCGCCGCCGCTCTTTCAATAGTTGATCCCAGAGAGCGCCCATTTGACAAGCAGGCCGAAGCTGACCGGATGCACGGTAAATTCATTGATAAGGGTTCTGATTTTATTACTTATGTTAATTTATGGAACGCTTTTCAAAGTGAGTGGAAAACGATAAAAACACAAGGGGGCATGAGACGGTTCTGTAAAGAGCATTT
This sequence comes from Chitinispirillales bacterium, assembly GCA_031254105.1. Lineage (GTDB taxonomy): Bacteria > Fibrobacterota > Chitinivibrionia > Chitinivibrionales > Chitinispirillaceae > WRCH01. The sequence goes on from JAIRVB010000047.1 coordinate 15,952, forward strand.
TTTGTCATACACAAGAATGCGTGAATGGCATGACGTTCACCAGCAGCTTGATGAGACACTTTCACAAATGGGAGATTACCGGGAAAACAATACTCCTGCGCCGTACGCTTCGATCCACAGGGCGCTCCTTACAGGGTTACTTGATGCCTGCGCTTATTTTGATAAAAACAGTACAAAAAAATACAAAGCCGCCAGAGGCCGGGAGGTCATCATTTTCCCCGGATCAGCTCTGGCTAAAAAAAAATGTAACTGGATAATGTGTCATCAGATCGTAGAAACGAGCAATATATTCGCCAGAACAGTCGCGGCTATTGAACCGGAGTGGATTGAAGAGCTGGCCGGGCCGCTTTGCTCACGTTCATTTGAGACGCCCTTTTTTGATTCCGAATCAGGAACAGTAAAAGCGACTGAACGCGTGATGTTATTCGGTATGCCGGTTGCTGTCAGAAAAAACGCTCTTTACAGCCGCGCCGCGCCTGAACACGCATCGGAGATTTTTATCAGAGACGGACTTATTGATGAAAATTTAGTATGCCATCATTCATTTTACAAACACAACCATGAACTTAAAGAAAAAATATCGCGGCTTGAGGAAAAAATACGCTCCAGAACTCTTTATAAAGGTGATGAATCGCTATTTACTTTCTATAAAGAACGGTTAGGGACTGTATCATCAATCCACGAGCTTAATAAACTCATAAAAACTAATGGCAATGATAAGTTTCTTTTGATGAAAGAAACCGACATTATGGATAATCAGCCGCCTCCTGAGGCACAAAATTTTCCGGATTATGTGCGGATCGGAAATAAGAACTTTGCCCTGAAATACGCGTTTGAACCGGGCCATGACAATGACGGTGTTACGCTTACGCTTCCTCAAAACGTTTTGCCTTTCATAGAAAAAAACTCTCTCGGATGGCTTGTTCCGGCGCTTTGGCCGGAAACAATCAAGGATCTGCTCCGTCAACTGCCGCGTGAGCGGCGTAAAACATTCATCCCTGTCAATGAGGCCGCTTTGCGTCTTAGTCAAGCATTAGTTATCACAGATGAACCGTTTTCCGTATCGTTATCTAAGACAATTCAAAAAGTTTTCGGCGTTACCGTAGACCCATGTCTGCTTGATCAAAACAGAGCCGCGCCGCATCTTAACCTGAAACTTGACGTGCAGGATGAGAAAGGCAAAACAATTGCGCGCGGTCAAGGAAGCGTTATACTCAAACAAATGGAAAACCTTCCCGCGCAAAACAGCGGTTCGCCCTGGGAAAAAACGTTCAACTCTTACCGCAAAACCGGACTTGCAAACTGGCCAAATGACGCTCTCAACGAGCCTGTTGACATCGGTTCCCAAACAAGCGGTATCAGCGTAAGAGGTTATCCGGCGCTGGTTCCAAATGATAATTCCTCAATAGACCTTGTTCTGTATCCTTCAAAAGAACAGAGCGACGCAGCCCACAAGCTTGGGGTAACAAAGCTGCTTGAAATGTCGATAGGAAAAGATTTATCCTGGGCAGAGCGTGATCTCTCCTTTTCCAATCAGATGAAAATATTCTGCTCTCCGTTTGGAAAAAGCGAAGACTTTAAACAAAAACTTTATGAAATGATCTGTAACAACGTCCTTGATTTTAGTGAAACTCCGAGAACAGAAGATAAATTCAATACATTAATACTCAAGACACAGGAAAAACTCCGAGGAGCAGGCTTTCGTACTGTCACAGTATTTGAAGAGTCACTGAAACTCTTTACAGAAAATATGCCGCGAATATCAACCGCAAAAAAAAGAATCGCACCCGATCTGTTTAATGAATTGGAAAGCGGTCTGAAAAAGTTTTTCACAGATATACTGGAAGACAAAGTACCGCTTGATCTATTTTTGCAATACCCAAGATACCTCAAAGCATTTGCGCCAAGGATAGAAAAAGCGATCTGCGAACCCGCAAAATACCGGCAAAAAAGCGACTGTCTACGTTTCTTTGAAACAAAACTCAACCTCCTACGTACGGGCAGCCCCCGCGGCTGCCCTATTACCGCATCTCACGCACATACGCGTCTTATCAATGAGCTTTCCCAGATGATACGCGAATTTGAAATAAGCCTTTTTGCTCAACACATCAAAACATTATATCCGATATCTGAAAAACGGCTATATAAAAAACTTGAAGAGATAGAGAAGCTGCAATAAACCAGACACTTTCAGCAGCATCATCCCCCGCGAAGGCTGGGATCCACTGTTCCTTTTATCTTACACTTTTACACAAGGTATTTTGTATATTAACTACATAAGCAAGCAACGGCTGCCCAAAACAGCCCAAGAAAGGAATAACAGATTCCCGCCTTCGCGGGAATGACGGAATATGAAATATCAAAACCTTGAGCTTGACCCATTTCAAGTATCGGCTGTAGAAGCGATAGACAGAGGTGAATCGCTGATCGTGGCTGCGCCCACAGGATGCGGAAAGACGCTTATTGCGGAATACGCGGTTGAGGAATCCATCAGGCTGGGCAAGCGCGCTATTTACACCGCGCCTATAAAGGCGCTCTCCAACCAGAAATACCGTGACTTCCGCAAACGGTTTGGTGATGAGATTGTCGGCATACAAACCGGAGATGTCACCATAAATCCGGAAGCGCGGCTTCTTATCATGACAACTGAGATCTTCCGAAACCTCATTTTGGAAGATTCGCCGCGCCTCTTTGATATCTACTATGCTATTTTTGATGAGATACACTATCTTGACGACCCGGAACGCGGCACCGTCTGGGAGGAAAGCATAATTCTTGCCCCGCAATCTATCCGCTTTATGTGCCTGAGCGCTACTGTGCCTAATATAAGAGAACTTTCAATCTGGATGGGAGCGGTAAGAAATACTACTGTTACGGTCATCGAAGAAACGCACAGGCCGGTGCCTCTCAAACATTTTTTTTACCACCCAAAATTTGGTATTATAACCATTAAAGGGATAAAGCGCAAATACAGAAACGATCCTGAAACGCGCAAACGCTTCCTTAAAAGAAAGCCCTCTTCACGAAAAATCGTGCATCTCGCTATAAGAGAGAAACATCTGCCGATTCTTTACTTCTGTTTTAACCGCAAAGCCTGCGAGCGAAACGCGGAAGCGCACAGCAATCTTAATCTGCTCAACGAAAATGAATGCGTTCAGGTGAGAAAACTTGTTGATGAACTTGTAAAGCAGTACGATATCGGAGGCTATGACAGGCTTAATTTTTTGCGCGGTCTTTGGGAATCGGGCTGCGCTTACCATCACGCTGGAATCCTGCCGGCAGCAAAAGAGATTGTGGAAAGGCTCTTTACACAAGGGTTAATAAAACTTCTTTTTTGTACAGAAACATTCGCTCTTGGCGTAAATATGCCCGCAAGTTCAGTTATATTTGACGAACTTGAAAAATTTGACGGAGTACAGTTTAATTATCTGATGACAAGAGAATATAACCAAATGGCGGGAAGAGCCGGACGCCGCGGAATGGATACCGTTGGTTATGTGTATTCTCAAGTCATACCCGAGGCGTGCGACCCGCGCCACATGGAACGTCTGCTCTATGGCGCAAACGAACGTATAAACAGCCGGTTCTACGCTTCATACTCTACTATACTGAGTCTTTACAGCCGCTATGGAGAAGGCGCTTTCGAGATATTCCGTAAAAGCTTTCATAACTTCCGTAAAGGTACATTCAGCCTTACAAAAGCGTATCAAAAGGAAGAAGACCAGATACGAAACCGTATCAAATTTCTTAAAGCAAACGGATTTCTTGACGGAATAACACTCACCCCAAAAGGACAACTAGCCGCAGCCGTGAGCGGCTACGAGATTCAGAGCGCAGAGCTTTACTACTCCAAAAGTTTTGACGAAGTCAGCGTTACGCAGCTTCCGGTTGTCCTGTCAGGACTCATCACTGAGGAGGCCAGAAACCGCAAGTGCGCTCCTGTCACAAACGTACATTTGCGCTTTGAAGCGGAAAAAACTATCCACAAACTTAGAACAAAAGAGATAAAGTATAATATAGCCGCTCCCATCCGTGAAATGGATTTTTCGATGGCCGCGCCAGTATTTGCCTGGGCCGGAGGCTGCGAACTAAAAGAACTGGCAGCTTTCGGAATCCCCGAAGGCGACCTGATCCGCGTACTGCGCATGACAATCCAACTCCTGCGCACCCTGCGCGACAGGATCCCCGATCCCGAAATCAGCGACAGAATGCATCAGGCGCTGCTGCTCATAAACCGCGGAGTTGTTGACGCACAGGCACAGCTTGAGGTAGGGTGAAATGGAAAATTACAATGTATAATGTACAATTTACAAATAAAACAAACGGAAAGGGAAAATGGTATTTGCTTTGTTTTTGACTTTATTTATACATTATACATTGTACATTGCAATTCATCCTTACCGCGGCAATGACTTTCTGTACTCTTCAATCCCTACACCGCACAATCTGGTAAAATGCGTCCGCGCTTCCGTGTTGTTTTTAAAACCACACTGAACGTAAATATTGTTCAGGTCTAAAGCAGGATTCTCAGCAAGCACGTTTTTGACGCTGTTTACCCTGACCTGTATAATAAAATCCTGCACATTGATCCCTATTTCCTTTACAAAAAGCGCGTCCATGTACGCTTCGCCAGTTACCAGTTCGCGGCATACCGTTTCAACTGTCAACTGTGGATCCATGTAATTGGATTCGATGTAGCGGCATCCCCTTTGCACCATCTTGTCAAGCACAGAAAGTCTTGTCGTAGTAAGGAACCGGCGGCCGTCCTTCTTCTTTGAGAAGAAAAATACCGTAGCGATGATAAGCGCAAGCGATACACATAGAAAAATCAGATAGAAAATATTCGTGAAAAACCAGCGAAGCGTTTTGTTTTCAATAAAAACGCGTTTTACATCTATTGGGGTACTAATGGGCTGACCGGCGGCGTTTTCATTAGCAAGATTAACAGATGATGAAGCTATTTCGGAAAGTTGTGAGAATGGGACTCCAACAACAGGCATCTGCGCCACAGATGCAGTTTCCGATTCTACTGATGCCTCTGTGACAAGATGTTCCTGAACCGGTTCTTCCCCCTCGCTTTTAACAATACCTGTATCGGAAATTATTTCAGCGGAAGTCAATACAGTATCAGATTGGACTGAAACGCTGTCCATCGTAACATCAACAGTATCATTGATAACTTCCGCAGTTAAAACGCTGTCAACAGAAAGTGAGTCCTGAGCGCCGGTGATAAAGGTGAACGCAAAAACAAATGCAAGAACAATAATCCCGCGAAAAAAATTATATTTCATCTCTGACTGTCCAATGATACAATTAGTGAAGGACTGTGAATTATAAATATAATAACTACGTCAACTAATAGCTAACAGCTAATAGTGAAAAATTACATAACAATCTTATCATATCATAATTGCAGACTGCTAAGGAGCGGCAGCGCTGTTAAAACGGAGCCAACTTCAAGTATGGATAAAAACAAAATCAAAGAGCAGGTGGAGATTATCCGTCAGGCATTTGGATATATACACCGCTTTAAGGATGAGACGTTTGTCATCAAAATCGACAGCGCGCTCATCTCAAATAACCTTTTCCCGGTGCTCATAAAAGATCTGGCGCTTCTGCACAGCATGGGGATAAAGATAATATTAGTTCCGGGGGCCAAGACAAGAATCAATGAAGTGCTCAAAGCCTATCAGGTTGAGTGTCCTGTGGTAAACGGAATACGGGTATCGCCGCCGGAAGCGATTCCTTTTATAAAAATGGCCGCGTTTGATGTATCAAACAATGTCATGACCATGCTTGCGGAACACGAAACAAGCGCCATAATCGGAAACTGGGTCAAGGCCAGAGGGATAGGCGTGCGCAACGGCGTTGATTTCCAAAACTCTGGCGTAGTCGCGAACCTGCAAACAGACATTTTACATAAAGTGCTTGACGAGGACCTTGTACCGATTTTTCCAAACATCGGCTGGAGCGCAAAAGGCAAACCTTACAATCTTTCGTCAAATGAGCTTGCTTTCACTCTCAGTGTACAGATGAAGGCCGCCAAGTTGTTTTTTATAAATGAGAAGGGCGGCATCAAAGCTTCCGGATTCAAAATTCCAGATGAAGCGTACATATCCGAAGATGGAACCATTTCCCAGCTAACCGCTAATCAAGCCGCCAGATTCCTCGAACTCAATCAGGACGGCGAATATGATGAAGATGAGCAGCGCACCCTTGTCTCATACGCTTACCGCGCCTGCAGGGCAGGCGTGCGCAGAGTGCACATTATTGACGGCCGCACAGAGGGAATGCTGCTGCAGGAGATATTCTCAAGCCGCGGTCTTGGTACAATGATTTACTCTAACCAGCACGAAAATATCCGGCCAATGACCACAGCCGACATCCCCGGCGTGCTCTCACTGATGCAGCCCAAAATACAGGAAGGGGCGCTTGTGGAACGCACAACAAATGATCTGGCTGAAAATATAAGAGACTACGCGGTTTACGAAGTAGACGGAACTCTTCACGCCTGCGGGGCGCTGCACGTTTTCTCCGAAGAAAACACCGGTGAAATCGCGGCAATAGTAGTTGACGAAATTTTCGCAAGCAGAGGCATCGGAAGAAAAATGATGTCCTATCTTATTGAACGGGCGGCAAAGATGAAGCTTGACTCAGTATTCGTACTAACTACCCAGACTGCTGACTGGTTTGCTGAGCTTGGATTTGTGATATCAGGAGTGGATGAACTGCCGAAGACTAAAAGAGATAAATACAATAGAAGCAGAAACAGTCTTATACTGAAATACGCCATCTCCCATGAACGCGGTAACAATGAGTTGGAAGAGGAGTAACTTAAAGCTGCGGCGGACAACAGACAGAATGCGCGCACTTTTTGTAAGGACGGCAGCCTGCCTCCCTTACGCAAGAGACATCCGAAAAAGCGCCATAGACCGCGGCAACATGTTATAGATTTTGCCGCATGAAAAGAATTGTTTTTTAGTATCAACATACGAATTGACAGTATCAAATACCCGCTGCCATTCTGATTTACCATTGCAAGGCGGCATTACAAACGCGCTTTGATCAAAGTGGCCGTTGAGCAGAATAAGAAAAGTATCATCCATAAGTTTTTCCCCATGCTGCCCTACTTCAAAAATAGCATCGCCTGCAAGCTGCGCGCCCAGACCTCGCAGTTCGTAATCAAGCCAATCCGCATCCTTCATCTCCCGGCCGGAAGGATGAAACCATGAGATATCTTTACAACCAGTAGGTTTCATACTGCGTCCGCTGAAAAACTTGCGTCTCTGTAAGATTGGATGCTTATGGAAAAGTTTAATTAAAAACCGTACAAACTCTAAAAGTTCATGGTTTTCCGATACTTTTTCCCAGTTGACCCATGAAATAGAATTGTCCTGACAGTAAGCGTTATTGTTCCCGCCCTGCGTACGTCCGAACTCATCTCCCATAGTAATCATGGGTACGCCCTGAGAAAGAAGCAGCGTAGCGAGAAAATTTCTTTTCTGACGCTCGCGCAGCCTTCTTACAGACAGATCATTCGTAGGGCCTTCCATGCCGCAGTTCCAGCTTAAATTATCGTTTGATCCGTCACGGTTACCCTCTTTGTTGGCCTCATTATGTTTATAATTATACGAAACCAGATCATTTAAAGTGTAACCATCGTGAGCGGTAACAAAGTTTATACTTGCATAAGGCAACCTGCCGCTTGACTTATAAAGATCACTGCTCCCGCTGAGACGGTAGGCAAGCTCCCTTACCTGACCGCCGTCACTTTTCCAGAAACTTCGTACAGTGTCTCTGTATTTACCGTTCCACTCCGCCCAAAGCAGAGGAAAGTTACCGACCTGATAGCCCCCGGGCCCCAAATCCCAGGGTTCCGCGATAAGCTTTACACGAGATATTACTGGATCCTGATGAATAACATCAAAAAAAATCCCCAGCCTGTTGACATCGTGCAGCTCTCTGGCAAGCGTTGAGGCAAGATCGAAACGAAACCCATCAACATGCATCTCTGTAACCCAGTAACGCAGCGAATCCATTATCATCTGCAAAACATAGTGGTGCAGCATGTTGGGTGAGTTGCCGCATCCAGTGTAATCTGTGTAAAAACGTTTATTTTCAGGAGAGAGTTTGTAGTAACTCGCGTTATCTATGCCCCTGAAACAAAGCGTCGGACCGAGATGATTGCCCTCCGCAGTGTGATTATACACTACGTCAAGTATAACTTCTATGCCCTCGCTGTGCAAAGTCTTTACCATAGACTTGAACTCCTTGACCTGCTGGCCAAGAGAGCCGCTCGCGCTAAAGCGGGCATCCGGCGCAAAAAAACCGAGGGAGCTGTAACCCCAGTAATTGGTAAGCCCTTTGTCAATCAAAAATTTTTCAGCGGCGCAACTGTGAACAGGCATCAATTCAACAGCCGTAATCCCAAGGGTTTTAAAATAATTGACCGCGGCGGGACTGGCTAACCCGGCGTAAGTACCGCGAAGCTCAGGAGGAATATTCGGATGTGTTTGCGTAAAACCCTTTACATGAAGCTCATAAATTATAGTCTTATGCCAGGGAATCTGCGGATGCGCCTCATCTTTCCAGTCAAAGAAGGAATCTACAACCACACATTTAGGAGTAAACGGAGCGCTGTCACGGCTGTCGATAACAAGATCATCCTGCGGATTGCCTGTCTTATAACCAAAGAGCGCGTCATTCCATTTTACCCCTCCATCAATAGCTTTGGCGTAGGGATCTATTAAAAGTTTAGAGGGGTTAAACCTGTGGCCTTCATAAGGATTGTACGGCCCATATACCCGATATCCATAACGCAAGCCGGGCCTCGCCCGCGGAATGTACACATGCCACACATGGTCTGTATGTTCAGTAATACTGATACGCTCAGTTTCATTTGTACCGTCATCGTCATCGTACAAACAAAGTTCAACGCCGGTGGCGTTCTCGGAAAAAAGAGCGAAATTCACCCCCTCGCCATCCCAAAAAGCTCCCAGCGGAAAGGGCCGCCCCGGCCAAATTTTCTCAGGCATCACTACCTGTCTCCATTTTTGAGGTATAATTTTGAATTTTGAGTTTTTACTCGATTTTTAGTTTAATTGTTCATATCTCTGACGTTGCAATTCAAAATTCACATATTCACATATTCACATATTCACATATTTATTAACAGTGCAACCGTGGGGCCAGTTTAGGGTAATTGTGCGGCATCGTAATTGTGCGAAGAACATTATTTTGTTCTAAGCGATATATTCTTAATTTAAGAAAAGAGGAAACATTGAATTAGTTTACGCCGCAGTAAACAAAGCGCCGCCTTTGCGGGAAAAAACATAACCGTCAAATATTTTTCAAGCTAATCGGCCATACCATATAGTATATTCTAAATGTGTACCTCTAAAAGCATAAAGGAAAACATAGCATGGTATTCATTTTATATCCAAAAGTAACGCAGGACAAAATAGACAAATTTGTCCGCGGATGGGAGGAGAAAGGGTTCTCCACTATTCTAAGCACAGGCACAGAGCATACCGCTGTGTGTCTTATCGGAAATACGGCACAGGTCGATTTGGATCATGTGGTACAAACTACAGACATAGTCGCCTTTGGCAAGCGTATAACAGAGCAGTACAAAGCTGTTAACCGGACTGTGCAGGAACAAGGCACATCCATTAGAGTTGGGGATGTTACGATTGGCGAAGGTTTTTTTACTGTCATCTCAGGACCGTGCAGCGTTGAGAGCGAAGAACAGGTACTTGAGATAGCAAACGGTGTTAAAATGAATGGCGCAAAGGTCTTTCGCGGCGGCGCGTTTAAGCCAAGAACCTCACCTTACGCTTTTCAGGGTAAGCAGAAGGAAGGGCTTGAGATGCTCTCTTTTGCTAAAAAAGAGACTGGGCTGCCTGTTGTATCAGAAATTATGAATCAAACGCAGCTTGACTTGTTTGATGATATTGACATCATACAGATAGGCGCGCGAAACATGCAGAATTTTGATCTGTTAAAAGCGGTAGGCGCGTTAAAAAAACCGGTGCTCTTAAAGCGCGGTCTCGCAAATACGATTGAGGAATTGCTGATGAGCGCAGAGTACATATTTTCTGCCGGAAACAGTCAGATAATCCTATGCGAGCGCGGAATCCGCACCTTTGAAACTATGACAAGAAATACGCTTGACTTATCGGCAGTAGTGCTTTTGAAGCAGAAATCTCATCTGCCTGTTATCGCTGACCCAAGCCATGCCGCGGGGATAAGAAGCTTGGTATCCCCTCTTTCAAAAGCGATTATGGCTGTTGGCTCGGATGGTATTATGATCGAAACACACAACAACCCTGCCAAAGCTTTATGTGACGGCGCTCAATCGCTTGATTTGGAACAGTTCGGCAAACTCATGGATGAACTAAAAGAGCGCGCATCATTAGAAAAAAAGGTAATATAAACTATGTTCAAACCTACCCTCGATGAAGCTAAGCTTCTTACCAAAAAATACCGTGTTATCCCATTAAGCATTGAAGTTTACGCAGATGAAATTACTCCGATCAGTCTGCTCAAAAAACTTAAATTAAAAAGCTCTCACTGCTTTATTTTAGAGAGTGTCGAGGATACAAAAAAATGGGGAAGGTATACTTTTTTAGGTTTTGATCCTAAAATGGAGATCACCTGCCTTAATGGGATAACTACTGTAAAATCCGACGGAATAACAGTTACTAAACCGGAAAATCCAAATGCAGTTATCGCAAAAATTTTAGAAGAGAATAAAAGCGCTAAATTCGATTATCTTCCCCCTTTTACCGGAGGTTTAGTCGGTTACTTTTCTTATGATTACGCAAAATACTGTGAACCCAGGCTTATTAAAGACATCCCGGATAATGAACACTTTAAAGATGTTGATCTAATGCTCTTTAACAAAATTATAGCTTTTGACAATTTAAAGCAGAAAATAATATTAATCATAAATATATCTGTGGAAAATCTTGAACAGGAATATCAAGCAGCCGTAAAGCAGCTTGAATACATTAGGGAAATAATAAAGAATGAAAAGCCGCAGCACTCCCCCACACCCTACCTGAAATCCAAACTGAAACAGATGTTTTCAAAAGATGATTTCTGCGCAATGGTAAACAGGGCAAAAAAGTACATCAAAGAGGGAGATATTTTCCAGGTAGTTTTGTCGAACCGTTTTGAGGCGGACTTTGAAGGCAGCCTCCTTGACGTCTACCGAATTTTGCGCACTATAAACCCATCGCCGTACATGTTTTATTTAAGCGGTAATGATTTTGAAATAGCCGGGTCTTCACCGGAAACGCTTGTAAAGCTTATAGATGGGAAACTGTATACTTTTCCGCTTGCCGGTACACGGCCAAGGGGCGGTAATGATGAAGAGGACACTGCTCTTGAGAAAGGTCTGCTATCTGATGAAAAAGAACTTGCCGAACATAACATGCTTGTTGATTTAGGACGCAATGACCTTGGGAAAATCAGTAAATTTAATAGCGTTAAGGTAGAAAAATATAAGGATATACTGCGCTTCTCCCATGTCATGCATATCGGATCAACGGTAAGCGGCTTGATCCTTGAAGATAAAAACGGGCTTGACGCGATTAACGCAGTACTGCCTGCCGGAACCCTCAGCGGCGCGCCCAAAATTCGAGCTATGGAGATAATAAACGAGTTAGAGAACAGTAAACGCGGAATATACGGCGGCGCTATCGGTTACCTTGACTTTACAGGCAATATGGACACCTGTATAGCGATTAGGATCGCCTACCGTAAAGGCAATAAGGTTTTTGTTCGTTCAGGAGCGGGGATCGTAGCAGACTCAGACCCGGAAGCAGAGTATCAGGAGTGCATTAATAAATCAAAGGCGGTTACAACCGCGCTAGAAAAATCTTCGGGAGGAATTTAGGATATGGTATTATTAATTGACAACTACGACAGTTTTTCATATAATCTGTATCAGTATATAGGAAGTATTTTGAACGATTCTTCAGATAACGTTCAGAGATCGTTCCGCTCTTCATCCCATCCCCTAACAGATACAGATATTAAAGTAGTCCGCAACGATGAGATAACTGTTTGCGATATAGTAAAAATGAATCCCGGCCGCATTGTAATCTCCCCTGGCCCCGGCAAACCTTCAGAGGCTGGAATTTGTGTTGAGATGATAAAAGAGCTTTATACGCAGTTTCCTATTTTAGGGATTTGCCTTGGTCATCAAGCGATGTTTGAAGCGTTTGGAGGAACTGTCTCTTATGCCTCAAAGCTTATGCACGGAAAATCATCTGAAATTACCGTTGACACTGAAAATCCGCTTTTTAAATCACTCCCGGCTACTATAAAAGCCGCCAGATACCACTCTCTCGCTGCTGTAGAATCGACTATACCGCCGCAGCTTGCGATTACTGCGAGAACTGTAGCTGAAAATGAAATTATGGCTTTATGCCATAAAGAATATCCGGTTTACGGAGTACAATTCCATCCGGAATCCATACTCACGCCGGATGGAAAAACTATCATTTTTAATTTTTTGAGCGTTTGAAACCCAAATCAATACATATATTCGCCGCTATTTCGGCCAAACCGGTCAATCAAAACAAATGCAAAAATAAAATGACATAATGCAGACCATGTTTATTAAGACATAAACCAAACAGGAAACCCTTGATTATACAACAAAAACCCGATCATGTCTTATTCTTTATTTCTGCGTTCTGCACTATCAGTTCCGTGTTGATCAGCAAAATTACAGAGATCATTCACACCCCCTTTGTACACTTAAAATTTAACAACCATTTGTCAATACATACCCTCAAACGCGCGAATAGTTTCTTTTTGGAGGACGTTATACTATATTTATAGTAAACACTCAGAAATGTTCACAGTGTGTTTATTGCGGCGAAACTACCGAAAATAATAACAATATCACTTTTTATTAGCAATGTGGGAGGTTTAAGTTGTTAAACAAAATTCAGGTGGGTACTAAGCTTACAGCAGGTTTTGTGATTGTAGCGGCAGTTTCTATCGTTGTTGGAGCCATAGGGCTCAGAAGCGCCAGAGAGATAGAGGGGGTCGCCTCAGAATTGTACGATGTCAGTATCCAGCGTATTATAGCCACCAAAAACATTGCCATACACTTGAGATCTTTAGGCAATGATTACCGCGGCGTTGCGCTGGCTGCCACTGGCGCCGCAAAAGAAACATCCGCGGCAAATTACGACAGAACCTCAAAGGAGCTTGCGGATGCTATAAATACCTTAAAAGAACTTCCCTCTACAAATGAAGAACGTGAATTGTTCAGAAAATTAGAGGGTGATATTGATCATTTTAACAAAAATGCCCGCCAGTTTATTGATGGAGCAAAAAAGATACACCTTGAGATAACTCCTTCACTTTTGGACGCCATGAATAATACATCCGCTTCCGGAATCAGCGTACTTGACAATGTAGCGAGATTAGTAGAGTTAAGTGAAAGGAGCGCGGCAAATAATAATAAAAACGCTGAGGAAAAATACCACAATACGCGCGGCACATTGGTAATTTTGATAATTATCGGCGTACTGTTTGGAATCGGGCTTGGAGTTTTTCTGTCAAAAAGCTTTACTGATCCGCTTCACGCGGCGGCAAAAATGATGGATGAGATGAGTCGCGGGCATTTCGATATGAGGCTCAATATGAAGCGGGGCGATGAGATTGGGGTCATGGCAAAGGAGATGGACGATTTTGCCGGTGATTTACATAAAGTAGTTCTCATACTGCAGCAGGTCGCCGATGGAGACCTTAGCCCCAACGTCAAGACGATTGACGACAAAGATGAACTTCATCCCGCTATTCAGCAGTTGATAGAATCTTTGCGCGGTCTTATTATAGAAGACGGCGGCAGGGTTCTTCATGCGGCTGCGGAAAAAAACCTCACCCTGCGGCTCAAAAGAGAGTACCACGGTGAATTTGCGCGGCTCAAGGATGATATTAACAAGGTAGTGCAGAGTCTTGATGACGCGATGCATCAGGTAGCGGAATCCGCCATACAGGTTTCTGCCGCAAGTGATGAAATTTCTAAAGATTCCCAGCATCTGGCTGAATGTTCAAGCGATCAGGCAAGCACGCTTGAAGAAATTTCATCAAGCCTTGAACAGACCTCCTCCATGACAAAGCAGAGTGCCGACAACTCCAATCAGGCAAAAATACTGGTCGACCAGGTTACTCAGGATCTTGAGGAAGCCGATGACGCTATGAAACGTATGGCTACCGCTATAAAGGAAATTAAACATTCATCGGATAACACCGCGAAAATTATTAAGACAATTGACGAAATAGCGTTTCAGACAAACCTCTTAGCTCTTAACGCGGCAGTGGAAGCGGCGCGCGCCGGAGAAGCTGGCAAGGGGTTTGCGGTTGTCGCAGAGGAAGTTCGTAACCTGGCAATGCGCAGCGCCGAAGCTGCCAAGAACACCGCCACTCTTATTGAAGAATCGGTTAAAAACTCCGAGAGCGGCGTGAAAATCACCGAGGAAGTGGCCAAAGCGCTTAACCTTAGCATCGACCATGCCGGTAAAGTCGGCGGTCTTATCGCCGAAATCGCAGCGGCATGCTCTGAGCAGGCTACAGGTATAGAGCATGTCAATAACGGCGTTGCGCACATGAGCCAGGTTATTCAGCAGATCGCCGCAGACTCGGAAGAAACAGCCAGCGCAGCCGAAATGCTCAACTCTCAGACTTCAGAGCTTGAAAATATGGTAGGGAAATTTGAAATGACCGGCGGACAGCATAAAGACCCCCATAGACATCACCCTCAACTGCAAAAGCACACAGCCGCTCTTCCAGACAAAAGAGCAAAAAAACCTAAAGCTTTGCCGGCCCCATCCCCAAAAGCAGTGAAAGCTGAACAGATAATTCCGCTTGATGATAATGAATTAAGCGAATTTTAAAGAACAACCGCGAAGTAACATAAGTAGACGGGGGAGAAGTTTATCCCCCTTTTTCTGTTTTATGTCAAACAAGTTTTTTTTCACCTTAACTTATTGTCTGCAAAACGGGGCAGACTCAAAGGACAGCTTAGCCTAAAATGTGTATACTAAAGGGGGCAAACACTACTTCTGAAAAATCCCGGCGGAAGCGTTATACATTTGAGGCCGTTTGTTGACTTAAAATAATCTAAAACTTTAAGTAATCCTTAGCCAAAGCCAGCCGTTTACCTTTAAGAGGCAATCCACCCGCGGAAAATATTTTATTGCCGCATTTGCGCAGACTTATAATACGCTTAGCAGTAACAGGTCCAATTCCCGGAACCCGCAGGAGGCTTACCTCATCGGCTTTGTTGACATCTAAAGGGAAAAGCTCAGGATGACTCTGCGCCCAGGCAAGCTTTGGGTCGCGATCCATGAATAACCTGCCGTTATCATCAAACTGTATATCGGATTCTTTAAATCCGTATTGACGAAATAGAAAATCGACCTGATAAAGTCTGTGTTCTCTGGTAAATCCATCTTCGGCATTAAGTGTTTCACGCTTTTCACCGGGAATACGCTCACTGCCAAGTCCGCGCTGATATGAAGAAAAATATACTCTGTCAAGACTAAGTTTATTGTAAAGTCCAGAAGTATACTTTACGATTTCGACGTCGCTCTCATCCGCGGCGCCTACAATAAACTGTGTAGACTGCCTTACCCGTGAATATTTCATGCCTTTTGCGGTTTGCCGCGCAATTCGCTGCATAGGAGCGATAATATCCTTTAGATAGTTTTTTTTCTCGGAAAGAACAGAAAAATGTTTTTCTCCGGGTACTTCTATGTTTACAGAAACAGCGCTTGAAAGGGATAACGCCTTATCAATAGCCGCGTCACTGGCCCCCGGTATAACCTTAAGATGGATAAACCCTCTATAAGAATGTTTGCGTCGCAGAATTTCAGCAGTGCCGTTTAGAAGTTCCATTGTGCTGTCCGGAGTGCCCACTACCCCGCTGCTCAAAAATATCCCTATAAGTTTCTTACGCCTCTGGTAATCCATAAACAGCGATGCCATCTCATCAGGAGAAATGGTGCAGCGCGGAACATCCATAGTCGACCTGTAGGGACAGTAACCGCAATCATTGCTGCAAACATTGGATATTAGTGTCTTGAGCATAATAGAATAACCGCCGCTTGGCAGAGAAACCGGATACAACCAGGCGCCATCATCACCCCTGATCCGCTGATCGCCATTTTTGGTTCCGCAGGCGCAGGCCAGATCGTATCTGGAAGCATCACTTAGAAGCTGCAATTTTTCAAATGTATTTTTTGGGGTAATAATCATATATTTCCCGCAAGGGGCGGTCTGCGGCCGCCCCTGTAATGGATACACTCACACATGATATATATGAACGACGCACGGGCGGCAGATTGACGCACTTACAACGGATAACGGATCATCCATCCATCAACTCCGCAATCCGCCTACATCTTCCTGATAACCCCGACAAGCTTTCCCGCAATATGAATATTTTCCCCCTGCGGTACGATAATATCTTTAAATGCCAGATTCTCAGCTTTTAGTACAATATGGTCAGACTTTTTTATAAACCTTTTGAGAGTCGCCTCATCATTTACTACAGCTACCACGACTTCTCCATTATCGGCGGTTGTTTTTTTACGAATTACCGCAATATCATTATCAAAAATCCCTATATCCTTCATACTCTCACCCCTGACCCGCAAAGCAAAGAGGTCTTCGCCCTTAAACATTGTGCGGTCAAGCGTTAAATACCCTTCCAGATTTTCAACAGCTGTTATTGGCGTTCCGGCTGCCACCATACCTACAAGAGGAACCCCATTTTCATGACTCTCCTCCCAGCTCCCAGCCCGGATATTCTCCGGCTGCACACGCACAGGCCGGGCTTGCCCATGTCCCTTACCCCTGCTATCGCACAATACCTCAATACCTCGCGCGCGGCCTTCAGCAATCCGTATGTAACCCTTACGCTCTATAAGCCTTAGATGCTGACGCACATTGTTTGCGCTCTTGTATCCTAATTCCTGAGCAATTTCCCTGACAGATGGAGGGAAACCGCATTCATCCCTGTGTTTTATTATGTGATTCAGAACACGGGTTTGTTCTGCGGTTAGCGGGTTTGGAAGGTGGTTTTGCATGGGTATTTGGATTCCTTATTTGTTTTAGCGGGCGGCTGGCAGCCGCCCCTGTTACGTTACGCGGCGCGTTTAAAATTTGCCGATTTTTCCAACGATCATTAAACGTCTCGTTGCGCCGGAACCAACGTATCCGCCTTTCATCGAAAACGGAAGGGATGCTCTGGCATGACTGCAGCGTAATCCCCCAACCGCGCTTCCGGAGAGTATCCATGCATTATGCACCAGAGACTTAACAGGGGTAGAACTATCCGCACTGTCTAAAACCGCATCAGATTTTGCGCTGCTCTGTGTGTTTGATTTCATTGTCATAACTACTGCCTCCTGATAAAAGGGGGTTAGTAACCTGTAACAGGCTACACTATAAATATACTGCCCATTTGAACATTATGCAAGCTTTTTTTTTAAAAAAAGTAAAAATATCTTAAAAAAAGCTGCCATATATAGAAGATATCGGTAGTTTTAACGGTTAACTTGACAGGTTTTTGTGGGTTTTATTTATGGATATACTACGGACGGGTGTTGTTTTGCAACATCCCATACTGATTCAATTTCAAAATAATAATGCAGAATTCAGAATGCAGAAATAAAAACATCAAATCTCCTCATTTCTGCATTATTATTTCTGCATTAATAAAGTCCTTTTCAAGCGGAATGCCTATATATTATCGTACATACATATTATTTACGGATGCGTGACAAACGGACGGCAAGTTACCATCTCTGCGCGGGTATCTGGCTTGTCCAGGCTTAATATTTTCACACTCTCCGATAACAAACGGATATGAAATAAATGCCGATGGAACACGCACCCCAATAATCACAACTAAAAAGGCTGCCCCAAATCAAAATGCAATACCATTGCGCTCTCCCCCGGCCTTCTGTCAAGCTTGAATCCCAAATCAAGGCGCGCGATAATTTTTAACGGCGTATCAATCCGCAACCCCGGACCAGCGGCCCAGCGAAGATCGAAAATCATCCCTCTTGCTGAAACTATATCCGAAGCATCTGCCCAGACATTGCCTGCGTCAAGAAATACCGCTCCGTTGATCCACCAAAAAAGCGGGAAACGAATATCGACTACGTTGACAAAAAGATAAAAATTACCTTTGAGCGGATCATTATTGGGAAGCGCCGCAAGTTTGTTTACATCAAAACCTCTGACAGTGCTGCTTCCGCCGCCGTAGAACTTAGCCTGAACAGGCACATCTACACTTCTTCCATAAGGGGTAACCCATCCCGCACGCAACGCCGACGACCAGAAAAAACGCGGGTAAAGAGTGTTGTACCAACGGCTGTCCCATGTCAATTTTACAAACTGGTTGGAACTTCCGCCAAACACTCCGGCAACCTCCGCTCCCAGATAACTGTAAACTCCCTTAGTCGGGTTAAACAGATTATCGCGGGTATCAAAACCCGCGCCGGCTCCGACACTCTGTGTGGGATTCTCAGGAACTTCTCTGGGACCCGCCGCGTCCTGGGGCGCATTGACCCATTGCACCATCTCCCACTGACTCCACAACTCATACGTTATTTGATAGTCGGTTTGCCGGCCAACAGAGAGCCGCAGTCCGTTAAAAACTCCCTGATACAGTTTGGGATTGTCATATTTGTGATAATAAAGTTTTGTATCAAACTGCATCGGCATATATAGAATCCATGGAATGGTGTAAACCGCATCTACGTTCTGTGTAACCCCAGAGAGTTTACCGCCTACTGCCAAGCGATGACCATACCGAAAGAGATTACGGTATGAAGTGGAAACAGATGTTCTTACACCTTCATCCGAACTGTATCCAAAACCTCCCTGAAAGCGAAAATAATCGCTTGGGGTTACGCGTACCTCCACATCATATGTACTGTCGGGAAACTCCGCGTTTGCGGCGGAAGAATCTAAGCGCGGTTTTATCTGCACATGGTTAAATAATCCTGTACTGTAAAGTCTTCGCTCGGAGCGCTGCACTGATTTGAGATCAAGGGTATCGCCGCTGCGAAAAACAAGCTCTCGTTTGACAACTGTACCTGCAAGCCCCCTGTTACCCTCTATGCTGATGTTTCCTACCTCAATCTTAGGCCCTTCTTTAATATTAAAAAACACTGTCGCTGAAGTTTCAAGAGAGTCAAACATCACAAGCGGTTCCACAACCGCCTCAAGATACCCTCTCTGACCCATCATCTCCTTTAGCGCGCGGGCGTTGACGCGTATCTGAGAATGGATAAGGGGCATGCCGGATTTGACTGATATTTTTTCCAAATCATCGGGCGGCATTAAATATTTACCGGAAACAACATTCACATGGCTTACAAAGGTACGGGGCCCTTCAGTAATGTCAATTATTACCTTCACCCTGCCTTTGGAACTGTCGCGCTCTACACTTGCGGAACTTACAGCAACTGCCTGAAAACCTCTGCTTCTGTAAAATGAACGCAGAGCTTCCAGATCGCTTCGCATTATAAAATCGGTATAGCGGGATTTTTTTGGCTTTAATTCCATGAGGCTTCTGAGCTCTTTACTGCTGTATGTATCATTGCCGGTAAACTCAATAGAGCGCAGACGCCATTGCTGCAACGCGCTTGCCGATGCGCATAACATGAAAACAAGCGGCAGCGCCGCTTTTATTTTTTTAATGATTGACCAAAAAAACGTCATCTGCTGAACCTGAAGATAAGATCCACAGCATTTTCCCCTTCGCTTGTCGTCTGTCCTTCAAGATAAAAGTGAGGGGTTAGGCGGTAGTGAGCGGTAACTTTTCTGTCGGAAAACTTTCCCATAAACGTTTCGCCGGTAAGCAGCAGGCGTGAAGTGAGCCGTCTTGCAACGCTCAGAGACGCTCCCCTGCTGTCACTGGCGCCCATAACATCTCCGCTGACACTGATTCTGTCAAAATTAAGAATTCGCTCAAGCCTGCGCGTACCCAAACCTATCGCCTGCTGAGCCGCTATGTTTGCGATGCGGTCGTTAATATCACTGCCCACGCTTCCCATTCTCTGCCCCAGCGTAAGGACGCTTAAAATATCAAGCTCGCTAAGGTTCGGTTCAGCCTCAAAACGTACCACAGGGTTCTCCATTGTTCCGGTTATGTTCAGAGTAATAGTGAAATCTTCCCCTTTGGCGGGAGGCGGCAAATACGTAGACACATCCGCTTTCGCTACAATGTTAAGGTTGGGATTTATAACGGATGGATCGGCGTTAAACAGCATCCCTTCATCTATTTTGAATTTACGGTCAAAATAATACACATACCCGTCTATAATACTAACCTCACCGACAAATCCCGGGCTGGCAGCGCTGCCGGTCAGAGCTACCCTCCCATCGGCAGTAAGCGATCCCAAATTCATGTTTACATTCATATTGTTAGCTAAATCAAGATCTATACGCAGCAGCACAGATTCCAAAAAGGGATTGGGCGCGCGCCGTATTCCATCCCGTATCTGCATATTGTTAATCATCTCCATAATACTTAGATCCCGCACATAAGTAGTAGGCGCCAGAGCCGCCCTGCCATTAATAAGGATTTTTTCATCCTGATCCGTTAAATGCAAACTGGCGGTATCTACGCTAACCTGAATCACACCCGGGAGTTCAAAAGCTATATTGCCGCCCCAGAGGTTAAGGCTAAGACCGTAAAGCCGTTTTGTATCCCATGATGCGTGTCCTTCAGCGCGCATAATTCCCCTGTTCCATTTTACCTGGCCGGAAGTTACCATAATTGTGCTGCCGTTGAATTCGAACTGAGCGTCCGCGGGCCCAATTAAAGGGTAAATATCGGGAATAGAAAACTCAAGACCGTTAAGGGAAAGACCGCCATCAACAAACGGCCTGCCTTCATAAGTATAAATCTCACCGGTACCGTTAAATACACCCTTTCGCAAACCATATTGAGGAAAAAAAGTTGAAAAAAACTGGGCTGGGAAATCCTTAACAGTATATTGAACTTTCAAGTTATTGTTATACATAAGAGAATCAATTCCCGCATAGGGAAGAGCGCCTTTAAGATCAATATACGAGCTGCCTGCAAATCCCAAACGCGCTTCATCAATAATAAGCGCATCCGGCCCGCTATGCCCTTTGACAACACTGTTCTCTATCCGCAGCATAGGCATCTCAACAATTCCGCTTCTCAATACAAACGACGCGTCATTCTGTGTTGAAGTTACCGAACCGCTTGCGCTGAAGTTTACGCCGCTGGCGTGAATTTTGAGAGGAAGATACTCTATCTCCCCGTCAGGCAGCGAGACCGATCCGCCAACCCCCCAGCCGCTGCCCGCATTACTAAGCTGAACCTCAAAGGCCAAAAGCCCGCTGGCAGCGTACTGCGGCCCAAAAAGCTCAGCCAAAACGCCAATATGCAGATGTCCGGCACTAGATTTGATTAAGCAGATCCTTTCCCCGGTTTCATCTATTTTCCAACCTGATGAGGGGAGAAAGGGCAGCTGCGCGGAGAACTTTACCGCCTCAGCCGTTTCATTCAAACTAAGCTGCGCCGATCCGTTAAGAAGTGAATCTGAAAACGACGCGCGGCCGCTGATTCTGTGCGCCTTAACGTTTGTGTATCGCGGTTCCGTAACAGTAAATTCCATCTTTGCGCATGGATTCGCAACCGTTCCCCAAAGCTCACCGGATGAGGAAAGCATACCATTTACACGATGTTCCTGAGGGATCCATTGATCTAACAACAGCAGGTGAGCGGATGTAATCCGGTACTTTGCTTTTATAGAATCACCCCGCAGGAGGCCGTTAAAACCGAGCTCTCCCGCGGCAGTCTTTATGCCCTCCCGCTCAAAGAACAGATCAGCGTCCGCGTCAAGTTTAATTTCAGACCCAAACACAATAGAGCCGCGGCTTAAAGCCGCGTCGTTTCCCTTCCTGAGAAACAGATCTGTCCAAATTAGAGTATCCCTTTCAAGCTTCACAAGTCCGAACGCGCTGTCCAAACTAAATTGTTCATACTGAAGCCCGCAGCCGCGAACCTGAGCGTGAAGAAAAAGATCACTCGGCTCACCGCCGCCGACCATCGAAAAATCAGCTTCTATATGCCCTTTGACCAAATGACCCAAGTCCAGAAAAGTGAAAACCGAATCAACATTACCCGATATGGAAGCGTCTATTTTCTGAATTCCAAGTTTCCCGTCTTCAAATGTCAAAAAAGCATCAGCGCTGTCCGCCTCCATTCCCCGCCACCTGATTTCATTACCCTTCAACGACGCGCCAAGTGTGGGGTTATGGATATATCCGCCGATATCTATATAAGAATTAAGAAGACCGCTTACCCTCTCTTTGCTAAAAGTCAAACTGACCGCGGCGGGATCAGGCAGCCGACTTGATAAAAAGCCGCTTACAGAACCGTTCTTCGAATTAAGCCGTCCGCTTCCCTCAAAACGGTTTGCGCCCCAGCGGCCATTAAGACTCCACAGATCATTACTGAGAACCATGTCTGCATTCAAAGGAGCGCCCGCAAGCCTGCCGCCGTCAAGCTGCACAGAGAGGTCAACAAAGGTAGGAATCCCGATATCCCTGCCGGAAGCGCTAAGCCTCACACTGCCTCTCTCAGCAGGGATCTGTCCATCAATCCTGAGCTCTTTTGAGATAATATTTGCGTCAAGTTCATTAAGATTAGCCTGAACCGAATAATTCCCGAACTCTACGCCGCGCATAAGATTTATCATCTGAAGCGAGGCGTTAACGTTAAACGGCCCAACAGCGCTTGTCCCGCGGATTTTCGCCCTTCCGTACTCATCAGCTCCATAATCAGCTTCTACATTAAAAGATCCAAGCTCATAACCGCGGTACTTTACCCCCCTCCCTCTTACATGGGCTGAGTACAGCGGTTTATAAAGCGATCCTTTAAAAGACGCCGTTCCCTCAAGTATTCCATCCCTTCCTACACCTTTGTCATAAGTATAAAGTATGGGAACCGGATTTATGGCAGTCTTAAAATTCGCGTGAAGATCCCACGGATCATCATCAAAATATGAGAGAAGCCCCCCGCCCGTAACACGCGTACCTGATCCCTCAAGCAGCATCGAGTGAACCCTGAGATTTCTCCAGGTAATAACCCCCGACGCTCCCAGCGTGTCAATCGTACCATCCCACCAGGGACTGCTGTATGACCCTTGAGGAACAGCAAGCTGCACGGAAAAAGAATCGATACTGTGAAACTGAGCCGTGGCTGAAGCATTCTTTATCTCTCCAACCATGTTGTTGTGCAGATCACGGTAAACTGCGTTAATTCCCTCAATTTTGACGCTGCCTATATGTATTTTTACCGGCCAGTCATCGGGATTTGGATGGCCGCCGCCCTCATCATTGTTTTCCTTGTCATCTTCATCATTTGACCGGTTGGAATCTTTGAGAAAAGCTGGCAGAAACGGGAGCAGTATATCATTGCCTGGAGCCATCACAACCTGCCCGTTTATATCGGTCACACGCAAATTACGCACATTAACGCGCTTCTTGAGAATCGATGGGAGCCTGTATCGAACCGACACATGCCCCACTGTAATTGAATCCCCGAATTCAGCGCTGCCTGCTGCGCGCAACCCGTAAAAGTCAATGCGTGAAAAAAGGTTTGACTCCACTCTTTCTATGGTTATATCTCCCAGGAAGAATGTACTCATCTCATTTTCGGCAAAACGCAAGGCGCGCTGCTGAAACGGAGGATAGAGAAGCAAATAGTAAAACATTACGCTTATGGTAAACGATATTATCAACGCGGCCAAAACTCCAGCCATGCACCATAATAACGAGCGTCTTAGCTTTACCGCCCTGTAGACCACTTACTGCTATCGTCCTTTTTGATAAGTAAAACCGTAACGGCAAAATGGCCGCCTACACATGTTGATTCTGATAAAATGAAGGGCAAACATATAAAAATAATATATATACATCAGTATATGGTATCTTTGGCTGGTTGCATTATATATATTGAATATGTATTGGAGTGTTCAAAAACAAATGCAGAAATAGAAAATACTCAATAATACAACAATTTTTTTATCTTATCTTGATTTTTTATTTCTCAATTCTGCCATTTTATTTCTGCATTATAGAACTTGAGTTCCTTATGATAGATCCATTTCTCCCTATTGCCTTATATGCAGAAACTTAGTAAGCAGCGCTTGTTTTATTGGCTGCTGATTGTTACTTTATTTGGGTCTCAAGCCAGTTGTTAAAGCCGTTTTCATTTTGCCTGTCTTAAGAAAGACTGACTTTAAGTTATCATACGTATTGATCGTATAAGGGTGTTTATCTGTAAGAACAGCAAGTTCGATTTTAAACGCTTTTAAATAGAACTCAAGCGCCTTATCATAATCACCCTGAGCGCTATAAACCAACGCCATGTTGTTATAAACTACCGCGACATCAGGATGCTCATCTCCTAAAATTTTCTCCCTTATGATCAGCGCTTTCCTTAAAGACAATAAAGCGTCCATATATGAAAACTCATTACGCTGCCGCCCGGCCTGATTCACAAGCGCGATTGCTTCCGCCAGCAGCTTCCTTTGAGGCTGATTAAAATCCACTTCTATTTTAGAATCAATATCATCATCAATGTTAACAGATATATATGGGAAAGACAACTCTAGTTCTTCGCTGTCCCAAAAAGTATCATCTTGAAAAGATACTATAGACCTGACGAATGAATAAAAGTCAAAAGCGGTTCTTGCCAGACTAATATCCGCTTCTGGAGTAATAAAAAAGATAACATTTTTTTTAATTTTTGGTATGCATCTGTGTTATTTATATCAGGCGAGTTCATAATTTATCATCTATTAACCCCTGCTCTTTTAAAAAATCGGCGACTAACGGGTGAAGACTATACCGGCCTTTGCCGTTATACGCTAAAACAGCGTTGGCTTGTAACATTTCCAAAAGCGCTTCCTTGCCTTCTTCCGGAAACTGCTGATTCCCTTTGTGTACTTTTAATAAAAGATCAAGATGCCTTTTGCGGTCAATAAGTTTGACAATAGAAGTCTTATGGCTTTCAAGAGCTGCATCTGCATCCTCAACGGTAATTACCTCAGACTCTCTGCGTCTTGCCCTTGTGGCAGCTTCACTGATAACCGAAAACAAATCCCTCAAAGAACCGCCTGTTTTCCTTATCATCTTATCCAACGCATCCGGTTCAAATAATTCGAGCTTTGCGCGTTTTTTTACTATTTCGGTAACAACCTTAACTCCATCTTCATAAGGTTCACCATCAACAGTTTTCTGCTTTATCATAGGTAATATTTTTGTTCTAAAATATCCGCCCAGAGCGGTAAATTTGGGATCATAAGAAAGCGCTATCGGGAATGTATAAATTGTGGGAAATGAGGCTCCGGTCAGTGTGGAGGAGTAGTTGCTGAAAATTCTCCAAACAACTTCACAGTCTATTTTATCTAAATCCTCGAAAATTATAATGGGCTGCTTATATTCTGATTTTTCAGTGATTTTGTCAGCTATACTATTTAACACAAGCAGCCAGTCACTGGAACGGTTGACTATAACTTCTCTGTGAACCTTGCGTTTCTCTACATTGAATTTCAAATCTGCCTGAAGTCTGGCAAACAATCTCAATACAGGCATGAGCACTGGTGTTTTCGCTTTAACCCCGGCTTCTACTGATAACTCATCAGATCTAGTATCAGTATTGATTTTCTCTATAGTTGTATTCCAAAAACCAGTTATTTTACTTTCCATATCTTTATCCAATGAACAGCCGATTTCATCAGCTATTTTTATTAAAGCTTCTCCCATAAGAATCAACAAATCCGAATGAGCCAGGTTGAACATATCCAGATCTCTCTTGCAATCTACAGTGTAAATATGATATCCCTGTTCTTTAAGCTTGCCTGACATTTCATTTAATTCGGTGCTTTTACCACACCCCCAATGACCCATAAGCAAAAAAGAATTAGCTGTAGCAGAGAGTTCCTGACACTCATCCATAATATCCTGAATCGGAGATTTATATTTATCGCCTGTACGGGATTCCATGGTTTTATCGTAATAAAAACGCGCCAACTCCTCCCCTGCTAACGCACCTGGCTTAAAAGCGTTATTTACGCCGGCAACTTTTTCCGCGCGTTCCATTTTTTTTATATATTTCATCATATTCATAACTTCGATTTCTTCAACCCTTTAGCCGCAATATCTCTCCTGAACGTCTTCCCCGCAAACTTTATCTCCGCAACACCGTCATAAGCCTGCGCAACAGCGTCCGTAAGATCCGGCGCCCATGCGGAAACGGCCAAAACCCGCCCTCCGTTTGTTACAAGCCTCTCTTCACTATCAAGATTAACGCCCGCAAAGTATACATCAAGCGAACCCTTCTCCTCAGCCATTTCTATCCCTGTTATTACTTTGCCTTTTTCAAACTTTCCGGGATATCCTTTACTTGCAAGCACTACTGAGACGCAATACTTGTCGGAATCAACGCTCCACTTTACACCGGAGAGCTTGCCTTTCGCGCACGCCCTGAACGCCTCATACCAGTCGCACTGTACAAGAGGCAGAATAGCCTGAGTTTCGGGATCTCCGAAACGGCAATTGTATTCGATAACTCTGGGGCCCTCTTTTGTCACCATAATACCCACAAAAAGAACGCCTCTGTAGCGGGATTTCTCTTTTTCCATAGCCGCAAGCGTGGGAACTATGATCTCTTTTTCTATAGCGGAGAGAAGAGCCGCGTCAACTACAGGAGCCGGAGCGTAAGCGCCCATGCCTCCTGTGTTTGGCCCGGTATCATTATCGCCTATTGTCTTATGATCCTGAGCGACTGGAAGAATTTTATATGACTTGCCGTCTGTAAGTACAAACACAGATGCCTCTTCCCCGCTCATTTTTTCTTCAATCACAACAGTTTGCCCAGCTTCACCAAAACTCTTATTATCAAAAATATCATCCAGCGCCAACCTGGCCTCATCAAGCGTATCGCAAACAATCGCGCCCTTACCCGCCGCAAGCCCGCTTACTTTCACCACAATGGGAGCGCCCTTTTCTTCAAGATAGGCAAGAGCCTTGTCCTTAGCGGTAAACACCTCAAAATCAGCTGTGGGAATCTTATACTTTCTCATTAAATTTTTAGAAAAAGCCTTACTTCCCTCAATTCGCGCGGCAGCCGCGCTGGGGCCAAAAATGGTCAATCCCTCTTTATTAAAAACATCAACAATTCCCTCTGCAAGAGGAACTTCAGGCCCTACAACCGTAAGGTCGATCTCATTCTCACACGCCCACTTGGCAAGATCATCCCAACTTCCAATTGGCTGATTAACAAGCATGCACCCATCCCTCTCCATCCCCGGATTACCGGGATAAGCAAACATGCACAGCGCACGGTCAGACCGAAGCAGAGCCTTGAGAAGGGCATGCTCCCTGCCCCCCCCGCCAACAATCAAAACTGAATTCATGAAATCCACGGTGTAACCCCCTTTAACAGCAAATTACAATGCACAATGTATAATGTACAAATTACAAAAAAAACGCTCCTGCCTTGATCTTTTGATTTTGATTTTATTTGTACATTGTACATTGTAATTTGTACATTGCTTTTACTCTTCACTCTCTTCATCACTACGCGGTTGGAGCCTTGCGGTTTCCTCTATGTACTGCTCTTTTATATCGGGCTTTGATGAGAGATGCCCTAATATGGCGGCAGCCTGCTCTTCATTGAGAATTATTCGGCTTTGACGCGTGACACGTCCCTTAAAACCCCATTCTTTGAGCAGCTGAGGCGTTACGCGAAACGCGTCCTTAGCGGATACAAAACGGCTCTCTTCCGCCCGCAGCGCGTAACATACATTCTCATCAATACAGGAATAATCCGAGCAGAAACGAAGATGCTGTTTTTTTGCGTCCGTAATTTTTGTCACACGGTAAAATCCGGTAATTAGATACTCATCCTTAAAATCCGCGTTGGTTCCTATGTACTTTGTAATAAAAAGCAAATATCTGATTTTTGACTTAACAAATGTCGATCTTATCTTACTTCTGGCGCAGCCATAAAAGCCAAATGTCCCAGTCTCATAATTAGGCTCAGGCTGTATGTCGCTTGGGTATTCTTCGGGAACTTCACGAATCGGCAGTTCCGAAACCGGATCCCCCGCATAAAAAACAACCATGCCGGTGTTACTCGCCCTATAATCCTGCCACGGCACCATCTCAACTGATCTGTTCATAAAAACTTCATTAGCCATTACACAAAACTCCTGTTTTTTCTAGTAATGATTATGCCTGTGCGAGAGTTCATCTGTCAACCAACAGTCTGCCTCCTGCTTTTTTTAGTAATGATTATACCTGTGCAAGAGTTCGTCTGCCAATTGACAATCTCACTCCTGCTTTTTTTAGTAATGATTATACCTGTGCAAGAGTTCGTCTGTCAACCAACAGTCTGCCTCCCGCTTTTTTTAGTAATGATTATACCTGTGTTAGAGTTCGTCTGCCAATCGACAATCTCACTTCTGCTTTTTTTAGTAATAATGTATGTATGTGCGGGAGTTCATCTATCAACTGACAGCAAAAACTTCCGCTTTTTTTGTTATAAAAAATGAAGCCCGCATTTTTGAATACGGGCTCAAATGCTCGAACTACCGATTATGTCTGTTCAATTATAATAAATAAGATAACTCAGAGAACAAGTCTAAGTCAACATGTAAATAACAAATAATACGGAATGCGAAAATATCAACAGCAGAGATCCGACACGCCCGGTCTCTGCTGTTTTATTTCTACACTGCCTTTCAATCCTTAACGCAGCGAACTGCGTAAACAGCGGACTTATTGGAGCTGCTGCTATAGTTGACAAGGCTGCCGCCGGAGAGATACCATATATCAATACCTTCCCGATTCTCCCACCCTCCGGAGCACCACCAGGAATTTCTTGAATCAAAAAACCTGCCTGCCCCGTCTCCTAAAATCAACGACAACGATCTCCACTCCCTGTTGGCGGGTAAATGCCAGCCTTTGGGACACGCGTTTACCGCTTCCGGCCAAGTATAACCTTTACCGCCGCCAAGATTCTCTAAAAACCAGGTCTTACTCTCGAACTGTTTTATTTTATACATCCTGCCATCTCTGGGATCAGTAAAAAACTGACCGCGAGATGAAGTCTGTCCAGCTTGTGTTCGCGTCCTTGCCCTGGCAAGACTGTCCTGCAAAACTTTTTTCCTGTCACGCTCCTCCGCTTCCGCCCTAAGGAGACTGTCGGCAAGCTCCTGGCGCATCCGTTCCCTGCGCCCCCGCTCCTCTCTGAACTCCCGCTCCTTTTGCGCTATCATCGCGGCAAATTTCGCCTCTTTTTGCTGTTTCAAAGCAATAGGGTGGGCAAAGAAAATCGTAACCATTAAAACAACAATAAGTGTAATAATCGCGCGGGTCTCATACTTTAAGGATTCATCATGGATCCACTTCTGCCGCTTTGAAACCTGCGGGTAAGCTTCGCTCTCTGAAATAGTTGATTCACTTTGTCTTTTCGCGCCGCCTTCAATCTCTTCCGAAGGAAGTTCTTTACTTAGAAGTTTTTTAAAATCAGGAACATCGTCTGCGCGAAGCCAGCTTACCATCCCCCTCTTCCACATGAGAGCATTCTTACATAATCTCCTTTTGGAAAGCTCCTCAATGCTGAAGGGGCCGTCTTTTTGATTATTTACTGATATATACCAGATTTTTTGCTCTTCGCGTTCTTCATCCATAAAAAATCCAACTATTATTTATCTTTAAGCACAAAATTTTTATACAATATAATATTTTCCTTGAAAATTACCTTTTAAAACCTTCATCAATTTTAATTCTGATCTTCCAAGTCCAATATTAGGAATTATACGGTGTAAAAAAGCGAAAGTAATAGCAACTTTCAGTACAACATTGTCAGGCTATCTCTATTATTCTTGAAAATCCTGTCATCTCAAAAACATTTATTACCTCCTCCGGTACATTGACAAGAATCATTCTGGCATTTTTTTCTTTTGCGCTTCTTTTTCCCGCAAGCAGCACACATAAACCCGATGAGGAAAGGTGATTCAGATCCGCGAAGTCTAATTCTACATGAAGCGCTTCGTCAAAAGCGCAAGTGAGCGCCTCCAGAAACTTAGGGGCGGATCTAATGTCTAATCTGCCGTTAAGAGCCAAAACTATCTTGCCTTCTTTCTGCGATTTTGTGATTTCCATTGTTTTTCTCCTTGAGGATTATTTCTTCTCCGCGTATTTAATAAAGAATGAACCCTCTGAGAAAGCAACTTACATATCACTATTAATAAAAGGACATAGTTAATTAAACCTATTTGAGGGGTCTGTCTTCCAAAATATTTCCATTTAAAATTGCGTTTATCCGATATTGACCTCTTTTATTTATTAATACAAAATATCCTTATACCTGATCAACACAGAAAAAATGAACAAAATACTCTCTCTTCTGACAACAATATTCTTTTTATCAGGCGGATGCGGAACCGATGCTTTTAAAAACAGCAAGATCAAATACAATTCTCATAAGTCTAATGAAATAAGCATTGGAGTCGCTTATCCGGTTTACTCGGAAGGAGCGCAAAACTCATCCTTTTCAAAAGGTATTGAGTTTGCCGTAAATACCATAAATAAAAACGGCGGTGTCCTGAATAAACGGTTTAACGCCGTGATAAGGGATGATATGGATAACGCAAACACCGCCATGCAAATAGCGCAGACTTTCAGCGATCAGGGAATCGGCGCTGTTGTCGGTCACTGGAGTACAAATGTCAGCTACTATACTCAGGATATTTACGAAAAAAATAAGGTCGTCATGCTTACACCTTTGTCAACAGGATTAATTCTGTTTGAGGAGAGATTCGACTATGTTTTCCGCATGATAGGCAACAATCAGGTCTTTGCTCACGCGATTGCATCACATATGGCTCAAAAAGGTCATAAAAACGCGGCCATTTACTACAGCGATGATGAGTTTGGAGTTGACTTCGCAAAAATTATGGAAAAAGAGCTTAATGGTCAGGGAATAAGGGTTATTGACCGGCTGACAAACATTACTCCTTTAAACATTAATAACATACTGAACCGCTGGAACGCTTTTGACTGCGATGGTCTTGTAATGACCGCTTCTTACCCGACATACGTGGAATCTATAAAAACACTGCGCAGCAGCGGCTTCCATCCGCCTGTTTTCGGAGGCGATACTTTTGAAGAACTTTCTCCGCAGGACTTGCCGCACGGTTACTTTGACAATTTGTATATAGCGATAATGAATCTTGAGTATCTTGATACGGGTTTTAAAGAAAGTTTCCGCTCACATTACAACCATGATCCCAATGCCACGGCAATAATCGGATATGAAGCGGTAATGCTCCTGAAAGACGCTATGGAGGCGGTTAAAAACACAGATGGAACTGCGATAGCGCAATACCTGTCAAACCTTAAAGATTATAAAACCGTTTCCGCTACACGCACTTACAACCCTAAAACTCAGGAATTTGACGGATTCAACGCTCATGTCCTCCCGCTTAAACCGATAATTTTCCATGATAAGCAAACACGGGAGAGCAAGACAGATGGATAATATTAAAAACCGGAATAAAGCAAACTATGAAATTCCTGACGCACGAATTAACGCGCAAGCGGATGAGATGGTAAAGTTGACAGGTATAAACGCGTGGGTCGTACTGACAACTATTTTCGCGCTTATTGCGGGCGCGGTGACCTGGGCGTTTTTCGGGACGATTTTACTGCGTGAAGATAATCCGGGAGTTATAGTAAAAGCAGGCAAAATAATTAACACATACGCAACGGACGACTACCGCCTGCTTGACTTAAACATTAAGCCCGGAGAGTATGTTGAAACCGGTCAGGTTATTGCCCGTGCTGAGAGACAGGAACTTGTCAATGAGATCAATAAACTGATCTCACAAAAAGCCGCGTCCAATCAGATAAGTTTAAAACGCGCCGAACTTATCGAAGAGAGCCAGATCATCACTCCAGAATCAGGCCGTGTTGTGGATGTTTTTGTTCACGCAAACGATTATCTGAAAAAAGGAACAAAAATAGCCACTATATCAAAAGAAGCTTTGGAAGGCAGTGCCATGGAGTGTTATCTTTTTGTACCCTCAAGCCGGATTAAAAACATAAGAAAAAACATGAGCGTTAACATTTATCCCGCAAACGTAAGTCGTGAAATATATGGTAATATGACGGGTACGGTAACTTTAATAAGTGAATTCCCTGTTACGGAAAACTATCTGTTCGGCATGTTGGGCAGCAGAGAACTTGCTCTGGAATTTCTTAAAAACGATGCGTGTTATGAGGTTTATATTAATCTTGAACCTTCTGAAGAAACAGTTACAGGATACGCGTGGACAACATCGTTTGGCCCTCCAAAAAAGTTTGGAAATATTACACTCTGCGACGCTTCCGTTATTGTTGAGAACTTACGTCCGGCAGACCTGATTCTTAAACGGTGAAAAGAAGCGCAGGACTAAATGAAATTATCTAATGTGACAGAATCCTTCCGCCGCAATATTGATACGGCAGCATATATTTTTTTGCTGAATTTACTTCTGTTTATTCCGCTGCTGCTCACCCCTGTTTTTCAGATGATATTTACAGATCATATTTTCACCGAGCGTAAAAATGACTGGCTGCTCGCTCTGCTTACAATTATGACGGTAACAGCCTGTTTTGCGGGAGTGGTCAACTGGCTTCAAAAAAACTGCCTTTCAAACTTATCAAACAATATAGAATCATTTAACCAAAACCGTTACATGCAGATACTGTTCAACTCCTCTATCAGGCTTTTTACAAAAAAAGACAGCGCCGCCCTGCTCTCTAAATCGGAAAAATCAGCCCGCATTTCAAAACTTTTAACCGAAGATATTCTCTCCCTTTTGTTCGATATCTTCAGGGTAATTTTTTATCTGATTGTGATGTTCTTAATTGATCTTACCATGTCTCTTATCGTTATAGCGTTAGTTTTAATTAACATGATCCTTAGTAAATTCAGCGCTTTTTTACATAATAAATTTACATCAAAAAATAATGATGACCCGGCGTTCTCCTCAGATGATCTGTCTGCGCAAAGTGAACGGATATACGCCAGGGGGCTGCAAAACATCGAAACATTTAAATCGGCGGCTGCGGAATCAACACTTTTCAAACGTCTTTTTGGCGCGAGAACCGCTATAATAAACGCAAAAAGAGATGATGACTTTGAGAACGCCTGCTCTCCCATAGAACGTTTGCCGGAAATGCTTTTTTTGAATCTCCTGCTCATGATCTCCGCGCTGCGGATAATGGAGCGCAGCTTAAGCATAGGTACATATCTGGAATTTCAGGCGTTTGCAAGCGCGTTCTTTTATCCGTTAAGCGGAGTTTTATCCGCAAGAGGGCAGCTGAAGGATTTCGAAAAAAAACTCACCGTTTTTTTTAAGGATCTTGAGATCGGTAATGATGAAAAAACAGTTAAGGTCAGACCCGCAAACGGCAAACGTAAACTTAAAGGCTATATAGAATTTAAAGATATCTCCTTTGGCTACGAAGAAAATATACCTGTCATTAAAAACTTCAGCCTTTCGATAACTCCTGGACAAAGGATAGCGGTAACCGGAGAATCCGGCACAGGAAAAACCACTCTGCTAAAACTTCTCCAGGGGCTGTACGAACCTGACAGCGGCAGTATAACTATTGACGGCATACCAATAGCTGAGATTGACAGAGCGCTGTTCAGGAATTCTATAGGATGCGCAAATCAGGAACCCTCATTTTTCTGCGCTTCAATACGGGAAAACATTACGTTGTGGGATAAAAACTTAACTGAGCCGGATGTCTACAACTCCGCGCAGGACGCGCGCATACATAAATACATATCATCCTTAGACGGAGCCTATGAGTATAAGCTGAGCGAGAACGGAAACAATATCAGTAAAGGGCAATGCCAGAAGCTTGAGATCACAAGGGCGCTTGTTTACAACCCATCTATTGTAATGTTTGACGAAGCGACAAGCGCGATTGATCCTGAAAGCCGTAAACATATCGAAAGTATTTTAAAAAAACGGCGATGCACCTGCATAGCGGTTACTCATCTGCTGGAACAGGTCACGGAATATGACCAGATAATAGTCCTTGGCAAAAGTAAAGTTATAGCAAGGGGAAAGCATGATGACCTTATGTATTCCTCATCATATTACAACGTATTATTTGAATCGGAAAAGTTGACAGCTCCATATGACGGATGATTTCTTCAGATGTTACAAAGTTCTGTGCGGTTATCTGGACTTAGAGGTCAGCTTGCCGCCTGTGAATATTATTGAAAACCTGGGAAATCCGGCGGAGGAGATTCTCTATTTATCCGGACTCAGGTGTAAAGAGATCATTCTCCCAAAAAATTGGTGGAAACACAGCGGCGGAGCAATGCTCGGGAGATTAAAAGACGGTACGCCTGTAACCATACTTCCCCATTGGATATCCGGATACAGAGTGTATAACCCCAAAATCAATACTTTAAAAAAAGTAAACAAAAAAAACGTTTTTGAAATAGAAGAAACCGCAACCGCCATACTGCGCGCCTTTGCGCCTCAGAGTTTAACAATAAAAGAGATCGCCCAATTCATACATCAAGAAAAACTATACAAAAACGCAAGCATAATCATACTGTGCAGTTTTATCGCAAGCCTCATTCAGATAGTACCCGCTATTCTGTCTGAGGAGATCTTTAATACCATAATACCCGGCAACATGCGCCTTATGCTCTTTGAAATAGTAATTATCTTATCGGTATTTGAGCTTGTAAACATTGGATTTTTGATTATGACAAACCTTGGGATCTCCCAAATCGGCACAAGAGCGGGATTAGCCGTACATACGGCGCTTTGCGACAGGCTGCTTCATCTTAAAATGCCGTTTTTTAACAGGTATACAAGCGGAGAAATTCTTGAAAAAATAAAAGGCATTGACAGGATAAAAAAACTTTTCATAGAGAATAATTTAAAACTGATCGTCTTCAATATGTTTGTCATTGTAGAAATCGCGATTTTATTTAAATACTGCGCTCCCATAACTCCTTATGTTCTACTAATGTTTGCCGGACTTATTATTGTTTATATAGCCGCAAGTTCCAAAAAATATAAATTCCACCTAAAACTCATAGACGCCTCAAACAAAAGCGCGGCATTTACACATCAAAGTATTCACGCGATGCACAGAATCGCTGTTTCCCGCGTCAGGGAACGCGTTTACAATATCTGGCAAACACTCGAAAATGAAAAACGCGCATTTAAGAGCAAAATTAAAAAAATCGACAACGTTCTGGATTCGCTTTGCGGCGCGTTTAAAATCCTTTCGACAGCAGCCGTTTACCTGATGATTATGAACACACCTGATATCTCAATGGGTTCGTTTATCGCATATATTTCAACTTTCTTCATTCTGCAGCGCAGCGTACTGGAATCCCTTGGCGTACTTGACACACTGCCGGAACTGATGTCAATATACAAAAATATTAAACCTATTTTGGAGTCGCCGCCGGAGTACTGTTTGTTAAAAAGCGTTCCCGCAAATATCTCAGGTTCTATCGAGTTTAACCATGTTACGTTCCGTTACCGCGAATTCGGACAGCCAGTCATTAATGATGTCTCTTTTAAAATCGAAGAGGGGGAATGCGTAGGAATTTTAGGGCCGTCGGGAAGCGGAAAATCCACTCTGTTAAAACTGCTTATGGGATTATACGATATAACATCCGGAAAAATTTATTACGGCGGATACGATCTTCAAACTCTTAACTTACGGTATCTGCGGAAAAACATCAGCGCGGTCATGCAGCACAGCGTCCTGACCGTTGAGGACATATACCGCAATATTACCGGCGGCAATGAAGAGATACGCGTACGGGAGGTTCTTGACATAATAAATAATCTGGGGCTGAAGGAAACAATCTACGCTCTTCCCAAAGGAATACGTACTAAACTTGAAGAGTGCAGACTCTCCTGCGGAGAGATGCAAAAGCTTTCAGTTGCGCGCGCAATCGCGAGAAAGAGCAAATTTATCTTCCTTGACGAGGTTACAAGTTACCTTGACAAAGCATCACAAAGTATAATCACCGGGTATCTGAAAAATATTCCCGCCACAAAGATCATCATAGCCCAGAGGCTTGAAACTGTTCAGTTTTGCGACAAAGTTATTGTTCTGGAAAACGGGGAGGTAAAAGAAAGTATACTGTAACACAGCATGCATCCATGAGTATACATTTTTGTTTTTTAAATATAGCGTATAGTAAAAATATATCTATGTTTTTATTCCGTTTGATGCGGTTTCTATTCCATACAATATGTTTTTTAAAACCCGTATATCTATCAACACTTATGAATCATGAATTATTTTACTATAAGTAATCCTTTTATAAAAAACTTCACCGTAAAAAAGACCACCCGTCTAAAAATGAAACCAGATAACCAGCAGTTCGACTCCCCCCTGCCCGGCCAGCTTGGTTCAAACCCCGCTGTAAAGGCGTTGTCGCATGTATATGGCAAGGCAATCAAAGGACGTCAAACAATTTATGACAGATTCGCGGGGCTTTCCCACGCGCTTGAGCGTCCTGTGATAAGCGTTGGCGGCATACGCGCGGGAGGCACGGGAAAAACGCCTGTTTCTCTGCTTGTGGGACGGCACCTCATAAACGCCGGTTTTGACGTCGCTTTTTTATCAAGAGGTTACGGAAGGCCTTCAAAGCAATCTGTCATAATAAAACCCGAAGAAATAGTAAACTGGGAACTTACCGGTGATGAACCATACATGCTCCGCAACAATCTGCGTAACTCGTGGCTTGGCATAGGAGCCGACAGGGTGAAAAACGCAAAGAAACTTCTGCCGCTTATGCCGGAGCGGCCGGTTTTTGTTCTTGATGATGGATTTCAGTATCAAAAAGTAAAGCGTGATCTTGATATCGTCTGTTTGAGTGAAAATACTTTGAGTGACAGAATGATTCCCGCAGGATTCCTGCGGGAACCGCTCAGCGCCCTTGAGCGGGCCGGTATTCTTTTTATTATCGGTGACCTTGCCCGGCTCGATGCGCTTCGAGAGGTAAGGAACAGAATCGCGGATCGTTTTACCAACAAAAAATGCGCAGTGTTATTGCAGCAGCCGCTTCATTGGGTGGAGGGCAGAAGCGGCCGGATCAGCGAAAACCTTCCTATAAAAAAGCCGATTGTCGTATGCGGTATAGCGAGGCCTGAGCGTTTCATAAATATGCTGCGCTCCTTTTCGATAGAACCATATGATATTCTTTGTTTTAAAGACCATCATAATTTCAAAAGAAATGACCTTACCCCTGTCTTGCAGAATGTATATTCAAACGGAATAGTGACTACGGAAAAGGACTGCATACGTCTGCAATCCGCTGATTTTGCGGATATTCCTGAAATATGGTATCTCAAAATAGGCTTGCGGTTTGCCGATGATTCTTCGGAGTTGCAATTTACATCAGAACTAAACAGAGTAACACAATAACCATTAAAACGAGGAGTTCCTCATGAGATTTTTTTATTTGCTGGGCCTGAGTGTTCTTTTAACCGGCAGTCTTTTTTTATCCTTTGCCGATGACAATGAAAAACCAAAATATTTTAAGGTCTCCAAACACCAGGCTAACATTTACAAAGAACACAATAACCCCAAGTCTGACATTGTAAGACAAACCAGGCAGAATGAATACCTCGAAATTATCTCCGCGGGCGAAAGCTGGATCAAAGTTAAAGTAGACGGCAGAGAGGGTTTTATTGAGGCAAGGGCAGGCAAAGTGGTAAAAAGGAAAAGCGTTCCCATTATTACCTTTCTGCTGCAGGTTATCATTCTTCTTGGATGTGCCGGCGGAATCGTATTTTATATCAAAAAACAAAAAGGTATAACCCCAAAAACAGCGGAAGATGATGCTTTATGAAAAAAAATGTATGGATTCTTATTTGCCTAGCAATCATCACTTTTTGGCAGGAGGGCGTTTTCGCTCTTCAGTTACAGATAATTGACCACGCAAGAATCCATACCTCTCCCAGCTCCTCCTCACCCTTTGTTGATGTTGCCAGTACAGGCGATACTCTGCCTGTGCTCGAAAAAAACGGCGAATGGTTTAAGACGAAATACAGAGGTAATGAAGGCTGGGTTTTAAGTTCGCAGGTACGCCTGATCTCAGGAACCGGTTCCGGCAGCGCGAATCTTTTTACTAAACAAGATGTATCCATGCTGCCGCCCGTTCCGGAAGAGAGCAGCCAGCTTACGCAAAAATGGGCACGCGTTACAGGAAACAACATCAGAATTTTAGAGTACCTCAGTCCCGAATCCCCTTTTCTTGTAATTGCGCGTAAAGGCGATGTGTTTCCTTTATTTCATCAGGGCGACACCTGGTGCAGGGTAGTTTGCAAAGACACTATTGGGGTTGTAAGATGCTCTGAACTTGAAATTTTAGATGTACCGCCTACCGGTTCGATTATTCTTAAAGAAGCCAAAACAGTGCTTATTATTGTACTTGGCGCAAGTTTGGTGATTGTTCTCATTGTTGGTTTAGTGACGTACAGGCACATAAGCGCCGAACGTAAAAGAAACATATTCGTAAAGAAAAACGCGCTTATACTCGCAAAAGAAACCAAAATGGTGCAATACATGCTCACCAATGCCTCGGCGCCTGTTGAACACTGCTTTTCTGAGATAGGGTTTAATGTAAACGTCACCAAAGACTCTGTGACAGCGCGTCAAAACATAGAGCACAGCCTGCCCGATCTTATTCTTGTTGACTGGAACTTTGAACCGGCGATTCTTGCCAAATTAGAGAACCTTCTTGTTCGGCTCGACTCTTCGGCGCTCAATATTTATTTTCTTTTTTATAACGTACCCGATCCCTCCTCTGTCCCGCAAAGCAAAGTACTCAAAAACGTAAGTTTCTTTGGGCCTACGCTCTCAGACAGAGATATTTTCGCGGTCGTTACCCCTCTCATTACCAGCGGGGAACAGGGGGCAAAAAATGTTCAGGCAAGCGTTCAGCGCTGCGCGCTCCAGGGTGAAATAGCGGGCGGAAATCTGCTTGAAGTGCTTCAGTTTATCGAAATCGGCAGCAAAACAGGATGCCTCATGATAGACATACGGAAAAACCCTTTTGGTCTTGTCTACTTTAAAAATGGCAAAATTATCTACGCCGCCGCCGCCAAAGGTCAGGGTGTACAGGCGGTATACTCAATCCTTAACCTCTCGTCGGGTAATTTCCGTTTTATCGTGAACAAAACCCCAAAAACCGCAAACCTGAACCTCTCCACATTATCGGTTCTTATGGAGTGGACAAAGGAAAAGGATGAAGCTCATAGGAGTTGATTACGGGCGGCGGCGCATAGGCATAGCGGTAACAGACGCCCAGGGGCGCGGCGCGGTCAGAGGACTTTGTGTAATCGACAGAAAAAAAAATCCGGATTTATTGAGTGAACTCCTGAGAATTATCGGGGATGAAAATCCGGCGGCTATAGTTATGGGCTTACCTTTAGGCGATAAGGATCAAGAAACAACCATGAGCGCTGAAGTACGCGCTTTCGCTTCAGAAGTTGAACAACGCTCAAAACTTCCCATACACTTTGTTGATGAAAGCTTTACCTCCCAAAAAGCCGCAGAGCTTATTATGTTCAGAAAGAAAAAAGAGAGAAGAGATAAGGGGCTGGCGGATCGGATTGCAGCTTGCCTTATCTTGCAGGCTTATTTGGATATTAATAGCATCTGATATATTGTACGGGGCGGGATAGAGGGCACCAGCGAGGGGTGCCCTTACAGATGATACGGCGGATTTTCATTTTCCATTGTACGGGCGCCCCTTGCGGGTGCCCTGTCTCACGCAAAAAATAATATTCGGATTTACGAAAAAATGGGTGGACAATATACGGATTTTTTTGCGCCGCACATTATTTGCGGTTGCGAGGGATGCGGGCGGCCAATGGCCGCCCCTGCGGTGGATATACGTTAATGAATACCCAATATCAATGATATTTTTTCGGATTTGCCGTCATTGGTTTTGATTGTTCCCTTGACCAAATACGCACCCGCCGGAACTTTGCGCCCCCTGGCGTCAGTCAAATTCCACGAACCAACCTCACGGCTGCCTATATTATCACCCATGTCGCTTATTTTTACCTTGTTGATAACATCGCTTGTAGAACTGTAAACCGTTAATACACAATTGGTTATCCGCTTGCCGCTAAAGAAGAATTTTACAGCACTCTCTCCCCTGCTTACCGGATTGGGGCCGGCGGTGAACTTGCCTGAAAATGAGTTTGCCTTGCTATTGGCTCACAAAATGCGGTATATTTAGTATAATAGAGCTTACCTCAAGGAGAGCCCCATGTGTGACAAACCTACGCTTGAAACAATAACAAAAAAAGTTTGCGCAGCTGCCAAAGAGGTGTTGGGAGACAAATTAG
This sequence comes from Chitinispirillales bacterium, assembly GCA_031254105.1. Lineage (GTDB taxonomy): Bacteria > Fibrobacterota > Chitinivibrionia > Chitinivibrionales > Chitinispirillaceae > WRCH01. The sequence continues at coordinate 56,460 of JAIRVB010000047.1, forward strand.
AAAAGGTCGTTCTATTTGGTTCTTACGCCCGCGGGGATTACCATGAGTGGTCTGATATTGATATTATGGTACTATCCGATATTGCGCCTGAAGATGCGGATGAGACCTGGCGTGAAATCCGTAGTGTTACCGGCGATCTTGATTTAGAGCATAATATTATTGTTAGTCTGCACATGGTATGCAGTATCATTTATCGGGAGTGGGGTAACGTTTTGCCATTCTACAAGGATGTGCAAAAAGATGGTATAGAGTTATATGCCTGACAGGATGCCCTCCGATTTAGCAAATTACCGCCTTGAACAGGCCGCTGAATGTCTGCGTGACGCAGAATTAACTATGAACGCAGGCTCGTTTAAAAACGCAGCTAACCGTTCATACTACAGCATATTTAATTCTATAAAAGCCGTTTTAGCTCTTGATGAGTTTGATTCTAAGAATCACGGTACCATAATCGGTAAATTTCGCGAAAAATATATAAAATCAGGAATTTTTCCAGCAAAGTATTCGGACGCTATTTCGAGCGCATTTCAAGTCCGCAATAATAGTGATTATCAGCCCTTTTACATAGTCTCAAAAAAAATTGTATCCGCTCAGGTTGAAAACGCACGGGAATTTCTCACGGCTGTGAGGAATTATATAGCCGCGCAGTAAAAGAGTGCGTCAAACATAATAGAAGCGGAAACGCGGTCTGAATTTATATGAGCCTCTACATCGTATCCACCCCAATAGGAAACCTCTCAGACATAACACTGAGAGCGTCAAAGGTATTGGCTGAATGCAGTCTTATTCTCGCCGAAGATACCCGCACTTCTAAAAAGCTTCTCATCCACCTTGGAGTAACAACCCCGATGAGCCCCTACCATGACTTTAACAAAGAGAAAGTGACCCCAAACCTTGTAAAATCCTTAAAAAACGGAGATGAGATAGCGCTTATTACCGATGCCGGAACCCCGGGGGTGGCAGATCCCGCGTTTTACCTTGTAAGAGCCGCCGTAGCGGAAGGGATTTGCGTAGTTTCTGTTCCGGGCGCTTGCGCCGCTCTTTGCGCGCTTGTCGCAAGCGGTCTGCCCACCGACCGTTTTATTTTTGAGAACTTCCTGCCGCACAAAAGCACCGCCCGGCGCAAGCTTTTTGAATCACTAAAAAACGAACCGCGCACCGTTATTTTTTACGAAACCCCTCACAGAATCGTTAAAACACTGGAAGATATTAAAGAGGTGCTTGGGGAGGTACGTGTTGTGATTGGCCGGGAACTCACAAAAATCCACGAAGAATTTTTGCGCGGATCCGCACAAGAACTTCTTGTGCATTTTTCAAAACATCCGCCCAGAGGAGAGATGGCGGTGATGTTTAATGTGCGGGTGAGAATATCAAATTATAATGTATAATGTACAAATAAAACAAATTCGCGCAAGAATAATTTCCAACCTCTTATTTATACATTATACATTGTAATTTGATATTTACTCCCATTCAATCGTCGCGGGCGGTTTGTTGGTTATATCAAAAAACAGATCGCCAACGCCTTCAACAGCAGAAGTTTTTTCTGCAATAAGTTGAAGCGTTTCCGGCCTGAGGGGTACAAAATCAGCAGTTATGGCGTCTGTGGATATCACCGGCCTTAACACTACGCACTCACCGCCGCAATCATTTATCAGAGGTAAAAGAATTACCGGCATCTGCCACACGCTGTCATACTCACCGGATTGTCTAAGAACATCTGTAACTATTGAATCTACCTCACGCAGTTTGTCAAGCCGGGAGCTGGTAACGTGTGCTTTTATTAATTGATAACGAAGCGTTCCGCTACTATTTAAAGCGTAAACCACTCTATTTACAGATGGTGTGGATTTGGTTATATCTGCCGAAAGTTTCCTCAGCGCATCCCAGTCACACGCTCCATTTACAACAGCAGGATGAGCATAGGTGCGCTGACTGTCCTTAACACCCACACTTCTAAGCGGCAGTATACAGGAGTCGTATCCTGCCGCCGATGCTATATTTACAAGCATTTGCGCGTCTTTTTCCGCAACGTCATTACTAAACACGTTGTTGCAAAGAACTCTTACACCAAGACCGGGGCCTGGGAAAGGATGGCGCCAGACAAGTTCTTTCGGAAGCCCCAGATGCCCGCCAAGTTTTCTAACCTCGTCTTTGTAAAGTGGAGCCAGAGGTTCGACAACTAACCCTTTTTCTATTAACTCCATGATAGCGTCAACGCGGTTGTGATGCGTCTTTACTTTATGCGCTCCCTTAGTAGAAAAGGAATCTTTTGCCGCGGTTTCAAGAATATCCGGGTAGATCGTACCTTGAGCTAAAACCCATTCATCTGCGTTAAGTCCCAGTTTTGCGGTGACTCTCTCTTTTATATCGATATAAAGATTTCCGATTATTTCCCGTTTCCTTTCAGGATCATAAACTCCCTCAAGGCTGCTCAGAAAATCCTGTGTTGCGTCCTCTATGCGCAGGTTATTAAAACCATTCTTACGCATATAATCAAGAACCGCCCCGGATTCGCCTTTACGCATCAGACCGGTATCAACATGCAGCCCTAAAACACGCTCCTGCCCAAGTATCTTATTAAGCAAAGCAAAAACTACTGTCGAATCGACCCCGCCGGAAACAAGAAGAAACACTTTGCGGCTGCCGCAAATATCGCGCACCTGTATACTGATCTCTTCAAGGAAAGTATCAGGATGAAAGCTTTGTCTGTCAAAGTTACGTATTGCGGTTTTTTCCATATTTTTATCCTGCCTGTGAAAAAAATGCAGGCGGCAAATTGCCGCCCTTACAAACCAGACCTGTTTTATTTGTACATTGTGATTTGCCCTATTAAAGTCCCAGATCAGCAAGTTTCTCAAAGAGTTCTTTTTCTTTACGATCAAGCTTCTCCGGCGTACGCACATTAACACGGATCAAAATATCACCTCGGTTTCTGCCGCGAAGTTCAGGCAAACCCTTGCCTCGCAGTTTAAAAACGGTTTGAGGCTGTGTGCCTCCTGGAATTTTCAATTTCACCTTATCATCAAGAGTAACTATCTCCTTTGAGCAGCCCAGCGCCGCCTCAGAAAACTTTATGTCAATTTCACATATCAGATCTTCACCGTGACGCTGGAAGAGCTCATGAGGTTTTTCCTGTATGATAACAATAAGATCCCCCGCAGGTCCGCCGCCTCTTCCCGCGTCGCCCTTGCCTGATACTGTTATATAGTTACCCTCAGCCACGCCTCCGGGGATATCAACCACTACTGTGGTTTCCGACTGATTAAGCCCGCTGCCGCCGCATATGGGGCACGGATCGGTTATTTTCTGTCCTTCCCCTTTACAGACAGGGCAGACCGCTTCCTGTATCATTTGCCCAAAGAAAGAGTTGGACACATGACGCACCCTGCCGCTGCCGCCGCATTTTTCACATGTTACACGTTTTCCGGTACGCGAACCGCTGCCATGACACTCTCCGCAGCGGTCAAGTCTTCTTACTTTAAGTGTTTTCTTTACGCCGGTAGATATCTCCTCCAGGGTAAGGGGAAGCCTCACCTGAAGATCATTTCCTCTTGTTCCGCCGGTTCCGCCGCCGCGGCGTGAGCGGCCGCCAAAACCAAACAAATCGCCAAACAGGGACTCTCCGCCAAAATCATTCATAAACGCACGCAGGGCGTCTGAAAGATCGAACCCCGCGCCGCCAAATCCACTGTAGCCTCCATAGCCGCCGCCCTGAGCGGTCTCAAAAGCAGCGTGACCATATTGGTCGTATTGAGCGCGCTTGTTCGAATCTTTAAGCACCTCATAAGCTTCCGTCGCTTCACGGAATTTCTCTTCCGCTGTTTTGTCACCCGGATTCTTGTCCGGATGATACTTTACAGCAAGTTTACGGTACGCTTTTTTAATATCATCATCACTTGCCCCTTTGGCAAGTCCAAGTACTTGGTAATAATCAGCTTTTGGCATTTTTGTCAGCTTTCTGGGGCAGCGGTAACGGCTGCCCTTACATGTATCTGTCTCTTCCCATGAAAAGAGGCAGCCGCCAGGGCTGCCCAATAATCATAGCTAATATCTTCTTGTACGGCCAGCCCTCGCGGCTTGTCCTGCCTTTAAGCGGAAGCGCCGCCTGAGACAATCACTCTGGCGTGCTTTACTACTTTATCCTTGAGTCTGTAACCGCGTTCAAACACCTCGGCGATATGATTTTCGGGAATTTTATCATTAGGCGACTTCATAAGAGCATCGTGAATAGCAGGATCAAACTCCTCCCCAATCTCCGCAAAAACACTCAAACCATTACGGCTGAGTACTTCGTTAAATTGCGTGAAGATAAGTCTCATCCCGTCATAAAAAGGAGCAAACTCTCCTCCCGCTTCCACAGCTTTAAGCGCCCGCTCGAAATTTTCCCTTACATCAACAATCTCAAGAATCAGTTTCTCATTGGCGTTCTCTACGAGACGCTCAAAATCTTTGGCGGTTCTTCTCTTGTAATTATCGAACTCAGCCATAAGCCGCAAGTTTCTGTCACGGGCGGCATCAAGCTGCTCCTTGACTTCCTCGATTGTCTCGGTTATCTCAGCCGCTTCCTGATCCTGGGACTCCTCCTCAGGCTCGTCAGACTGATTGTCATTTTCCAAGTCTTCGTTTTCGTCTTGATTGTTCTTTTCAGAACTCATTGCAGCACTTCTCCTTGTATCTTTTAATATTGATCATAAATATGCATGAACCAAATCTCCACACCAATGAAACACATAATAAAAGATGTATAAAAATAAATAGCGCGGAAGATGTAAGCGGATATTTTTCTTGACCATAACAGGAGGGCGCCCGCAAGGGGCGCCCCCAACAGGGGAAAGAGATATACCGTACGGGCAGCCCTCACGGCTGCCCTGCATAATTGATAGCCTCAGGCACCGCGATAAACCCGCGCCCCTGCTGTAAGGATGTGGCGCGCAACGCCCTTACATCATCCCCATACCGCCCATTCCACCCATACCTCCCATGCCGCCCATTCCTCCCATACCACCCATGTCCGGCATCTCTTTCTTCGCTTCAGGGATTTCGCATATGATACACTCCGTGGTAAGAACCAGGCTCGCTATGGAAGCCGCGTTCTCAAGAGCTGTGCGTGTCACCTTTGTAGGATCAATAACACCGGCATCAACAAGATCTTCATACTTTTGACTGAAAGCGTTAAAACCATATGCGCCTTTACCGTTTTTAACATCGTTAACAATAACCGAAGCCTCAAGACCGGCGTTTGAAACTATCATACGCAAAGGTTCCTCACAAGCGCGGCGGATAATATCAAGACCTATTTTTTCATCACCCTCAAGTTTAAGCTTGTCAAGTTCTGAAGAAGCGCGGATAAGGGCGATGCCGCCTCCGGGAACAATTCCCTCCTCAACAGCCGCACGGGTAGCGTGAAGAGCATCCTCAACGCGCGCTTTCTTCTCCTTCATTTCCGATTCCGTAGCTGCTCCGATATTTATTACAGCAACACCACCGGCAAGCTTCGCAAGACGCTCCTGGAGCTTTTCGCGGTCATAGTCGGAAGTCGTATCTTCAATCTGCTTTCTTATTTGAGCTACACGCCCCTTAATATCAGCGCTGTTTCCGGCGCCTTCAACGATAGTTGTGTTTTCTTTGTCAATAGTAATTCTCTTTGCCCTGCCAAGAGAATCAACGGTAGTGTTCTCAAGCTTAAAGCCAGCCTCCTCAGAGATAAGCATACCGCCGGTAAGCGTCGCGATATCTTCAAGCATCGCTTTTCTTCTGTCGCCAAATCCCGGCGCTTTGACAGCGGCGATTTTTAAAGTTCCGCGCAGCTTGTTAAGCACAAGCGTAGCAAGCGCTTCGCCTTCCACATCCTCAGCGATAATTAAAAGCGCTTTACCTTGCTGGGCAACCTTCTCAAGCAAAGGCAGCATATCCTTCATCACGCTTATCTTCTTGTCATAAATAAGAATAAGCGGCTCATCAAGAATACACTCCATAGTATCGGTATTTGTTACAAAGTAGGCTGATGTGTAACCGCGGTCAAACTGCATTCCCTCAACAATATCAAGGGTAGTATCTATGCTTTTAGCTTCTTCTACAGTAATGACCCCATCCTTACCCACTTTCTCCATAGCGTCAGCGATAAGGTTTCCGATTTCAGAGTCGTTATTGGCGCTGATAGAACCGACCTGAGCGATCTCCTTTTTGCCGGAAATCGGCTTTGAGTCTTTTTTCAACCTCTCAACCAAAACACGTACAGATTTATCTATACCGCGTTTAATAGCCATGGCGTCAGCGCCGGCTGTAACGTTCTTTACGCCAAGGCGGGCGATAACCTGAGCAAGCACTGTAGCGGTTGTAGTACCGTCACCCGCGACATCAGAAGTTTTTGAAGCGACTTCCTTAACCATCTGCGCGCCCATGTTTTCAAACTTGTCATCAAGCTCAATTTCCTTAGCGACTGTCACACCATCTTTTGTAACGGTTGGAGAGCCAAAACTTTTGTCAAGAATCACATTACGGCCGCGCGGCCCCAGAGTCACACGAACAGCGTTAGCTAATGTGTCAACACCTTTCAAAAGCTTCTCACGGGCGTTCATATCAAATGCAAGCTGCTTACCTGCCATATTTCCATATCTCCTTTTTTTGAAGGCGCCCGCAAGGGGCTGCCTTTAAAATGATTATGTCTTATTTACCTGTATGGGCAGCCCCCGCGGCTGCCTTCTCCTGCTTTCCATTGGGTGTTGCGCGCAACGCCCATTTACTTACTCCCTGCGTATATGGGAGGCCGGCGGCCGCCCCTGCACACGCGGATATTTTTGCATTTGTTTTATTTGTAATTTGTAATTTACATCTCAAACAACTGCCAAAACATCGCTCTCCTTCATAATCAGATAATCCTCACCATCAACGCTTACCTCTGTTCCGGAATATTTTCCGTAAAGGATTTTGTCACCTTTTTTGAGCGTCATTTCGATTTTTGAGCCGCTTTCGGCTGTCTTGCCGGGGCCAACGGCAACCACTTCGCCCTTCTGAGGTTTCTCTTTGGCGTTGTCCGGAATAAAAATGCCGCCGCTGGTCTTCTCCTCAGCTTCCAGCGGACGCACCAGGATGCGGTCGGCTAAAGGCTTCACGTTCATCTTATCTCCTCCTGAAAAGTAGGTTTATATTGATTATACAAAATCTTTGTGCTCCCAATTTGTCGCAATTTGTGTGCCATTTTTTTATTGATACAGAAATAGATATTCAAATGCGGAAATGAGGAGAATTCTCCTTATTTCCGCAGCGGTGTCGGCTTTATCTTAATAAACACGGTCTGCATTATTATTTTTAATTGAGAAGGGTGTTCCAATGTGAAACAATAACGTTTCGTTTTAATGCAGGAATAACTAAAAAGGGGATTCAGAAACTCTGAATCCCCCGCGCTAATTATTAACCACTAACAGTTAATCACTTAGATATTCCCAGTGTACCCTGGAACTTCTTGTTCCTGTTTCTGTCCGAAGCGTTCTCATAATCAATGAAAACTATCATGCGGTAGGTACCTGGAGCGACCTTCATCCCTTTTGAGTTGTACCCGTTCCAGAACAGATCCATCTCAGTATAATTACCATTGTCGAAGTTCGAACCTGTGAAACCTGAGTTTGCCGCCAGATTATCAGTCTTGGCGGTATTAACAAGGTTACCCACAAGATCATACACCTTCACCTGACATCTGACACGGTTACCCGGTTTATCCGCGCCCTTTGGTATGTAAACCGGTACGCGCAGAATACTGCCGCCGCCGCCCTCTCTGACGTGCTGTGCGGCTCTGTCATTGTGGAAAGCGTCCATATCACCCGGCCTGAGCTGTCCCCCAACAACGGTTCCGCGCGGGGCGTTAGCATCGGGTGAACTGGGATTAGGAATAGCCTTAATCTTCTGCGGCGGATCGTTACCAAAAGTAACAGGCACAACGCGGTTGCTTATAACATCAAGGACATTAGTAACAGTCAGCGACACGCTGTCGCCGATAAAGGAGCTGTCCGGCTTGCCGGCAGGATGACTCATTTTGACATTCATAAAATGACGGGTACCTACATCCGTGCCTTCTTTAAGGAAAAACCTCAAAGTATTACGTTCGCGCGGAATGATGTCTACAATATCACTGAAAAAATCCTTCAGGAGATTAAGAGTATCCGGCGGCCAGACAACTGCCGCGGTTCTGGAAAGACGCTTTGCCGCCTGTGCGGATTTCTTCTCATAAATGTTAAACAATGTATTAGGATTATACCTGGTGTCAGTTGCGAATTCAGTATAAGACCTCCCCTCCCACGTACGGAGATTTTCACTGAATGTAACATCGACCCAGTCAGGTTCTCCGCTTTTTTGAGCAAAGAATTTAACAGCGGTCGCAATTACAGGCGCGGCGCCGTCAATACTATTATTAGTATTAGGCCCCAGAGTCGTGCGCCTTACATCTTTAAAAGCACCCTCCTCGACAGTAACAAAAGGGTTCCAGTCAGTCTGCAAACCCCAGGCGGGATTCTCTTCAATACTTACAGTAACCAATTGAGCGGAATCAGGATTGATTGCAACACTTTTTACGACAAAATCATCTCTAACATGAGTCCGGTTGCCCCGAATCTTTACGCGGGATCTGGCGCTGTCACTATTCCACTCAAAAGCAACCGGCTTGGCAAACCTCAACTCAATACGGTCAAGATAGCCGTTAGCGTCAAGGTCACGGGTAGCAGCGCTCAGAAGAGTGGTTGTTACACCTGTTATCCTTACTAATACGCTGTCTCTGATCTTAATACCATCCTTATCTGTGGTCTCGGCAATAATCCAGCCCTCACCGTTCTCATTCGCATCCTTTGTCTCGTAAGTAATCATCACTACACCGGTGGTATTGCCCTTAAGAGGAGGAATTGTACCACCCTGGCCAAGCTTCCAGTCCGATTGCTCCCAACCGATTTTGTTACCGTACTGATCATAACCCACAGAGTAGAAATGCCTCGGTTCCGGATATGGGATTTCAACTAAAGTATCTACGGGGACTTCTTTTTCATCTACAATAACTATCTCAGCAAGACCTGCCGCCCTTACAAAAAATGGATTTGACAGCACGGTAAGCTGAACGCCTAAAACTTCCTGTAGAAACCGGATCTGATGCATGTCACTGGAAGCGTAATAGATACGGAATGTTACATCACCAGGGCCAACCGACGCGTTAGGATCGGCAGGCAGGATCGAATAGGTACCATGCGGATTCGCGATACCGGCATAGCCAAGTATAGTGTCCCCAGTACTGCCAATTTTCGGTTCAGGCATCCTCTCGTTTGCTTCACAGCCGCCGCAGCTGAGTATATCCCCAAAGTACGCAGGAAAAGCACCCCAACCCGCCGCAGCCCAAGCCTCGGCTGTAATAACACCCGCGCGGTTGCGGTAACGCAACACTCCGGTTATGGGCTCACCGGCTATCAGATTGTCGGTATTAAGAATCTCAAGCTCAACCCATAAAGGCGGGCCGGTTGTGATTTTGACATAAATTGAATCCTGAATAAATGTAGTTGACAAACCTCCTGTACTGGTTCCAAGTTGCCTGCGTACGCTGATTAAACCCTCACCGGTACTTGCAGGCGATACTGCCCAGGAGTTTGTGTTATTAGGCGGGTTACGCAGAGCGTCCTCAAGCCCATCACTGCGTCCCCAAGTGGCGGTAACCGGTTCCCATGTTCCATGTTTATCGCCGCCGCCGCTGTTCACATGGCCAAATACATAGAACACAGTGTCTCTGTTTGAGTCCATTGTAAACGGCTTTGTTAATGATGACACAACCCACTCGTAACATTCGGTATTAACCTGTACGCCGTTGGAGGCACCTGCATTGAAACCATCACAATTCACTCTAACCGCAATTTTCAGAGTGTCATAGAAATATTCAAGCACTCTTACATATATGGAATCCCTGAGGTTAGGATAAGCGGCGTCTGTAACCGCCAATTTCGCTACGCCTGCGTTCACCTTTGTAATATGGCATTGTCCATCTTCCGCAAAACCTTTTGCGTGCTCAAAAACAGCGTTGTCACTGCCTGCCCAGTTAGTAGGCCCGGTCGTTACCGAAGTACCCCCATACTGGAAAGTACCTCCTGAGAAACCGATAAAATTCTGATACTGGTCGCGCAACACCGCGTACACTTGCTTGGTAGCCTGATCATTAGAAGCAAACGACAGGGTGTCTAACGGCTGAATACGGTTAGGTGACTGTATAAATCCCTGGGAATTCGGCTCTATGTGGAGTTTTGCGTTTTCCCAATCCGGAACTACATCAATATGCAGTTCCCGCTGCATTACCACTCCGTTATAGGTATATGAAGCGCGCAAAATATAGGTCTGGTGAGCTACAGTGCTTCTAAACCGGACGGCAATACCGCTGTCTATCGCCTCGCCGCGCGGAGTGTTATTGGAGCGGTGTATTAACACAGTACTATCGTTTACAGGGGAAGTTGGCGCAAAGCCCCATTTAATGGAGATAGAATCTCTGACTCTTGCGGGAGCGGCTGCCTCAAAACCGCTCAGCCACATGTTGGCGCTCGCGGCCAAATCAGCAAATAGTTTTGCGACAATCAAAGTATCCCTTCCGGCCCGTATGGTGATCGCCTGCGAAGGCTGCGGATAAGCGGATACATTCGCTGTTCCAGGGGCTCCATAGTTGCTATAGAATCTCATGGCAACAGGATCGCTCAAACGCGCCTTGATAGGAAGCTGCGCGAATGTAGTTGTACCTCCTGGAACATAAACTGTTACATTGCCATCACCCTGAGCAGTCGGACAAAATGTCCAATTGGTGGCGCTTGGGGGCGCAGGTACTAACCAGTTTGCAACACCCGCGGGAGAAGTAGCTCCCCAAATACCCGCCACATTTTCAATCCATGTACCCGTAGAAGTGAGCATTTGCACATAGAGTGTAGTGTCGGTGTTTACTGTCAGGTGCAGAGTATCGCCCGGGGAGCCGCTCCTGGCTAACTCCACGAACGTCCCGTTAGGCCCGCCGACCTTAATTCCAATCCTGATATCGGGATAAGTTTCATTATTAACCAAAACCGGCACAGTATCCGTGAAAGCGCCGCCGCCAAAAGTATTTGACGGGCTGATATTAAAACGTACTACAGCGCCTGTAATTCCGGAATTTACCCTGTTAACCCTGCCCTCTCCCCTGCCGATATTCAACCATTGGGGATCAGTAAAAGGAAGCTGGGATAAAGCTGTAAAATCAGCCGCGCTCGGAATACTGACTATATTAGTATTGCGAGAAGTCCACTGCACTGTTCCGGTATACGGCGGATTACCAGGCTGACTGAATGCCGCGGCAGGCTGCACCCAGTTACCGAACCGGTCGCGCACAATCGCGTAGAACTTGGCGGCATACATTGCAGATGATGAAATTCGTACCGTATCCACGAGACTGGGGGCCCAGCGGTTTGTCTGTGTTGCCATTGAGTCGGGAAACTGTTCTATAAATACCGCGGCCGGATCGCCGGGCTTAACGTATACAGTAGCATCACCGCTGACAGGCACGTTCCCCTGTTGAGTGTATGAACCCTCTACAAAAAGATTAGTGTACGCTCTTGTTGCGGTAAACCAGACAGTATCGGATTTAGCGATATCGGCGGCTGTAGAACCCTTGTTACCTCTGACAATCATGGGTTTTTGATTCCCGCCGGGCCCTATGTCAGTCACATCCCAGGCGAAGGTACCGTCATAAGTAGTGAGAGTTCCTGAGTCAGACGTAACAGTGGCCCATGCAAAAGTAGTATCCCCAGCCTTGAGCGTATCAGATTTTATAGATATTCCGATGTTTTCAATTACAACATTAGTAGCGTTTGTAGTGATCTGGATAGAAGCGTCAGAAGAATGGCGCTCACAGTAAAACATTCTGAGAGAGTAGTGATTGCCATCCTCCAGATTATGAGAGTTCCTGATGTTATTAAAATGTATTGAACCGGATACAGGACTGTGTATACCCCCTATATCAAGAGCAAGCCTGTCGTTAATAAAAACCCAAACGTCATCATCGCCTGTAAAGTTAAATACCAAATTCGGCACCATCTTGAAATTATAAACCATCTCCATTGTGTATGAAACATTTTTGGGATAGTCTGAGTGAGTAGTACTGGTTCCGCTTGTACTTTTCCAGAAGTTTTGATTAGGACCACCGGCCTGTTCCCCTCTGCCGTTAAGCGGAAAAAAGTTCGGACCGATTTCAATTCTGTACATACCGTTGCCCACGTGAGTGAAAGTCAGGGATGTATCAATTACTATGTTTTTAAACGCATCTTTTACAGTATGAACATATGAATTGCCGCCGGCAGTTGATCCGTTTAACCGTACACTGTCACCACCGGCAACAGAAGCGGTGTTTGCGGGATAACCCGTCATATTGGTGTGATAAATATAAGGGGGTGCGTTATTATTATTAACAACTACATTCCACTCATCGCTCACAGTCGTGCGCAATGGCGGCGGAAAGCCATTGTTGCCATTGCCGTTATACATATAAATCGGCCTGAATTTCTCCAGATAGGAGCGTCCATTAGGCATGATCGAATCTTTCATATTGTACTGTTCAAGATTGTTCCAGTCCCTAAACCAAAATCTGATCCCATGGTTAAGGTAAGGAATGTTGCCCATAACCGGCTTTTTATCAGCGTCCAGCACAGTAGCCACCATACCTTCCCTACGACCGCCGGCATGCGGAACCTCAAACTCCGGGTTAGATCTGTCCGACCAAAAATCATAGAACGTTACAGGCACTTGAAGAGTGCTTGAATATTGCTGGCTGTAAGCACTAAAAGCCAGCCCGAACACCACCAGGCAAGTTAGCCCGAAGACAAAGTTAGCAGGTACTGCGCGTCGCTTTTTCATGGTTTTGTTCCCTTCATGGATTGCGATGCTTTTTATTTAGGTTCAGTTTTCGGTTTAAGGGTTTAAATAAACCCGGTCTTAAATACGCATTATTTTAGAATAAAACAAATTTATAGAGAAATTAAAAGAAACCCGGTATCAAGTCAACAGGCGGTATAGATTTTCCTATTATAATTATACCATAAAAAAAAGGTTTGTGAAGGATTTTCTTTTGCCTGTAAAATTTTTCTGTAAATTCATCTTTTAATAAACCAAAACAAATGCAGAAATAACAATGCAGAATGCAGAAATAAAACAATTAATATCGCGGGACAGCTCTCTTTTTACTAAGGGTTTTAAATATTTCTGCATTCCGCGTTGTTATTTCCGCACTATTTAAGCCTGATTGAAAGATCAATTTTTACAGAAAACTTTTACACGCTCCATTTCCGCATTGATCAGCGAAATTATAGAAAAATCATTTATACGTTCCCAGGATATATATTATAAAGGTATTTTTCACATTTTCAGCGCTAACCTCAAAAACCTTACTGAAAAATGAAAACTATCGAAATAGCTCCGTCAATTCTTTCAGCCGACTTCAGAGTTCTTGAACGTGAGGTTAAGGCGGCGCAGGATGCCGGAGCGGACAGAATTCACTGCGATGTGATGGATGGGCATTTTGTACCAAACCTTACGTTTGGCCCTCTTGTGGTTGAAGCTGTTAAAAAATGCGTTTCGATTCCGCTTGACGTTCACCTTATGATCAGCGATCCCGTCAAATACGCGCCTGACTTTTGCAGCGCCGGAGCCGATATACTTACTTTTCACGCTGAGGCGCTTTCCGACACAAAAGCGGTTAAAGCGCTTTTAGACACTATCCGCTCAAAAGGAGTGCGCCCCGGGGTTGCGGTGAATCCCGACAAACCGGCGGAACTCTTCATTGATGAACTCGCGGCGGCAGATCAGGTTGTTATAATGTCGGTATATGCCGGATTCGGCGGGCAGAAATTTATGCCTCAGACAATGGATAAAGTACGGGTTGTGCGCAGCGTTGCCATAAGCTCAGGACTTGATATCGATATCGAAGTTGACGGCGGAGTAAACGGTGAGACAGCTGCCGATTGCGCTAAAGCCGGGGCCAATGTTCTTGTGGCTGGAAGTTTTGTATTTGGAAGCGGCGATTACGCCGGCAGAATCCGTGCGGTAAGAGAAGCCGCGTCTAAAGCATATACGGAGAACCGGCTATGAGGCGAAAGTTTCAAAAAATATTTTTAGCGGGAACTGCTTCTCTCTGTCTGCTCTCCTGCAGCTCCCCTGTCAACAATACTGCCTATACGGATCTGTCGGAGCAGCAGAGCGTATGGCAGTATCTCAATATTTACAGCATCTACCAGGAGCGTCTGCCGGCCAAATGCGGTGATATGAGTCCCTACGACCTTTTCGATATAATAAACGATTCTCTTAAGGGAGGACGTTTCACAGAATACCGTCCCGATGAATGGTTTACAAACCTTGGCGCGCTGGATTTGGAATCCCAGGAAAACAAAAACAACGCCTATCCATTTTTTTCGATCACAAACTCCACAGCATATATCAGAATTAACGAATTTTCGTACAGTAGTTACGAATTTTTCAAATCTTCAATTTGGCGTCTTGAAACGTATCCTAATATTGTAATTGATTTGAGGGGCAATGGAGGCGGGTTTTTAGATATCTGCGATTCTATTATTGGGGAATTCTTTCCATTTAATACCGACTTCATAATGATGCGAGAGAGGGAACGTGTATTCGATTCCAACAAGTACAAGGGTATTACAAAAGAATGGGAAGCAAAAAAAACCGCTACGCGTTACCCAAAGTTAAGGAATAAAAAAATTTCGGTTCTTATTGACGGAGGCAGCGCCAGCGCGTCTGAAATTCTTGCCAGCGCGCTTAAGGATAAGGCAAACGCACATTTAGTGGGAAAAAAGAGTTACGGTAAAGGCATAGGTCAGGCGGTTATTTCCCGTTTTAACCGCCCAATCCTGAGCATAACTTCCATGCAGATAAAAGGTCTAACAAATAGAACGGGAGATTATCACGGAAAAGGCATTGATCCAGACCCTGTTCCCGGCAATTTCAGAACCGCGGGATATGAAACCATACGCGATACCTCTTTGTATTTCGCGGTAAAATTTCTTGAACCATCGGCAAACTTTTCTCAGATACTGCAAGCCATAGAACTAAACTGCGTAGTA
This sequence comes from Chitinispirillales bacterium, assembly GCA_031254105.1. Classification (GTDB taxonomy): domain Bacteria; phylum Fibrobacterota; class Chitinivibrionia; order Chitinivibrionales; family Chitinispirillaceae; genus WRCH01. The sequence goes on from JAIRVB010000047.1 coordinate 71,567, forward strand.
TTACCGCCGTCATCGCCGTCCAGGTGCGTTAATACCAGCTCTCTTGCCAAAACACGTCCAATAGGCGCTTATATTATAACTGAGCCTGATCCGCTAAATTAATAACTGATGTTACGCAAGCCCCGGAAGGGGCGCTATCCTAACGATGGGTGCAGCCCATCGTATGAAAGTAAGAGACTTCATGGTACAGGAATTCATCCGCAGGGCGCAGTGTAAGGCGTGGAAAGCGGCGCGGATGGAGGAAGAGACTTCATGACGCGGAAGTCCATCGGCATGGGGCAGTGTAAGGCGTGGAAAGCGGCGCGGATGGAGGAAGAGACTTCAGGGCGCGGAAGTACATCGGCAGGGCGCAGTGTAAGGCGGGGAAAGCGGCGAGGATGGAGGAAGAGACTTCAGGGCGCGGAAGTACATCGGCATGGCGCAGTGTA
>JAIRVB010000051.1 GCA_031254105.1 Chitinispirillales bacterium
GAACGAGACGATTGTCCGCACTTTTTTGGCTTTGGTTTTAGGTGCAGCTTTAGGTTCAGCGCGGGGTTTCTTTGTTGTTCGTTTTGCTGTTCGCTGCTTTTGCATGGCGTTCCTTTCTAAGAGGGGCGCTGTTGGGAATTGTCTCTGCCTCTGCGATAAGGGATGGATGGGGTTTATCCGGTCTTGGTATAATATATATTGTGCGGGATGCTGATTTATCAATAGGAATTTAGCAGGACAAGCGGTATCGGGCAAAAAACTTGCGCCCTTGCATTCGCTTTACGTAACGGGCTTGCTGTCTTCATATAAAACATCAGGGCCAAATTCAATTTCCCCTGGCCATTCAACTGTCATAGGATTTACTTTGACGGCGTGAAATATTGCGGGATTACGTAACGGCGACCAGAATATGTCGTCCAAATATGGCTTGACATCAAATATCCGCTGCTCTTTATTGTTGAATGTTAAGAGTATCTGGTAATCTTCGAGGGGCTTGACTTCGATGGGATAGTAGTATTCGCGGTTCATGGTTTATTCCCATCCCTTTATTTTTATAACTTCATTGAATTTATTAAGCGCGTCCCATGAAGCTATAATATCGGTTTCATGTACCGATACCCAAGCTTCTACAATTTTTTGCTGTTTTGGCGGAAGTTCACACGCAAGAATCTCTCCATATCAAACAACGTAAACATTACTTTCATTTTCAGCGTATTTAATAAATAATTCATCTTCTAATTTTAAGATGCTTAGCGCTTCCTTGATACGATCTATCTTTTCGGCGTTGGTGTAATTAGTACACATAAAATATGTGTCATTTAATTGTTCATAAGCCTTATTTTCATATACCTCAATCTTATTTGAAAGATTGATTCGGTCTTTAATTGGCGTATTAAAAAATGATTCTGGTTGCAAATCAAATAGTTGTTTAAAAATATTACAAAACAATTGCGAGGTGGTAAGCACTTCTGTCCGTTGGTCACAAAACACGTAGTATTCTAGTTGCTTATCAGACTGATCATCTATTTCAAAAATATTAACTTCTCCATTCCCATCTTCAGATTTAATTTGAATATCAGGGTATTCCCAGATTTTCATAAATCGTTCAGTAATCATCTTCGTTCGCTCTTTTATTTCATGCAGATTCCATTCTGTTTTTTCTCTTAAACTTTTATTTAACCAAAAACGGCTATACGAATAACCTTGCTCTTTTCCATCAACGTTCATATTTCGTTTTTCACTGAATGACTTATTTCCAAGCTTACCGTTATTACCTGAAAGGGTAAGATTTCCAATGGTATTTAGATAAAATTCTTTTATTTTATCACATTGATCAATACCCAATTCCATTCTCCATTTTGGATCTGGATTTTGTGGGAAAATATGTTCAATTGTAATATTTACGCAATCCTCAATTTTTACATATTCAGGATTTTGATAATTTTCGAGACGCTCTAAAAAATACATAGTATTCTTATGCTTAATGTTATAAACGTCCTTTTCTTTTAAGGCGTTGCTGATTTCTGTGTTATTAGGAAAACGTTGTGTGCTGGAACGTTGTAAAAGTGATTTTTGAACAGAAAATAAATAATCATTTTTGTCAACTTTGTCATATAAACTCATAAACATTTTGTTCAAAGCATTTGTTGGCAGACCGACAATAAATCTTCGCCATGTAAGTGACTGAACAAGATTTAATATACTGATAAATGTAGATTTATCAATTACGTTATTATTAAAATCATCATACACTTGCATCAAAAACGGATAAGCAACATTTATTTCGAGCTGGGCTATATACTCAAGTTGCTTTTGTATCTCTTTGTCGGGTTCTTTTTTAGGGTTAAGTAATTTATTATAATGCATAGCCAACTTTTTTATTCGTAATAGAAGACGTTCAAGTTCATCCATTGAGGAAATAAGATTGGGATATTTTTCTTTAAACTTAATATAAACACTTCCCTTATTTGGAATATTCTTGGTTTCTAATGTTAAAAAATCTCTTATAAACTCAGACACTTTACTTTCGTTAGTAGTTTCATCTTTTGCAAATTTTTCTATAACTTCCCAATAATTTTGATAAATTTTGCTTTGATCTATTCTGCTTAAACCCATTAAAATATAGTTTCTAATCAAATCTGCTTGCGATAAATCTAAGCCAGTTGAATTTAAACTTTCAAAAATTCGCTGTGGGTCATCATTACTTCGGTCTAACGAAATTTCAACAAACATTAACTTGGCCAAACCTTGACGGATTGTTTGGTAATTTTCTTTAGTTATTCTTTTCTTAAAAAGATCAAAATTGGCAATAAGTGTGGAATATGATTCAAAATCAGCATGGTTGCTATCTTTTAACAAACATTTTAATGCATAATCATTGTTATCAGTGGGACGTAATTTTAATTTTTCGCTTTCCTCAGCAAATTTGTTTATCAAATATGTTTCCATAATTTCATCTGCAAGACTTTTTTCTTCCATTGACTTTACTAAATGATATAACGCTAAATATATTAAAGTTATTGTTGTTAAGCGTTGCTGACCATCAATAATGATTAGCTCGTTAATTTTTGCCGTAGTATACGCATCATCATGAACATAGACAATGCTGCCTATAAAGTGTACTTTTAAATTGTCATTGCTCCCTACTTCAAGAATGTCATCTAATAACCGCTCACACTGTATTTTTTTCCAGTCATAGTTTCTTTGATAAACAGGAATAACAAACTGCACTTTTGTTGTTTCTAAAAAACGCTCTACTTTTGTTTCATTTGCGTTCATAATAACATGCCTTTTTAAAGTCCGGTGCATAAGAAATAAGTTAATCTACTAAAATATAAGAATTTAAGTACAAAGTGTTAGATATTATGAACAAAAATGATTTCCCAAACCAAAAGTCAACTGCAAGAGTCACCCGAACAAACTCCATAGCCGCGGACGGTACCCGTCCGCGCAAGCAATATCGTTCTACCAACAGTAAAAATCAAAAACGATCTGTCCGCTCTCGGACGTGGCGTTGCACCGCCGCTTACGCTGAACAATCGCCTCATTATATATGTCGGAAATATCGGAAACGTATCGGAAATTTATCGGAAATAAAACCTTGTCGTTTTATAGTCTCCTTGCTTTATAAGCAGCTCTTTAGCAACTAATTCTGTTAAATCAGTTCTCGCCGTTCTATCGGAAACACTGTATTTCTCAGCATATTCCGAACTTGTTATTTCGCCTTTTGTTTTGTAAAATAAAATTGCATCTATTTGTCTTTCATTCAATCCAAGTTTTTTCAACTGTTCCTCAGTCAGATTGTTTTTGAAAAGCGTTACAAAAAAACCGCCGTCTCGTTCGGCAAGTTCGGGGTCGGGAAGTCCAGCCTCTTTGCAGGTGTCAATAATGCGAAGTGTGCCGCGCCCCCACGAATCAATCAACCCGCCCTTGAAGCACACATCAGCAATGAGCAAGTTTCGCGGTTTTGAAAAATGTGTGCGTTTCAACGACTCTACATTTATTCCTTCTGGCAAACCACCGTCATTCCAAATTAAAATCTTATCATCATACACGCGAATTTGGGTGAAACTTCCCATATAATTACGGTGCACCATAGCGTTGAGCAACATTTCTCGTAAGGCAGGCATGGGATATTCAGGTGTTTCTATGCGGTACATTCCCTCAAATTCGATATTTCGAATGAGAAATTTCTGTATCAACTGCTCTAAAACGTTACGCAGCAATATAATAATATTGCCTTCTTCCACTTCTTGAAAACGTAAATCAGCATCATCTTTGACAAAGCGCCCCATTTTCATAAACACATTCGGGTAAAATCGGCAAGGGTCTTTGCCAAACAGAATAATAGCGGCGCGTTTGAGCTGTCCGTTTTCTAAAAGCCGCAATTTTTCAAATATTTCTTCAGTTGTTAAACCCTCCACATCAGGCAAGCGGCCTTTTTCTTTTGACATTACCAAATACGCTTTAACTGATTTTTCGTCAATATCTGCGAATGTGGCTCGCGGCTCAATCACATTATCCCAAGTTTGTCCCGCTCGTTTAAGCAAAAATTCGTTCAACGAATTACCTGTGAGTTCCTGTTTCACGCTCCCGCTGCGATAATAATACCTGCCGCGCAATGAAATAGGCACAGAATAAGATTGCACGGCAATCTCTATAAAACGTTTGCCATCTTCTCGCAACAGATTGACTTCTGCGGTAATTCCCATCAAGTTTTTGATTTTGTTGGGAATCTCATCCATCGGCCTTTTGTAATCCTCTACACCAATAACTTTTCCAGTATCATCTTTCCCAATGTAAATTCGTCCGCCTTGAGCGTTTGCAAAGCCGCATATCCATTTCAGATAATCATCGTGCCATGAAGATTTGTATTCTATGTTTTGATGTTCAGGCATAATTTTTTATTTTAAGATTTTTATAGGGTATTTTTCTTCATTATAAATAAATAATATCTACACTTAATATAATTAAAAAACACTTTTGCGGAGCTTGTTTTTGAAAATTGTAATACCTTTCCAAACCCAAAAGTCAACAACAAGAGCCAGTCGAGCAAACACCATAGCCGCGGACGGTTCCCGTCCGCGCAAACAGCATCGCTCTACCAACAGAAAAAACCCCTTAAAAAAACCACCCAAGAAGTCATATCATCAGTTGTAACTGATGATTTGGGAAATACGCACAAAACAAAAACAAATACCGCAGCTATGATTTATATTATTTAAACGATAAAAATTTCTCGCAAGCGAACTATGTCAAGCAAAAGTGCAACTGGCGTTGCACTTTTGAAAGAGAAACTCAACATAGGAGTAAAAATAAGTGAGCGCTATCCAAGATAATTATAGAAACGCTACGCAAGAAATTAAAAATGCCATTTTACGGAGCCGTTACCATGCCGCTGCGCTTGCAAACCGTGAAATGCTTTCACTCTATTTTCAAATAGGCGGTTACATCTCTCATAACAGCCGACAGGACGCATGGGGAAGTAACGCAATAGCGGCTATTGCAAATCAATTACAAAAAGAGCTGCCCGGATTGCGCGGATTTTCTGTTACAAATATGCGCAATATGCGGCTTTTTTATGAAGCTGGTCACCGTTTGTTAAATCATCAGTTACAACTGATGTATTTATAAGAAGTAAGCTTTTAGAAAATAAGCAGTTTCAGCCTGATGGCAGTACAAGCAAATTGCATCAATTGGCTGCCGATGAATTAAAACCGTTCTTTTCCATAGGTTTTACGCATCATTGTGAGATTTTCATGAAAGTAAAAGATACCGCGCCCGTCTTTTCTACATCCAAAGATGCGCCTCTGAGTTTTGGAGCGTTGAGAAACTGAAATATAACCTTAAAAGCAACCTTTACAGTAAGCAGGGTACGCTAAAAAACAATTTTACCAAGAATCTGTCCGCTTCAACTGCATCTTTCCAAAACCAAAAGTCAACTACAAGAACCATCCGAACAAACACCATATCCGCGGACGGTACCCGTCCGTGCAAGCAGCATCGTTCTGTCAACATCAAAATCAAACGCAAGAGGCAATCACGTTCAAGCTAATAAGATTTAATCTTGTTAATTCTGAACTTCTGTTATATATTTATTTGTAGTTTGCTGTTGGTATTAAAAAATCAGGCGGGGAGGGTTATTTATGTCTAAAGAAACAATGACTGTGAGCGAGAAGCTCAGAATATCAAACGAGGCCATTGCTCTGAAAAAAGCGGGTGACATTGACGGATATGACCGTCTTATGAAAACGCTTCCTTTGCCCCCTTATATAGCAAAAGTTATTAAGGAAAAAGTCGGTCTTGAGTATGTTACCAACAGCGGTTGGAATTTAAGTGAAGTGAAGGCTGAATTTGGATCTGCCTGGCTTACTAAATAGCGTTTACAAAGCAGCGGCAAACATCGACTCCGGCCGCAAGGGTTTTGCCATGATAGGAGAGGAGCGGGCAGGGCGTATTTCATACGAAGATGGCATCAATATGGCTATAAGCGTTTTTAAGGAAGCGCTCCTTGCCGCAGACCCGTATATTATACTTCTTGTTGAGTACACTTTTTTATCTCAGGAGCTTCAGCTTTGCGATGAAAGAGACAAAAACGCTTTAGTCAGCCTCAAATCCGCTATCGAAAGTTTCGATGAAGCTTTTCTTTGTCTTAAAATTGTAGGAAACCGCAGCCTTTATACGGCGGTCGAAAAATGTTTCCCACATCGCGACAAATACCGTGTAAAAGGTTTTCCCAAAGATGCGTTTCATATTGCGTGCTCTTCCCACAGAACACGTCTCAAAAATATGCTGACCACTACCGGTGTAGACCTTACGGAAAAATCACTATTAGAACAACGCCGCTTAAATCTCACCGCCGCACAAAACAGCTATACAAAAAAACAGAAACTTGCGCTTGAACATCCCACCGCTTAAAAGTCAACAACAAGACTCATCCGAACAAACACCATATCCGCGGACGGTTCCCGTCCGCGCAAACAGCATCGTTCTATCAACAGTAAATCAAAAACAAGAGATTTTCGAGCTAACATATTATATCTGCTGCTTGCCAAAATTTTTCATAGCGCGGCTGCTTAACTCGCGTAAACAGATATTCTCTTTATTCAAGTTACCCCGCCATGCGGTATAGTCAAACGGTTCGCGGAGAATGAGGGCGACAAATCTCTCTGCGTCAACCTCGCCAAGCTTTTCAAGCAACGCATTCATACCCTCTGCTCTGACAACGGAATCTGTGCGCATAACTCAAACCTCCAATTCCATGATAAAATCAATGGGACTGTAAACTTGAATTTCATCTATTTGTTTATTCAGCAACCCACGATCCACTGTAAGTAGACAATCACACCCGCCTGCATACGCACAAGCAACATGCAACGCATCATACAATTTTATACCGCGCTCAATCAGTTTTTCACCAAATGATAAAATTTCTTCAGATTCTACTATTGAACTTTTTGCAATTTTTTTCCATCTTATTACACTGTCACGGCGAGCGTCAAAAGGATTTTTACTATTCTCATACTCAAGAACATAAGACCACATAAGTTCATACTTGCCGTACAATATTTCCTGCTGTATAAATAATTTAGCCTGTGTTTCAAGACTTATTTGCAAATGAGATTGATCATCAAAGGGACGGTTAAAACAGCAATTATCAAGATACAAAAGCACTTAAACACCCCTTTCGCTGCTATTTTACTGTATACTTAATATCACATTGCACAATATACAAATATGCCTCTCTATTAAAATACGTTTTCCAACAGTAGTATCGTTAAAAAAGATAATAATACGCAAAAAGTCAACAACAAGACTCATCCGAACAAACACCATATCCGCGGACGGTTCCCGTCCGCGCAGGCAGTATCGTTCTATCAACATCAAAATCAAAAGCAAGAATTTTACGAACAAATATTTTACCTGCGGACAAATAGGAATTTGTCCGCCTTAAACACCATCTTTCAAATCATAAAAGTCAGCTACAAGATTCTTTGAACAAAATAACCCTATTCCCCGCAATAATATTGACGCCGCTCATCACAAATAATTTATATTATGAACTAAGCGCTATTTCATTTTCCGCATATCTCATAAGTTAATTTCTCATTTTACACTTTCCATCTCATTTTTCCGCGCCAATTTTTATTAACTGCTATTATCCTAAAATACAGCCATAGAATCAGGAGATTACACTATGAAATTATCAGCGTACAGGGAACCGAAATAACGGTATTTTCGTCATCAGAAGAAAACGATTATATCTCTTTAACAGATATGGCTAACGCTAAAGGAAATGAAGTTAGAGCAGCGGATGTTATCAAGAATTGGATAAGAACCCGCACGACTCTTGAATTTTTAGGCACTTGGGAACGGATTTATAATCCGGATTTTAAAGTGGTCGAATTTGACCACTTTAGAATGCAGGCAGGTCTGCCAAGTTTTGTGTTGAGTCCAGGGCAATGGATTGAAAAGACCGATGCAAAAGGAATTATTGTAAAACTGGGAAAATACGGCGGAACTTATGCTCATAAGGATATCGCTTTTGAATTCGGCGCTGCGATTAGTGCGGTATTCAGATTGTTTTTGATAAAAGAGTTCCAGCGTTTAAAGCAAAAGCAAACGTTCACGCAATTTTTGAATTCAAAAAAGCAGGACACAAAAAACTCTTTCTGGATGATAATTCCGCCCATCGGTTTTTCTCAACACTGCCGTAAGTTCACTATTCTTGTTGAAAGCTATCAGAAAATTTTCAGATATCTCAACATCAAGTTTTATATCCTTGCCAATCAATACCTCTTTTTCCTGATCATCATTTAAAATAATCTTTTGTGAATCGTTAAAAGCTTCATGAGGCGGTATAATATATTTTGACGCGTTTTCTAAATTTTGGTAATCTATTGATTGCGACAAATTAAAAAGTCCTGTCTGATTCCGGCGCAATCTGCTTACAAAACCTTCCGCTCCCGCCATCTTTACAATGTCACGCGCCAGTGAGCGCACGTAAGTTCCCGACGAACAGCTGACAACAAAATCCGCCTGTAAACCATTATCAACATAACCGCTTAACTCTAAAGAAAATATATTAATCAGGCGCGGATTAAGCTCCACCTCCACCCCCTGCCGCGCAAATTTATAGGCAGGTTTACCGCCGATCTTTATCGCGGAATAAACAGGCGGAAGCTGCTGCTGCTCTCCCAAAAATTTTTTAGATATGTCAACAAGTTCCTGTCTTGACGGATATACATCACTTGACGCAATTACTTCTCCCTCAGCGTCAAGCGTATCCGTACTGCGGCCAAAGCTTATACTGAATTCGTAAACCTTAGGTTCAAGAGATAAATATTGCAGAAGCCGTGTACATTTGCCAAGCGCTACAAGCAGAAGCCCTGAGGCCATCGGATCAAGCGTTCCTGCGTGACCCGCTTTTTTAGTTTTGAAAACTTTTCTTACGGTGTTTGTTACTGAAAATGATGTGGGGCCTGTTGGCTTGTCAACGCAAATAAAACCGTCCAACTACTCAAGCTCCTTGGCAAGTATCGCAAGCATCTGTTCCATCGCTTCTTTGTAGGGGAGCTTTATGGTGCAGCCGGCGGCGCAGCTATGACCGCCCCCGCCCGGAATCATTTGAGCGACCTGGCCTACGTCAATTTTGCCGCGTGAGCGCAGGCTGAAATGAGTCTCATCCGGGGTATGCTTTGTCATAATGCCAACTTCGGTGCCTATTCCGCTTACTGTAAAGTCAGCCATCCCCTCTGAGTCGCTGTACTTTGCCCCTGTCTCATTCAAAATAGAGAGCGGCATATCCATACTGCAAACCTGACCATGAAGATGAAACGTAAGCGTTGACCAGATGCGGGATTGCAAGAGAAGAGTTTGAGGGGTATGCGAAGAGTACACTTTGTCATAAATACCTGCGCAGTCGGCGCCTTTATCAATTAACTCAGCGCATATCCGCAGAACTTTACTCGATGTATTCGAAAAGCGGAATCCGCCGGTATCTGTCATTATAGCTGTATAAAGAGTTTCCGCTACATGGGATGGAAAATCGATATTGCAGTCTTTGAAAAAAGAGAATATAATCTCTCCGGCAGCCGCTGCTGAACTGTCAATATAATTTACGGCTCCGAATTTTGTATTGTCTCTATGGTGATCAATATTAATAATAGCTTTCGCGCCTGAATTAGCCACATCCCAGCCAAGCCTGCTAACATTTGAGCAGTCAAGAACCATAAGTATATCAAACGAATCCTGAGGTTTAACCTGTGAAATAAGCTCAGAATCTTTCAAAAACTCAAACTTCTGAGGCAGCGGATCAACGCAGTAAACACTCGCTTTTTTCCCTATACTTTGCAGATACCACAAAAACGCAAGCTGCGAGCCGATGCAATCTCCATCGAGGCTCAGATGGCTTGATATGAGAAAATTGTTATTATCATTAATGATTTTATTCAGTTCTGTCCAGATCATCTTGAATCTCTTTGAACAATTCGTTTAAATGCTGACCGCGCTCAATCGCTTTGTCAAGCTTGAAGACCAAACGGGGAAAATGTTTTGTAATAATCTGTGACGCAACTGTACGCTGAATAAAAGGAGCCGCTTTGTTAAGCGCAATAACCGCCTCCTCCTTCTCCTCTTTTCCGCCTATAAGGCTTACAAAAACAGTCGCGTTTCTGGCGTCTTTGGCCAAAACTACTTCCGTAACAGTAACCACCTCAGGTACACGGGGATCGCGCACTTTTTGAGCGATCACCGTTCCTATCTCTCTGAGCAGAAGCTCGCGCAGCCGTTCATTATGGAATCGTGGTGCCGGCATCTATAACCTTTCAGATCAATTGTAAAGGATACATCTTGCATACGTCATTCCCGCGAAAACGGGATCGTGGGTATTGAACCGTAAGGCAATCCATTGTTCTTATTCCATCAATTTAGGGAAGGAACAATGGGCCCACGCCTTCGCGGGGTGACGTAATGTAAGATAAGCCCCCTTACCTTGTAAGCTTTCTCGCGATTTCAACCTCTTCAAATGTAATGATGCGGTCACCTTCCTGAAAATCGGAGAAACGTTCAAGCATAATACCGCACTCGTAACCGGCCTGCACCTCTCTGACGTCTTCCTGTATGCGCTTGAGGCTTGAGATTTTAGATTCCGCCAACTCCACATCATCGCGTATAACACGCGCTTTGGAGTTACGGTTAACAGTGCCACTATCAACAATGCAACCCGCGATTGTACCGATTTTGGATACTTTGAATACTTTACGCACCGTAATTTCGGAAAGGATATTCTCCTTGATTTCAGGCTTAAGCATACCTTCCATAGCGCTGTGCACCGCATCAACAGCTTCGTAAATGATACGGTAGTTTCTTATCTCCACCCCTTCGTTTTTGGCAAGGTCTCTTATCTTTGTGTTAGGACTGAGATGGAATGCTATTATAAGAGCGTTTGATGCAGCCGCAAGCATAATATCCGTTTCTTTTATGGCGCCTACACTCTTGTGAATAACCCGCACCTTGATCTCCGGAGTGCTGAGTTTTTCAAGAGACGCAGCCAGGGCCTCTACAGAACCATCCACGTCACCCTTTATTATGAGGTTAAGATTTTGAACGCTTCCCGCCTTAATCTGCTCGTAAAGGTTATCAAGAGATATCGCGCTTATCCGGTGCATCTCACGCTCTTTTTGAGCAAGACGGCGGCGGGCGCTTATCTCTCTGGCCTCTTTCTCATCGTCAACCACTTTGAAAGAGTCGCCTGCCTGGGGTGTTCCTGTCAAACCTAAAATCAAAACCGGCTGGCTTGGGCCCGCGCTGTTTACTAATTTTCCGCGTTCATTATACAACTCACGTACGCGGCCGCTGTGTATTCCGGTAACAAAAGCGTTGCCTTTTGTAAGCGTTCCCTTTTCTATAAGCACAGTAGCGATAGGGCCTTTGCCTTTATCAAGTTTGGCTTCAATAACTACCCCGTGAGCTCTGCCTTCAGGGCTTGCCTTGAGTTCCAAAATTTCGGTTTCAAGAGCAAGCACCTCAAGAAGCTTATCTACCCCAAGACCGGTTTTGGCCGAAATTTCAACGCATGAGGTTTGGCCGCCGTACTCTTCTACAAGCACATTGTAATTAGCCAACTCGCCTTTTATCTTGTCGGGATTCGCTGTAGGAAGGTCAATTTTGTTTAAGGCTACTACCAAGGGCACATTTGCGGCCTTGGCATGGTCAATCGCCTCGCGTGTTTGCGGCATTACAGAGGAGTCCGCAGCTACCACAAGAACAATAACGTCTGTGATCTGTGAACCTCTGGCGCGCATGGCTGTAAACGCTTCATGACCCGGAGTATCAAGGAATGTAACAGGGCCCTGCTTTGTTTTTACCTCATACGCCGCTATGTGCTGAGTGATACCGCCGGATTCACCACCCATCACGTTGGTTTTCCTGATATAGTCAAGAAGAGAGGTTTTTCCGTGGTCAACATGACCCATTACTGTTACAACCGGAGCGCGCGGGAGAAGCGCGCCGGCTTCCACTTCTTCTGATTCTTTTTCCGGTTCGTACTCTTCCATTAGCTGAGCGGTGTAACCGAACTCATCTACAACCATCTCTATTGTTTCAAAGTCAAGGCGCTGGTTTATGGTGACAAATGCGCCTAATTCCAAAAATTTGGTGATCACATCGCTTGGAGCCACATTCATCATGTTGGCAAGCTCATTTGCGGTTACGAACTCCGCAACGTTGAGGATTTTCTTGTCTGTACTTTCTTCATCCTCCTTAACGCCAGTTTCTTTTTTATACTTTTTCTTTGCGAAGCCCGACCCGATTTTGGCAAGAGTCTTTTTTATATTAGCCTTTAAATCGATTTCATTTGTTTCGGGGCGTTCATTTTTGTGTTTGCCGCCCTTCTTCTTGTGTTTGTCAGCTTTACCGGAAGGAGCCTTTTTATTTTCGGCGCCGGGTTTTGCGGGGAGAGGAGCGGATCCCGCCGCTGCAGGCGCGGCTGCGCCTGCAGCGGCGCCGTTTCTGACAGGGCCGCCTTGCTGTTGAGACGGCGTATATGTGCCTTTCGCCCAGGATTCTCTTTCATGATACTTGCGAATCGGGCCCCTGTTAGGTCTTTGCTGCCCGCTTCCCTCCTGGCGCGCCTGCGGCTGTCTTGCGGGCTGCTGCCCATCCGCCGGATTTTGAGCGCTCTGAGGCTCACTGTTCGGGGCGGCTGTTTGCGCAGCGGGCGCTTGAGTTTGTGACGCAGGCTGTTGGGGAGCGGCAGCCTCCTCAATATCTTCGCGCGCCTTGGCTATTATCTGTTTTTTGCGCTCATACTCTTTTTTGATTTTCGCGCGTTCCTGCTCAAACTTCTCTTTAATTTTATCACGCAAACCTTCATCCACCGTACTCATGTGGCTTTTTACCGGAATGTCCATTTCGCGCAGCATCTGTACCAGAGCTTCGCTGGATACTTTAAATTCCTGCGCGAGTTTGTAGACCTTTTCTTTAGCCATTCACTTAACCTCTCTATTCTTAGCTGCCGTCAGTCCAATGTCAAAACCATAAGACCAAACGCGGCAGTTTTTTAACTGTGATGCGGAGTGACTCAGGAAGCATCTGTCAAGAAGCTTTTACAACGGTATCTTTATTGTAATGCAAGTCACAGTATATTCAATTACCAAATTATTTCTATCAGTACTGACACCCCTCGCGAATACCCCTCTCTTTAATTATATAGATGAATTCTCAGGGCCCTCTTTGTTTTCGCTTGCATTGTCGATTGCTGAGCCGGAGTTTTCATCTGACGCGGATATGGATTCTACCGCGCTGTTGATGATCTCATGCTGAACCGGATTTTCCTCATTGTCATTCTGAACCCGCAGATCGCCTCTCGCTTCATCACGCATTTTGTCGTAAGCTTCATCATAAGTTATGTCGCCGTCATCATCATTGCCTGAAACTTCAGGAATGGGAGATTCTTGCTCCTGGTCAGGAATAATTATTGACTCAGGCTCCCGCGATTCGCTCAGAGCTGCCGCGCGCTGTTCATCGCTCAGGCTTGCAAACTCCTCATCACCAAAAACATCAATCTCACGGTCAAGCATTTTTGACGCGAGGCGGATATTCTGTCCTTCACGCCCTATAGCCTGAGCCAGGTCATCTTCATTTATAACAACCACAATTTTGTGCTCACCCACAGGAATCACCCTTTTAACCTCCGCGGGTGAGAATACCCTGCGGACTAAAAGTGACATCTCATCAGTCCAATTAATAATGTCGATTCTCTCGTTTGACAATTCACGGACAATAGCCTGTACACGGTTTCCACGCATACCCACACACGCCCCTACCGGATCGACCCTTGTATCGGAAGTGGTTACAGCGATTTTTGAGCGGTGCCCGGGATCACGCACAACTTTTACAATACGCACTGTCTTGTCATAAATTTCCGGTACCTCGAGTTCAAATAGTCTAGCTAGAAATTCGGGACTTGTTCTTGAGATAATAACCTGCGGCCCCTTGGTATTATTTCTGACATCTACAATACAGGCGCGGATAGAAGCGCCCTGAGAGTGATGCTCCTTGCGGATCTGCTCCTTGTACGGTAAAAGCGCTTCTGTACGGCCAAGATTTACAAGAATATTACCCTTCTCAATCTGCTGGATAGTTCCCGTAACAAGCTCGCCGATTCTTTCGCTGTAGTCAAAGAAAATTTTATCCCGTTCCGCTTCGCGCACTCTCTGTACGATAACCTGCTTTGCGGTTTGTATGGCTGTTCTTCCAAATAACGCAATGTCAAGATCCTGAACCAGCTCATCGCCGATCTCAATATCCTCATCTACCTCACGGGCGTTTTCAAGGGAGATCTGATTTTCAATGTCTTCTACCAGTTCCACAACAGTCTGGCGTGTGAAAACTTCGATAGTTCCCTTGTCACGGTCAATTTTAGCTTCAACATTCACAGGCGTGCCCAAATATTTTTTCGCAGCGGTGGCTAGTGCGTCCTTGAGTGTTTCAAGAACCATATCCATGCTTATGCTTTTCTCTTTTGTCACCGCGCCCAGTGAAGCTACGATGTCCATTGCCTTGAGCGCCTCATTTTTGCTCTTCTTTTTCATTCTCTGCAAACCTTTCAACCGTTACCTGAATCGGATCTCTTCCTTACCGCTGAATATATTTACGAGTGGCACTTTAGTTATATTTTTATCAATCTCTATCTCCAAAATACCGTCTTTATACTCAATAACTTTACCCCGCACACATTTTTTACCGTTTACAGCTTCGCTTAAGTTAAGCATTACGTTTTTTCCGGTCACCCTCCTGAAATCCCGCTCCGTTTTCAGGGGACGGTCTATTCCGGGAGACGATACTTCAAGAGTGTACTGTTTATCTCCGAAAAAATTTTGTTCATCAAGGAGCGCGCCTATCGCACCGCTTACAAGCTCACAGTCAGAGATGGAGATGTGTCTCTCACTGTCAATTGTAATACGCATAATGGAACGCGACCCCGCGCCAAAAAAACGTAAATCAAAAAGTTCAAACCCAAGCTCAATCACCTTTGATTCAACAAGCGGTCTGACCTGCTCAATAGTAGACATAGCCGTTTCTCATCTCTTGTGAGTTTGGGCGCAAAAACGCGACTATAACAAAAACGGGCCCCATGTGCCCGTCCTATCCACTACCCGATGCAGTAACGCAATCAAGAGAATATAATAGATGGGCGTTTTTGCTACAAGATATTTTTTGAATAGGCCGCTTCGCGCTCTTTGTCCGCAAGCGTCTATAATAAGTTTTGGGGGCAGATTACGAGTTGGGAGGATGATTATTATTCTGTAATCAACCGGTTTTTAATCAATTCATAAGCGGATATTATACTCTCCGCCATAAACATCTCTAAAAGTTCAAACTTTTCTTCTGTCTGCGCGATTTCAAGATATTTGTAATAAGCGTGTTTTTTCTCTTTTAGTACTAACGGCGGTATTACCCCATATTGCAAAGCTGATATAAAAAGTATGAGCCGCCCTGTTCTTCCGTTTCCGTCTGAGAAGGGATGAATTTTTTCAAACGTTGAATGTGTTTGCGCCAAAAACCGAATTAAATCTTTTGTTGGTGTATTCAAACTCTCAATAAATTCCTCTATCAACCTTGGTATTTTTACATAATTTGCCAGGACAACTCTTGATGACGCGATTCTTGCTCCGTGATTACGAAACGCGCCGGCATTGGAGATTATTGAGTTCATGAGCCGTAAATGAATTTCTAATATCAACTCTTTTGTCCAAAAAAAAGTGTCCTTTTTAGCATTAAGCTGATCTAATAGAAAATATAACGCAGAACGGTGATTTTTGGCCTCGATTTGTTCTCTTGCGGTTTTATTTGATAAGACTTTATTATCATCGGATAAAATTTCTTGAACATCGGCCAAAGTCATCGTAGAACCTTCGATGGTATTGGTGTGATATGTCAAATGCAAAGTTAACGCGTCCAAAATCTCTTTGTCGCTTACTATTTTAGCAACGTTTATTCCTTTTGATATTGCGCCATTTTTTTGTTTGCTTAAAATAGAAAATTCTATTTGGGCATATCCGATAATGTCAAAATACAGGAGATCTATTTTTTGTATATGTCTAAAATGCGGAGATGATCTTTCATTTATCCATAAGTTCACGGTTTTTTGAGTTGTGCCGAGATTTCTCGCTAGCTCTTCCTGAGTCCAAGCTGCGCTTATTAGAATATCTTTTAATTTTTGGCTTATAGTTTTTTCCATTAACATGCACTCCTCTGGGTATTTAAGGATAAAATACTAAAACGTAATGACTTTTTCAAAGCGTTATTACGTTTAGAGTTGCTTTTTAGTTGGAATTTTGGTAGGAAAGTGCGTCAATATTATAAAGGTTTGCGGAAAAACCGATTTATATAATGTTATATGGCGATAATATTTTTTAATGGATGGCGGATTGCCTCCCATTAAATTGAAATATTATTTTTTAACGACTATTACTAAATAAAAATTCTTCCTTGCAAACAACAGATCACATTTAAATTTCCATCATCACATGCCAGGCAGTTATTTCGCCGGATTTAAGAACACACTGCGTAAAAGGCTCAAATGAAAATGTATTCGCGTTAGCCCAAAGAGCGCAGCGTACCACGTTGTAGCTTGTTTCCATTTTGATTGATTCGACAATAGGGTGAGGGACATTAAAACACAACTTTGTTTCCGGGGCCGCGAGTACTTGGAAATGTCCTTTCTTCCAGGGATAATCCGGTTTCATGAAGATTATGTTATCAGCACTCATCTGGTAACCGCTGCTTTCCGGCAGTATCACATTTGGGCTGATTTTGCCGCATGCAAAATCTTCGTTTAAGGGAAAAAACGGATGGCAGAACCAACGAAGCGTCACATCCGCGTTACCTGTATTTTCGACATGGCTTATTGACAAAATCCGTTTCCCTTTTACATGTACTTCCCGTCTTAACTTGATAGATTTTTCTCTATAACTTTGACTGGTCGTCATAACCGCCCATCCATCACCCTGTTCAACATCCCATAAACAGGGCTTGGTGACAAGCGGATTATTCCTTGGATGAAACGGTTCAATACCGCTTGTTTTCCTGACCATCCCAACACCTATCACGCAGACCTCTGCGCCCACAGGTTCATCATCTCCGCCCAATGGTATCTCAAAAACTTCCGGCATCCCCTGACCATCAAAGGGAGGCGGGTTTTCAGATGGAAAATTCGGGCCGGACAAAAGAAAATGTCCGTCCGCGCCCAATACCTGCCATATATAACATCCCGTGCAGTATCTTGAACCTGTCTTACGAATGTCTTTACTAGGATCAAGCAATGAAACTGAGAGATCACCGCTGCTGATGTGTATCATGTCTTCACTCATTCTCCCGCAAAGGCGGGAATCCACTGCATTTATGTTGTAATGTTTTAATGACAAAGAGAAGGAATGAGGAACAATAGACCCCCGCCTTCGCGGGGGTAGAGTATGCAAAGATTCCTTTCTAAAAACTGACAACTGGTAACTCTACTTCCCTACCATTATCTCCTGCCAGATTTTATTATAAAGCTCAATATGCTCACCAAGGTCTTCCTTGAATTCCGATGTAGCAAGATCTTCGATCTGATAGTGAGGTTCTACCGTCATGTGCTTACGAGCGGGGACATTAACAGAAGGGAGCTGAAAGAAATCCATAATCCTGGCATAAACTTCCGGTTCGTGGATGTAGTTGATGAACTGATAAGCCAGATCCTTGTTGCGGGCGTTTTTGAGGATAACCATATTATCCATATAGATTGGACCGCCCTCATCGGGAATAAAAAATTCCACATTTTCCTGAGCTTTTTCGTCAAGCTCGAGGAATACGTTTTCGGCATATCCATGTACCATCCAGAACTCACCTGCCGCGAATCCTTTCCCAAACGCTTCGGAATCAAACTTGACAATGTTTTTCTTCCAGCCCATTACCACTTGTTTAGCTTTTTCAAGCTGAGCGGTATCTTTGGAATTTACGGAATAGCCCAGTGTTTTAAGAGCCGCGCCCAATACTTCACGCATATCATCAAGAAGAGTTACACGTCCTTTGTAGTCAGAGTTATCAAGGATCCTCCAGCTTCTAGTTGTATCGGCAATTTTGCGCTTGTCAATTGATATTCCAGCAGTACCCATAGCATAAGGTACACTGTATCTTGAACCGGGATCAAACAGAAGCTTGGAAAGAACAGTAGTATCTAAATTGCCGTAATTGGGTACTCTGCTTTTGTCAATTTCTTCAAGCATACCCTCTTTTATCATTATAGAAACAAAATCTCCTGAGGGGAACACAAGGTCATACCCCGCCCCGCCTGACTTAAGCTTTGCGTACATCTCCTCATTTGAAGAGTACATATCATAATAGACCTTAACGCCGTAGCGCTTGCCGAACTCTTTTACTACCTCATCAGGAATGTAGTAAGTCCAGTTGTAAATGTAGAGTTTGGGCTTTTGAGGGCCGCACCCGAATCCAGTCACAAGAAACAGAGCAGCAGCGGCAGCGCACAATAGACGCTTCATTTTTACCCCTTTCAAAAGGTTTACCTATTTTGTTGAAACACAAGTTTAACGACATTTCTTGACAACACCGCAAGCACCACAGTACCAGCGATGACTATTACGGACAGTGCATTTATGACAGGTGAAACACCGAACCGGATCATCGAATAAATATGAAGCGGCAGTGTTGAGGAGCCAGGCCCTGATACAAAGAACGTTATAACAAAATCTTCAAGCGACAACGTAACCGCTATAAGAAAACCTGACATGATACCGGGAAAAGCGGTCGGCAGTATCACTTTTAAAAGCGCCTGAAACTCTCTTGCTCCCAAATCATAAGCAGCTTCTATTATCGTAAAATCAAACTCCTCAAGACGCGCCATAACTACTAAAAGTACAAATGGGATATTAAATGTAGTGTGTGCTAAAAATATTGTAAAGAGGCTAAGCTGAAACTTCAATCCCGCAAAAAAGATCAACAGTGATACACCTATGATAATTTCAGGAATAAGCATGGGCAAAAAAGCTGTCAGTTGAATCGCTTTCCTGAAACGAAAGTTGTACCAATAAAGTCCAATCGCTCCAAGCGTTCCGATTAAGGTGCTGACTGTGGCGGAGGTGACAGCGATCATCGCGCTGTTGCCGAAAGATTGCCACAAACTGCCTGAGCTGAAAAAAAGCTCCTCATACCAGCGCAAAGAGAAGCCGCCCCAGTTCATCATCCGGCTCTCATTAAAAGAGTACACTACCAGAATAATAAGCGGCATGTAAAGAAAACAGATAACAAGCGAAAACATGCCGAGAGAAAACTTTCCGGTTTTCTTACCCGCCCATTTTTGGTTAGGTTGATTAGGTTTGCTAAGTTTTTTCATGCCTTGGCGCCTGCAGCAACTGTTTTTTGTTTTTGCCCGCGGGCGGATTCTGTCGCGCTACGGTTAAAGCGCATGAAAAGAAGTACGCCAAGTGTGGTGAACACAGTAAGTACCATTGATATTGATGAAGCAAGAGGCCAATTTCGCGTAACCGTAAGCTCCCGCGCTATTACATTGCCAAGCATGTAGGAGTTAGTGCCGCCGATGATTTGGGGAATAGCGTAGCTCCCGAAAGCGGGAATAAATGTAAAAAGCACCGCAGTGGTTATACCACCTCGAATATTCGGTAAAAGGATGCTTGCCATCGCTTTCCATTTTGTTGCGCCCAAATCTCTCGCTGCCTCTAAAAGTGAAAAATCAAACTTCTCTATTGTAGAGTACAGCGGCAGAATGGCAAAGGGGAGATAAGTGTAAATCGTCACAAGAATAACGGCGTTAGTATTGTAAAGAAACTGTATGTGGTTATTGATGATTCCCGTAGAAAGCAGAATGTTATTAAAGATACCGTTATTGCCTAAAATCGCCATCCACGCGTATATTCTGATCAAAAAATTTGTCCAAAATGGAATTATGACAAGAAGCAGAAAGAAATTTTTGAACCTGCTGCGGGCCATGAAGTAAGACGCGGGTATCGCAAACGACACCATTATAACTGTCGCAAGTATTGCAACTTGAAAAGTGTTTATTGTGATTTGGAAGATTGTCGGATTATAAAGAGCTCTGAAGGCATCTAAAGATAGTTTATGAATAACGCCGCCGTTAATACCCTTTGTCAAAAAACTGTAGTATACGATAATGCTTATGGGGATAACAAAAAAACAGGCTAACCACACAGTAACAGGCGCTACGTAGAAGGGGCCGTAATTCTTCTTCACAAAGCTTCTACCTCCACAATGTAACCATCGTTGTTATGCCACCAGATGTAAACATTATCTTTCCAGTTGATAGCTTTTTCATCGGTAAAAAACTTAACATGCTGCTTAAAGACCCGAAACATCGTACGCTTTGGGCCGATTTCGATAAAGAACTTGGTTTGAAAACCAGAGTAGATAAGCTCATCTACTTTACCCTGAAGAACGTTCCACTTTTCATCTAATCCTTCGGGTTTCTCTGTGGATATGCGGATCTTTTCAGGCCGTATTGTTAATTTAACGTTATCGCCTTTAATAAGAGACTTGTCCTGATAAACAGTCAAGGAAGACCCAAGATCCGGAAACTCAACCATCGCCCGCTTCTCATTGAGGATCTCTGTTACTTTACCTTTAATAAAGTTTGTTTCTCCAATAAAATGAGCGATAAAAGGCGTTTGCGGGCTTTCGTAAATTTCAAAGGGCGTGCCTATCTGCACCACCTCACCCTCGTTCATAACCGCAACCCGGTCGGAAACACTCAAAGCTTCCTGCTGATCATGGGTAACATAAATGAAGGTGATTCCAATTTTGTCATGAATGGCGTCAAGCTCTATAAGCATATGCTGGCGAAGCTTGGCGTCAAGAGCGGATAAGGGTTCATCCAAAAGAAGTACGCTCGGCTCGTTGATAAGCGCGCGCGCAATGGCTACCCGTTGTTTTTGTCCGCCCGAAAGTTGACTTGGTAGCTTTTTACCCTCTTTAGGCAGTTTTACAAGTTCTAAAAACTCCTGAACCTTATCTTTTACGATATTATTAGTCACTTTACGTAAACGAAGCGGAAACGCGACGTTTTCGAATATCGTTAAATGAGGAAACAGAGCATAGGTTTGGAATACTGTGTTGACCGGACGCTTATTTGCCGGAATGGGGATAACATTACGGTCATCCAAAAACACCGCGCCGGAGGTAGGGTCTTCAAATCCGGCGATAATCCTCAATAGAGTGGTCTTGCCGCAGCCTGAAGGGCCTAACAGTGAAAAAAATTCGCCTTTTTTGATCTCAAGAGAGATGTTCTTTAAAACGTGGAAGTCGCCAAAATTTTTTTCGACGTTTTTAACCGTTACTAAACTCCCTTTCACTCGCTTTTTACCCCGCATTCCTGCCGTGAACCGTAGACACTTCGGCGCCAAAGTCCACATTCAACACGGGAGCCTGGCTGTTAAATAGGAATTCAAAAATAATTCAATACACGATACAAAAAACATTTTTTTGCAAGAATCTAATTAAAATTTTTTCCACAAAAATTACATATAGGGAACAATCAGTGACCGTTCCGTTTTTTACAAAAAAAATGGATATGCACGCGTGCAGGAAACGGTCAGGGTAACCCTACCGGAGGTTCAAATCCTTCTTATGCGCATAAGTCTCGTGGTACATCTTTTGTTTTTTACAAGCTTAGTAAGGGGGTTGTATGAAAACGCGCATACTTGTAGCCGCTCTGTTCTGCATCGCAGGACTGACACAGGCTGCCGATTTTGATACAGAACCGCATCTTTTAATATCACCGAATCAGCTATCATTATCATCGCCGGATTTAAACCCAGTATTATACGAGGATGTTTTGAAAATCAGCGCGGGAGCAGCTTTTTTATGTTTTGAACTAATAGGCTTTCCTATACTTCAGAAATCTGTCTTCTGGAAAAAACCGCCAAGTACATACAAGCCTTTCGCGCTTGGCGAAAACGAACCTTATCTTATGGATAAATCGCTGCATTTCACCGGAGCCGGCATTATAACCGAAATCAATTACCATGTGATGAAAAGCTGTTTCGGCTTTGAAGATCCTATACTTGCGGCAGGTTTAACAAGCCTTGCTTTCTGGACGATAATGGAATACTTTGACGGTATCGCGAGTAACGGTTTTTCCGTAAACGACCAGATTAGCAACTCTCTTGGCGCGGCTTTTGGCATGTTAAAGCTTAAATATCCATCGTTCCCTGTCTACGTACGCATGGGAATAGATGATTTGAGAAGAACACTAAACTGGGCTCAAGCCGGTTTTGATCTTAAAAAATTCGGCACTGATTACTACAGTATGCTTAAAACAGAGATGATTTATGTTTTTGATAACAACCTCTACGTCGGAGTAGCGCTTTCCAAAGGAGAGGGTAAGGATAATTACAAAAACCGTTTCGGAATATCTGTGGGATACGATCTGCTCAACGGTATTGATGACAAAGGCAGTTCCGTTATCCATAAGATATTAGGGTTCGCCCATCGCCACGCGGCGATCTCTATCAGCGCTACCTATTGGAATAGATAAAACCCACAGCTCAGTAAAAGAATTTTTTTTATTGAGAAATTTTAGTGTGATACTCTTTTGACTTCTCTGAGTTCTGAATTCTATTCCTCAACCGCTTTCCTGCGCAACTCCGAAAGCATATTAAGCGCGTCAAGCGGAGTGAGGGAGTTAATATCAAGCGTTTTAAGACGGGCTGTAATATCAAGCGCATGTGCGTTAATAATGCTAAGCTGCACGCTTTCCTCCGGTTTATCTGTCTCTGCGGCTTTACGGGCAAGCACCGGCTTATGGTCCGGAGTGAGCTCCATGTTTTCGAGGTTGCTAAGAATCTCTTTTGCGCGCAATATTACAGATGTCGGGACTCCGGCTAAGCGCGCTACCTGTATGCCGTAGGAGTGGTCGCAGGAACCGGTATCAATTTTACGAAGAAAAATTATCTGGTCGTTCCACTCTTTCACTTTTACGTGGAGATTTTTTATCCTTGGAAACAGAAGAGACATCTCTGTAAGTTCATGGTAATGAGTGGCGAAGAGAGTTCGGGCGGTGCGCTCACTAGATTCATGAAGATGCTCAGCAACAGCCCATGCAATGGAGATGCCGTCAAAAGTAGATGTTCCTCTTCCCACTTCATCAAGCAGTACGAAAGATTTATCCGTAGAGTTATTAAGTATGTTTGCGACTTCAATCATCTCTACTAAAAAAGTACTCTGCCCGCGCGCAAGCCTGTCGGATGCTCCTATGCGTGTAAAGAATTTGTCAACAAGCCCGATTTGCGCGCTTGCGGCGGGAACAAATGACCCCATCTGAGCCATAATCGCAATAAGAGCGTTTTGGCGCAGGTAAGTTGACTTACCCGCCATATTCGGACCTGTGATGAGCATTATCTGGGATTCTCCTGAGATAAATTCCGTATCGTTTGGTACGAACTGCTCTCTGGAATTTATATTCTCCACCACAGGATGGCGACCCTCTTTGATTATCATGTTAGCGCCGCTGTCAAGCTGCGGGCGGCAGTAGGAATTTTCGGCGGCTACGCGCCCCAAAGATACAAAAATATCAAGTGCGCTTATCGCAAGAGCAGCCTTCTGGATGCGCTCACAGTGATTTGCGATTTTTTTTCTCAGCTCAACGAAAATTTCATACTCAAGCGCCGCGATTTTTTCCTGAGCCCCCAAAATTTTCTCTTCCATCGCTTTAAGGTCAGGGGTGATAAACCGTTCACCGTTTGTTAATGTTTGCTTGCGAATGTAGTCCTTAGGAACAGCGGCGGCGTTTGCGCTTGTAACTTCAATGTAATAACCAAATACCTTATTGTACCCTACTTTTAACGACCCAATGCCTGTGCGCTGCCGCTCGGTTTCCTGGAGCCGCGCGATCCACTGTTTTCCATTGATTGACGCATCGTGAATTTCATCAAGCTGTTTGTCAACCCCTTTGCGTATCATCCCGCCCTCTTTTATTGAGAGCGGTGGATCTTCAACTAAAGTTGTTCCTATGGCTCTAACCAAACCCTCAAACCCATTAAGATCGGATCGGAGACTTGATATAAGAGAGACAGTGCATTTCTCAAGAATTTTCTGCAAATGCGGAAACGTTTCAAATGATTTTTTAAGAGCGTTTACGTCACGGCCGTTTGCTCTTTCAAATGTAACACGTGATATAAGCCTTTCGAGATCAGCTACGCTTTTAAGGAAAAGTTCTGTTTCTCCTCTTACAAAAGTATCCTTTTTGAACCATTCCACACAATCAAGACGCTCATCTATGGCTTTTATGCAGCGAAGCGGATGAGAAAGCCAGCGCCGCAGCATCCTGCCGCCCATAGAAGTGCTTGTCCGGTCAAGAACTTCAATTAAAGTCCCTCCTGTGTCATCAGACTGCATCGGTTTAAACAATTCAAGGTTTCTTATTGTAGACGGATCGAGTTCCGCGAATTGCCGCGCGTTGCGGGCGCTGATAGAGGTGATATGGCGAAGGTCGTTTTTTTTCTGCTCCTTAAGGTAGCGGATAAGAGCGCCGGCGGCGCATACGCCGCTTGTGTATCCCTCAAGACCAAGCCCCTGCACGGATGCTATGGCAAAGTGAGTTGTTATCGCATCGGAAGCGCTTTCAAACTCAAATTTCCAGCCGTCAAAGCGGGATAAGTATACCTGCCTGTGGGTGGTACGCACATAGGAAGGAGTTTGGGCTGAGGGATCAGCGGGAATAAGCACTTCGCCCGGATCTATTCTGACAAGTTCATGGTCAAGCGCCTCTTTTGCAAGCTCCTCCACCTGAAAAAACCCCGTTGATAAGTCGCAGATAGCGAGCCCGCAAACGGACGATTTTGAAGTTGAATATACCGCCGCGATAAAATTATTCACTCTCTCATCAATAAAATTATCCTCAGTAGCGGTACCGATTGTAATCTCCTCAACCACATCCCGCTTGACAATACCTTTAGCGAGTTTCGGGTCTTCAATCTGTTCGCAAATGGCAATTTTATAACCTGCCTTAACAAGCCTATTTGCGTAGCGGTCAAGAGCGTGGTAAGGGAAACCGGCCAAAGGTGTATCGTCGCAGCCGCCGTGATTACGTGATGTTAATGTTATGCCCAGTACACGGGCACCGATTTTGGCATCCTCGCCAAAAAGTTCATAGAAATCTCCCATCCTGTAAAGAAGTACCGTATTGGGGTAACGCGCTTTTATGTTATTGTATTGACGCATCAGAGGGGAGAGTTTTTCATCTTTTTTAATTTTGGCCGTTGAGGCGCGATTAACCGTGCCATTACCCGCATCCGCGTCCGTGTGGCTTTCAAGAAGGGTTTCAACGGAATACGCCTTAATTTCCTCATTAGTTGGAGGTTCCTGAGGAAAAAATGAGATCTGCTGAGAATCACTACTCATTGAGTTCTCCCTGTTTGTCTGCGATATCCGCTTCACAATCGCGATGTTCCGGTGTTTGCGTTTGTTCTAACTCGTGGCCGGCCCCAAAATCCTGCTCTATTGCTTGTACTTGTTCCTGTTCTAAAACCTGATCAATTTCATTGTTTGCATCCTGTGAGGAGAGCTCCTCAGTAGAAAGCAGCTCCATCTTCTCTCGCGCCAGAGCTTCAAACTCTTCGATGCGGGGCAGGTCGTTTATTTTGTTTATACCAAAGTATTTCAAAAACTCGCTTGTAGTACTGTAAAGCAGAGGGCGGCCCGGTTTATCACTTCTGCCTGAGATGTTCACAAGCTTTTTTTCAAGCAGAGTTTTCATCGCTCCGTCAGACATCACCCCGCGTACAACCTCAACATCAGCTTTGGATATGGGTTGACGGTAAGCAATTATCGCCAGGCATTCCAGAGCGGGCAGAGATAGTTTTTTAGCGGCGCGTTCCTTGTAGAGTTTTCTGACCCATGGGTAATAAACGGCAAGTGTGCGAAACTGATACCCTCCTGCAGTCTCAATGATCTCAAAAGGATGCTTCTGCTTCTCAAGCTCACTGTTAATCTCATTTACCATTTTGCGTATACGCCGTGCATCAGGCCCTCCAGGGATCATACTCCTCAGTTTTGCCGGAGTAAGCAGCTCCTCAGAAGCAAAAAGCAGAGCCTCCAAAATCTTCAGCTCATCAACCTTTTCTTCCTGCTGCTGTTCCTCTACCCCGCTATCATCATCAAAAGTAACCTCATTCTGTTCTGTATTGTCTAAATTTTCCATACCATACTTTCAATCGCTGAATAAACTACCCCGCAAGCAAGCTGCGAGATATTCAGTGGAACTAAACCTTTTATAAATCGAAGCAAAGCTTCGAAGAATTAGACCCGCTGAGATTAATAAGTTTAATTATCAATTCCTGAATCCTGCACAGTTATTTCTGTATTATTTTTTGAAACATACGCTCTTGACACAAATATAGCCCCAAATGTTTCATGCTGCCTGAAACTTATCTGCCCCATTTTTACAAGTTCAAGAATTGCCATGAATGTGACTACAAAAACTATGCGGCGGTTATCATTGCGGAAAAACTCCTCAAAGTGAACCTCGCCCCCTCTGTCGGTTATCGTGGAGAGAATATGCTCAATATGGTCATCAATCCGGCAGCTGTCTACTTCTACAATGTGACTCGGATCACTTTGCAGCGGAACACGCTCCAAAATTTTACGAAACGCGCTCATCAGATCAAAGATAGAGATGTCTCCAAGAATTACCTCATCGTTTTTCTGTGATTCGTTTTCCACATCTTCCGCTTTGCCGCGTGTGCAGGTTCCAAACTGCTCAGACTCAAACGCCTTTAGTTTGTTAGCGGCTTCCTTGTACTTTTTATACTCCAGAAGCTGCGCAATGAGCTGTTCACGGTTATAGCTGCCCTCTTCTCCCTGCGAAAATTCATCATCTTCCGGAAGTGAATCCGGTAAAAGTTCGCGCGCTTTAAGCCTTACAAGAATGGTAGCCATTTTAAGATATTCACCCGCAACATCGATATTAAGCTCTCGCATAATATCTATACAGGCAAGATACTGAGACGCAATTTCAGACACTTTTATATCAATAATACTCACTTCAGATTTTTCTACAAGGTAGAGCAGCAGGTCAAGCGGCCCCTCGAAAAGATCCAAGTGAACTTCATACTCCTGCTTATTCATTTATACGCAACTGCCTCTATCTCAACAAGAACGCCTCTTGGCAGGGCGGATACCTCCACTACACTTCTTGCGGGAGCGGTATTACCGAGTTCCTGTTGATATATTTGATTAAATTGAGCGAAATTTGTTAAATCGGTTAAAAAAACGGTTGTTTTTACCAGATTTGTGAAATCAAGCCCCGCAACGTTAAGAACGGCTTTAAGATTAGTTAAAACCGTTTTCGCCTGGGTGGCAATATCATCTCCAACCACCTCGCCGCTCTCATAGTGAAGCGGTATCTGCCCCGAAATATAAATAAACGGCCCCGCCTCTACGGCCTGGCTATAGGGCCCTATAGGTTTTGGAGCTTTGTCGGTAAAAAAGTAACGTGTATTCATAATGAACTTATAAAATATATGTCCGTTAAAAGTGGGCAAGCACACAGGATGCGCCCGCACATATTATGAGAATATATAAATATAATAGTCAGCGGCTCTTATCATGTTGATAAAACATTTTCCTTCTTTTCATATTTTATGTTTCATATTTTATGTTTCATATTGCATGTTTCATGTTTTATGTTTCATATTGCATGTTTCATGTTTTTTTGCTATATTATATGATATGGAAACAGAGCCTAAAAACCCATTTCTAATATCAGGCTACCATAGTCCTGATTATTTTTGTGACAGGATTGCGGAAACAGATCAGATAATATCCGCGTTGCAAAGCGGCAGAAATGTATCTCTGATCAGTCCGCGGCGTTTTGGCAAAACAGGACTTATACATAATATTTTTTACTGTTTAAAGGGACGAAGCAAAAAGTCATACTGTTTTTATATCGACATTTTCGCAACACAAAATCTGCTTGACTTCACAACCACTTTGGGCAGAGCCGTTATTGGGCAATTAGAGAATACGCCTCAAACCATAATTAAAAAAACAACCACCTTTTTTAAAAGTTTTCGTCCATCATTCTCATTTGATGAAAAAACAGGAATGCCTGTTGCGTCTTTGGATATCAAGAGCGAAGAGACTCGAAACAGTTTGCAGGAGATATTTTCGTACCTAAAAGATAGCAATAAAGATATTTATATCGCAGTAGATGAATTTCAGCAAATTACAGAATATCCGGAAAAAAATGTTGAAGCGCTGCTGCGTTCATATATACAATTTTTGCCTAATGTCCATTTCATCTTTTCAGGAAGTAAAAAACATCTGATGGATGCGATGTTCTCCTCCGCCAACAGACCCTTTTATCAAAGTACACAAAAAATCAACCTGAAAGAGATCGCGGCAGAGCCGTACAGAGAATTTGCGGTTCGTTTATTTGGTAAGCATAAAAAGAAACTTACACCACAGGTATTTGATTTTGTTTATGCGAATCTGCAGGGGCACACATGGTATGTTCAATTAGTTCTTAACTTTTTATTTGCCCTCAATAAAACGGTTTATTCCGAACAGGATGTAAAAGATGTAATGAACGGAATTTTGCAGGAAGAAAACGCAACTTATAAAACCTACTGCGAACTTATAACCAAAGGACAATTGAGTCTGCTTAGGGCAATAGCTAAAGAACAAAGTATAAAATCCCCCTTTGAGCACTCCTTTCTGCAAAAACACGGCCTGAAAGCGGTAAGCAGCGTAAGATTGGCGCTTAAATCTCTGATCGATAAAACATTAATTTTATCAGATGAAAGCGGCAGTTACTACGTTTATGACAGATTCTTCTCTTTATGGCTGAAGGGGGGTATATAATACGTCATAAATTACCTGTATAATTTCCCGACAGTTCATCGGATAAAGCAAAATGCGACAGAAATTTATGACGCTTCATATATATCACATTTTCAGAGGAAAGTAAAAACCTTTTTTAAGGAACGATTAATTATACGACAAAAATTTGATCATATCTTAATTTTTTATTTCTGCATTGATCAACAAAGATACAGAAATAATTTACACGCCCCATTTTTTCATAATCTTGGCGGGATGCTTCGAAGATAATTTTTAAATTGCCGCAATTCTTTATCAGTGAGCGTTATCTCGCGCCCGCTTAATTCCACTGAAAAAGAGTTGGCTTTCTTTAGCTTCTCCAGTATCTCCTGAGATATGTCATAAGTAAATATTCTCTTGCCTTTTTTACTTTTTTCCAGTTTGAGATCGTTTAATATAAATAGTTCATTGTCAATCTTAACAACGATATCGTCTGCGAATTCCCAAGTTGTGCTTAAAACTTCAATTCTGAAAAAATGGGAGGCTGCAACAGAAACGGAAACGAAAGAGATGAGAGGTACACCAGTGCTTACTTTAGTATGACCCACTTTCAAGCCCATGGTATCAGGCGAATTTATTGGGGCTATAACAAATGTTTCAGTAGTGTGCGTAACGTTTCCAATTCCATGACTTGTAGATTCAACTTGGCCAAAACGTGCAGCGCAGCCCGAAAAAAACAACATCGCGGAGACAACTACAAATAATTTTTTCATAAAATAAACCCGATTAAGATTTTCCATATAAATTTTGTTTATGATTTAATATACAAAAAGGCACGGACTTTAAAAATCCGCGCCGTAGTGCAGCGTAGCTATGGATACTAAGATATTATTACTTCCCATTACCCTCTAATACAACTGTTCTTGTTCCAACAGTAATAATAGACAAAACGCCGCTTATAAACGCATCGACAACAGTATATTTTGTACTGACTCTGACTTCCGTCAAACCGCTGTTCGAAATAGTTTTCTGGACACCATCTTCTGTGAGCGGAACCAGACCCCATAACGCAAACCATTGCCTTTGAGTATGTTTGAAAGAAGCATTGGCACCTGCGGATATCAGTTTGATCTCATCGTTGGGGTTTGCGTTCATTTTTACAGAATAACAGCCTGTCATCATAAAACAACAAACAACCACAATCGCAACAACTAAAAACTTTTTCATACTACCGAAACCTCCTCTAAAAATTATCCTTGATTTTAAATTTTTTAAAATATCAAAACCAACAGGCATACGCTGTATGGCATGGTGTTTTACCTATTACCCTCAATTACAGTAGTGTTCACTCCAACAATGCCAAATATTATGCCGCTTATAATCGCATCTATAAATGTAGTTTTTGTTTCTGTTCTAACTTCTGTCAATTTATTCTCACGGATAATTCTCTCCGTTTTATCCGGAGTTAATGAAACTAAACCCCATAACGCAAACCAGTTCATCTGCGAACTTTTGAATGATGCAGATTTTGCGGGAGACATTATCTTAACATCACCATCACCGGGTGCAGCCATTCGCACGGAATAACAACCTACCATAAAAAAACAAGTAGTCACTACTGCCAGAGTTACCGCAAATTTCCGAAACATAGAACCTCCATCTTGGAAAGTGATAAAATGAGATAAACATGTCAGGTTTTTAGAGATGCTCTTTTGGTTATTTGTTTATTTGTTTAAATTGAGACACATAATAACCCTTGTCTATTAAACACCTGACACAAGCAAATTTGTTACTTTTAAAAGTAACAAAATGATAAAAGTCCAAAAAACCATTCTATTGATGACTTTGAACATGAATTTCCAAAAATGTAAAACTAATAATGCTGAAAATGTAAAAACTAATGCAGAAATTAAAATAAAAGCAATCAAGAGATTTTGTTGCACTATTAAGTGTTTTGAGTATCTCTGCATTCAACCATTCTATTTCTGCATTGATAAGCAGAATTACAGAAAAGATTTGTACACGCAGCACACAGCGCCGCATGCCGCGAATAATCCGCCCCAAATTCCCCATTATTACAATGGCAAAAAGTAGATTTATTTCGTATAGCGCTGTAAACAGAACGCTTATTTTGAGAATTTTGGAATTATATAGAAAAATGACCAATCCTTTAGACAAACTTGCTGATTTTCTCGGTTCTTCTTTTCGTCAGGCTGTGGAGCAGATGGGCTCAATCACTATCTTTTTGCTACGGATGATAAAGGCGATGCCCTCCTCGCTACGCCGTTATCATTTAGTAACGGAGCAGATGATGATACTTGGAGTTCAATCAATTCCAATTGTGCTTTTGACCTCTATATTTGTAGGAGCTGTGAGCGCCTGGCAAGTTCAATATATTTTTGGAGATGCTATTCCCCTTACTTATCTTGGGGCCGGCGTGGGCAAGGCAGTGTTCACGGAGCTTGGGCCTGTTCTCACCGCGCTTGTAATTACAGGAAGAATAGGCGCTAAGCTTGCCGCGGAACTTGGTACGATGAGAGTTTCCGAGCAGGTAGATGCTATGGTTTGCCTTTCACTTAACCCCTTTACCTACTTTTTGACTCCGCGGCTGATCGCTTCCTGCGTAATGGTACCGGTACTCACTATTTTCGCTGTTACTATCGCTATAGTCAGCGCTCAGATAATAGCGGAACTTTTTTTGGGGCTGAGTTTTGCCGCGTTTTATAAAGGGGTCAGACTGCTCTTTAAAACTCAGGATATTGTAATCTGCGTTGTGAAATCGTTCGTGTTTGGGCTTGTAATCTCGCTATCAGGCTGCTACTACGGTTTTTACGCTAGAGGCGGAGCCGTCGGTGTAGGAGCTTTTACAAAAAAAGCGGTAGTCGCCGCAATGGTTATGGTGCTTATAAGTAATCTTATTTTGGTTAATGTATTATTGTAGTTGTTCTTTCGGAACGCTGATTGCGGTGGATGTTTTATAGGGATTGTATATGTGTGCAGGATAGGGCAAACACGCAGGGTGCGCCCGTACGACAGATCGTGTGTGTAAAACAGCGGGCGGCAGGTTGCCCCCATTACACGGGTCTTGCTCCTGCTCTCATATCTTAATCTCTTGTCTTTGTCTTTTTTAGCCCCTTGCGACTTGGGAGGATAATGTGACAAGGCGTTGCGAGATGTTGAAGGATAGTTCGGATCAAAATTGAATAGAGCGTCTTTTTGCCCTATTTAATTTTGATCCGAACTAGGGGAGACTTCCCTTTTTATTAAACTTTTGATTTTTCATTTTTATATAATTTATACAATATTTCACTCAAGAAAAACGTAATGAATTATGCAACAACAAACAAACGATGACCAGCATCTGTTTGATATGTGGCTTAGCGGGGATTCCCGGGGGTTTTCCGAACTCTACGGCAAGTACAAAAACCGGGTGTTTGGGTTTTTAGTACGCATGACCGGTGACAGGGAGATAGCCGAAGACCTGCTTCAGGAGACATTTCTGGCTGCGCTTCGCAACGCGGAGCAATTTGACCGTAACAGAAGTTTCCTGAGCTGGCTTTTTGGTATTGCGCACAAGCGCACTATCGATTTCTTCCGTCACGCAAAAGTGGAGACCGACCACAAGGATAACACTGAAGGATCGGTAGGCAGCAGGATTGAGTCTCCTGATGCGCAGCTTTCAAACCGCGACTTGCGTACTTTTATAAACGCGGCGGTAGAGAAACTTGACCCGCAGCAGAGGGAAGTTTTTTTGTTACGGGAACTTGGCGGTGTGCCATTTAAGGAGATAGCGGAAATAATGGATTGTCCTATAAATACAGCGCTTGGCCGCATGCGTCTTGCGCTTAAAAACATTCGCAAGGAACTAAAGAAAAGGGGGGTCGATGGCGTGCAATAAGTTTGAGGAGTCCGGTTTACTGTATGTTTCAGAGGAGCTGGATGAGCACGAGATCCGACAGTATGAGGCGCATCTTGAGGTGTGCTCTGAGTGCAGATACGAGACTGAAAGCTACAAAAAGGAGCGCGCTTCTTTCTATAGCACACAAATTCTTTCCGAGAACCCCTCTGAATCCGTAGACAAGGAGATTATCAGAGTCTGCGGGGCAAGTTCTAAAAAGAAGTATACAACCGCATATCTGCCTATTTTCCTGAAGAAACATGCCGCCGCGCCTGTTTACCTTCTTATGATTATGTTGGCTATTGGCGGTTATGTTCAGTATCATTCCATGAACGCTGAGAGCATGCGCGCAAAACTGATGAACGAAACAACACTGCCTGTGACCTCTACGGCTTTGGCCCCTGAGCATGACATTTCCGCAGTAGCTTTTAGTGAAACAGATTCCTCCGGGTTTCTTGACAGCATTAGCGACAGCGGCGCGGCGTTTTCCAAAACCAGAGGCAACCTTAATATGGAAGGTGTTGTTACGGTAAAGAGCGGCGAATGATATTTCAAACCCATCTGCAAGGATATCCGTACAGAAGATACATATGTTTTACTTAAGTATGGGCGGCGCAAAGCCGCCCATTTGTTAAGCCCTGAAAGGGCGTAATATGACTTACAATGGGCTTCGCCCATCGCTCTGATCACACCGTTACGCTATCCTGCCGGTAATCCTGCGCATGAAAAAACTTCCCGCAAGTACCATCAGTCAAAAGAACCGCGACAAGCGCGCCCGGAATTACTGACTCCACAGCATTTGGCGCGTTAGGGCCGCCCAGATCTGTACGCAGCCAACCTGGATCCATAAGATTCATAAGTACTCCCGTACCTTTAAGGTGCGGAGTCATATCGTAAACATACTTGTCAAGCGCAGCCTTGGATGCCGCATAAGGCATGAGCTGCGGTTCATCCTTTATACCGGAAGATACGTTTATAACGCGGCCGAATCCGCGTTCAATCATTTTGGGGATGATGATATTACAAAGCATAATGGGCGCTATAGTGTTTATGGTAAAACTTTTCATATACTCGTCTTCATGCGCTGAGTATATATCAGGACGGTATTGAGTCATCATAGCCGCGTTGTTGTAGAGGATGTCAAGACCGCCGGACAATCTTTCTGCTTCAAGGGCGAGTTCTTTTACTTTGGGGATATCGGAAAGTTCAGCTTCTACCTGTAATATTTTTACATTAGTATTTGACAATTCTGCCGCAATGGCACCGGTATTTTCTTTTCTTCGGCTGTGAAGAATAAGGTTACACCCCTTTTTAGCCATAGCTCTCGCGACCTCTTTTCCGACCCCGCGGCTTGCTCCTGTGATGAGCGCCCATTTATTTGTTATATCAAGCATTTTTTGTTACCTTTTTGGTTAGTGATTATTTATTTATCATCCCCCGCAGAGCGGAGTATGCGTGAATTGCGGGCGGCAGATTACCGCCCTTACAGAAAGATCTTTACTTATGGGTGACAGGTTGCTGCCCTTACTATGATCGCTCTCATGCATGCCTCCTTGTCCGCCTGTCCGGGGATACACTACCCTTACCTGGCAAGCTTCAAGATTTCCAGCACAGCGTTTTTGTCAAGTTTCGTAAAACCCCCGATTGCATATTTGCCGCCACCGGTACACTTGTCGGCCATCTCCTCAAACCTGTCAGTCTCAATACTCATCTCTTTTAATGTAATCGGCAATCCAATCTCCGAAAAGAAAAACTCAAGAGCGGCAATTCCCTCTAAGGCTGTTTTTTCAGGATGCTGAAAATCTATCTCCAGATTCCACACCCTTGAAGCGAACTGGACAAATCGCGGAATATTGGTTTTGTAAACATATTTCATCCATGCGGGGAACACTACCGATAACCCCGCGCCGTGCGCCACATCGTATATGCCGCTTATCTCATGTTCAATCTGATGAGAGGCCCAGTCTTCGTTGCGTCCTGTTCCTAAAATATCGTTATGCGCTACTGTTCCGGCCCACATCACCTCAGCGCGCGCTTCGTAATTTTTTGGTTCTTTAAGACATTTCGGTATATTGATTACAATAGTTTTCATAGCCGCTTCACAGAGACGGTCGGTAAAATCCGCGTGTTCTGTAGTTGTAAAGTAACGTTCCATAATGTGAGCCATTATATCAGCGGCACCGCATGCAGTTTGATAATCGGGGAGTGTAAATGTAAGCTCCGGGTTAAGGATTGAAAAAGCAGGACACAGAAGATCGTTTGTTAATCCGCGTTTAAGATCACCGTCTGTATTTGTTATAACTGAACTTGGGCTTGATTCGCTTCCCGCGGCAGGGATTGTAAGTACAGTCGCAACAGGCAGCGCTTCTTCAGGTTTCGCTTTACCGATGTAAAAATCCCACACATCACCATTATAAGGTACACCCACGGCAATCGCTTTTGCGGAATCAATAACACTGCCTCCACCCACAGCAAGAATGAAACGAATGCCGTTTTTGCGGCAAAGGTCAATGCCTTCCTTTACAAGACTGAGCCGCGGATTGGGCTGCACACCACTTAGCTCAACAAACTCAACGCCCGATTTTTTCAGCGATGCAACTACCCTCTCATAAAGTCCGCTCTTTTTTATGCTTGCTGTACCGTAGTGCAAAAGCACTTTTGAGCTGTACGCCTTTACCTCTTCACCTACCTGATTTTCGGTGTCACGCCCAAAGATGATTTTGGTTTTGTTCTGGAATACGAAGTTTTCCATGCTGTTTGCGGCTCCCCTCTTTAAGTTTAATTAATGCAGAATACAGAAATAAAACAACAGATATATGAAATAAGTTTTCTTTGTAGTATAAGTTGATTTAATATTTCTGCATTCTGAATTATTATTTCTGCATTGTTATTTTAAGGCAGATATTAAAGATAATAAATGGACGGTGATTCACTAACTAAAATTCAATATTCCGCGCTATAAGATGCTATTTATCCAGATTACGGAACTATGTTTGCTGCAACTTTGCAAGGGGAGAAGAGGTATCCAAGATTTAGTTGTTCCTGAAGGTGATAGATTGTATCTTAAATAGACCGAAAGTGTAAACCTAGCATGGGCCGATATGACTGAATCCGAAATTCAAAATTCAAAATTCAAAATTCAAAATTTTTCAATAAATTTGATAGTTTTGATTTTGACAATTGCGTTTGCAGCGAGCTATGCCCAAGATAAGCACATATCTCCGTCAGACCCGCTTATACGATATAACGGAAGATTTGACATGAAAAATCCGCGCGCTCCCCGCTTTGACTGGCCCGGCAACCTGATTGAACTGCGGTTTGACGGAACATCATGCGCGGTAAAGATTCGGGGAGACGGCGGGCTGTACAATGTTTTTGTCAATGACAGCCAGTTTGTCAGGAGGTTTGATACTCTTGAAACGATATATCCGCTTGTCAGCGGATTGAAAGATTCGATACATTTACTGCGGATAACAAAACGTTTTGAAGGCAAAACTGGACAGATTTCAACCATCAAAGGCTTTTATATCGATTCAGGAAAAACACTTCAGCCTCTCGATGACCCGCCGTTTCACAAAATAGAATTTATAGGCGGTTCAAATCTGCTGGGGTTTGGAATAGAAGCGGATATTATCCGCTGTGATACCCCGGCAGCTTTTTCCAATACGTATCTCTCTTTTGGCCCTGTCGCCGCGCGCCTGCTTAACGCTCAGTATCATGTAATAGCGATGTCCGGCAAGGGGTTAGTGCGCAACTGGAGATCGCCGTACTTATCAGCTCCACGCACATTTGGAAACTTTTACACCCGAACTGTTAAAAATGACCCAAAGTCAAAGTGGAGATTTAACTCGTGGGTTCCTCATGTAGTAGTTGTAAGTTTTGGAAACAATGATTTCTCCACAAGACCGCATACGCCCAAAGAACTTTTTCAAATTCATTATCTCAATTTTATACAAGAGATAAAAGTGCGAAACCCAAAAGCTCAAATAGTTTGCGTGACCTCTTCCAGAGAGCCTTTCAGAACCTATGTAAGGGAATTAGTAGAAAAAGAGTGGGAAAATGGAAATGCCCAAATCCATTTTTACTCATTCTCCCCTGTGCCCAGACGGGAGTGCGGGTGTGACTGGCATCCCGGCGTTAATGCTCAGGCGCATATTGGCGGGGAGCTTGCGGAGGTTATCAGGCCGCTTTTGCCTAGTGATGAATGATTTTGCTTTTCGCAACAATAGAGAACGCGCCTTACCGTGTAATTTTTGCAGGGTTAGGAATGCCGTTTGCATCGTTGTTTAAAAATATTTAAAAAAGTTGATTTTTTTATGATAGATTAGTTATCTTTATATGATATACACTTAGTTTGTTCGTTTTATGGTAAAGGTTCACCAATTAGAAAATCTTTAATTAATTCTAAAAAAACAACGAAATCGCTTGTAGGGTGAATTTTATGGATCGCTATACTTTGTTTTTGGGATATTACAGGCTTTTAACCGATTTCATTATTCTTCACGAACTGTTATTTGCCAAGAATTCCAATTCTCTTTATCCAAGGTTAGTGCATGAACATAGAGTTGCGATAGTAAACTGTAGGGACTTTAATGATGATGTGTTTGAGGTGCATATCAAATATAAAACGTCAAAACTTCTTGCTGAGTATACTAAAGTAATTGAACATTACTTTACCAATAACTGTCATCCATCTTTTAAGCGCAGTTTAAATGTAAATGCAAGTTATAATGCGATTGTATCCGATATTGAGAGTGCTTTATCAAGAATAGAAATGAGTACAGCTATTCATAGCGACAATATTCTTGATGTGCAAAAAATTGTTGATAATATTCATGCTACAGAACGAAGCATGCCTTATTTTGCGACAGATGATGATAATTAAAAAGGAGAGAGAGTTATGGATTTGGTAGAACTGGCGGAGAAATTGAAAGCGTACAGTGAGACACTTCGAAAAGAATACAATCTGCCAAACGAAACAGCCATGAATATTGAAAGGTTAAATTTCGCTTCTGAATCAGGTGGGTTAGTAGCGCAACCGGTAAGTTTTCACGATCCGTTACTAACGGAGCAGGAAGAGTTGTTCCCCGTAGAACAAGAAGAATCGCTTTCCATAGAAGAAGAATCGCTTCTCATAGAAAAATTAAATCAAATTTATGGGGAATAATAATAGTGTACTGTGCTACGATTAATGATAAGCGTTCGTTTATCGAAACGCAGATGGTTCAATACCACCCTTTTATGGACGAATTAAGATGGTATAGGGACAATATCCACAAAAGGCTTTTGATACTTGGTAAAAAAAATTATATGGACGCGCCCGTATCTATATATACGAATTTTAGAGATACCCTGTGGCATTTTGATAAATTTGATAAGTTTATCAAAACATCAAATGAACACGAAGCGCATGTTCAGTATGAGATGATGTTGGAGCATTTGAATCGCGCTGTGATGGATGCACTTATTGACGCATTGAATAAGATGCATATTTTTCATAAAATAGCGGCAAACAAATATTATAAATATTACGAACGCCTGAAGAGTGATCCTAGATCCGTTGGCCACAATAAAAAACTAAAAAATTTTAAAAAATCTAAAGAAGGATATTTGAAGGCGCGTGAAGCCCTCCTTTTATTGAGAATCAAAAAAATCGGTTTGAAGAAGCGTCCCATATCGGCGCCATATGACTTTGATAACGACGCTGATGCTTATAAAAAAAATACAGATTACTATCTTAAGATCATTTCCCTTTTTGTTGAGTGCTATAGCATATTGCATGAAAAAAGTTAAACCATTGGTGAGGTAATATCTCCTGCAGTTGTCTTCCATCTGCAACTGTAAAAAGTAGAAACAAAAACGATCACGGCAGAAAAATATGCTTTAGTTCTCAGACAAAAAATGACTTTGGGGTTGTGAAAAGAACAGGGGCTAAAACCCCTGCAATCCGCAGCACCTCGTACAAACCGGCATAAGCCCTTTTTTCATCTCCCGCCTGAACTTCTTGAACTCCTCCCCGTTCCATATATCATAAAACGGTTTTTCGTTGATATTGCCAGCTGTAAAATCCTGATAATCTCTGCACGGCGTTACCCTGCCGTCCGGCGACACCTCGGCGGTGTAGTAGATGCTTTCGCATTTTGGATAACCGCAGTGCCATGAGTGGTCATTGTAGTACCGCTTTATCTGCGCATCTGTCCCGATGTCGGGTATTATTTGAGGAATGCAAACTTTACCTTTTGACATAGCTTTGATCTCTTTAATCTGCTCGGCAGTGACCTTTGGGTCAACATCGTTAAAACAGCTTTTAAGATATCCGAGATGATTTTGAGGCTTGCAGCCAAAGCGGCTTTCAAACACTTTCTCATGCAGCGCGGCGCGTTCTTCGGTTATAAACCATCCGAAATAAAATGGATGCAACTGGGCTTTGTCAAGAACTAACCTGTGGATATCTGCAAGATGAGAGTAATTGGTGTTTGAAATAACAGTTATAGGTATCACCATTGGAAAGCTGTACTTTTTACGCGCCTTGATCTCCTTAGCTTTCTCCATGACCGCCATTGTCTTCTCAAAATTATCGGAGAGCTTGTTGTTTGCGGGAGAGCGCATAATGTTCTGTGAAGCTGAATCCCATCCGTCAAGACTAAGAAACAGCACCGACAGCGCTTTGGTATCTATGAGGTCTTCGAGAATAGGGTCTAAGTCCTGCGCGTTTGTAACAACCGACCCGCGCAGCTTGTGCTTTGCGAGTTCCTCAAAAAAAGGCAGAAGCGGTTTCCACATGGTCGGTTCTCCGCCCCATACATAATAGAACGGCTTGTCGCGGCGGGTTTCAAATATCACGCGCTTTACAACATCAAAATCAAGCTGCTGAAGTTTCCCCCCCCTCTCAAGTTTCTTACGTAAATGTCCATTCTCACCCCATTGTCCGCAGGAACCGCAGCGAAGATTGCATACCTCGTTTACACGAAGGGAGATCTGCCCCACCGGGATATCTTTATCAGGGTTGCGCGGATAGAAATATTTTCTTACCTGCTGACCGACCATGCTCCATGAATTTGGATCCTTAAGCATTCCGGGAAGTATCCAGTTTGTAACGAAGCTGGTTGGTAAAAGAGCTTTTCCGTTGAATTTCGACATTTTCAGTTAACCTTTATTTTATGGGATATGCGCGGTTGGGCGCGGTTTTGGGCCGGAATAATCATAAGCTAATAATATAATTTAAGTAATTAAAGGAGTTGCTTTTTCCGTTGTATTCTCAATAAAAAAATGGATTTATACAGATAAGAACAATACTATAGATGGCGGGATGAGTAAGTTCATATTATCTGGTTGGAAATTGATCTAAAAAAAACGGACGGAGAGCAAAAGCGCCCCCGCCCATTACACATTGATTTATTAAGATATTATCATTGTTTAGTATCAGCAACAACGAATCCCAAAAAAACTTTCCACTCATCAAAAGCGTTCATAGTCGCTTCGTGTGTTTTTTGGCTGACTTCGGGCATTTTGTCAAATCCGCCGAACATCTTCGCAACCGCGTCAAAACCTTTTTGTACGCCGTTGCGCAGGTTATCTACTTCTTTTTCAGAGGGATTGGCGCCTGCCAGAGCTTTTGCAAATTCCATGATGCGCTCTGTTGTTTTCTTCACGCCAAAATACCCATCTTCGCCAATGAGTTCCTTAGCTTTTTCGCGGGTCGCTTCATCAACTCTTAGATTGGTAAAATCGAACTCCCCGGAACCAGCCGCCATTGACCAAAATGCCTGACCCTTAGGGCCGCTGTTCTGTACGCCGCCAAGCATCCCTTCAACCATGCTGCGCATTGAAGCATGATGAGCCTCTGCCATACCCCACAACTGCTGCGCCGAGACAGAACTTTTAGAATACGCGCCCGCTACATTTGCGCTGCCGCCGGTGTATTTATCCTCAACTTTTGATGATTCTGTTGATCCATCCGCCGTTTCGCTGCCACCGCTTTTTTTGCTCTGCAGATTCTGATAATAGGCATTTGTTGCTCCCGAACCTGTCACATTTCCCGCATTGTAGCTCATAGTTACTCCTTTTTGGTAAGGATTTGCGCCAATATTATTATATGTAGTTTTTCGGCATTAAAGGACGAAACTTTAGTAAATAGTTTTTTAGATAATAACGCAGAATGCGGAATGCAGAAATAAAAACAGGTATTTATTAATCATTTCTACATCCCGCATTGTTATTTCCGCATTATAAAAGTGATTCACTATTAGCTATTTACTATAAATTATATTATGGACTATGAAAAAAGTAGAACTTATCATGGACAGCCACTCTCTTGACCTTGCTTTAACCCGCATGGCTCATCAAATTGTGGAACATAACAACGATCTCGCCAATATGTGTATAGTAGGCATGCAGACAAGGGGGGTGTTTTTAGCCCGCAGGATAGCGCAAAAAATAAACCAGCTTGAGAATGTCTGCTTAGATTGCGGGATACTTGACGTAACCCTTTACCGTGATGATTACCGCAACGCTTTTAAGCAGCCAAAGGTTAAGGCCACGGATATTCCTTTTGACATCAATAAAAAGGATGTTATTTTAGTTGATGATGTGCTTTTTACAGGACGTTCCGTACGCGCGGCTCTTGACGCGCTGATGGACGTTGGACGGCCCCGCACCATACAGCTTGCGGCGCTTATAGACCGGGGGCACCGGGAGCTTCCCATAAGAGCGGATTACGCCGGAAAAAAAATTACAACGCTGGCAAAACAGGAAGTCGCTTTAAAAGTAACAGAAATAGATAGTGAGGATTCACTTTGGCTGATGGAAGTTGAGGAAGGCGATTAAGATATGAAACTTCAGATACAGCACCTTCTGGGCTTAGAGGGCGTATCCCGTGAAGATATCAATCTGATTCTTGACACAGCAGATAATTTTTACGGGGTTTTGCAGCGGGATATAAAAGTTGTTCCTACGCTCAGAGGTAAAACAATTGTTAATCTTTTTTATGAAAACAGCACCCGCACCCGCATCTCCTTTGAACTGGCTGAGAAACGCTTATCCGCAAACCCGCTTAATTTCGCCGCGTCAACAAGTTCCGCGAGTAAAGGTGAAACTCTCAGAGACACCATTCAAAACATTGAAGCTATGAAGATTGACATGGTGGTAGTACGGCACAGCAGCGCGGGGGTTCCTTATTTTCTTACGAAGTGTACAGATGCTGTTATTGTAAACGCGGGCGATGGACTTCATGAACACCCTACTCAGGCGCTGCTTGACATGATGACAATCCGGCAAAAGCTTGGACGTCTTGAAGGGTTAAAAGTTGCGATAATCGGCGATATATTTCACAGCCGTGTGGCGCGTTCGAACGCATGGGGTATGAAAACGATGGGTATGGACGTAGTGTTGTGCGGTCCGCCTACACTTCTGCCTCAGCACCCTGAAAGCCTTGGCGTCCCGGTTACGGATAATGTAGATGAAGCGCTTGAAGGCGCTGATGTGGTGATGCTGCTCAGAATTCAACTTGAGC
Source organism: Chitinispirillales bacterium (assembly GCA_031254105.1). Lineage (GTDB taxonomy): Bacteria > Fibrobacterota > Chitinivibrionia > Chitinivibrionales > Chitinispirillaceae > WRCH01. The sequence continues at coordinate 42,261 of JAIRVB010000051.1, forward strand.
GTCAGTCAAGCGCGGTTTTCCCCTCAATACGGGAGTACCGTGACCGGTATGGGGTTGATCTTGACAGGCTTTCAAAGCTTAAAAAAGATGTGGTAATTATGCACCCCGGGCCTGTTAACCGAGGTGTAGAGCTGGCGTCAAATGTGGCTGACAGCGGCAATTCGGTGATCCTTGACCAGGTTACAAACGGCGTTGCGGTCAGGATGGCGGTTCTTTATCTGCTGGGAGGCGGAGAGTAATGATTAATAGAAAAAACGGCAACGTAGAATATCCTGTAAATAGTGAAGCGCCGGCTCAGCCTCTTGTAATCACAGGCGGCAGAGTTATAGATCCTATTAACGACATTGACGGCATATATAATATTATACTTGACAACGGGAAGGTTAAGGCAGTCTGTACCGATATTCCGTCAGAATACTTCGATGTCGAAATACTGAATGCCGAAGGTATGTGGGTCTTACCCGGACTTGTTGACATGCACGTTCATCTGCGCGAGCCCGGGCGTGAAGACAAGGAAACAATTGCCACAGGAACTCAGGCTGCGGCAGCGGGCGGGTTTACGGCAGTGGCCTGTATGCCAAACACAAATCCTGTGCTTGACGAAGAATCAAAAATACGCTATGTAATACAAAGGGGCGAAGGGTGTCCCTGCCGGATATACCCTATAGGAGCGATAACCAAGTCGCTTGAAGGTGAGGAGCTCACTCCGTTTGGCGAAATGGTGAAGACCGGAGCAAAAGCTGTTTCTGATGACGGTAAATCAGTCGCTAAATCAAATGTCATGCGCAACGCGCTCAATTATTCCAAATCTTTTAATATCCCTGTTATCTGTCACAGCGAAGAATCGACGCTCAGTTACAAGGGGCACATGAATGAAGGTCTTATATCAACAGAACTCGGCATCAGGGGGATACCTGTTATCGCTGAGGATATCGCAGTATCGCGTGATCTGCTTTTAGCTGAGTACACAGGAGCCAGAGTTCATATCGCTCATGTATCAACTGCCGGTTCGGTGCGTCTTATCCGTGAAGCTAAATCGCGCGGAGTAAAGGTAACGGCAGAAACCTGTCCGCATTATTTTACGCTCACAGATAAAGATGTCGGTATGTATGATACAAATAAAAAAATGAATCCGCCCCTGCGCACAGACATCGACAGAGAAGCGGTCATCGCCGGACTTGCGGATGGAACTATAGATGTAGTCGCAAGCGATCACGCTCCGCATGTTTCTGAAGAAAAAGATGTAGAGTTTGACGCGGCGGCTTTTGGAGTAGTTGGTCTTGAGACTTCACTCGGAGTAGTACTCACGGCTCTTGTACATAAGGGCATACTTACGCCAGCGCAAATGGTGGAGAGAATGAGCATAGCGCCAAACAAGATTTTAGGTCTCAACGGCGGAACGCTCAAAGCAGGGTCCGTGGCAGATATAACTATTGTCAATCCATCTGTCAAATGGACAGTTGATCTGGACGGGTTCTTCTCCAAATCGAGGAATACCGCTTTTATGGGGATGGAGCTTGAAGGGGCTGCCGCTTATACTATTCTTGACGGTAAAGTTGTTTATTGGAGAAATTAACACAAAATTTTCCATCAGCTTTCTGCCGCACCTGATCTTAATTAATAAACTCAACATCTTTTTACAAACACCTCCTCCGCGCGTGCGGCCGCGTGTTGAAACACGCGGCTTTAAAGACAGTCCCTTGGGCTGTGTACTCCTTCAGGATACGGAGCGGAGAAGAGAGATGTCGTAATTTATTAAGGATAATACCGATTGTAAATATGCTTAATTTCCTTAAGAACCTGTCCCGGATTTTCGCTTTGAGTAAACTGGCGGACCATGCAGAAGTTTTGCGCTCCGGCTTCAAGCACCGCGGCTAAGTTTGACAGATCTATCCCGCCTATGCAAACAGCCGGAACAACCGAAAAGTTGAGCTGCCGTTTCATCCCATCAAGCCCGATAACCGGATCCGCGATCTGTTTAGTCGGTGTAGCATATACCGGCCCGATTCCGATATAGTCAGGTGATAGAAGGCAGGCATTTTCCGTCTGTATTTTAGAATGAGTGGATATACCGATGACCGCATCCTTACCCGCAATGGAACGTGCCTCTTCGTAAGGCATATCATCCTGGCCGATATGCACTCCGTCAGCTCCAACCTCTTTAGCTATGTGAGGGCTGTCATTTATTATGAGCAGTGTGTTGCTGCCTTCTGTGATCTTGCGCATCAGCAAAGCAGTGTCAGTGATCTCTTTTTCAGATTTGTTTTTCATCCTCAACTGCACAAAAGGTATCTCATTGTCAACTAATAGTTCCGTGAGATATTCGTATCCTTTTAGAGGATCGGTGAGGACGGAATAGAAACCGAAGCGGGTTGGAAATGTGCGTTTTGGCATGGTATTATCCTTTGTATGAAAGCATGGGCACCCGCGAGGAGCGCCCGTACAGGATTGCTGTATGAGATAAATGATATCCTCTTGTTAATTGCTGATTGGCAATAATTTAAGAAGCTCAAGCCCCGAAGCTTCTTTCGCCCTCACAGCGCTCAATCCTTTCAGCTCAAGGATGATAATCTCATTTATCAACCAGCAGTCAAGGCCCATGCGCGGACATCCTACAACAGGTTCTTTTCCATGACCGATAGAAGCGTGCATGTGGAGCTTGAGTGCGCCCTCTTCATTTTTAAAAAGAGTTCCGATCCCAGCAATTTCCCTTGCGTTATCAAAGCGTTCCACAGTCGGCCTAAGCGGTCTTTCATCCTGATCTTTAGGCCCCACCACCACCGCCCCATTTTTTACTCCGCCGATGACAAACACTACCCCTGCTTCGATATCCTCTTTTACCGCAACGTTTTCGATACTCTGGTATACCGGATCATTTTCATGAAGTCTTAAACAGATACATTTGCCGACCGTGCCTGTTGTATATTCCATATTTAAATCATCCTTTAAAGGAATTGTGATGTTTGGAAAAAAAAGGGTAAAACCCTGGTTTATGAGTACACTGTTTAATCTTTTTGCCATTTCACTTCTATACAGGCTTGCCCGCAATTTTCTCTCTCTTGCCGAGAAGCAGGGGGCGAAGAATAAAATACAAAAAGACAGGGCAAAAAAAAGAATATAACAATTCAACTTAAAAATAATTATGCAGAAATAAAAAAATCTGCATCATTTCTTCATTAATAAAGTTTTTTCAAATGAAAAGACAACAGCGCAGAAGAATCTTAAGTATATTCTGGCAGCCGTGCCAATTCGTAAGCTCTTTTTACAGTCTCTTTTTGGCCCAGTTCATTTAAACTTTCAAATATTTCAAGCAGTTTAACGCCGCAGTCTCCGTATCTGTACCGTAACTGCTCAAAAAAGGCTGTTTCTTGGGCTATTTGTTTCTCATCGCCGCGTTCCATAGGTACATCATATCCCATCAGCCATGCTTCCGAAACATTGAGAGTAACGGCTAATTTATGAAGACTGTCAGCCCGCGGTTCGGCCTTGCCCAGGTACCAGTGATTAATTGAGGATTTTACAATACCTGTATCCTGCGATATCTCTATTTGAGATTTACCGCGTATCTTTAATATATGTTGAAATCTTTCAAAAAATTTGAATTCCCGCATTCAAAAATATTCTTCTCTTTAAAAAATTATCCTTTTCTTACTTCACACCTTTTTCCGCAGAACCAAATACTATAATTTAGTAACATCTGTATAGCGCTCTCTTTCTAATTCTCTTGTTTACATATTTTGCCTATTTGACGTAGCGCTTCTTTAAAAAACAAAATATTCCAAAGATTATCAGTATCCTTTTCTATATCGTTATATGTTATATTTTCGTTAACTATTTCTGATATTGTTCCACCGGCCATTAAGGTTTCAAGTTCCGTTTTTGTTTTTCCACCCGCTTTATTAATTAATTTTTGGACGATGTCGTTGCCGCTGGTGTTTACCAAATAGGGTTTTGGAAGTTCGTTTATGTCATTAAGCCAACTTTTTACTACACGTATAACACTCCAGAGATTATACACCTCCTTATTCCCAAACATATAACTGTCATACCACTCCCTGATAATCTGAGTCTTACTTTCCAAACCATAATGCGCGAGTGTGGCGTTCATTTCACTTTGTGTAAAACCAAGGTATTCGATAAGGTACATTAATTTGCGCAAATTAATATACCTTATCTTCTTGTCCATGTTAAATAATATACCTTTTTGCAAATAGTATTATCTGCTTTTTATACTTTTCAATTGATATGAAACAATAAGGAAACTATAAAAACCCGCGCTTTGTTCGGAAAACTAAAAAAATATACTTGCTATCGCAAGTTCAATATATTATACTATTATACTAATGTTTATAATATTGAATCGCATTTATAAACTCAAACATACTACCAAATCCGGAGAGACGCCATGTATGCCAGGCTAAAAGGGCAGATTAAAGAAATATGTAAAAACTATACTAATCTCGCCAGATTAATGAATATTCATCCTGTAACTCTATCGAACAGACTGAACAATAAAGGGAAAGCGTTTACGCTGGATGAAATTGATAAAATTTGCGAAATTCTGAGAATAGAGAAGGGAAATGTAACAAAATACTTTTGGGGTGAGACTTAAAACAGCAGCTTAGATTTCAAAATGAACGCTGAAGCATTGAAATTTATTATCTGAGGAGATAACATGAGCAAAAACAATACGGTGTTCCTGTTTTACGGCGAAGGCGGGCATAAAACTCAGATGAACTGCCTGCTGTCTCGTCTTAATAATTTACGTGAAGATGTTAATTATATCGGTATTGCGGAGGGAAAGATAGTTATTGACGCGATAAATAATTATCATCTTATTCCAATGCGCAGCAAATACAACAAACTGTTTACTCTCTTTTTGATGCCATGCTGCCTTTTTTATAATACTCTAAAAGTTCTTTTCTTATTAATGAAATACCGGCCTAAGGGAATTATTTCAACAGGCCCAGGTTCCGTATTTTTCCCCGCCATTATCTGTAAAATATTTCGTAAAAAAATTGTCTACATAGAGACCTGGTCAAGGTTTAATACAAAATCCTTAACCGGAAAATTTATGTATCGTCTCGCAAATAAATTCTATGTGCAAAATGCTGAGCTGCTTGCGTTATATCCGAAAACTATCTATGCGGGACTATTGATATGAAAATATTAGTTACTGTAGGGACTACAAAATATGACTCGTTGATAGCGTATATGGATTCAGAAAAAAGTTTTGATGACTTGTCAATTGAGTTTCAAATTGCTGAAGGTAAATACATACCTCAAAAGCACCCGTATTTTACCTTCATAGACAGCGCCGGTATCGCGAAAAAATATTCGGAAGCCGATGTGGTTATCACTCACGCCGGAGCGGGAACAATTTACAAACTGCTTGAAATAAAAAAAAGATTTATAGTTGTTCCAAATTTTGAAAGAATTGATAAACACCAAAATGATATTGCCGATTTTTTAGCGGTGAACAGGTACGCTTTCGTTGCCTATAGCTTTACACAATTGAAGATGTTTTTAGATATAATTAACAGTTATGAGTTCAAGGAATATAATAAGGAAAGCTTTTCTAAAGCTGAGGAGATACTTGAGTTTTTGCTTTCTTAAAAGTTGAAGATTGTAACTCTGCGAAGAAGCGTTTACATGGAAGAAAAGATAGAAAATCTCAAGCAAAAAACCATAAATGGGATAATATGGAATTTTGTGGAGTTGTTTGGCAAATATGGTCTTACTTTGCTTATATCCCTTACGCTTGCGCGGATACTCGGCCCTAAAGATTATGGGTTGATTGGTTTAACAGCAGCATTCTTTACCATAGCATCCGCGATTATTGAGGGCGGGTTTAGGCCAATTCTTATAAGGAAGAAAACTGTTTCTCCAGTAGAGTATAACACGATTTTTTATTTTAACCTTACTGCATCTATTCTGGTTTATATCATCGTTTTCTTTTTGTCGCCGCTAATTGCAAAGTTTTACAATGAACCGCGCCTTGTGGCTTTAACACGCTTTATTGGCATAACCTTTTTCTTTAATGCCCTCATGTTAATTCAGCAGACAGATAGGAGCAGGAAGCTTAATTTTAAGATTCAAGCGTTTATTACGATTCCGGCGGGGTTGGTTTCGGGTGGGGTTGCGATCGGGTTGGCGCTTAATGGATTGGGCGTTTGGAGTCTTGCGTTTCAGATGGTGCTTGGGTCTTTTTTAATGATGGTTTTGTATTGGGCGCTTAATGGGTGGAGACCATCTTTGGTTTTTAGTTGGGACAGTTTTAGGGAGATGTTTTCTGGTGGGGTAATGTTTTTTCTTGCCTCAGTTGTTACCTCTATACGTGAAAATTGTATCTCGCTAATTGTCGGAAAGACGTTTTCTATTCAGCAGCTTGGGTATTATTCTTTTGGACAGAAGATAATCAGATTATCATCAGAGAACATTGTAAGCGCAGTTCAAAATGTAACTTTTCCGGCATTGTCGAAAATACAGGATGATAAACAGAAATTGACGCAAGGTTGCAAGATGATTATAAAAAATATTAGCGTAATTATATTTCCACTTTTAGCGGCCCTATTCGTTTTATCTGATTGTTTTGTACAAGTATTCTTGGGCGAAAAGTGGCTTCCTGCTGTTTCATACTTAAAAATTTTGTGTGTTTATGGAGCAATACGTTCTCTTATTGTCATAAATGATAATCTTATCAGTGTTAAGGCATCTCCCAAGTTAGTTGTTAAATTAAGAATCGCATTTAGCGCCATCATAATTCTGAGTATAGTATTGATGGTTAATTTTGGAATGATTGCGATGTTATGGGGATTAGTACTAAGTAATGTTATTAATGTTTTTCTTTACAGCTATTTTAGTTCCGTTTTTATAAATTACACAATTTGGCAACAGATGTTGGATTTGTTACCCACAGCCATATCTTCAGTGCTTATGATAGCAACTGTGTACTGTGTGCGAATAGCAATCCCTGCCGATGCACTTTATGTACACCTGTTTTTATCTGTTCCGGCTGCGGTCGTGTCGTATGTGGTTTATTGTTATCTGTTTAAGGTTGAAGCTATGAAGCAGTTTTTTCAGAATGTTGGCAGAAAATATTTCCCAACAACTGTTAGGATTTGATGGTATGGATAGTATTTCTGATATTGTTCCTGTAACCGGGAGTATAGAGTACAACAAAAGGTTTTTTACTTTTGAAAAATATATAAGTAAAGGGCGTTGGGTTTCTTATTGGAATCAATTGAATGAAGTATTATCAGAAACTAGTCAAGATACTCCATCATCTTGTCTGATAATAGGTTGTGGTGACAACATAGTGCCTGATGTTTTAAAAAAGTTCGGAGTAGAAGCAGTAACTTTTGACTATTCAAAAGATTTGGAGCCGGATATTTGCGGTGACATTAGAGAAATACTTTCCATATTGGGAGAAGATAAAAAGTTTGATTTTATTTTGTGCTGTCAGGTTTTAGAGCATCTTGAATATACGCATTTTTTACCCGTTTTAAAACAGCTTTCAAAACTAGCGAAGCGGAAAGTTATAATATCTTTGCCTCAACAAGCCTCATACTTGGAATTCAGATTGAAAGTCCCCAAATTCCCTGAAATTGATTTTTATAAATTGATATTCAGAAGTTGGATTAAAGAATTTAGAAATAATGAACATTATTGGGAAATTGGTATCAAGGGATACCCATTAAATCGCATACGAAATGATTTGTACAATTGTTTCCGGATAGAAAAAGAGTTTACGGATCCGATTTTTAAGTATCATCGTTTTTTTATATTGCTACCCATTATCTGAATTAATGTGGTTATTCTGCAAAGGTGTTAATAATAAATATGTTCAAATTACTGTATGTTCTCACAAGCACTGAAAAAGATATTTATTTAGAACAAACGTTAATTTCTATCTTTTCTGCTAGAATTTATATGCCAAATATAAATATAACATTGCTGACAGATGACAAAACGAACAACTCGTTAATAAGGGGTAGAGCACGGATAAAGGATTTTGTAACCGAGATTATTGTAACGGAAGTACCGGAAAATTTGACGAGTATGCAGATAAGCAGGTTTTTAAAAACATCCATGCGAATGCATGTTCAGGGTGATTTCTTATACATTGACGGTGATACTGTTTTGTGTGAATCATTGGAAGAAATTGCAACTTTTCCAAGTGATATAGGAATGGTATTGGATTCAAATTCGGATCATGATATAAAACATTATTTTAGTAGATATAAGCATAAGATATATAGTTATTTTAAAAAAAATGCCGGAAATCTTCCCCAAAGATACAAGTTTTTTAACAGTGGCGTCATTTGGTGTAAAGATACTGAGGCAGGATATAAGTTTTTTGATGAATGGCATGAAAACTGGAAAAAATCCTATAATCATGGAATTTTTGTAGATCAAATTGCTTTAAATTTAACCAATCTTGATAAAGATATTGTCCAAGAATTGGATGGTAAATATAATTGTCAAATTGAGCATTGTGCAAAGTACCTCAGTTCCGCTAAAATTTTGCATTATTTCGCTACTAATAGTTTTTTCAAATACGAGCCATTTGCAACGGAGTTAGCGATGCAGTTAAAAGCAAATGACTTTTTTGTTGAAAATTATAGAGAAATAATAGCGAATCCAACAAAGTTTTTTCCTACCCCATCATTAATAATTGCAAATTCAGACTTAGAAATTTACAAATCAGAATTGGGGAGACTTATGAAGCGTATTGTTAAACTCTTTTATAAATGTAAACCGTTGTTTACACGTTTGAACGATGTTTTTTATTTGCTCAGAGTAACTATTCGGGAAAGGAATAAATAGTAAGATTTATTCTTTGCTTTGATAGCTTGAACTAACAACATAATGAAACAATAAATATTATTAAAATCGCGTGTAATTCATGATTGAAACATATCTTTTATATATATACATCCTCATTTTCGCGGGATTTTTTGCTTACATAGCCCAATACGACAAAAATGCTATGCCAAGAATGTTGGGACGTATTCTTTGTTTTATGTTTTTATTTGTACCTGCTGCGTTACGATATGGAATAGGTACCGATTATAAACATTATGTGAGAATATATGAGAATAATTTTCCTGATGACATGCAAAAATTAGAGCCTGGGTTTGTATTTATTGGTCGAGTGTGTCATTTTATAGGTTTGTCGCCAGAGATGTTTATTGCTGTAATAGCTGGGATTACTATTGCTTTGATATGTTTTTACATACCGCGAAATCACATATTTACTGTTGTTGTATTTTACATATTATCGTTTATTTACTTAAACTCGTATAATTTAAGCAGACAGTGTTTGGCAACTTCTTTGTTATTGTGTGGTTTTTCATTGTTTTATAACAATCAGAAAATAAAGGCTTTTTTACTTTTTGTATTTGCTATACTGATACATTATTCCAGCGTTGTTGCGTTACCTATTGTAGCAATTTCTTTTGTAAAGATGAATAGTTTTTTACGCTTTGGTTTGATAGTGTTAGTGTTCATTATTGGTATTAATGAAAAGTTTATGTTAATGCTTATTGACGTTGCGGCTTTAATAAATCCTAGAAATGCACGTCTTACTCTATTGTTAACAAAAACCGAAATAAATGTGGGCATAACCAACATAATTATGGCGCTGCCATCGGCGCTTATATTGCTTAATTCCAAAAAAATTCTTCGACAAAACAATGGAACATTAATAGTAAATGCAAACGCCTTTTTCTTGATATTACTAACGATGTCTTATCTGATGGCAATACTTAGCCGTTTCATTACAGTATTGTTTTTTATTCCATTATTTTCAATACAAATTCTGTACAACGCAAACAGACGATATGCCCAGTTGTGTCACTTGTTTTTAATCGGCTGCTTCATTATGCTTTTTCTTCGCTATATAGAGCATCACAGTGTTACAAAAAGTCAGAGTTTTGGTATAGGTTTTGGAATTTCACCCTACATATCAATATTTAACAAATAGGATAAACAAATGAATAAGCTAATAAGAATATTGATACATGGTATGACGGGAAATATTGGTGGACTGGAAACTTTTATTATGAATTATTATAGAAATATCAATCCTCAAAAGATACGGTTTGATTTTTTATGTGTCAATCAAAGGCCGGCATTTTATCAAGAGATAATTGATAATGGCAGCAAAGTGTATGTTGTTCCCGGAAGGAGAAAAATTATTACTCAGTACCGTAAATTAGCATCAATTTTTAAAGAAAACAGATATGACGGATTTTGGAGCAACAGGTGCAGTTTATCAGGAACTTCCGTTTTCTTTAAAATAGCATCTAAATATGAAGTTCCATTACGAATCATCCATGCACATAATACTGGTATTGCGGAAGGAGGTAATGCACATCAATTTTGCGGTAAATTATTGCATATTATAGAAAAGTCTCGTATTGAAAAATCAGCCACAGATTTTTGGGCCTGTTCATCAGAAGCCGGCAAGTTTAACTTTACAAGGAAAATACTGCAATTGGCAACATTCAGATTAGTTCATAACGCAATTGATAGTGATAAGTTCAAGTTCCAAAAAAATATCTGTGATAACGCAAGAGAAGAATTATTGTTAAATAATAGATTGACAATAGGTCATATTGGCAGATTTTCATTTCAAAAGAATCACAACTTTCTGATTCGTGTTTTTCATGAAATATATAAAAAAGAACCTAATGCCATATTATTATTGGTTGGGAATGGAAAATTGCGTCCTAAAATTGAAACGATGGTAAATTCACTTGGCTTGAACGAGGCAGTGCGTTTTCTCGGAGTCAGATATGATATACCAAATTTATTAAGCGCAATGGACCTGTTTTTGTTGCCCTCAAAATTTGAGGGGTTAGGTACTGTATTAATTGAAGCGCAGGCCACATCTCTACGCAGTTTCGCTTCAACAAATGTCCCATCAGAAGTTGCTGTTACTGACTTACTCTCGTTTGTTGATTTGCAAAAAACACCGAAGGAATGGGCGAATATTATTCTATCAAAAAGTAATTACAATAAAATTGACATGACAGAAAAAATACGAGAAGCTGCTTACGATATAAAAGCAGAAGCAGCTGAATTAGAACAATATTTACTTAAAAGAATAGAGCATATTAATGGCAAATAAAAAAATAAGAGGTTTCTTACTTTCATTTTGGCTAACCCGTGAGTTATCATTTTTTATATACGGTAAAAAGGTATATAAAAAAACTATTGATAAAAAAATAGTTGCTTTTATTAAAGGTAGGCGTAAACTAAGCGAAAAACGAATTGATCATTTAATTATTTCATTAACATCTTTCCCGCAAAGAATTAGCGAAATTAAATACACAATATATTCACTATTAGATCAAACGATTCTTCCAGAAAAAATCATACTTTGGCTTGCAGAAAGTCAATTTCCCAACAAAGAGCATGACTTACCAGAGGAATTGTTATCTTTAAGAAAATTTGGACTTCTTATTAGTTGGTGTGAAGATATAAGATCGTATAAAAAGCTTATTCCCGCATTAGAATGGTTTCCCAAACATTATATAGCAACTGCTGATGATGATTTATACTATAAAAAGACATGGTTAGAAAAATTGTGGCTTGAACATTTGAAATATCCTGACGATCTAATTTGTCATTTGGGAGCGAAAATACTTTTTAATGACAAGAAAGTATTACCGTATACTCAATGGATAAGATACATAAAAGGAAAATTGTTAGGTGAGCGAATACTCGTGTGCAGCGGTGGTGGTGCGCTTTATCATAAACGGTACTTGCACAATGACATTTGTAAAAAAGAGTTGTTTTTGAATTTGGCACCTTATGCTGACGATCTTTGGTTTTACTTTATGACGATACTAAACGACACAAAAATTCGAGTTGTCAAAAAACCATGTTTTAAAATTAAATATGTCGATCCGTATCGTGAATATGGATTGAACAATGAATATACACTTTCGACAAATAACTTATATGCCAACTTTAATGACAAACAGTTGCAAAACATTATTGAACATTATCATATCAATTTGTATTCTTTAACAAATAAAAGTATAGTTGATTCATCTCTTAAAGATGTTGTTCCTGAATTGGGGACGCTTTCGTTATCTGATGTTAATTAACCTTTAGTGGTTGTTCAATAGACACTAATTAAGGAGCATGAAAAACATGGAAGTCGAACAGAAACACACAACACCACATGCGAAAAAATTGGCAATAGTTACAATGTCTTACCGTGATGATTTTGAGGAATGTGGATTACTTGTTAAGAGTATAGACATTTTTGTTGGCAATGAAATACTGCATTATATTGTCGTAAATGATGAAGATTTTAGATTGTTTCAAGCATACAATTATGGGCAACACAGAATACTGAAAAAATCTACAATTTTGCCTAAATATTTAGTAAGGCTGCCGTTTAAAATTTTTGGTCACAATTTTTGGATAAGCCCTTTTACTATACCTGTAAGGGGTTGGATAGTGCAACAAATATGTAAACTTGGTATATTTGAGGTAATTAATAAAGATATTGATGCTGTTTTAAATGTGGATTCAGAATCGGTTTTCTGCCGTCCATTTGATATTAATAGTTTCCTTTCTAATGGCAAATTTCCTCTGTTTATGATAAATTCAAACGAATATCACCATGATCATTATGTAAAATCAACCAAACGTCTTTTAAGAATTGATAAAGATATAACAGTTGCGTTACAATACAGCTACATAGTAGGGGGGGGTGAATGTTTTACAAGAAAAAATTTGACATCTTTGTTAAAAAGAATAGGCGCAAAACAAATATTTCGGAGTTGGAAAATGAGGTTATGTAATACTTATAGATTTTCTGAATATAATTTGTATGGTATTTATGTGAATACATTTTTGGATGAGGAGGATCATTACTTGGCTCATATCGTGCATAATAAAGATAGACCTTTTCCACTAATCAATATTATGACAAGTAGTACAGATTTTGAGAATAAAATTAAAGAATTTATGTCAAATGGTAAAGCCTTAGGACTATGGATGCAAAAACACAAAAGAAATAAAAAAACTGGTGGTTACTTGAGTTTTGGTAAAAGAAAAGAGATAATACAAAAATTTGGAAATTTTATAAATAGGGAGCAATAATAGTAAATGATAATCTTAAAAAGCATACTCCTCATTATCACACTCTTATCTTTTTCTATGATACAGTTTACTTGTGGCACAGAAGTGATTTATGTGGCAGGTGAAAAAGGTGAACCTGGTGAAAAAGGTGATCCTGGTGAAAAAGGTGATCCTGGTGAAAAAGGTGATCCTGGTGAAAAAGGTGATCCTGGTGAAAAAGGTGATCCTGGTGAAAAAGGTGATCCTGGTGTACCCAAAATTCAAAAGCGGGGTGGCGTTGTATTCACCTTTGATGATAGATTTGTGGACGCTTGGTATGATTTACATAGGTTATTGGACGACACTGGTTGGAAAGCTACCTTTTTTATAAGTCGCTTTTATCAAAATACTTCTGAGCATATTGATAAATTGAAAAAAATGCAGGAGTACGGACATGAAATAGGGCATCATGGGCAAGGTCATCGACAAGCGGTAAATTATGTGCAGGAAAATGGGATTGAAGCTTATTTGGAAAATGAGATATATTCTCAAAAGCGGTTGATGGCCGAACACGGATTTCATCCAACAGCATTTGCGTATCCTTTCGGAAGCCGAAATACAACGATTGATTCTGTATTATTGAATGAATTCAAAATTATTAGGGGAGTAACCAACGTTAGAAGTTCGGGTTACTACAACACTGGAGATAACCTCGTTTTTGGTTTAAGCATTGATGGGTTATCAGTGCCTACGGCATATGTTAAAGGTATTATTGACGAAGCAAGACGGGACGACAAGGTTGTAATTTTTTATGCACATGAAACCGTGCGATATATAACCGATAGTTATAAAACAGAGATATTGGCAATGGTAGAATTAGTTAAATACGTAAACGACAACAACATGAACTTTGTAAAAATTTCAGACCTTAATCGTTAACAATCAGGGATTTATAAAAACAGGAGGTGATCATTTCAAATGCGTTATTTTACCACTATCTTTAAGATGTTTATATGTGTCTTGCTGCTTACATTTATCAAAACAGAGGGCATAGAGATTGTTGAGGAGTGAGATGGATATGTGATCTGTGGATTTTACAGTTTCCCAATCTCTTCCTCACTCAACCCGGTAATTTTCGCGATTTTAGGTATTGCGAATTCATAATTTTTCATCTCTTTAGCGATTTTGCGTTGAGCATTGACGCTGCCTTCTATTCTACCTTTTTCCAAACCTTCTATTCTGCCTTCTTCTTTGCCTTCCAATTTCGCGGTGTATACGGTGCTTTCATTGCTGCGGCGTATGTCAACATACTCATCGTAGCGTTTCCGCTCCTCCGGACTCAAACTGCAATATTCCAGAACCTCGCTTGCTTCCGTTAAACCGGGAGCCTTAAAGTCAGGCTCAATCACGGAGTTCTTAAACAGATACATCCATTCGTCTAACTTGTCTTTGACATCATTATTGAAGCGATCAACCTTAAGCAGGTAAAATTCGGGGTAGATGTCTTTAATATCTATTTTTGCGAACTCCTCTTTCTGGCTGGGAGAGAGTTTGAGTTCATCGTCGTAATGCAAACCTTTGAAATTTGTTGTACCGTGATATATGTAATCTTTACCAACGCCTAAATCGAAGTAAACGATATTTATGGAATAGACTTTTCTAACCATGGAATAGGGCATTCCCTTGTTTAGATAGTCTGTTATCGCTTTGCTTGAACCGAAGAGCATTCTGTGGAAATAATCTATTTCGGGTGTGAACTGAATTTCTATTATTGTTAAAGTGCCGTTTTCTTCCTCTGCTATTATATCAACCCGGTTGTACTTTTGCTCTTCTGTCTCTTTATCGCTTTCGCAGTCTTTAATGGTTTTAATTTTTATATCTTTGCCTAAGAGCGTAGTTAAGAAGCCCTCTAAAATTACATAGTTGGCTTTACGGCGCAATAAACTCTTTGCTGCCCAATCGAAAGATACAAGTGTGCGTTCGTTCATATCTCCTCATCTATTGCTATGCGTTTATAGAAAAAACACGCTTGCAGCGAAATTAACAATGAGAGTTGAAATGGGATGAAAAAACAGAGATTGAGAGAAACAACTTAATTATCAAAATAGTTTTTGCCGTCACCATTAACAAAATCCGTTTTGCGCGGAGAAAAGGATAACCATTCTGGTTGAAAGAGAAAAAACAATGCGTTATTTTATCACTATTTTTCAGCTGTTAATATGTGTCCTGCTGCTTACATTTATCAAAACAGAGGACATAGAGAGCGTTGAGGAGTGAGAACGCCGTCACTTCTCCCCTTTTCCGCATCTCTTTTATCATTTGTCACGGGAAAGGCCTTTGGAATAAATTAATATTTTTGCCTCAACTAATCCCAAGCTTTTTCAAAGCTTCCTGTAAAGGTAAACCTTTTTCGATAAGTTCCGCAAGCTTTTTAGCGCCTTCTTTCTCGCCTTCTTCTCTGCCTTTT
>JAIRVB010000045.1 GCA_031254105.1 Chitinispirillales bacterium
TTACGAGAAACTGTACAGCGGCAAAGATAAATACCGTAAAGAACGGATGCAGATTCCGCATTGCGAGTTTATTGTTTTGTACAATGGCAAAGAGGATATTCCCGATGATCGCACATTCAGGTTGTCGGATATGTATATTAAGAGCAGTAAGAAGAACCGGATGGGAAAACTTGAGCTTGAGGTTAAAGTTTTAAATATCAATAAGGGGCGCAATGTTGAGATAGCGAAGAGGAGCAAAACGCTTTCAGATTACGAAACGTTCATAGATGTTATCCGGAAACATCAAAAGAAAACGGATAACTTAGATGAAGCGGTAAAACTTGCAGTAAAAGAGTGTATTAAACGTAGTATCTTAAAAGGATTCTTGCAAACCCACGCGACGGAGATTGAGAATATGATTTTTGGAGAATGGGACAGCGCCGAAGAGTTGAAGGTAGTAAAAGAAGAGGGCAGACAAAAGGGCATAAAAGAGGGCATTGAAAAGGGCAAAAAAGAGGGGGCCCAAGAGCTTGCCAAACTCATTCAAAAAGGTGTTCCTTTGCCGGAAGCTATGAAAAAGCTTGGTATAAAACCCGCGAGGAAAAAATAGGGCGCACGAGGGTTAGTGGTTGTTTAGAAATCGCTCAAATAAAACTGCCCGCTTCCCCCCGCCTTTTTATATTTCCTCTTAACTTTGGCAAAGAACCTGCTTCTGCTTCCTACGTCTACCCCGCTGTTCTTTGAGTTCCGGTAAAGCCTGTCCACTTCCGCCCTGTCAATCTTGCGGCTTTTACTCAAGTAAGCATTAATCGCGCTGTCAACCGTAAGATTCGCCCGTTTTTTCTTTTGACTTTGACTTTATCTTAGTCCTCATTTATAATTTAAATATATGCGACCACAGACACAAAAAACACAGATAAAAGGTCTTGGCATAGATATTGTAGAAATAGCCCGCATATCCCGTATGGCGGATAAATATGGCCGGCAGTTTCTGCAGAAAATCTACACTGCCGCAGAGATAGATTTTTGTTTGGCCAAAGCGCTGCCTGGAGTTCATTTTGCCGGCCGCTGGGCCGTTAAGGAGGCGTTTTACAAGGCACTGCCGCAGAATATCCAGCCATTTTCATCATGGAAAAGCATTCAGGTGCTCTCAGGAGAACGCGGCAAACCTTATGTTGATGTTTGTGAGCGGAAATTGCAGAATGCGCTGTATGAAGCTTGTATCTCTTCAATCCACATGTCGATAAGCCATGAACGCAGTCACTGTGCGGCGGTTGTAATGCTTGAATGAACTTTTACGCTTGCGTGAGTTATGTTTTTATGATATATTATTATATGGTAGAACACAATTAATCGCGCCTGACATTGAGTTTGTGTGTAAGTTGCAAATGGGGAGCGGACACACAGGTTTGCCCGTAAGATAAAGCGCCGTCAGAGATTCAGAGGAGCGCAATATATTATGAAAAAAGTATTCAGCAGCTGTTTAACCGCTTATCTTAGCTTTCATTTGATATTCGGCGCCGGTTTCATTTCCGCCGATGATGATTACTGGGGCGATTTTGACTCCTCCGCTCCTCTTAATATGCCTGAGCCGGAACCGGTTTATGAGCAGCCTCAAGGCCAGAGTTACGATGAACCGCAGTATCAACCGGGGCAATACAGTGAGCCGCCCCCCTTGGATCATGCTGCTCCATCAACCTATTATGATATACCTGTCTATGAGCCGGTACCATCGTATCAGCAGGAACCCTCTTACGGCAATTTTGAACCGTATGTTTCTCCCATGGATGAGTTGCCCGCGGAATCAAACTATGTTTCGGTTATTAAAAGCAACCGTCTTTATGACAGCGAATTTCAGGACGCTGTTATTGAAGGTCTGCAGTTTTCCTCAGAACCCGGCGGTACGGAGGATGAGGTAATTATATCATGTTATTTTATTTTCAGGGATAAGCCTACAAGTTATTTTTACGATCTTAACCGTAAAGATAAAAAACTGGTTTTTGAATTCGCGGACGCGAGAACCGGCTCCTCTCCCGTTCAGGTGACCGAGCAGTCTCCTATCAAGGGAATCGTTATAGAGGAGATGCAAGTAGACGCAAATAAAGAGATTAAAGGGCTTAATCCGGAATGGCATAACTATATTCGAGTTACTATGAACCTGAGCCATATCCCTGTAATTTCCGTCAGTGATGAACAGAACATTATCTCTTTTAAGTACAGATGGACTACCAATCCTGAAAAATATCCTCAGTACATCGAACCCAATAGATTTCCGCTCGTGTTCTGGCTTTCCGGCGGAGCTTTGGGAGCCATTGGCATCGGTCTGCTCACTTACTTCCTGATACCCAAAAAGGAAAATGTGATTGACCCTACGCTGCCGATTGATGATCTTCCGGTACGTCCGGCAAGTAAGTAATTTTAGATGATAGTAAACATCAATCCGTTTTAACTGCAGCATCCTGCCGCTTACATACCTTACATCCCGGCTGCGGCGGGACATATGGAAAAAGCGGTGTCAGGTTACCGCCCTTACAAGACGCCTCTCCACGTACATCTGCCGTCTGTGGACATCATGCGCCCCCCGCGCAGCAATAATCACTACTAAAATGGAATTTCACCATGGGATGAAATTATTTTATTAGATTGTATTATTTCGCATCTAATTTATGGAGATAGACGTGACAGACACGGTTTGTCACCCTTACTAAAAAATCTCGACATAAGGAAACGGTTCCTCAAATGAAAAAGACAAAAAATTATACAATCAGCATTCCTGTGAAGATTTTCTGGTTGGTTTATGTTCCGCTTGGTCTTGTGTTGAGCTGCGCGGGGATATTGGCCGGAATTTTCGCGGTTGACCGTTTTGTGATGCCTAAAATAGCCGGGGTTGACCGTGATATGGTAGCTATTCCCGATGTACAGGGAGTTCCTTATGAGGATGGACGTAACAAGCTTTTTGGCGTGGGACTTTTAACAGAGATTAGAGGTCGGGAGTTTGACGACAAAGTTGCCGATGGTTCTATAATTGACCAATTCCCGGAAGCGGGTGCAATGGTTAAAAAGGGGAGAAAAATCGCCGTTACTGTGAGCCGCGGCAATGAGGTTGCGGTGATTCCGCCGCTCCGCCAGCTCTCAGAGCGTCAGGCGCGTCTGGAACTTAGAAAAAGCGGCTTTTCTGTGGGCAGGGTGAGAAAGGCCTACTCCGAGTCTCATCCGGTTGATCAGGTTATTGAATCGTTTCCTCCTGCCGGTACCGCAATATCACGGGCTTTAGAGGTTGAACTTGTGATTTCACGGGGAGCGCGGCCAACTCATAGCGAAGTTCCGAATATTATTGGCGAGAGTCTTTCAGAAGCCCGCAAAGCTATAGAAGAGGCAGGGCTGAGGGTTGGAAAAGTTGACTATCAGAATAATCCCGCTCTTGTACCCGGAACGGTTGTGTCGCAATCAGCGGCTCCCGGAAGCAGAGTTCCGCTTGACAGCTCGCTGGATCTGGTGATCTCCGCGATCCGTTAATAAACAAAAAACGTAGCCGTAATCAGGAGCTGCGGGACGCTAACCGCGCACGCGCGCCTGAAAAAAGGGGGAAAACTGTGAATGGATGCCGCGGCAGAGTAACTTTGGCAAATGCGTGTTTTAATCGCGCGTTCCTTGCCCTGCTCCTTTTTTTAGGCGGATGCGCCTCAACAAACCGTTTTCCTGTGATTACATCACCCCGCCCGGTTGACAATAAAGATAGAATCCACATGGCACAGGATCATTTTGTTCTCGCCCGCGATTATGAGAGGCGCGGTATGCCCGAGATGGCAGGACGTCTTTATGAAACCGCTTTTGAGTATATGCCTGAGTCCCGGTTCCTTCGTAAAGTTCTTGTCAACAAATACATTCAGGCACAGGAGCATGATAAAGCGCTCTCCCTGTTTAAGAATAGTAAACTCTCTGATCTGGATTCCGAGGAGAAGCGAGTACTTGGTCTGGTATATGCGCGCGCAGGAGAGCTTGCGAAGGCCGCAGAGGCGATTGAGTCTCTTGAGAGAGAGATGGGCGGAGAGGAGATCTATTCACTGGCGGTTCTTTATGAGTCGCTTGGACTTAGGGACAAGTCGCTTGCCGCTTTCAGACAGTTTTTTTGCGGCGGCGGGGATATGACATTTGGCGTGGGTGTGCGGCTCGTGCAGTTTAATATTGGCGAACGAAAACTTGATAACGCGGAGGATATTGCTGTTGTTTTGCGTGACTGTTTTCCGCAAAACGCCGAAGCGGTAACATTGCTTGGGACTGTAAAATATCTTAAACGAGACACGTTAAAAGCTGTTGAATGCTTTAACGCGGCTCTTGTAATGGACTCTCTCAACGAAGAAGCCTTGCGTACACTTGCGCATCTGCGTGTTGTCAGAGAGGAGTACAGCGAAGCGGTTTCTGTTTACAAGCGCCTTGTCAGCCTGAGTGAAAACGGAAGAGTATACCGCCGCGGACTTGCGTTTATGCTTTTCCACATCAAAGATTTTGAGGGAGCGGAGGCGCTTTTAGATACTATCATACAGGAGAGAACAGAACATGAAATAGCGCCTCCCGCGCTTAAGGAACTGCATCTTTACCGCGGACTTATCTACTCTCAAACCGAAAGACGGGAGATGGCCGCGCAAGAGTTTCAGACAGCGCTTGCTATCGACTCACTTTACGAAGACGCATGGAAAGAGCTCTGCTTTCTTTACATAACGGCAAAAGAGAAAGAAAAAGCTCTTGCCGGCGTCGAACAATATGTGGCGGCTCTTCCGCTGTCCGGAACAGGATGGAGATTTTCCGGATACGTACTTAACATGCAGGAGAAATATGAACAGGCGGCTGTCTCTCTTAAAAAAGCGGTAAGTATCGACTCCTCAGATCATTTCGCCTGGTTTGAGCTTGGAAGCTCGCTTGAAAGACTCAAGCGCATTGACGAAGCGGCTGATGCTTTCAGAAAGGTACTTGCTCTTAATCCCCGCGATGCTCACGCATCAAACTATCTGGGTTATATGTGGGCTGAGAATGGGATAATGCTTGACAGCGCAAAAACGCTTATTGAAGACGCGCTTGAAAAGGATCCGCAAAACGGAGCGTTCCTTGATTCCTACGCCTGGGTTTTTTATCAGCTTGGCGATTACCAGAAGGCCCATCACTACATGAAAGAAGCCCTTAAGCATATTGACAATGACCCTGTTCCATATGCTCATATGGGAGACATTTTATTTAAGCTTAAGGAGTACAAGCAGGCGCAGGACGCGTATAAACGCGCAGTTGAGCTTAAATCCGAAGAATCCGAGCGGATACAAGCCAGACTTCTTGAGATAAATACGTTTATTAGCAGAGAGGGGCGCTGATTGATTTTTTTGGTTAGAGCGGCGGCGCTTTTTTTGATTATTCTGCTTACCGGATGCTCACGTCAGTTTCATCTTCAGACAGCACTGGATGAAGGGCGCACGCAGTTTGCTATTGCGGGGGCTGTACAGGAGATTACTGATTTTAAAGGCTCCGGCGTCATAACGATAGCGGAAAATGGGAAGCGCTCCTCAGGACGCTGTGATGTACGTTTTAAATCGGGTAATGAATTCAAGATGCAGGTTTACTCGCCCTTTGGCACTACTGCGGCGCGTGTAGACGCGGATAGTTCAGGCGGTTATTTAAGCGCCGGCAATGATCATTATAATTTTATGCTTGAAGACAATATGCAAGCGGTGCCGCTTGGATGGGGACGGCATCTTACTTTTGCCCAATTCATTCAGATTCTTATCGGTAAAATGCCCGGTGAACTGAATCAACTCGCCTCACGCCCTGATTCGCTGAGTTTTGACAAGAAGGCTGCCGTTGCTATATGGAGTTCAGATACTCTTGCTGTACAAGCTCGCATAGACAGAAAGAGCGAAACTGTAGAGCGTGTTACGCTTGACTATAATCTTAACGGAGATACATTTACACTGCAGTTCGCCCGCTTTAAAAACGGACTTGCCGGTGAAATAGTTATTCGTAGCGACAGCAAAAACTATATTTCTTTGAAATACGACACTTTCAAGGTAATTAAATAATAATGCAGAATGCAGAATGCAGAAATAAAAAAACAGCGGATTCCCGCTTTCGCGGATATGGCGGCGGGGAGTACGCAAGAGGTATGGAGTACGTCACTCCCGCGAACGCGGGAGTCTATTGTTCTTATTCTGCGATTGATTCCCCAAGACGCTCTTACACATTTCTGCATTATGCATTATGCATTATTATTTGTTTAATTTGTACCTCCCGCGCCCAGCACCCGGACGCGGGCACGACCGCTTTCCCATTTCTAAACCTTGGATACGAAGCAAGATCGGCAGCGATGGGCGGAGCGTCCGCTGCCATGCCGAATGAAGTTTATGGAATTTTATCAAATCCGGCTTCCATCGGATATGTAAATAAGACACAGATTATGGCAGGCTACCGGCAGATAATAATGGATATCCGGGGCGGTCCTCTTGGAGTTGTCTACCCCACATCAAAAGGCATCTTTGCGGCGAACCTGATAGCTTTGACGACAGGCGAATTCGATATTGTCAACGAAAACGGAATTGCGACTAAAGACCGCGCCAGAAGCAGTTATACTACCGGAGGCGTGAGCTGGGCGATGCTTCTTTATGAGAATCTGTCCGCCGGGATCACCCTTAAAGCGGTTTATCATAATTTGGAGGCAGGGGCGGAGAGGTACTCCGCCGATGGATTCGCGCTTGATTGCGGCGTACAGTACCGTCTGTATAACGGACGGTTGATTTACGGAGCGGTTTTGCGAAATTTTGGTTTTGTACGCTCCGGTTATCTGAATGAGTTTAATGATTACCCCTTCCCATATGGAGTGGAAGCAGGCATCTCCTACGTCCCGCGCCATGTCTCAAATTTCCGCGTAGCCCTTGACGTAAACAAAATGAAAGGCGATTATCTCAATTTTGAGCCAGGATTTGAATATACCCTCTTCAGTAATGTTTTCCTCAGAGGAGGATATACTTTCAGCTTCAAAGATCTGGAAAAGACACTGGAAGTGTTTCGAGGGGAGCGGGATGAAAACCACCGCAAAACCAATATGAATACGCTCTCACTCGGCGGCGGCATGACCGCTCAAATGGACAATGTAGATTTGAAGCTCGACGCCGCGTTCCAATTTTACTCAGATATATCAAGACCCTCCCTTATCCTATCTGTTACCGCAGCTTTTTAAGCAATGGTCTGCTGAAAAATAGAAAGATTCAAAAAAACTTTGCGACGGCTCTATATTGTTTGATGTGCGTTCTGCGGCAAATAAACTATCCGGCGGATATTGAGATATATAATCGAAAGGATAGCCCTGCTGCCAGTAGTACGGGCGCGTAAATTACTTAAAAAAATTTGCCTTTCCATAGTGCCGTTATTTATATTGTTTGAGCTTTAAAAAGCGTCCGCTCCTTTCGTCTAGTGGTTAGGACACAAGATTTTCATTCTTGCAGCAGGGGTTCGATTCCCCTAAGGAGTACCAAAGGGATTCTTTCGAATGAGAGAATCCCTTTTTTTATCAGTTATGCGCAACGCCCCTGCGCGCCTGCCTGAGCTGGGTTGAACGGAAATATGCATAGCGATAACCATTACCAAAAAAAGATAAAATTCTGCCCCGCCTGCGGAAGGTTAGCGCAAGTTAATGAGTGGCGTAAAATTGTTTGCTGTGAATGCGGATTTGAGCTTTACTTTAACGCAGCGGCGGCAACAGCCGCTCTTATCTACGATTCTGAGGGACGTTTGCTTGTAACTAAAAGAAATCACGAACCTGAAAAAGGTTTTCTTGATCTGCCCGGCGGTTTTGTGGACTTTAACGAAAACGCTGAAAGCGCGCTTAGACGGGAACTGCTTGAGGAGTTGAACCTTGAGATTGAACAGACCCGTTATTTTTGCTCAATACCAAACACCTATATATATAGTGATATAAAATACCATACACTTGACATTTTTTTCATCTGCGAACCCAAAGACCTGTCTGTCATCAAACACAACGAAGAAATTATGGAAGTACTCTTCAAGTTTCCTGATCAAATTTGTGCGGAGGAAGTTGGTTTCAGTTCGATGAAAAAACTTTTAGATTTACTCAAAAAAACTTATTGACCTGCTTTCCCCGCGTTATTATTCTATCCTCATAAATGAATTAATCATTTTCTAACAGTACAACATCTTGATTTACAATGTGTTACAGTTAATAACCATCTTCATGAACACCATTTAAAACTTGAAATATCAAAAATGATGATAAGGTACATATTTAGCCAAAGGAACGGTACCTTATCTGACGGTAAGAAAGAAAAGGTATCAATGATTATCGGTGTACGGTGATATTAGAGTCATAACTTTGCGGTGGGATGACATGAGGCGAACTTTTTCAAGCGGATCAACTTTACCAGCGCAAAGATCCGCTGCCGAATGTTACTATCTACAGCATCAATTTACAAAACAAAGGGGGAATATGTATCCCCCCTTTGCGTTTATTCTTAACTAATCTCCCTACCCTACCACCGGTACTCCGGTCTGGGAGTATAAGAAGTATGAAGTAATTCATGGGATTTGTGCGAGAGCGGCTTTTCCAGGAATTCTTCGTAAACTTTAATGATAGAAGGATTCTGGTGTGAGCAGCGTTTCACTGAATTGCCATCATCTGTATAAAGACCATAAGCCCTGTCGTTGCGCACTTTATCATCCGCGCCATAAGGCTGACCGCCTCCGCCAACGCATCCGCCACGGCAGGCCATTACCTCAATAAAGTGGTACGGCGTTTCTTTGCCCGCCGCGAGCGCTTCCTTGACTTTATCAAGAACCGAAGAGATATTAGCCATTCCATGAGCAACGGCCACTCTGACCTCTGTTCCGTCTATGTCAATTTTAGCTTCCTTTACTCCGTCAAGGCCGCGGACATCTACAAGGTCTACGTTCGCAAGCTCTCTTTTTGTGATTAAATGGTACGCTGTTCTGAGAGCCGCTTCCATAACACCTCCTGTCGCGCCAAAAATCGTACCGGCGCCGCTGTATTCGCCAAGGATAGTATCTACACCCTCTTCAGGCAGATTATTAAAATCAATACCCGCAGATTTTATCATACGGCTCAGTTCACGTGTGGTAAGAGAGACATCAATGTCCTTACGACCGCTTGAAGACATCTCCTTTGAGCGGGAGATCTCAAACTTCTTGGCGGTGCAGGGCATGATTGACACCATGAAAATTTTATCAGGATCAATGCCTATCTTCTTAGCGTAATATGTCTTTGACAGCGCGCCAAGCATAGCCTGCGGCGACTTTGCGGTTGAGAAATAAGGAATCATCTCGTGATAGAACTTCTCCAAATAATCAACCCATGCGGGGCAGCATGTGGTGATAAGCGGAAGCGGAGCTTCTTTTGTCGGTTTACTGAACCTTTCAACAAACTCGCTTCCCTCTTCCATAATGGTAAGATCCGCTGTAAAGTTTGTGTCAAAAACTGCTTTGAATCCAAGACGCCTGAGCGCGGCGTAAAGCTTTCCGGTTTGTATAGAACCTGAGGGCAGTCCGAAAGCCTCGCCGATAGCAACGCGGACAGCGGGGGCGATTTGAACTACAATGTGTACATCGGGTTTGCGCAGGGCGTTCCATACGATATGTTCCTCTGATTTTTCGTAGATAGCTCCTACCGGACAATGCGCCGAGCATTGACCGCATTTGATACAGGGGCTGTCATTGAGAAGAACATCAGCGGCCGGAGCGATGCGTGTTTTCTCACCGCGTCCAAGAAGTTCAAGCGCCCACACATCCTGCATCCCCTGGCAAACTTTAGCGCAGCGGCCGCACAGCACGCACTTTTCAGGATTCAGCACAAGTGAAGTGGTGCTTGTATCCTGAGGAATATCCTGAAGGCGCTGTGGGAAAGCCATCCCCCTTATGCCAAACTCAGAGGCTAACTTTTGCAACTCACAAGCCATGTTTCTGGGGCATGCTAAACAGTCATTCGGGTGAGTTGACAAAATCAACTCAACAACAGTTTTGCGCACCTCTACGATTTCGGCATCGTGAGTGATAATGCTCATCTCCTCCTCCACCAGTGTGGCGCAGGCGCGAAGCATCTTGGGAGACCCTTCCACCTTTACGACACAAATACCGCACGCCGCCCAAGGCTCAAGATCGCGGTGCCAGCACAGCGTGGGAATGCTAACCGATACTTTACGGGCAGCCTCAAGGATAGTAGCGCCTTGCTCTACTTCCACAGGCAGGCCGTTTATTTTTAATTTTACCATTTTGTTCATCCGTCTACTCCTTAATCTATCATCCGCGCGTTGGCGGGGATCCACTGTTCTTTTTTTGTAATGATCAACAAGAGTTCTTAGTTCTTGACAACGGCCTTGAATTTACATACCTCTTCGCAGACTCCGCACTTGATACACTTTGATGTGTCAAGCGTATGCTGCTGCTTTTTCTCGCCTGTAATGGCGCCGACCGGACACTTCTTAGCGCAAAGCCCGCAGCCTATGCACTTGTCAGCCAAGATAGTGTACAGCAGCAGGTTTTTGCACTTTCCGGCAGGACATTTTTTGTCCCTGATATGCGCTTCATACTCATGCTCATAGTACTTTAAGGTAGAGATAACAGGGTTAGGAGCGGTCTGTCCGAGAGCGCATAGCGCAGCCCGTCCCATAGCCTGACTTATCTGCTTCATTTTGCGGATATCTTCCTCAGTACCGTCACCGTTTGTTATCTTTTCCAGATAGTTGTATAGCTGGCGCCCGCCAATGCGGCAGGGTGAACACTTTCCGCATGATTCATCAACTGTAAACTCAAGGTAAAACTTGGTTACATCGACCATACAGTCATCTTCATCCATTACGATCATACCGCCGGAACCCATAATAGACCCAAGCTTCGCTAAGTTCTCAAAGTCAATTGGAGTGTCAAGATAGTCGGAGGTGATCACACCGCCTGAAGGGCCGCCTGTCTGCACAGCCTTGAACTTCTTGCCATTGGGAACTCCGCCGCCGATATCGTAAACAATGTCACGCAGAGTTGTACCCATCGGAACTTCTATAAGGCCGCTGTTTTTGATCTTTCCAGTAAGCGCAAAAACCTTTGTTCCCTTGGAAGTCTCTGTTCCGATTTTTGAGAACCAGTCTCCGCCCTTAAAAATAATGATGGGGATATTGGCCCATGTTTCCACATTGTTAATAACCGTCGGCTTACCCCAGAGTCCCTTGACAGCAGGAAACGGGGGGCGTGGAATAGGCATTCCGCGTTTTCCCTCAATTGACGCTAAGAGAGCGGTTTCTTCACCGCACACAAACGCTCCGGCGCCAAGACGAATCTCAATGTAGAAGTTAAAACCGCTGTTAAGAATATTTTCACCCAAAAGCCCCATTTCTGTTGCCTGAGCGATAGCAACTTCAAGACGGTGAATGGCAAGCGGGTATTCCGCGCGGATGTAAATGAACCCCTTGGAGGCGCCCACTGTTTTTCCCGCAATGGCCATGGCTTCAAGCACAGAGTGAGGATCACCCTCAAGGATACTTCTGTCCATGTACGCTCCCGGGTCGCCTTCATCGGCGTTACAAACGATATACTTCTGGTCGCTTGAAGTACTTTGAGTAAATGACCACTTTCTCCATGTCGGAAATCCTGCGCCGCCTCTTCCGCGAAGTCCTGATTTTTTGAGTTCCTCAACCACATCTTCGGGTTTCATCTCAAAGAGTACCTTTTCAAGCGCCAGATACCCGTCACGGGCTATGTACTCGTTTACATCCTCAGGATTAATAAAGCCGCAGTTGCGAAGCACAACGCGAATCTGTTTGCGGTAAAAATCAATATTGTCGATACTTGCCCGCTTTGAGCTCTCCTGCTTGTTGTAAAGAAGACGGCTAACTTTTCTGCCCTTGATTATGTGTTCTTCGATAAGTTCCTTAGCGTCTTCAGGCTTTACATGCACATAAAAACTCTCATCAGGAAGTATCTTAACAATAGGACCTTTTTCGCAAAAACCGAAACATCCGGTTTTCACCACCTGGTTTTCATTCAGGATATTATGATTTTCAAGCTCTTTCTGTAAAGCTTTAAAAATATCATCAGCCTTGCTGGATTCACATCCGGTACCACCGCACACTAATATATAATTATTAAATTTCATCTCTCCCCCTGATCACTTGAGAATGTCTGCCGCGGGTTTATCAACAACATGACCGTCAAGAAGCTTGCGCTCTATCAGGTGCTCGTTTACAATGCGCTTCGCTACATCCGCCTTAACATTGCCGTAAATTATATCCGGCATTCCAGGCATTTGTACCTCAACAGTAGGCTCTACATTACACAAACCTATGCATCCGGTCTGAGTAACTGTTACATCGGTCAAACCTTTAGCGTCAATCTCATCAAGAAACGCGTTGAACGCTTCCTTGGCGCCCGCAGCTATACCGCATGTGCCCATACCAACGATAATATGAACCGACTTGCCTTCGGAATCACGCCGGCTCAGTTCATTTTTCTTGACTTCACGGAGCTTTTTAAGATCCGCCAAACTTATTTTACCCATTTATCAATTCCCCCCTGTTCAAATAATTTCTTATTTTCAATCAGCTCTTCTTCCATTGACCGCAGGTATTTGCGCAACGCAATAAGCGCCTGGGCGTCCCGCAAATCTCCCAGCGCATCCGCAACTTCGCTGCGTGATACAGCCCAGGAATCATCATCAAAAATTCTATTAAACTTAAGCTCAAACTCCCCCGGCTGCCCCATAAGGGTTACAAGCGCGTTTACAAGATTTCCCACAGGCGGTGCGTCAATGTTTTTTGAATCATAGCTGAAAGACAGCGATGTCCCGACATTCTTCTCACTTGTAATATCCCATGAGCCTTTACACTGATCCGCAAGCTGGGCGAGAAACGATAATCCCAAACCCACCCTTCGTTTCGCGTGCTTGATACCATCCGTAAAAAATGGATCGCGAACTCTCGCAAGCGTCTTATCATCCATACCGCAGCCATTATCGGATATGCATACCTTAATACCTTTATCCTGACTTTCATACAGATCAACAGTAACTTCGTCAGCCTTTGCTTCAACAGAATTCTGTACCAGATCAACTATGTAATCAGAGAGGGTATAATGCATCTA
The DNA here is from genome assembly GCA_031254105.1 of Chitinispirillales bacterium. GTDB lineage: Bacteria > Fibrobacterota > Chitinivibrionia > Chitinivibrionales > Chitinispirillaceae > WRCH01. The sequence continues at coordinate 13,114 of JAIRVB010000045.1, forward strand.
TCCGCTCCAACCTCCTTAACCTTTATACTTCTCAAGGATCCCGGCAACTTTTGCTACCGGAACGCAGCCGAACACTTCGCCGTCTATGGTAAGCGCCGGCGCAAGTCCGCAGCAGCCTACGCAACGAACCGCCTGAACCGAAAATTGGCCGTCTTCCGTAGTAGCGTTAACCCCTATCCCTAAAAGCCTTTCGAGTTCCTTAAGCAGATCTTCCCCGCCTTTCAGATAACAGGCGGTTCCCATACAGACGGAGATAATATGTTTGCCGGGCTTTTCTAATTTGAAGTAATGATAGAATGTCATCACCCCGTAGATTTTAGCCAGCGGGACATCAAGCTTTTTAGAAACAGTCAGGGCTACATCGCGGGGGATGTACCTGTAAACCTGCTGAACCTTATGCAGGACCATGATAAGGTTGCCCGGCTTATCCTTCCATTCATTTATGAAAGCATCAAGCTCAGGCGTCAGTTCAGTTAAAACCGGCATGCTTTGGGGCATACTGAAGCCTCCTGAAAACAGTTAATTATGGAACAAAATGTATTTATCTGCTGAGAAAACCGGTAAAAATTCCCAATTTCTCCAGATATATAAAATAATTCATTATGTACATTATACAATACTTATTTGCATAATTTTTATGCAAATCAGAAATAAAACAACAAACAGGGAACAGACCCTCATTAGCGCTGCCGGGCGTGCTCGATATTCGGCTTATACCTTGATAAACACAGTCCGTGTTGTATTTCCGCATCAACAAAATACTTGTATTATCCTAAGGCCATAAACTATGTTTATACTCACTGCCATAACAACTTCGTACATTTTCGAGGCAGCCTAAATGAAATTCAGTGACATAGTTAGAACTCTCGCCGCAAGTGTTGTCAACAAGTCTTCAGCGTACGACTCGTGCAACGTACAAAGCGTGATAGTTTCAGACCTCATGAGCGATGTGCTCACTATGGAGCGGCCTTCACCATTGCTTGTAAGCTCACTCTCTTCAGATCAAACCCTTCGCACCGCTTCAATGATTGACGCTGCCGGAGTAGTAATCGCCCAAAACAAACTTATCCCAGAGCCGATGACAAAACTCGCTGAGGAGCTCGACATTACATTGCTATGTACGCCTTTAGCAAAGTTTGAAGCTTGTGTTTTTTTGGGTAAACTTCTTGAGGAAGACCTGTAATTCTGTGTAACATAGCATTACGGGCACATGGTAAATAATATTTCTTTCGCAATGAATCCCCCCAAATAATATTTGACGAGCCGCCTTTCTACGCTGTTTTTCAGCATTGAATGATGATATTATATTTGGATAATGTACAAAACAGGCTAACATTACCATCTGTTTTTGTGCAATACATGGCAATCTCAGCCTCGTAATATGTGCAAAACCAGACATTGTTATCATTGAAAAATGTGCAAAATTAGCTTACATTATCATAGATATTTGTGCAATACTGTATAATATTAACCTCTGAATATGTACGAAACAAGTCATTGTTATCATTGAAAAACGTGCTAAATTAGCTTATATTACCATAGATATTTGTGCAATATAGAATAATATTAACCCAGGAATATGTAAAAAATCAGGCATTATTATCATTGAAAAATGTGCAAAATTAGCTTATATTATCACAGATATTTGTGCAGTATCAGATAATATTAATCTCGTAATATGTGTAAAATCAGATATTATTATCATTGAAAAACGTGCAAAATAAGCTATCATTATCATAGATATTTGTGCAAAACTAAGTAACATTACCCACGAAAAATGTACGCCCTCATTAAATAGTATTATTTTATTCCTGTAATTACGCGTAATTATATATATTTAATTAAAGACCCTCTAAAACCTTGTAGAAGGAGCCCTCATGGACAGGTTAATTTTCGAAGACCTTTTAGAGTGGAAAAATCGAAGAGAGAAAATGCCCCTTATTCTTACAGGTGCAAGGCAGGTAGGAAAGACATGGCTTATGAGAGAGCTGGGGAAAAGGCATTTTAAAAACACCGCGTATATCTCGTTTGATTTAAACCCTGAATTAAGCAGGACGCTTGAGACTACAATTTCTCCCGCGGAAATCCTGCCGATTTTGCAGTCGGAAACCGGCGTCCCGATTACGCCCGATACACTTATCATTTTTGATGAGATACAGGAATCGCCGCGCGCATTGCTTTCTCTAAAATATTTTTGTGAGAATGCGCCGGAGTATAACATAATAGCGGCAGGGTCAACCCTTGGCGTAATGCTTCATAAACACAAATCTTTTCCTGTCGGCAAGGTGGAGTTTCTCAGCGTTCATCCGCTTTCGTTTTTTGAATTCTTAGACGCAACAGGCGAAAATGAGCTTTTGAAGTTTATTCTTCAAAATCCACCTCAAAATTACACACCGTTTCACGAAAAGTTAATCAGACATCTGCGCATATACCTATATGTTGGAGGAATGCCGGCGGTTATTAACGAATATGTGAAAAACGGCAGTTTTGACAAAGTCCGAAAAGTGCAAAATTATATACTGAACGCCTATGACAGAGATTTTTCAAAGCACACAAAAGAGTCGTTTTCATCAAAACTGCGCATGCTCTGGCAGTCGGTTCCGTCGCAGTTAGCAAAAGAGAATAAAAAATTTACTTATGGAGCTGTAAAATCAGGATCTCGCGGCAGAGATTTTGAGACTGCCATACAGTGGATGAGAGACAGCTCGCTGTTAGAAAAAATCAACAGGATCACAACAGCTAAAATGCCGCTCAAAGCGTATGAAGACTTCAGCGCCTTTAAGATATACCTCAACGATACAGGACTCCTCTGCGCAATGGCTGAAGTCGGTATGGAGATGATTGCGAACCGGGAAGCGCTCTTTATGGAGTTTAAGGGGGCTATCGCTGAACAATTCGTTTTTCAGGAGCTGAGACAATCTTTAAGCAACAGCCTGTTCTACTGGTCAAACGACAGCGGAAGCGCGGAAATAGACTTTCTCACACAGGACGCAAACAGTAACATAATCCCAATTGAGGTAAAATCCGGCATTAATCTAAGGGCAAAAAGTTTAGGGGTTTATATTGACAAATATTCACCAAAGTACAGCATAAGAACATCCCTTGCGCACTACAAGATAAGCATGCCGGACAATATAATAGATATGCCGCTTTACGCTGTTGCGAATATCAAAAATATTCTTGATAACGGCGGCTGAAACCATGCAGCCTGTTACATCAATTCTAATAAATACTGAAACTCTTTGAACGCTTTTTAAGACTAACGCCTGTAGTAAAAATCTTTGGTTATCAGCGCCTGCCGCACACCAAAAAGTATATTTAAAATACCGAACCGAAACTGTAAGCAAGCTTATTTATCACAAACCATAAGTTTATAATACCAGGCCGCGATACCCGCACAGCGGCGGTAAATAGATTTGCCAATGAATAAATAAAATATCTTAAGCAGAAAACTATAAAAAATATAATGTGGAACTGACAGAACTGTTTGGCAAATGCAGAGATACCGGACAAGAAATTGGAGCCGTGATAATCTAAACCGCAAAAAAGGAAATATACAACTATGGCATTACCAGAAAAAAGATGGATACAGCGGTTTGACAATTATTTGAGCGTATTACAGCATTTAGAAAGTTTTGTTGCCATACAAGATACACGCCCGCTGTCCGTTGCCGAAGAATTCGCGATAATAAAAGCATTTGAACTGGTATATGAATGCGCATGGAATGTGCTTAAAGATTATTTGCTTGAAAAAGGATATGTCGAGATACACGGCTCGCGTGACGCGGTACGAAACGCTTTTCGTGTCGGGCTTATAGATGACGGCGAAATTTGGTTTGATATGATAAAAAATCGAAACACCACCGCTCACGCATACGATGAAGAAACCGCGCAAAATGTATCTTTTGTCGTTTCAAACAATTATATGGATGAATTTAGAAAACTGAAAGTAAAATTTGAAAAATACAGGCAGGAAAAAGAATAATGTTCGGACTTCCCGACAAAACCGTAGCCTTAATAAACGAAATATTCACTAAATACCCAGCTATCGAAAAAGTACTAATATATGGCTCCCGCGCAAGAGGCGACTATAGAAACGGATCTGATATCGACTTAACGGTAATCGGCGACATTACCGTAAGAGATAAAATTCACATCTCAGGACTTATTGACGATTTACCAATACCTTACATGTGTGATTTGTCAATTTTTAAAAATATAAAAAATGAAAATTTAGTTGAGCATATCGAGCGGGTCGGACAGGTTTTTTATGAGAGATAAAACAGGAATAAGGCGCCAAACTTACGGCAAAAAGTATATCTAAGTACTGACCTGCTCCAGATTTGGCAATCACTGATAGTCCAATTCGACATGCGCATGATTCAAAAATCCGTCAATTATTGCAATTTCCCCAAGTAATGTGTTATTTTTAAAATAGTTTACATGCCCAACCAAAATATGCGCAATGCGCCCGATTACATTAGCAATAGTCCAAGGTTAGAAAAGCTGCCTTAAATGAGCAACTCACAAATCACGAAAAATACGCTGCCCATAGAAGAGGATACCAAAAACCTCAAGCAGAAAACTATTAAAGGGATAATGTGGAACTTTGTAGAGCTGTTTGGCAAGTATGGCCTCACTCTGCTTATTTCACTTACTCTTGCGCGGATACTCGGGCCCAAAGATTACGGGTTGATAGGTTTGGCAACAGCTTTTTTTGCCATTGCTAACGCGATTATTGACGGCGGATTTAAAACAGTTCTTATCAGAAAAAAAACAGTTACTTCCGCCGATTACAATACGATTTTTTACTTTAACCTTTTTGCCTCCGCTGTGGTGTATGCCGCAGTCTTTTTTCTGGCGCCGCTTATCGCTAAGTTTTACGGGGAACCGCGGCTTGTACCTTTAACGCGGTTTATAGGCATAACATTTTTCTTTAATGCTTTATGTTTGATACAGCAGACTGATAGGAGCCGGAAGCTTAATTTTAAGATTCAGGCTTTTATTACGCTTCCGGCAGGATTGGTTTCGGGGGCTGTTGCGATTTATCTGGCGCTTAATGGATTTGGTGTTTGGAGTCTGGCGGTTCAGATGGTGCTCGGGTCTTTTTTAGTTACAGGGTTGTATTGGGCGCTTAATGGGTGGCGGCCATCCTTAGTGTTTAGTTGGGGGAGCTTTAGGGAGATGTTTTCGGGGGGGGTGATGTTTTTTTTATATTCGATTTTGCAGTCGATATACACTAATGGTGTTACTCTGATAGTTGGAAAAGTAGTTCCTGTACAGCAATTAGGGTACTATACCTTAGGTAATAAGATTATTACGCTATCATCACAAAATATTAGAAACGCAGTCCAGACAGTAACATTTCCGGCGTTTTCGAAAGTACAAGATGACAGAAAAAAGCTGACGCAAGGCTACAGGATGGTTATACAGAGTGTTACGGCAATTGTGTTTCCGCTTATGGCTGCACTTTTCATCTTGTCCGAACCATTGATACAGCTCTTTTTAGGTGAAAAGTGGATCCCGGCAGTACCATACTTGAAAATATTATGTGTCTCTGGAGCGATATCATCACTTAGTAGTATTAATGCGAATGTACTTACCGTTAAAGCATCTCCGGAACTTAATCTTAAACTAAAGGTAGTGAGAATAACTCTTATGCTTTCGGTTATAGCGCTATTGGCTAACTTTGGAATGATTGTGATGCTATGGGGGATGGTATTCAATTATGCTTGCGCTTACATTTTGAACAGTTATTTTAATTTGCCATATATGGACTATTCTATTCTGCGGCAGATAAGGGATGTTTTACCTGCCGTTGCATCTTCTGTATTTATGGCTATGATACTGTATTGCATACAGATGATAATTCCTGTTGACGCTTTACACTTACAACTAATTTTGTCTGTCCCTGTTGCAGGTATATCATATGTAGTTTTTTGTTATCTATTTAAAGTGGCAGCTATGAAACAGTTTTTGCAGAGTATTGGCAAAAGGTATTTTCCTGTTTCTGTTAGAACTTTATATCCGTAAGATAATATTTGTTTTTTAAGATGTTTTAAATAAAAATAGAAAGTTGAAACACAAAAATCAATGAAAAAGTATAAAATAGGATATACAACGGGAGTCTATGATTTGTTCCATATAGGCCATCTGAATATTTTAAAAAATGCAAAGGAATTGTGTGAATACTTGATTGTTGGTGTAAGTACGGATGAGCTTGTAATGGAGTATAAAAGTAAAAAAACTGTTATACCTTTTGAAGAAAGAAAACAAATTATTGAGGCAATAAAATACATCGATGAAGTTATTGTTCAAGAAGATATGGACAAATATGGGGCATGGGAAAAGTATCACTTTGATGTTCTTTTTCACGGAGATGATTGGAAAAATAGCTCTTTGTATAATGAAATGGAGGAAAAACTTAAACAGGTTGGCGTAGATTTGGTTTTTTTCCCATATACAAAAGGAACATCGTCTACTGAACTAAAACGAGCGTTATATACAATGTCGGAAGGACAGGTGTAAAAATGAAAAATCTTTTGAAAAAGATTTTTAAAAGATGCTTAATAAGGATTATTAATAAAACCTACACAATATATCCTCCTCCCCAAATATCCTATCTTGCACAATGTTTTGGTGTTAAAGATATTGATCTCAATTTTAAAAGGTCTCGTGAATTTTATAAAAATGGTGGTGATTATCTCCTTAATTTTATTTTTCCAAAATCATGGCAAGAAAAGATTGGTTATTATGTTCATAATTATTATAATTATTCACCAAAGTTAATTGCGATTAGGCATAAGTGGTTGGCAAAGAAATGGACGGAGAGATGGATTGGTGAACAATATGTTGTTCCGACATATGGAGTATGGGATACAACTGCAGATATTGAATGGGATAAATTACCTAAATCTTTCGTATTAAAAGCATGTATGGGTTATAGGGGGGAACAAGTTATTGTTGTGTATGACAAATATGCTGTAAATAAAACAAATATTCTAAGAACAATGCAAAAGCATATTGACAAATCGCCAACGTTTACGAAGAAAAAAATCATTGCGGAGATGCTGTTGTTGGATTCTAACGGCCTTATATGCCCTCAATATCAATTCTATTGTGGGCAGGGTAAACCATTATGTTGCAGAGTAGATTTTCGTTTGCATACAGATGTTAATGCAAAGTTTGCAAATATGGTGTTTTATGATATACCTAATTGGCAAAAACTTCTGATTCAGTATGGGAAAAAACCAAGCCATCGAGAAGTTCCTTGTCCAAAAAATTTGGATGAAATGATAAAGGTAGCATCGGAATTGTCATCGCACTTTCCTATAAGCAGAATAGATCTATATAATGTTAATGAACATATTTATGTCGGAGAAATAACTCTTGCTCCTGGTAGCGCAGTTCATAGTCCAATAACTCCTTCCGAATATGATTTTCGTCTCGGAGAAGGTGTAGGTAATGTTATTCCGGTACACGAATTAGATAAAATAATATTGAAAGACAAAGGGGAATTTTCGTTGGACGAAATAGGTTGGTCGAAACATTATGATTATAAATCTCGTTTAATAAAAGAGGTGACTTAATGAAAACAATAGGTGTTTGTGGTTATGTTTCAACCGGCAGCAGTGCAGTTGTTGACCTGTTGCATGAGTTTGATGACGCGCAAGTTTTGGATGATGAGTTTAGGATTGTACACTTTCCGGATGGATTGGAAGATTTGCAATATAATTTAAAAAGTATGTATTCCAGTGTTGTCGCAATAAAACGATTCAGAGTGTTTTCAAAAACGTGTTTACCAAAAAATATTGAAATAGACAACATCATTGATAATTTTTTAAAACAAATTGTTCAAAATACATGGTATGGCAAAAGCAATTATTTAAATTTTTATTTGCCTTCCGTAGATACTTATTTAGAAAAAATCATTCGTAAAACGCGCGCTAATAAAATGATAAAAGGTTTAGAAAATAAGTTTCTTTATAAAATAGAGTGCAGCATAATGCCGGAAATATTTGATAAAGCAGCCAAGAATTTTGTTTTAGATATTTTGGGTATTATGGGAATGGATTATAGTCATAACGAAAATAAAGTAATTATACTTAATCAGCCATTTTTAGCGCGTGACCCTATAAAAAGTTTCAAATTTTATCAAAATCCTGCGTCTATAATTGTTGATCGTGATCCGCGGGATCATTATCTTTTTGCGAAGAAATTTTTATCTCAAAAAGGTTGTTACGCGATTCCGTGTGATAATGTTGATGACTACATTAAGCATTACCGTTTTGTGCGCCAATCTTCACAAGACTTGCGGAAAAGAAAAGATGTGATGTTTGTTAATTTTGAAGAACTCGTTTATGATTGCGAAAATGCAACAAAAAAAGTTGTAGATTTCGTGGGAGTGACAGATCGTGTTCGTAAAGGCGAATGTTTTAAACCAACTCATTCCAGAAATAACACTCAACTTTCCAAAAAGTATACAGAATATAATTCCGATATAAAAAAGATAGAACAGGAACTACCAGAATATTTATTTCCGTTTGAGAATTATCCGGATATTGAATCGGAGGGAAAAATGTTTTGGGGTTGCCAAAAGAGGAAAATATGTTAAATGATTTTGGGAGATAGAAATGACAATAATTGAAAACACAAATCTTTGTAACGGATGTCATGCCTGTTACAGTATTTGTCCTGATGATGCCATAGCAATGAAAGAAAACTCTGAGGGTTTTTTATTTCCAAACATTAATTGTGGAAAATGCGATGAGTGCGGGCTTTGTAAAAAAACTTGCCCTATGAATAAAACGCAAATTGAAAGAACCGGAGAATCAAAACTACCGAGAACATTTGCTGTTACTCATAAAAACGAAGAAATTCTTCTGAATAGTTCGAGCGGCGGAGCTTTTACACTTTTTGCAGAACAAGTAATAAATGAGGGTGGCGTTGTATTTGGCGCACGGTTTAATGAAAATTGGGAAATTATACATGATTATGCAGAAACCTTAGAGGGGTTAGCGGCATTTAGGCGTTCAAAATATATTCAAAGCAGAATCGGGGATGTCTATAAACAGGTAAAAAATTTTCTTACAGAAACAAACAGAAATAGGAAAGTACTTTTTGTAGGTTCACCTTGCCAAATAGGTGGATTGAAGTCGTATTTGCAAAAAGATTATGAAAATTTAATATGTGCTGATTTTATTTGTGCAAAAATGCCTTCGCCAAAGGTTTGGCGTAAATACATTGAATATCATGAAAAGAAACAGGGTTCCAAAATTACTAGAATTGCACAACGTGTTAAAAAAAATCATCGTTGGGCTCCTTTTTATGTTTTGATTAGTTTTGCTGACGGAAGACAACGTTATATATTAAATAATTTCGATTTATTTAAGGGTTCTTGGCACGATAACCTGTTCTTGCGTAAATCATGCCATAATTGCGGATTCAAAACTGCAAACAGAAATTCAGACATAACATTCGCTGATTTTTGGGGTATACAGGATATTGCTCCTGAAGCATATGACAGCAGAGGAACTTCATTAGTTTCAGTACATTCATCTGAAGGGCAGAAATTTTTTGATTTAGTAAAATATGGCGCTAAATTTTTAGAAGTTAATAGCGAAGAAACATTTCGCCACCACAGAAGAAGAAATGCTCTTTTTTCACAAACAATGTCTGAAAGACGTACTGCATTTATGGAAGATATTGATCGCCTACCATTTGATAAACTGATAAAAAAATACGTTAAAATTTCGTTTATTCGTAAAGTTTATAGAAATGTAAAAGTAGTTTTGTTTGGAATTAGGTAATATATGAAAATCGGAGTAATGACACATTGGTGGTCAAAAGACAATTATGGACAGCAGCTACAATGTTATGCCATGCAAAAGTATCTGCGTGACTCAGGGCATGATGCGTATTTGATACGATATAACGCAAATAAAGATTATATACCAACACCTATTTGGAAAAAAATCCCCAAAGCCTTAAATCCTATTAAGTTATACGAATTTCTGGCATATAAAAAACGAGTTATTTTGAATGCTAAAGATACAAGAAACGACGAGCGAAAATTTGAGGATTTTCGTGCCAAGCATATTAAACAGTCCGAAAAAGTTTACTATTATTATGAAGATTTAAGAGCAAAGCCACCGGAAGCGGATATATATATTGTAGGCTCCGATCAGGTATGGAATCCATCCTATCTTCCATCGGTGGAAAGACAAGGTAGAGCTTTTTTCCTGGATTTCGGCGATCAGTCTACAAAAAGAATTTCGTATGCGGCAAGTTTTGGCAAAGAAAAATTAGATAATAGTTTTATTAATGTAATCACTCCACTGCTACAAAAATTCAATTACGTATCGGTAAGGGAAAAGTCCGGGCTAAATATTTGTAAACAGTGCGGTATTAATAATGCAGAATGGGTTCCTGATCCGACTATGCTTTTAGAGGCTGACGTATACCGTACTTTATATGAAAATGAACCGCTTAAAAAAACAGATGAACGTTACTGTTTTTTATATTATTTGGGAAACAAATGCGATGTTTCTGTTAAAACCGTGTACGCTTGGGCTAAAAAGAAAAATCTTACCGTCATATATGTTTCTGCTAATTCACAGATTGATAAATATAAAAAAACCTATGCAACAATTCCGGAATGGATTTATTTGTTGGAGCACGCTGAATATGTTATAACAAATTCTTATCATTGCGGTATCTTTTCACTAATATTTGAGAAGAAATTTGGAATTATGCCGCTTTCGGGAACACATGTAGGCATGAATAGTAGATTTGAATCTCTGTTCGAGCAGTTAAAAACAGGAAAAAGATTTTTAGATTCGGAATTTTCTATTTTAGATAAAAAAATTGATTGGCAATCAGTTTCTAAAAAAATTCAAGTATTACGAGAGTCTTGTAAGTTATTTGAGTACTCAATCGAAGTATAAAAGAACGAATAAAGGCAGGTAAGTAGTTTTGTACGAAAATAATGTATTAAAATGCGATAAATTTTTTAATTTTGACAAATTCTATATCGCTTCGCTTTTTTTCTATTGTTTTTTAGCGGGGGCGCATGGTCTCGCAGGATTCTTTCCGTTTATGAAATTGGTAATTCATTGCACATGGTTTTTAATCACTTCGGTTTTAATGCTTTTTATATTGCGACAGTTTATACAAAGAGGATATACAAGAATAAATAAAGGGGTATTAGTTATTTTTTTTACGACAGTGTTTCTGTCTATAATACCACTTTCTTTCCATGTGACAACCAAGTATGTCTTTTTCTTTCCTTATCTTATATTTTTGTTTTTTTTGTTTTATGACAAAAAGTATCTTTCGCCGTTTGTTGATGTTGCCACAATCTTTATGCTTGTATTAATAATATTTGCTATAATTGGTTTTTTATATGCTTTTGTAGGTAAACCTCCAATAATGGAAGGGTCTGTTCAGGGCGGGAGGTCTTACTATTGGTACTTAACTACTGGAGCGCCAAAAATATCTAACCTTTTGGGTGGCAATTTAATTAGACCAGCTGGAGTGTATAATGAGCCAGGAGCTTTAAGTTACTATCTTTGTACCATTTGTTTTTTGAGAGTTTTTGCTAAAAAAAGTGATACTGTCACTTTTGTTTTGCTGTTACTCGGAAATATTACATTCAGCGCGATTCATGCCATAATTTTTATACTTTTTGTTTTGCATTTGGCCGTAAAATATAAAAAAAAGAAAGTATTCAGTTTGTATGCTATTGTTGTTATTACAGCTACCATTGTTGTGTATCTTCCAATAAAGGAGACGATGGACAGCCTTTTGTTTACAAGATTTACGAAAGCCAATACCAAGGGAATTATTGAAGGAACTAATAGAGGACTGTTGTTTAATAATGCAATGGGGGTCATAAAAGAAGATAATACTGTTTTAATTTGGGGCATGCCACGAGACAGCGACGGCCTTTCGCCTTTGGATAGAGAAAAATTCAAAAATATAGATGGTGATCGATACTACGATAATCCATTATCGCCCATTCTGCAATACGGAATTTTTGTTGCATGGTTGTACTACTTTTATTTATCATTTTTTTTGTTTTGTGGTGTTATAGACAGAAAACATTTTTTCATATATGTTGCTATTTTTATGATGCTTTTGCAAAGACCCGATTTCCTATCATACAGTATTACCAGCATACCATTGATACTTTTTCTCACGAGTTATGATTTATTAAAAAATCGTATTAAAAAGCGCATGTCGGTAAAAAAATATTCATTAGGGGCTACTAGTAAATTATTAATCTGGGAGAATAAATGCCCATAGTTTCGGTAATAATCCCTGTTTACAATGCTGAAAAATATCTTGCCCGTTGCATAGACAGCGTTCTTTCGCAATCGTTTACTGATTTTGAATGTATCCTGATTAACGATGGTTCATCAGATGGCTGTCCGGCAATTTGCAATAAGTACGCAAAAAAAGACAGCCGAATTAAAGTTATTCACAAAGAGAATAGCGGGGTATCTTGCACACGCAATGTTGGTTTGAACGTTGCGCAAGGTGAATGGATTACATTTGTGGATAGTGATGATTGGGTGGATGAAAAATACATTGAAATTATGTATAATAACGCAGTACAAAATGATTGTGCCTTGTCTATTTGCGGAATTAGTAATGTTGATGAAAATGAGAGAGAATTATTAAAGTCAAAACAGTTTCCAATAATGTTTTTTGATAAAAATTTTGCAAAAAAAACCTTTTTAGCTCCTAAAGGATATTTTACTACTGTATGCGTATGCAAGTTAGTCAAACGAGAATATTTATATCGAAATAATATACGCTTTGATGCAGATATTAAAATTTATGAAGATAGCTTGTTTTGGTTTGAAGTCATTGATAAGGTTGATAGAATTGTTTATGACTCTACCAGTTGTTATAATTATCGGAAGTGTGCAAATACAGCGATAAATTCGCCTGAGACAATTAAAAATTTTGGAACAAGTTTTATCGCTGTCCAAAAAATGATGCAATTGGAAACGAATAAATATATTTTAAAAAAGATTAAGTTATTTGAGGCATTGCTATCATATCGTATGCTTAGCCGAATTTTTGCAAATCGCAATAATTTTGCAGAAGAAACATATGTGATAGGCAAAAAACACTTATTAAATTCTTTATTTTACTACATGATAAATGGCGATATAAAAATAAAGTCAAAAATGATGGCGGTTTTATATTTGTCACCAAGGGTTACGCATAGAGTAATTGGATTAATATCTAAGTTTGGAAAGAGAAACATGTATGTGAATAATGGCCAAAAGGTTTTTTATTAACACTTGAAATATATAAACTAATACGAATATAAAGATAGTAAAGAAATTGAAATATTTCGTTGGGACATGATCGGATTTGGATGGTATTGGTATGGGTTTGAATACATTGAGAAATCTTCAGTTGGCTGAGTTAGGAATCTTAAAGAAATTCATAAAGATTTGTGAAGAAAATCATCTCCGTTATTATCTGTGCGGCGGTACTCTTTTAGGCGCAGCGAGGCACAAAGGTTTTATCCCTTGGGATGATGATATTGATCTTGCTATGCCGCGGGAAGATTATATTAAATTTTTTGAAATTTATAAAGATAAGCATCATGAGGAAGATGAAAAGTTTTTTATAGACCTTACAGTAACTCAATATCCTTCTATGATACAAATTGTTAATAAGTCAGTTAAGGTGATTGATAAAAATGCTATAACTGTTAGACACAGATACGCGTGGCTGGATATCTTTCCCATAGACGGTTTACCGGAGAGTAATATTTTGAGATTCTTTCATGCAAGGAGATTTCTATTTGGAAGGATGCTGTATAAATTCGCTGGATTTGAATCAGGTGTCGATCTAAAGCGTGCAAATCGGCCGTTTTATGAGAAGATACTAATAAATATTTATAACAAGTTAAAAATATATAAATATTTTAATGATGAAAAAAAATATCTTTGCTCTGCTGATAAAATTTTATTAAAATACAGTATGTATAAAACAGGCGGTTGCTGCATTTTTTGGGGAATATCTAAAATAAAAGAGATTTATCAGACGGATTGGTTCGGAGAAGGTGTGCCCATAGAGTTTGAGGATATCACTGCAAATGCCCCTCAAAATTATGATAGATATTTAAGTCGGCTATATGGAGATTATATGATACTTCCCCCTGAAGATAAACGACAGAGGCATGATATCGAGATAATTATTTCGGAGGAGATAAAATGAACATCGCTTTGATTATTGCTGGCGGAACCGGAAAGCGAACACAGCAGGAAATTCCAAAACAGTTTATCAATGTCCATGATAAACCGATCTTATTATACACTTTAGGCGGCTTTCAAAAGCACCCAGACATACATGCTATTGCTGTGGTTTGTCTTAACGGATGGCAGGAAATTTTAGCTGCATATACGCGTCAATTTGATATATCAAAATTGAAATGGGTTGTGGATGGGGGAGATACCGGACAGGAGTCTATTCGCAATGGTGTATTTGAATTATATAAACATGGGCAAGCAGATGACATTGTGATTATTCATGACGGTATACGCCCACTTATTGATATGGCGGTGCTTTCCGATTGTATCACCGTATGCAAAGAACACGGTAACGCTGTTTCAAGTCTTCCATACAATGAGCAAATATTTAAAACAAGCGATGGATTAACCACCACCGAATATATTCCGCGTGAAACATTGAGGCGCGTTCAGACACCGCAGGCATATACTTTGGGAAAGCTGTATCAGTCATATAAAGAAGCGTTTGAGAAAGAGATTGGTATTTACGGCTCATCATATACCAATACGATGATGGTAGAGCTTGGTGAAACACTTCATTTCGCCGCTGGTTCTGATAAAAACATTAAAATCACTACGGCAGACGATATACAATTATTTAAAGCGTTATTGAAGATGGAAACAGGCAACTGAATAAAAATGGAGCAGTGTATGACGTTTTTGGAAAATCCATTGTACATAAAAGATATGCGCGATACAATAGATGTTCCGCTTCCATGGGACAAATTGAACGGGGCAAGGATTCTGATAACTGGCGCAGGTGGACTTATAAGCTCGTTTTTAGTCGATTGCCTTATGTATAGAAACAGTGTACATAAGGCGAATATTTCCGTGCATGCTTTGTGCCGAAATGAAGAGAAAGCCCGAAAGCGTTTTGGCAGTTATGAAAAAAATGAAAATTTTTACCTTATAATTCAAGACGTGTGTGATTCGTTGAATTCAAATTTGGATTTTGATTACATAATACATGCCGCGAGCAATGCTCATCCTTTGGCTTATGCCACTGCTCCTGTTGAGACAATGAAAGCTAATTTGTTGGGTAGCATAAATTTGTTAGAATATGCTAAAAAACACAAAATTAAAAAATTCATGTTCATTTCATCGAGCGAAATATATGGCCAAAATGATTCTTCCGCGGATAAACATTTAACAGAAGATTACAGCGGGTATATAAATTGTGCGGAGTTACGCGCGGCGTATCCTGAAAGCAAGCGAGTGTCAGAAACGTTGTGTACTGCTTACAAAAAAGAGTATGGCGTTAATACTGTAGTTGTAAGGCCCGGACATATATACGGTTCTGCCATGACAGAAGAAAATTCAAGAGCCGATGCACAGTTTATTAGAAATGCGATTGATGGCGTTGACATTGTAATGAAAAGCGCGGGTAATCAGTTAAGGTCATATTGTTATGTTTCGGATGCTGTTTCGGCGATATTTTATGTTCTGTTGTTGGGTGAGGATGGTGGCGCTTATAATATAGCGAATAAAAACAGTATGGTAACAATAAGAGAGCTGGCAGAAATTTTATCAGATATTTCAAAAGTAAAAGTTGTTTTTGAAAATCCAAATGATGTTGAGAAATCTGGATATTCTATAGTAGGAAACATTGTTATGGATGCAAGAAGACTTGAAAACTTAGGTTGGGAAGCAAGACATAACATTAAAAGCGGTTTGATGAGGACAATTGGCATTCTTAAAAGTTAGTGTGCAGCAGGAATCGAAATGTGAATCAACCCAGCATCAAAACAGGTTGTTGTTCCCTGCCATTTCAAAGAAAAGGCATCATTAATGGGTAATTGGTGGAAACAACCCATTATACTTGTATGTGTTTGTATACTCTGCATATCACCTGCTGTTGCACAAAAAAAAAATGAGCTACGCGTAGCAACCTACAACATTCGTTATGACACTCCAAAAGATAGTCTTAATGCGTGGTCTCACCGCAAAGACAATGTTAAAGCGTTGATCATGTATCACAATTTTGATATTGTTGGTACACAGGAAGCTTTAGCGCGTCAACTTAAAGATTTAGGCGAAATGCTTGAGTATGCTTATTTTGATGGAGGACAGAATGATGGCTTATCAATTGGTGGACATGTTTCTATTTTTTTCAAAAGAGACCGTTTCAAACAGTTAGATTCAGGCGTTTTTTGGTTAAATGAAACTCCAAACAAACGGGGAAAAGGGTGGGATGCTACCAATAGGAATCGTGCCTGTTTGTGGGTAAAGTTTCATGATGTTAATACAGAAAAGATATTTTTTTTGTTCAATGTGCATTTTGATTATGATGGTGTAATTGCCCGCACTGAATCAGCAAAACTTATGGTACAAAAAATTAAGGAAATAGCTGGAAAAGTTCCGGTAATCTGCACTGGCGATTTTAATGCAATTCCAAAGCACGAACCAATACAAATTATGCAAACCATTTTGAATGATGCCTATGCTGTAACTATCATGCCGCCATACGGCCCCGTTGGTACATACAACGGTTTTAAATTTGATGCATCATTAAAAGGCCGAATTGATTATATTTTCGTAAGTGACCATTTTTCAGTTTTGAAATATGCGACTTTGACTGATTCCAAAAACCAGCGTTACCCCTCAGATCACCTTCCGGTGGTGGTGGATTTGTTGTTGGAGTGATTGAACCATCAATAAAAAATAGATGCATCTTGTTTTTTGTTGCTCAGTTTAAATTTATGTTTAAGATAAAGGCAAAAACCAGTAAATAAGATAAATAACCGAGGTTTACAAGAAGCCCGATGATACCAAACATCGAATCAATATTGTACCTTGATCATATGTGAGATACCATTATGAAAAAAAACATCGCCGTTATACAATCCGTTTACCGTAAAGACAACCCCGTTTGGTTTGAATGTTCTATAGTCAGCATACTGAAGCAGGATTGCGGCTTTGAAAATATCAACTATTATTTATGTATAGATGGCGCTATTGGAAAAGAACTTAAGATTGTTGTTGAAAAATATAAAGACAAGTTTTATAAAATTGTTTCAAACGATCCCAATATCGGCCTCGCTGCCAGTCTGAATAAATTGATCAATTCACTTGAATACGAAGTCTACATTTTCCGAATGGATTCTGATGATATAAGCTGCTCTGAGCGGTTCAGAAAACAGATTGAATACTTGGAAAACAATCCTGATGTTGGTATTTGCGGAACCTCTCTTGTTGAGATGTACGATAATTACGGTAAACCTAAAAGGAGAGACTATTTTGAAAATCATGAGAAAATTATAAAGAACATGTACAAAGGCACAGCAGCCGCTCACCCTACAGTATGTTACAAACGTGATGCGCTTAACAAACTAAAAGGCTATGATGAAGACAATAAGCAGAACGAAGATATTGAAATGTGGTTCAGAGCGGCTGTACTTGGAATAAAATTTCATAACATCCGCGAGCCTCTTTATCATCAGATGATAACAAAAGATTTTTATTCCAGACGTTCTGTCCTAAAAGCGTTCAAAGAGTTTAGTATTTATTGGGATGGCTGTAACAGATTGTATGGCTTTAGCTGGCGTAATTTTTTCCCATTGTTACGATTACTTTCCCGTCTTATACCGCGGTGGGCAATAAAGTTTTTGTACGAAAGTAATTTCCGGAACTATTTGTTTAAGACAAAACCGTAAAAATTGTTTTAGTTTTAGCATCTAATTGCTGGAATGTTGTCGGTTGTATTAATAATTTTGCGCAGATTCTTTTTTGCCGTTTGCTTTTTATCAACTATCCAGTCAATAAAAGTGCTTAGAAAAACAAAAATTTTTCCAAAAACTAAAAAAAGACTTGAAATGAGTGTCAAGTGGGGATATAATCTAATTAGAATTTTGAATTATAAATTTTGAATTAAAAACTCAGAATTCTGAATTTAGAACACCGAAATTCAAAGCAAAATTCAGAATTCAACGGTTCTCTACCTACAAATAAACTAAACGAAGGAGGCAGTATGCTGCGAAACAAAAAAGACGGGTTCACACTTATTGAGCTGATGGTGGTCATTGTGATTATTGGGATTTTGGCTACTTTGGCGATTCCGAGGTTTACGGATGCTTCTACTAAGGCGAAAGTGGCGGAAATGCCGAGGGTGATGGCGAGCTATGAGTCGGCCCGTTTGGCTCTTGCGGCTGAAGAGGGTACAACTCCAAATATAAACAATTTGATATTTACTCCGCCAACGTCCAAGTGGTGGGTTTACACTGCTCCCACTGCTGCTACATTTGGCGCTAATGGCGCAAGTGTTATAGCCAATGCCACGGCGATAGTAACGTTTAATGAAACTAATCAAACGTTCCAGCGTGTCGCTCATGCTTCCAT
Source organism: Chitinispirillales bacterium (assembly GCA_031254105.1). Taxonomy (GTDB): domain Bacteria; phylum Fibrobacterota; class Chitinivibrionia; order Chitinivibrionales; family Chitinispirillaceae; genus WRCH01. The sequence continues at coordinate 31,764 of JAIRVB010000045.1, forward strand.
CGCCAGATATATTCCGAACTTCACGAACGATTGATAATCCTCATTATTTCCAGAAGCGGCTTCAAACGAGGCCGCTTTTTTTTTCGTTTGTTCACATCTTCCCTGAAGAAGCTTAGCGAAAAATAACTATACTTTTACATATGAGGCATTTCGAGTTTTGGAAAATTCCACAATAACGTTACTTATAAGATACTTTAATATACTCTTAACAACCATTATGGCTTTCTTAGCCATTAATGGAGCTATTTCTATTTTTGGCAAAAAATCTTCACTAAATATTTTTCGTGGACGTGTATTTATATTGGCGTTTTGCGTTGCCTCGCTTTCCGCGTTCGTCTTAGAAACCACATATTTCAATTTCCAGTATTACTTAAAATATTTCGCTAGCGGGGAATTTCATACTCTTGAAGCTTCACCGCAGGATTCAACTTCTAAGGTCATTCTGACTTCCGACGGTACTTTGGCGGAGATGATTTTTAAAAAGAATGACAGTACAGCGCTGGATTCCTCCTTGTTTTCAACTTCCGACAGTACTTTGGACGGGACATCTATCAATAAAAAAGACAGTGCAACTATTTTAGGCGGAATAGTTTTCAAAGATATTAACAGAAAAGTTTATTCGATATTTGTCGAACCGGTTTTTGACAGTTCCGAAAGCATTGTAATGAATTTGTCATACATTGATGAATTAGGTACTAATTTTTATCATTTAGTACTTTACAAAGGTCTACCCCGCACTCACCATATCTCCATTCAACCCTGCGGCAACATTTCGGAGCTCACAATCGGATTTCCAGATATACATCCCGGTATGGCTCCTATACCGGTCTCTCAGATTGCTGTAAACAAACAGGTACCCTTTTATTTCAGCGGGCTGCGGCTTTTTGTCGTTTCATGTCTGATTTTCGCGGTTATTTTATTATTAAATAAAAAACTTCGCGAAAAAACCGCCTATCTCCTGTTTGAGTATAAATTCGATCCTGCAAATAAAAAGCAAAACCTCGTCTACACATTTTCGGCTGGCCTGCTTATACTTTTTTCATTTATCTGCGCCTATACCTCAGTAACAGAAAATGAACCGCAAGCTCAGCAATACAATAAATATTTAGTTGACGCTCTCATAGCGGGAAGAGCCCACCTTGAGGCAGGAAATCCTGAAAAAATGCTGAACGCCCAGCGTCCCTATGATCTTAGATGGCTAGACGAGAATGGTTATGAAAGAAGTGTAGACTGGTTTGGTGATTGGGTGTACTACAAAGGAAAGTTCTACAGCTACTTCGGCGTTGTTCCGGCACTTATGCTTTATGTCCCGTATAAAATGATAACAGGGAATTATCTGTCAAACCACGGGGGCATATTCCTGTTTGTCGCATTTTCAGTGGTTTTAATGGCGCGATTGTGGAGGTTTCTAGTTAAAAAGTACATGCCTGGTACTAATTTCGTGTTTCACCTGCTTTCGTTTTTTACCCTGTTCTTCGCAAGCGGGCTTTTTGCTCCCTTGAGATTTACACGATTTTACTCTATAGTATCGGCAGCTGGGTTTATGTTTGTCATAGCAGGAATTTTGTTACTGTTTGAGTCTGTTAAGCGTGAGAAACCTGACAGATCGAAACTGTTTTTCGCGTCAATGTGCCTTGCGCTTGCTGTCGGATGCCGTCCTAATCTGCTTTTTGTATCGCTTCTTGTCCCCGTTTTTTTGTGGAAATACCGGTTATGGAAACAGCTGCCGCTTATCATAATTCCCTACGTTATGGTCGCGATACCCATGGGGCTTTACAATCTTGCCCGTTTCGACTCGTTTTTTGACTTTGGGGTTAAATATAATATGACCAACCTTAACGTGGGCGCGCATAGCTTATTGGATCCTATAGGAAAAGCTATCAATACGTTTGCCGTTTCCGTATCCTACCTGTTTACTATGAACAGCTACTCATTCTTTTTCCCTTATGTCGAATGCATTCCTCAACATCATAAACTTACTTTATCTGCTCTGCGATTTTACGACAAAGGCTGCGGAATAATAAACTTCCCCATAGTCCTCTGTTTATTTTACTTTATCAAAAACATCTTTCGCAAACAAACAAGGCCCAAAACTTTTTATATATCCTCGGCGTTTTTGTCAGTCGCCGCCGTTTTAATATTACTAAATTCCTATCTTATAGGTCATTCAGGCAGATACACGATCGACTTCGCGATTTTCATAATCTTTCCATCATTATTCTGCGCTTATTACTGGTGCAATGACGGTCAGGCATGCCAATATAAACAGCGTCTCCGCCAGAAAACCGTTTACGTCTTCCTAACTTTCAGTATATTTGTGGGTTTGTTCCTTTTCGCAACCTCAGTAACAAATGACGCTACCCCTGGCAGCCCGCAGTTTTACTATTACCTTCAGAATTCTCTTTCGTTTATCAGATGAGATTTTTGCTTATTATCTCCCGGACGCGTGCCGGGGCCGGGATGTTAAATATCTGAAAAGCATTGAAGATGCGGACAGCTTTGCGCTATCCGCACCGGAGGGTTCTTGCCCGCTCAGTTCTGCTTATAAGCGGAGAAAAACTTTTTCATTTTATTACACGCGTCTGTGAGATCTTCCGCGGCAGGCAGGTAGACTATTCTGAAGTGATCGGGATCCGGCCAATTAAATCCTCTGCCCGCGATAAGCAGAATATGTTCGCTGCGCAGCAGATCAAGGGCGAACTGTTCATCGTCGGTTATGTTGAATTTTTTGATGTCTATTTTCGGAAAAAGATAAAACGCGGCCTGCGGTTTGACGCAAGTGATCCCGGGGATGCTTGTCAGTATAGAGTGGCAGATATCACGCTGCTCGCGCAAACGCCCGCCTTTACGGGTAAGGTCATAAATGCTTTGATACCCGCCAAGCGATGTCTGGATTATGGATTGTCCGGGCACGTTGCCGCAAAGACGCATTGAGGCAAGCATAGTTAGACCGTCAATATAATCCTTAGCGCATTTTTTATTTCCGCTTATTACCATCCAGCCTACCCTGTATCCGGCTACACGGTAAGCTTTTGACAAACCGTTAAATGTGACAAATAATAAATCATCCGCCATGGAAGCCATAGCTGTGTGCGGAGCGTCATCATAAATAATTTTATCATATATCTCATCGGCATAAACGATAAGATTATTCTGACGGGCGATCTCTATAATACGCTCCAGAATTTCCTTCGGATAAAGAGCTCCTGTAGGGTTATTGGGGTTAATTACCACAATACCCTTTGTTTTAGGCGTCACTTTTCTTTTAATATCTTCAATATCAGGATACCAGTCCGATTCTTCATCACATCTGTAATGCACTGCCGTGCCGCTTGACAGGTTCGCGGCGGCTGTCCAGAGCGGGTAGTCGGGGGATGGAATAAGAATTTCATCACCGTTGTTGAGCAAAGCCTGCATAGACATGACAATCGCTTCGCTTACTCCGTTAGTGATATAAATGTCTTCAATCTCAACGCCCTTGATATTTTTTTGCTGGCAGTACTGCATAACCGCCTTGCGGGCGGGAAACAGCCCTTTAGAGTCGCAGTAACCTTGGGTTTTGCTGAGATTGAGCGCCATATCACGAACGATCTCATCCGGCGCCATTATTCCAAAAGGCGCCGGATTGCCGGTATTAAGCTTGAGAATATTGTATCCCTCATCCTCAAGGCGCTTAGCTTCATCAACTACAGGCCCGCGGATAGCATAGTGCGCGTTTTCTAATTTTGCGGATTTCTTGAAAGTTACCATCTTTGTTACCTTAATTTGTGAAATAAACAGAAAACCCCACCGGCCGGGGATAGAATATAATTAAGTAAAATACATTATTACGCGTCAGGTACGGTAGGATGCAGAATATATTCAATACCGAAAAATACAGAAACAACATCTTTGATGAAATGAAAGGTGATTATTTTGTCAGAAGAACCTGGCCCTCAGAAAACTAAACTACCGCTTCCGCCTCGGTTATCACATTAGCCGGAAAAACCACAGGCCATGGACAATGAATTGATTTTCCGAATTTTGTTATAAACGGATCTGGAAACCATCAATGTAGACTATGGCGCGATTCATATTTTTTATCCATACAAAAAAGCCGCTCAATCTTATTGAAAAAGGAGCAGCCAGGTTCAGGCAGTAACCCTAAAGGACGCGTTGTTTCTTGAGAGATTAAATTCGTAAAAAGAGAGTTGGCTGCTCCGTCACGAAGAGGGTGGCAGCCATGTCCTGTCCAACTAAGTCCAGGGGCGGCACAATTTTTTAAAGAGAGTTGGCTGCTCCGTCACGGAGAGGGTGGCAGCCATGTCCTGTCCAGCTAAGTCCAGGGGTGGTACAGATATAATATAACCAACTTTTATACCTGATGCAAGAACTTTTTTAATTATTTTTGGCCGGGGCGCATACGTTTAATTTAATG
>JAIRVB010000024.1 GCA_031254105.1 Chitinispirillales bacterium
AAGCAAGGTAAGCGTCTGCCTGTTTTCGACAGTTCATTCTTTCATCCTGCCAATCCTAAAATCCAGTACATCCTGATACTTTTTTTATCACCTTGTTTATGCGTTTAATTATATTAAATGGGTGATAATATTTAAGAACTATGAGATTTTGCAAATCTATCTCAGCATCATGTCCGATATTTTAATATGTTCCCAATCCCCCGTCCTGAATTTGTCGTTCTTTACAATGGTGTAGACGAAATGCAGGATGAGCAAACGTTAAAACTATCTGATATGTTCGCCAAATATGGCAAGAAAAATCCGATAGAGCTTGAACTTAAAGTTAAAATATTCAACATCAATAAAGGCCGTAATACCGCTATAGCTAAGAGGAGCGCTACCCTTCAAGGTTATGAGCAGTTTATACATATGGTACGGAAATATCAAAAAGAGTGTACTGATTTTAAAGACGCGGTTTTAAAAGCCATAACTTACTGTACTAAACGTAATATATTGAAGGACTTTTTACTTAACCATTCAAAAGAGGTGATAAATATGTTGACTAAAGAATGGAATCTTAAAGATGCGGTCAGAGTAGGCAGGGAAGAGGGCAGGGAAAAAACATTAGAAGAAATTCAGAAACTCATTAAACAAGGAATTACAGACGCAAATGAAATTTTAAAGATGCTTGAGAAAAAAATAAAGAAATAGCCTGTCTCTAAAATAAAAAGGAGGAGGAGCGTTGGTTTTGGGCAAGATAGTGAGGCAGGGTAGTTCGGAATTGCAATTTTACGTATAAACCCTGAAATCAATCTCAGGAAAAATATTATTATGCGCCTCCAAAAGAATTACAAAATCCTCCTCAATTTTATGCTCCTTTAACATATCATACAGCTTTAGAAAACTAGCTATATGTTCTTTAGTTCTTCGTACAGCGTATTCTACAGTAGTTCCGGTTTTCATAATAAAAGCCCAGTCGCTTGATTGGGCAAGAAGAAGCTCTCTTGCCATCTGGTTAAGAACGCGTATCTCAAGTCCATCACCGGTATCTTTAAATTCCCGCGCCGTTTCGACCATGCGGTCTTCAATCCTGTGCAAATGAGGGTAGATCCATTCGTTGGTTTCGTTGAGCCACACATAGGAGTAACCGCCCTCGCCCCAGCTTGAGAAAGAGGGAGCGCAGACCTGGTTTTTAGGATAAGCTTCGAGATATTCCGATGGTGTTATGAGGCTGAATGTATCCTGCTCAAACGCGCATTTGCGTATAAGAAAATTAAGCCAGTCCGGCCCCTCAAACCACCAGTGGCCAAATAGTTCCGCGTCATATGGAGCGACAACAAGCGGCGGTCTGTCCATAATGGCGCTGAGATGACGCAGCTGCCCTTGGCGGTTGTGCATAAAATTTGCGGCGTGTTGCGCTGCGGTTCTAAGGGCTTCCTCCCGGTTGTAAGGCTGCTTTTGAGGATTATTCTTATCTGTAATGCGGTAGTATTTTATCCCGGTGTTAATGCGTATACCCGCGGGGTCAATATATGGAGCGATGTAGTTTATGTCAAGATCAAAACCGATATCCTTGTAAAACTCTCTGTATGAAGGATGCCCAGGGTATCCTTCATCCGCGCTCCAAACTGAGCGGGAGGATTCTACATCACGGCCAAATGCCGCGACAGGTGCGTCTTTGCATTGAATCGGACTGAAAACTCCGTATAACGGACAGGGATCAGCATGCAGAATCCCATGCGTTTCCATAAAAATAAACTTTATGCCGCATTCGTTAAGAATCGTTTCGAGGCCAGGGTAGTAGCCGCACTCGGCAAGCCATATACCTCTTGGGCTGCGGCCGAAAAAAGAGCTGTAAGATTGTACCGCGACTTCAATTTGAGCCCGCACTGCGCTTGCGTTTGATTGCATGTTCGGCAGATAGCCGTGAGTCGCTCCGCAGGTTATTATTTCTAACGCGCCCCAATCCTGGAGCCGTTTAAATCCAGGAAGAATATTACGTCCGTATTTTTCCTCAAATATATTTTTACAAAGAGAGAACCGCTCAAGATACATGTTTGCGGTGCGGTTCAGGCTTACATCGTATCTCGTACGCAGAATCTCTTTTTCGGAAAGCTCAATAAGCTTATTGATATAGCGGCTGCAGCGGCTCTGAAGAAGTTCATCGTTAAGCATCGCGCACAGGGGGGGGGTGAGAGACATCGTTATTTTAAACGGTACCGAGTCGCTGAGCAGATTATCGAAACCGGCGAGCAGCGGCAGGTATGTTTCTGTCAAGGCTTCAAAAAGCCAGTTCTCCTCCATCATATAATCGATTTCGGGATGACGGACAAAAGGCAGATGAGCGTGCAGCACAATGCACAGAAACCCTTTTGACTGCTGCATGGTCTCGGTCATGAATTTTCCTTTGCTTTTACATTGTATAAGTTACCCGAACTGAGATGAGAAATACCGGATATACCGTTACTCAGAATAATATTCAAATTGACGGAAGAGCGCTCCAGGAGCGCGTTGGTATCCACACCTTTTTTAGTTAGAGTGAGTTGCTTTACGGCAGGCTCACTGGTTTGAACAACCGGACTTGACGCCAAAATTTGAAATGATTTTTTTTGTAACTGATTACCGCCGCTGTTATTTTCTACTCCGTATTCTGCTTTGATACTTCCTCCGCAGCGCTGTGTTTCAACATAAGTATTGCCCACAGGTGATTGCGGATTAATTTGAGCCACAGTCTGACGGGAAGAGCTGCGTGTGTGATTCACATCTTCAAAAGCCTGAACAGTATGAAATGTTTGACCGAATTGGACAGGCGCAGTTGGCGGGATAGGTTTAGGCCCAACAGGCGGATTTTGCTGTATTTTGATTACTTCATGTTTATCTGCGTATCTTCCGCCGCTTTCTGATTGTGTATCATGTTTATGGATGTTTTCATTCCCGGAAAGTTCCCAGTAAATAAACGCGTGAACAGGGTCTCTGGGTATTGCGCGTATATAAGTGTCATTGTAACAGTCAGGAATTTGGGAGCTCAGAGAGTAGGCGGGAGCGTTATTCTTAACGGCAGCGCTGCTTTTGGGCGCGCGCTCCTGCGGTGTACGGAATTTATTCCGCAAAAACCTCTCTAAGGCCCGGCTTTTCCCTTTTGAAACTGGCATTGTGCGAAAGTCCGGATCAATAGTTCGTAGAAGCGGTCTTCTGAAACCAACTGCGTCCGCCGTTTATCCCCAATTCAAATTTTATCACATTCTCACTGTAATCCGAATATCTGTCGGCGCTTCTGTGGCCGTATCCAAATATAATGTCGATAAGGCCGCCGTCATTGGGTATCGGTAAACCGGTTCCCAAAGTCATTAAATATTCCTGTGATTTGTCAATCGCAAGCTGGTTGTAGCTGAATCCGGCTCTGTAATGTATCTTTTCCCAATATTTTGAGCTGAACCGGCTTGTCGCGGGTACGAAACGGGTCCCTGCCGATACTCCGTAAGTATTGCGCAAGTGTTTCGTGTTTTCAAGTTCGTGATAGTAGTGCTCCCACATGGTACACCGGCCGTCAACCGCAAAGAGCCATTTGCTATTGGGTGTATAGCTGAGTCCCGCGTTAATTGACGGAGGCAGGTGAATTGAAAATTTTTCCCGCGATTTTTCCTGCGGAGCTGAAGTATCGCTTCGCTGATATTCACGAGTTGACGAACCGTTTTTATCAGAGTAAAGAACGTATTTTGCCGAAACTCCCGCGGTTGCTTTCTTGTGAACAGGTATTTGCATACCGAAACCAAACCCATCACCTGTAAATGATGTAACCACTGTTTCATTCATGCTGTTTTGAAACGTGATGCCATCGTGGTAGTTTAAAGTCGATTCAAAAACAGTGCGTGATTCACTGTTGAAGAAAAGCCTCTCATACATTAGCCCGAAGCTTAGCTGGTTTTTTAACCTGTACCCCCATCCAGCCTGCCACGCGGTGAGCCCGCCGGTATTTTTCAGCTCAATATTTTTAATGTAGTTGAATTCATCGCCGTCACTTGGAAAAACCGGATCGGTTTTGGAGTAAAAATTCAGATTTGCGTCATACTGCCTTTGCGTGGAAAAACCGATGTTGCCGACTGTGCCCAAAGGCAAGATAAGCGAGAGCAGTCTGGGTGAATATCCGGAAGCGGAGCTTGACTCCGAATTGTCTTTAATACCTGTGCGTTCATAAGAGACCAGACCTGAAAACGCCGCGCGGTTACCTATGGCAATATTGCCCGGATTAAGGCTTGTCCCAAAGTATTCGTCAATAACAGCGCTTCCGCTTCCCGCCATAGACGCCGACGGGCCTGTAACTGTGTGGGACGGCATGCCCAAAGGAAGATTAAGGCCCATAGGCGATTGGGCAAAACCAATGCCGTAAAAAGACAACGTTATTAAAACTACAGAAAAAACCTTTTTCATCTTTATTATAACTTTCCTATCGTGATGGAGTGAGAACAGCTTCGATCTTAATTGATGATTTATCCCACAATATCACGCTGTGATCTGAGGTTGACCGTAAATAAACATACAGATATTCACGATTTTTATTGATAGCGCTTCTAAGCGGAGCAGCTATCGAATGTACATTACCTTTGCTGTTCAAAGCGCTTGAACCGACAGGAGCGAATTGCCTTTGCAGAGAAAGGCCGTTAGCTGATTCAATTGAATCTCTCGGAGCTTCATTTGTAATTAGCGTATCTAAAACCACAATTTTGTACTGTTTGGCGCTGTCGTTAGAATTTTGTGAATCATGCTTAAAAGAGAGCGCCGCGTTAAGGAGTTCACGGTAACTGCCCTGTGAATTCGCGCTTTTGATAATGTCAATGACGTCAATTTTTAAAATAGCTGTGCGCAAAGTATTCTGTGATGAATATAGCTGCGCCGAACGTTCATCTGTACTACCCGCGTTTTCAAAAGCTGTGAAGCGGGCAAATCCGGGTATGGAATCTCTTACAACAGTTTCCCCATCCTCTTTTTTAACGCGGATTATCACGTAAGGGCTGTTTATCTTTCGTACTTTGCCCGTGTAATCTATAATGCTGAAAGCAAATGGTAAGGTGTCTTCTGTGATTGAGGTACGGGTACTAAAAATTTTGTCTGCCAGCTCATCGTTAATACGTATGGAATCAACACCTTTTAATTTGAAAGTACCGATGTTTGGGCCGCTCACATCGATTGTGTTTACCGGCGCGGTTCCTGTAAGCGGTTTGCTTTGGTAAACATTAATCGAGCTGCTTGCTGCTGTGTCATTCGCGGCTCTGAAATAAAGATACACCCCCTCAAGAGTGTCGCTTTTAGTGTACCCGGATGTATTGTTTACTGCCTGAAACTGCATCTGCGCCCTGAGCGTATCTCCGTAATTATTTACCCCTGCCATAAACCACCCGGCAGTCTGGGTGCTGAATGTGTCGCTTGCGCTGCCGGGCAGACTGAAAGCGGAGTCCACATCATCCGTATCCAATGTTATAAGGCTGAATCCCATCTCAATATTGGTAATGGTTGAATCACTGTCGGAAATTACACTGCTCCCGGCGCCTGTTATCACATCTGAGCGGTCGCAGAACAGCAAAACGAGACTTGAAAGAGCCAGTATGCAGAAAAACAATCTATTTAAACGCATTATCCTCTGTCCGTTCTAAAGAAAAGTTAAAAATCTGAAGACTGCCCATGCGGGCACATTCCCACAGCTAAAAAAATAGCTTTGCCCTGCGTGTGAAGTCAAATCCTAACGCCATAAACAAAAATACCTTTTTCATTTGCAAGCTTGATGGTGTCTGCGGTGTTGTCCGTAATCGCGCGCTGCGCTTCTACTATTACTCCGTCAAACCCGTATTTTGCGATAGTTTCTATAGTTTTTGTCCCCACAACCGGCAGGTCAACGCGGCTGTCCTGGCCGGGTTCCATTATTTTTACCATTACGCCGCCGGACTTAGCCCCCATTTCAGCCCGCTTCGCCGCCGCCCGGCGCGCTGTATCGTCAGTTCCCTTAAAATTCTCATAAGCAATTATCTCTTCTTTGTAAATAATAACCGCCTGCCCGCTGCCTGTACCTATATAATCAAGTATTTTGGTAAGGTTTTTATTGAATCCCGCTATATCTTCCTCTTTAGGTTTTATCTTGCCGAGAGACCCCTCGCCTATGATGAGATCTGTCATAAAATCCTGTATCGCGCGAACCTTAACCCCGCCTTTTTCAAACATCGATAGTATTATAGTAAATACACCTTTATGCTTGTTTTTCATGAACAAAAGGCGAAACGCTATCTTGATAATATCTATATTAAGCTTTAGCTTCGCGGCTGCAACACCGCCGATCATCACAATTTCGTCAATCCCGTTTTGCTTCAAAAATTTAGCCGATTTTGAGATTTCACACACATAAAAATCCCTGTATCTGTCGGCCGCAACCTCATTTTTCAGTTTTTCATCAACTTCACCCTTAATTCCGATAATATACAAATCCCGCCCATGGCGCTTCGCCCAATCGGTAAATTGAAAGGGAAGCCGTTTGTTTCCGGCGATAAGACCTATTTTTTTATTCGACATAGATTAGATTTTGCCTTCATTATTGATGATACTGCCGCATAGGCTGTTGTATGGGTGAATATACGTGTTTGGCCTTATCATCCCTGCCATTTATACCTTATATATATCGATACCGGGGTATAGTGAAATTTTAGAGTATTTCACAATGGAAACAGTAAGAGTATATCATAAAGTTCACACTTTTGGCAAAGTTTTTATGTTTGAATTGAGTAAATGAGGAATTTCCATAAAATCCCAACAGCCCAGCCGCCAACAGGCAGGTAGCAGATATTATCCCAAATTGTCCATTAGAACATTCGCTTTAGGTGAATATCATCGTTTTCTAATGGTGTCCATTAGCATAATACATTGATATTCAATAAATTACAAAAAACAATTACCCTCATGCGTATAATTGAAAAACAGAACTCGCTGATGATCAAATTGCGCTTAATTTATATCAATTTTGCCTAATGGACAATTTTGGATTATAATGTTAAAGTCAAAGTCAATATATGGAGACGGGGGGTCCCCCGTAACGCCCCGCCTAAAACCGAACGTGGAAAAATACTTATCCTAAAACCCTGCTACGGGGCAGATTGTGTCAAAACTCTCATCGAATACTCCTGCTTGATGTAAGGACACAGTCTGGGGGGTCTGGTGGCACTTGTTGCGAGTTAGATGGCGGTGTGGGGAAAAAGACCCCCACACCTTAAAGTCAACGTCAACGTCAAAACACTACCTCACGCCGATAATCACCGATACCCTCTCACGCTTGCCGTCAACCGTCTTGACGGTGCCGCGTAATAAATATGTTCCCTCGGCCACCGGACGACCCTTGCCGTCCCGCAAATCCCATTCGCCCACGATACGGCGGGTGATGGTGCCGATAGCCGCGTTGTCGGTGATGTTGATTTTGCGGATGAAATTGCCGTTGGCGTTGTAGATTCTTAACGTACCGTTGTTTACGCGATTGCCGACGCGGTACAGGGCCGCCTTGCCCGACGACATCATTACAGGATTCGGGCCAAACGTAAACTCCGATGACACCGCTCTGACAGGCGCTATAACAGCCGCGTCTTCCTCGGTAACGATTGGGGGGACAGTACGATCTCTCTCCAACACAGATGTAACGTCGCCGCCTGACGTATCAATGAGTGCGTAGAGTTCCAGTATGCTGATGTTCAGCTCTGCAGTGCCGTTCGCCGTCAGCCGGTAATACTTGTATTTCTTCCCAGCGTTTGCCGTCCAGCCGCCGCTTTGGTTCCCCTCCCAGACCTTGGTGTAGGTGTCTAAGGCGCTACAGTCTAACGTTAAGATATCCACGTAGCTTGTGCCGTCCGGTGAGCCTTGGAGCTTCGCGCCGTTGAGCCGGTTAACAAAGTTCGCCGCTCTAGGCCTGTAAACGACCCGTTTCACCGCGTAGGGCGCTTTTAACTCGACGCCGACATGCCCCTGAGGGGGACCGTCGAAGTAGGTGCCGTTGTTCCCGTCGAAGGTCCGTTTGTAATCGTAGTCACCGCCCCAACTATACCCGCCGTTGTTCCAGCCCCATGTGCCGAATATATTGTCGGTGTAGGGATGATTCACTATATTCAGACTCTTAGCCTCTTGTCCGTTCACTGCGGCGATGTTCGTTTCGTCGGTTCCGAAGTAGCTGTCCGAGTCGGGGGTCAAGAGTACGTCGGGGTCGGGGTGAAACTCCACGATCCAGTATTGGTTCAAGCCTCCGTTGGATACCCATTGCAAAATGTTGCCGCTTGCCGCAGCGTCCACGCAGGAAGCGTCGTTCGTGATTCGTGTACGGATTAAGTACATGTCGCCGGAAACCTGAACGAATTTGAACTGCTGATTATCTGTGCCGGTATATCCCTCCAAGCCGATATTTGCATCGTTATTAGGGTTTGGCACAGACATATAAAGCGCAGTGTTTTCGCCCTCTGCGATGCGTATGTAGTAATAGTTGGGGCTTGCCTGCGATAACCGCCACTTTGTATCCGGCGAAAAACCGTCTTGCCCTTGTTTTACTTCTACGTTTGCGCCCACTGCTTCCATGTATCGGCCATTGTCCACGTTTCGGATTGTATAAAACCCGCCTTCTGTGCGCATTTCCGGCGTGGGAGTTGTCATGGTTCCGTTAACGGTGACAACGCAATTCGCAACTACGTTGTGGTTGCGCACCGCCTTTCCCCTAATGGTCGCTGTACCGCTCGACAGCGCGGTCACGGTCACGGTTCCATCGTCGCTTACCGTAACCGTCGCTATGCGCGGGTTTGTCGAAACCCATATCACGTCATGGACCGTCCTGCCGCTCGGTTGGATCGTCGGCGATAAAGTCTGGGTGGCGCCTGCCGTAAGCGTAAGCGTACCGGGGATCGAGGAGATTGCCGTAACCGCCGGCGGACTTACCGTACCCTCATTCGCCTCCGGATTCGGAGTCCACTTTGCCCTTATCGACACATGCCGCTCCAGTTTGTCATCAAGAAGCGTAGTGTTTGCGCTGTTTCTGTCCGCAAGGCGTACTTTGACTTCGTGTTGGCCTGTTTCCCATCCCGCAAACGTAAAGCCGGGTATTGGTTTCGCGCTGATACTGAATGGGTGATGACCCTGCGGGGGGGTGGGGAAACCCTCTTTATTCGGTATATACTCCCGAACTACGCTCTTGCCTAAAATACCGTCGGCATGGGTTATGGTTACCGTGTATTTTTCCACTCTTCTTATCTTGATCAAATGCATATTCATGGCGCCGACTTCCTGGAATACAGTGGAGCCGGCGACAGGCTGGATACGAAGAGCCAGAAGCTGGTCAAGTTTGTGCTGCGGATTCCCTTTCAGAATTTCAATGCGCACTGTTTTCGTCTGTTCATTCACGCCGAAGGTGACGGTTTGACCGTTCGGAAAACGGAAATCAGGGAACTTGGCTCGGGGATGACCTTGCATCCAGGCGTCGCCCGCAACAGGCTCTACTTTGAAACTCATTGCTTTAGTTGCGGGTTTGTTCAATTTCACTTCGAGATTGACTATGTCCCCCGCCTTGAGCAACGGGCGGTGCGGGTCGAAGTGATTAGTCTCAGACCCCGGCGTTCCGTTAAGAAAATTTGTTCCTGGACCGGGGGAATTGAGCTGAGCGAAACTGGCGTGTACGTCCGCTATCGGGCCCAGGGTCCCGTTATAGCCGACATCGTATAAGCCCTGGCCTCTGTCTTGAATATCATAATCAACTCCCGGCTCGTAGATTGCGTATGCCCCGCGGTTCACCCCGTTGTCGCCGGTGCCTCTGGCGGGGCTTGTTGGGCTAAGACGGAAATCGAACGCGCCGGTACTCGCGTTGACCCCCACGAATCCGGGTGGTACGGCAAGATCGCTCCCGCTTATTTGAGCGTTAAGTTCTGCAACCGAAATCGCGTTCTGCGTGGGCTCCATATAGCGGACAAAATTCGCCTTCTTGGTGGAATACCACAAGTTGTTCCTGATAACCTGCGGCCCGCCGCCTCTCACGTTATAGCCGAATCTGCTGCGATACCCTATCAAAGAGTTTTCATTTACCACAAACCCCAGCGCGTCAGTATCCCAACCGTTCAGTTCCCAGCCCGGGGCGGCGTCATTGGGGGGACGTGTGTTGCTTGCGTCTTCGTAAGCGATGTTGTTTCTCGTCTCATCGCGCCACGACGGCCCTAAGATAAAGCCGGTTTTGACATTGTAGGAAACATTATTCACCCATCTCGCGTCCCACGTTGAGCCGGTTTCGTATATCGCCGGATAATACGCCGCCGGCATGGCCTGCGCGGGGAAGTCCATTTCCGCGCTTGCCGGCTGCATGCGCCTGCTGCTGTTAAGACCCCTGTTATAGGCGATATTCTCATATGCCCAGTTTCTATCGCACCCGGACTCGTTGAAAAAAAGGCAATAGGTATTGTGGGCTATATTTCTCAGCATGGTAAAATCGCCTACACAGACATCGAGCCATACCGTCCTGCCGTCCTCCGAACCTCCGTTGTAGTTGAAAGCAAACACGTTATGCCTGTTGCCTTCAAATCTGCCGCCCAATGTGGACGCCGTCGATTCGTTCTTCCGTTTAACGCCGATAATCGTGTTCTCTGTTATGATGTTATCTCGGGCGCCGCCGTTGTAACTTAAAACTTCGCCGTATATGCTATTGAAATAATTATTGCGGACAACGTTGTGAGTCCCGTCGATGGGTATTATTATACCGCCGGATCTCAGCCCGGGGATCCAGGCTGATTTCCCATCCGGTTGGCAGCCTAAATTTTCGAACCGGTTGTTGATGACGACATTCCCGTCACCGTTTATATAGATGGTGTTGCGCGAGTATTTGTAGTCTTTGAAATTAAATCCTTCAATCCAAACATAATTGCGGCTACCCAAGTTAAAAACGTCAGTCTGGTCGCCTACTCCCGTACTTGAATATTCCGCATCGGTGGTGATCGTCGTCCCGTTGCTTCGCCTGCCTGAATGTCTTATTACTACATTTTCATAAACCGTCCTGCCTTGGGACGTGTAGGTTTCCGGCCTGAACACGATATATCCGTTCGCTGTTCCCGACACTCTCGGCACTATGTTTGCTTCCTCGTAAACTACCTCGGCTCCGTTTCGTCCGCCTCTCACAATAACTGTGGTGTTGCTTTGCAGTTGCGTCGCTCCGGCAGCTCCTCCAATTGTTTTGAAAGGGCTGGCCGAAGATCCGTTCTCCGTGGCGCTAGTGCTGTTTTTGTCAACATAGATTACATTCTGGGCATGAACGATGTTCATTCCGAAGACGAGTACCGATATGAGGAGAAGGCTGCGTCCCCGCCAGCAACACGACTGTAGATTTTTCATAGCTCTTCCTTTCCTGATTTTATTATACATAAAAACACCTCCATAAAAAGGGTTGTTTAAAATTACAATCCATACCAAAACGTATGGGTATATACAATATGATATATTCCACTATGACGACCCGACTTTTACAGTTTAAAAAGTAAAAAAGTCTCTAACGTGTTGATTTTATTGATATTATAAACATTTTTTTGTGACAGATGAAGTTATGCTAAAGCGACTTTTTAATAAAAAATTCAATAATTCCTATTGCATGTAAATGTTTTAGCAATTTAGTACCAAATAGTTTTTGACTAATCTCATAGTTCTTTGTCTTTGTAAGCAATTCGAACAAGCGCTTTTTTATAATATAACATAATGTTAGCATAACGTCAACAAAAAAGATTTTTAGATAAAACCCCTTTGTTTACAATGTTTTTGTAACAAATTGCATTATGAAACTGTAAAAGTCAGGATATAATATATTCCACTATGACGATTGACGATTACTAAACCCAAATTGTCCATTAGAACATTCGCTTTAGGTGAATATCATCATTTTCTAATGGTGTCCATTAGCATAATACATGGATACAGATATACCTGCTACACTACAAATCTTACATTGGGAGCGTTGGAAGTATGGAGATTATATCGCGGGCGGGCAAACTGCGAAAACAGAATCAAAGAACTGAAATATGACTATGGCTTAGACAAACTAAATCAAGCCGGTTTTAATGGGACAGAAGCTTCATTGGTTTTAATGACAATTGCATACAATCTGATGAGTCTGTTCCGTCAAGTGATTATGGGAGATAAAATCAAACAACGGTTATCAACATTGAGACACAAATTTCTTGCGATTCCGTCTTTGATAGAAAAAAGTACTCAAAAAACAGTGGTAAAAATGGCGCTGCAAATGCGACGACGATCATGGATACGAAAACTATGGGATAATTCAATGGGAATAGGAGCGTACAAATATGCCTAATGGACAATTTGGGATTATTTGAGTTTAAGCGCCGTATGAAATCTTTGAAGTTTTTCCGGTAGTTATTTCAATGTCATAAAAAAATTATCCACTTCCTTCTTGATTAAACCCTAAACCGCTTAAAAAGCCACTTATATACCGAAAGTTTTTTGTCTCGCAGTAGATATTTTATTGCGTATTCAAAATAAATAATCCCCGTTGGTGGCTGCGCTTTTTGGCATTCTTTCTTTTCCATGGACTTTCTTTCCCTATACGTTGAATTCTTTCATCTGTCATCAGGAAAATAAATTGTGCCTTGAATAATAAACTAAACAAGCAATAATTGATAATTAACGAAAATATTGCGTTCTCTCCGCCCATAAGCTATATTCTCTAAATTGTCTTGAAAGTTTTTGTTGTAAAAGGCCTTTGCTGGGGTATCGGCAAGCGGTAAGCCACGTGGTTTTGGTCCATGTATTCGGAGGTTCGAATCCTTCTACCCCAGCCATTTTACGCGATAGATAACTTTTTAATATAAACGCGTTTGTCCGAGGAGGTCATGCTTTGGAAATTGTAAAGTTGCAGGCACGTGAGCGGGAAGGTACGGGAAAATCTTATACCCGCAAAACACGCGCGCAAGGTTGGATTCCTGCTGTGTATTATGGTCACGACCGTGAACCGAAGAAGATAGAAGTCTTTCACAAAGATTTCGCCGCTATAGTGAGGGGCAGAAAAACTAACCATCTTATGGATTTAGG
This sequence comes from Chitinispirillales bacterium, assembly GCA_031254105.1. Classification (GTDB taxonomy): domain Bacteria; phylum Fibrobacterota; class Chitinivibrionia; order Chitinivibrionales; family Chitinispirillaceae; genus WRCH01. The sequence goes on from JAIRVB010000024.1 coordinate 13,060, forward strand.
ATTGGCTGCCGATTCTATCGCTGTTATCCGCGAGGTTCAGCGCCATGTTCTTAAGGACAGCATCTTCTTTAACATCGATTTCATGCATATCAATATGAACGAAAAAGTTACTGTTGATGTGCCGCTTATTTTTCAGGGAGTATCTGTCGGCGTTAAGGATGACAACGGCGTTCTCAGCCATCCGCACAAAACTGTAAAGGTTGAATGTCTGCCTGCCGATATTCCGGATTCTATAGCTATCGACGTTTCAAAGCTTAAAATCGGCGATTCAATTCATGTGCGTGATATTTCGATCCCGAATCTTACTTTTAAATTCGCGCCTGAAGAGGCGCTTGCATCGGTTACTCACCCCATACGTGAAGTAGCCGCCGAAAAGAGCGCTGAGGAAGCGGCAGCGCCTGCGGTTGCTCCTAAGGGTAAAGCCGCGAAACCGGCAAAGTGATTTTTAGTAAGATTTTCGGACGATTCTTTGAAAAAAAACGGCTTCAGCCTGATGTCAAGCCTGAAGTTTTGATTTTCGGGCTTGGTAATCCTGGTGAGAAGTATAGCGGTACCCGTCACAATGTTGGATTTTGCGTTGTTGACGAATTAGCGGAATCTTCAGACGCGTCTGAGCCGCTGAGTTGCTGTGAGTCGGAAATCCGTACTGTCGCGCTAAAGAACGGTAAAACTATCGCTCTTGTTAAGCCTTTGACTTATATGAATCTTTCAGGCGGCGCGGTATCCGCGTGCACGCGTAAATATGGACTGAACAGCGGGCAGTGTCTGGTTATTGTTGACGACTTTAACATCGCGCTGGGAAAGATTCGTTTTCGTAAAGATGGGTCTCACGGCGGACACAATGGTTTGCGTTCCATAGCGGAGTCTGTTGGTACGGATTTTCCGCGGCTGCGTGTTGGAATAGGGCCTTTGCCGCAAGGGGTCAGTATAATAGATTTTGTTTTAGGCCGTTTTGAGAAGCATGAACAGGGCAAAGTGCGTGAGGTGGTAAAGACTTGCGCGGAAGCGGTAATTTTCGCTCTTGAAAGCGGCATTGAAACCGCAATGAATAAATACAATTAAAAGCATGAAATATGAAATTAATCTTGCATACGTATACTAACTAACTAAAAAACCTGCTTGCGGCGCGACTGCTGCCGTAAGCCTGAGACCACAGGAGGCAGTGAACGGTGATTCGACCTTACGAAACAGTTGTTGTGTTTGATGGAAGTCTTCCGGAAGACACTATCCAGAAGGAACAGAAGCAGCTTGAGGAGTTCTTCAAGAGCAATTCGGAATTTGAAAAGAGTGATGTGTGGGGCAAGCGCAGCCTTGCCTATACTATCAATAAGAAGAAGACCGGACATTATGTAGTGTTCTACTACAAGGCTGAAGGCGCTGTTCCGGGCGCGTTTGAAAAGCATATTAAGCTGAATGAGAATATTTTGCGTCATCTGTCAGTTGTCAGAGATCTGAAAAACGATGCCGCCCGCGAAGCGTTGGCTGCGCGCAAGGAAAAAATAGATGTAGAAAAACCGGAAATTGACGAAGACGAAGATTTCCGCGGCCGGGATTAAGCGGCTTTCAACAGAGTATATAGACATTCAGCAGAGACAGATATATCCTGTCTTTAAAAAATAGGAGACAAATACAATGGGTTTTTCAAAGAGAAGAGTGAAAAAGGTTTGCTGGTTTGAGACAAATAAGGTTGAACCTGATTATAAAGATATTAAGATTATCGGCCGGTTTGTTACTGAGCGCGGTAAGATTGTGCCGCGCCGTCTTTCGGGCGTCAACGCCAAAAATCAGAGGCTTCTGGCTCTGGCTGTAAAGCGCGCCAGGCATCTTGGTCTTTTACCGTTTGTCGCTGAAAACATTAAATAGGGTTGCCGCTGTAAAAGCTTGCGCACTTGTACTTAAGGAGAGCTGACTGAATATGGAAATAATACTTAAAAAAGATTATGAGAAACTTGGCAAGGCGATGGAAATTATTACTGTCAAGGATGGATACGCGAGAAATTTTCTGATCCCCAATGATATAGCGGTTATTGCTACAGAGGGGAACAGGAATCGGGTAGCGGAAACAAAGCGCATGAACGAAAAGCGCGAAGCGAAATTTGCCGCGGATGCCCGTGAGCTCGCCAAGAAAATTGAGCAGACCCCCTGCACAATAGCTGTTAAGGTTGGCGAGGAAGAGAAGATTTTCGGTTCTGTCACATCGCAGGATATCGCCGAATTCCTCAAGAAAGAGGGCTTCAGCGTTGAAAAGCGTCAGGTGAAACTTGAGGATCCGATAAAGCAGCTTGGTGTTTATACTGTAGACATTAGTCTTTATAAGGGTGTGGACGCAAAGCTGAAAGTCTGGGTGGTCAAGGAAGAGGGTTAACACGCAGGAATTTTGGCGGGTAAGTTTTAGCCAGATGTCCTGATGGCTGGTTGTTAGGATGTCCGGCTTTTTTTGTATCAATATTAATGGGATATTTAGCCGCTTTATGTGGATAATCACGAAAGAAATGTATTTATCATCCTGCAAAGGCGAGGCTCCACAGCTCTTATCTTTACGCTTTTCCGTATTCTTTACGGATTAACAGGATAGCGTAAAATCACAAAATGGGTATATAAATCAAAACAGATATATTTTTTCAATTTCTTTTATCTGACAATTGCAAGCAATTTTAAAACGGCGCTTATGAAACATCATATTACATATCTATTGTTCGTTTGCGTAACGCTAAACTGCTGCGGACAAACTACTGACAAGCAAGCGGAATCAATAGCTGTAACGGCAGTTAACAATAAAGGCGTTATTGATGAAAAAGGAATGACCTTACAAACGAGATTTAATCCGCCGGAGGGGTTTCAACGCAAATCCGTTGACGGGAATTCGTTTGCAAGCTATTTGCGCAATCTCCCTTTAAAGCCGGCGGGAACAAAAGCGAAGTATTTTAATGGCGACATAAAATATGATGATGTTTATGACGCTGTTGTTGATATGGATATTTCAAACAGAGATTTACAACAGTGCGCGGACGCAATTATGCGGTTACGAGGTGAATATTTTTATTCTATCAAAGCATACGGCCAAATTTCATTTACTCTCACAAATGGTTTTGAAATGGACTACACTGAGTGGATGAAAGGCAGCAGAGTAATAGTAAATGGTAACAAAACCGTTTGGCGCAAAACAGCAGAGCCTTCAAACACGTATAAAGATTTCAGAAACTATATGGAATTTGTTTTCATTTATGCAGGCACAATTTCATTATCAAAATCTCTGAAATCAAAAGACATTAAAAACATCGCTATCGGAGATGTTTTTATTTTAGGCGGTTCGCCCGGACACGCGGTAATTGTTGTAGATGTCGCCGAAAACAAAAACGAAGAAAAAGTTTTTTTGCTTGCGCAAAGTTATATGCCGGCGCAAGAGACGCAAATTCTAAAAAATGATAATGATGACAAACTCAGTCCATGGTATAGCGCAAACATTGTTGAATATTTATATACACCCCAATGGACGTTTGATGTTGGACAGTTAAAAACGTGGTAAGTCAAATGAGTAGAAAGAAGAAAAGAACGATTAGTAATTTTATTGACTGGGGTATTTTTTGTAATAGTCGCATCTTTAGGAGTTATTGATTTTTATAAAGAAGTAATGGAAGAGAGAACGCCGGGGAGATCACATGATGAAATACAAGAGTTCCTGAAACAATTTCCTGCTATTTAAAAAGATTCCGGTGAATTTTCAATAAACCGGAACTTTATTAGAGTCGTGGGAAATACTTATTTTTATGGTATAAGCTGTGGATGTCGTATCGACCTGTTTTTTAGAAAAGAGACACCTGCTGGTGTTTTAGGAAAATAATATTCAAAAAATTAGAAACTGGAACAAATAAAATTATTCTAAATAATCTACTACAGGGAGCTGAAAAATGGAATTTCGCGGATGTTATGTCGCCATAATTACCCCGTTTACCGTGGACGGTAAGCTTGACGAAGCGGGGTTGAGGTCGAATATTGAATTTTTGATAAAAGGGGGAGTTGCGGGGATAGTTCCCTGCGGCACTACCGGAGAGAGCGCTACACTTTCCTGGGAAGAGCATAAAAGGGTCATTGATATAGCTGTTGAGCAAGCTGAGGGCAAGGTTCAGGTTGTTGCGGGAGCGGGTTCCAACAACACCGCTGAGGCGGTTGAGGCGGCGAAACATGCTAAAAAAAGCGGCGCCGACGCAATTATGAGCATCACTCCCTACTATAATAAGCCCTCTCAGGATGGTCTTTACAGGCACTTTAAGGCGATCACTTCTGAGGTTGATATACCGATGCTTGTTTACAATGTTCCCGGGCGTACAGGCGTTAATATGCTGCCTGAGACTGTGGAGAGGCTTTGCGAGCTGCCTCAGGTGAGAGCGGTCAAGGAAGCAAGCGGCGATATTTCGCAGATTTCAGAGATTCACCGCCGCTGCGGCGGCCGTTTAGACGTACTTTCCGGCGATGACGGGCTGACTTTGCCGGTTTTGGCTGTTGGGGGCAAGGGCGTAGTGTCTGTAATCGGAAATATCGTACCTGATAAACTGAGCGCTATGGTTGAGATGTTTTTAAAAGGCGATGCCGCGGGCGCGCTTAAGATTCATGAGGAGCTGCTGCCGTTGTCGAAGATTGTTTTCATCGAATCTAATCCGGTTCCGGTAAAAGCGTGCATGATGGAGATCGGTCTTGCGGCGGGTCCTGTAAGATTACCGCTTGCTCCGATGATTGAAAGCAATAAAGAGAAGCTGCTGTCCGTACTCAAAACATATTCTATTTCTAAAAAATGAGGTGATCCGTTGTGGCAACAAATATAATTATAATAGGGGCCCTGGGCAGGATGGGGATAGAGATCGGCAAGGTGGTTCAGGATGATAAAGATACCAAACTTGCGGGTTGCGTGGAGTATGCGGGTCATCCTAAAACAGGGGTTGATTACGGCAGTTTGATTGGCGCTGACTTCAGCGGGGTAAAAGTGGTCTCTTCAGTTTCCCAGACCGGGGTAAAAGATGGGGTGATTATTGATTTTTCATCCGTACAGGCAACTCGTGAAAACCTGACTAAAGCCGGCAATGGTGATCTAAAGCTGCCTGTGGTGGTATGTACTACCGGTCTTGAAAAGGGTGATTATGAGCTGGCGGAAAGAGCGGCTCTTAAAGTCCCCACACTGGTTAGTTCAAATATGAGTCTTGGAGTTAATCTGTTGTTTTCACTCACAGAACTTGTAACCAAAAAACTTGGTGGAAACTTCGATATTGAGATTATTGAAGCGCATCACAAGTTTAAAAAAGATTCTCCGAGCGGCACAGCCCGTACATTAGGGGAGATTGCCGCAAAGGCGCTTGGACAGAGTTATGATGAAGCGGTTGTTAACGGACGCAGCGGAATGGCTTCATCAACCCGCCCGCCGCTTGAGATCGGTATGCACGCTGTTCGGGGCGGAGATATAGTTGGAGATCATACGGTACTTTTTGCGGGTATGGGCGAAAGGGTAGAATTGAGGCACATGGCGCACAGCCGCAGTGTGTTTGCGAGAGGCGCGGTAACAGCAGCCAAGTGGATCGCGTCAAAGCAGCCGGGATTATATACAATGAGGGATGTTCTAGGATTATAAAAATGACGCGTAGAGGTGAGGAGCGCGGTAAATCGTGCTCATGCAAATAAAAAATTCGGCGGCGCGGTATACCGCGCCTTATTAATATAGAATCAATTGCGTCCGTACTGAAAGAGGTAGTATGAACCGTCATTTGTTCTTTGCTGTTTTCCTTCTGTCTGTTTTTGCGTTTAACCTGGCGTCCGCTCAAAACAGGGCAGGCGGCGCGGGCCAGGGTGTTGTGCTTGAATCTGTTGATGACGATATTGTGGAAGATGAGGACGCGGCGGACACAGCAGCCGCGACATTTGAGGATGGAGTACCGTCCCCAAAATCATCCGGTGAGGTTTTAGATGATGAGGATGGTGAACTTGATATTGACAAACTGCTTGCCGGTGAGGACGAGGAAGATCTTCTTGCGGATGATAACCCCGTTGTTCAGGAGACTGTTTCCGCGGTAGATTCCGTCTCCGTAGATTCTCTTGCAAATATAAGCGGGAGCGGTGAAGAGAGTGAACAGCAACACAGAGGGCGGCGCGGCGGGCCTCCTATACCGAGTGTGGCTGCGGATAATACAACCGGCAAAATAGATTCCGCTGCTTTGGGGCCTGTAGTAATTGAGGATGGTCAATCTATAAATTTTGCGCACAATCTTAAAGAATACCGCTCGCCAAGACTTGCGATGCTGTTATCGCTTCTTGTTCCCGGGCTTGGTCAGGCTTATTCAAAAAGCTACGTTAAGGCGGGCGCCTTTGGCGCTGCCGAACTCGCCGCGATCGGAACAGCCGTGTATTTTAATTCCGCCGGAAAATCAAAAAAGAGGGAAGCGCATAAGTTTGCGGATCAGCGCTTCAGCGTTGACAGTTTGAAGAGGTATGATAAATCTATGAGAGATGGATTTACAAATGCAAATCTGCCGCTTCCATATGATACTACTCTTTACGATGATGATTTTTATGATGCTGCGGATAAAAAACAAACATATTATTATGAGAGAATCCGCGAGAAATATATGACTCCAGGTTGGATAGATTTTACTCCCGGTATTGATGAGGTGGAGAGCTGGATCAATGAAAACAGCAAATTCGGCGACGAATGGTTCGGCTATTCAAATTTCCAGGCAAAATACAACTCCATGATGAAGGATTCCAAATCGAGATATGACGCTGTCAACTACACTTTGTACGCTATTTTAATTAATCATATTATAAGCGCTATTGACGCCGGCTTTACGGCCATGGCTTACAATTCGCATCTTCTCGGTAAAGATAAAAGTGTGTGGAACAGACTTTCTGTTGAACAGCAGTATGTATTTACCGGATCTGAAACCGCGCCCGGCATCGCGCTGAAAGTAAAGTTTTAAATGCAAATTACAAATTACAAATTACAAATCACAAATGAAGTAAGTGGATGCGGTTTAGTTGCGCGTACCGTTATTTTATTTTTTGCTGCCGCTGTGATTTGCCTGGTTGACGCGCAGATAATTGTTGAGGATGAGATTATTACCAGCGATGTTAATCTTTTTACAGTGTCAAATGAAAAGCAGCGCAGTATAGCCGCGGCAATGGCAGCTTCGCTTGTTTTACCCGGCGCCGGACATCATTACCTTGACAAACCCAAACACGCTTTTGGTTACCTCGCGTTTGATCTGGCGTCTGTTTTCAGCGTTGTACTGTTTAATAGTTTGGCAAACGGCCGCGAGAAAGACGCGCGGGCGTTTGCTTCCGCTATGGCAGGTATAGAGAAAGCGCCTTCCGGTGAGGCGTATTGGCGTCATGTGGGCGCGTTTATGGACGCGTCTCAATACAACGAAGTTGTGGAGCTGTCGCGGGGCAGCGCGGACGACCAGTACCTTGATGAGAGATCATGGTGGCGTTGGGCTGATGAGAGCCATCAGGAGGAGTACAACGACATCCGGCAAAGAGCGCGCAACCTGCGCGTAGCGTCCTCCTTTTTTATTGGCGCGTTAGTAGCCAACCGTATTTTATCTACCGTTGATCTGATGGTTTTTAGAAAAAAAAGTATGTCATCAAGCATACAGTTTGAGCCCGCCCCGAGTCCGGATACACGAGGCGGTTCGTTGACATTGAAAGCAAAATTTTAGGCGTAGGGAACGGCCAGTGGGCGTTCCGTTCTATAAATCGCGGCCATGAGGAGATGGGCGGCCAAAGGCAGTCCATACTAAGACAGGAGTTACGATGCGTTGTCCATATTGCAGTCATGAAGAAGATAAAGTGGTTGATTCGCGTACCAGCAAGGAAGGCCGCGCTGTGCGCAGGCGCAGAGAGTGTCTCAATTGTACCCGCCGCTTTACTACATACGAATACATTGAAAACATCTCATTGACAATTGTAAAAAATGACCAGCGCCGGGAACCCTATGAACGTCAAAAACTCATGCAGGGACTTACAGCCGCTTGCAAGAAGCGTCCTGTAAGCGTAAAGAAGATTGAAAGTATTGTTGACAAGATTGAAAATCAGATAGAAAAAATGGGTAAAAACGAGATTCCAAGCACAGAGATCGGAAAGATGGTCATGACAGAACTCTACTCGCTTGATGAAGTCGCTTATGTAAGGTTTGCGTCAGTATATAGAAAGTTTAAAGATATAAGCGAGTTCATCTCTGAGGTTAAGGAGATCGAGTCAAAAGGAAATTTTTAGTATTGATTATCAATATGCGTGTTTTACCGGCGTGTTAATTGGGGTTTTCGTCATCCCCTCGAAGACGGAGATCCATTGTTCTTAAATGTAGGGAACGATCAGAGACCGTTCCGTCATAACAGCCAAGAACAGTAGACCCCCGCCTTTGCGGGGGTGACGAATGGCAGATACGCTTTGCTTACAAACAATGTCCAGATCCCGGCGCGCGGCCATAAATCATTGTCATTTGGGCAAACCGTTCCATCTTCTTTTTTACAGGCATGGCTTTTGCCATCCTCCACTGCCAGTTACCCCACATCTGCCCCGGAGTATTCATTCGATGTCCTTCGCCCAGTTCAAGCACATCCTGCATTGGAATGATGCAAAGCCAGGAGGAACTTCCAAGGCCGCAGCGTAGAAAAGCATCCATAAAATTTTTCTCTGTGCAGCGTAAATAATCACAGATCAGTTTTTTGTACGGTTCCGCCAATTGAGAAAACCAGCCTAAAGAGGTGTCGTTATCATGGGTGCCGGTGTAGGTAACGCTGTCTTTTGTTATGTTGTAGGGAAGATAGGGATTTGTAGGATTCGCGTCGAAAGCAAATTGCAGAATCTTCATACCTGGCGCATTTATCTGTTCGCGAAGCTGTGTTACACCGGGAGTGATATCACCCAGATCCTCCGCGATAAAAGGCAGCTCTCCAAGCGCGCTCTTTATAGTGTCGAAAAAGTGAATTCCCGGCCCCTTTTTCCATTCCCCATCGACAGCGGTCGGGCTTGAGGCAGGGATTGCCCAGTAGGAATCAAACGCCCTGAAGTGGTCGATACGGATATAATCAACGAGTTTTAACGTTTGCTGGATGCGGCTCTTCCACCATGCGTAATCATCCGCTCTCATTGTATCCCATCTGTAAAGAGGATTACCCCATAACTGTCCGGTTTCACTGAAGTAGTCGGGAGGAACCCCTGCAACACTTATCGGTTTAGCTTCAGCATCAAATAAAAACTGCGCGGGCTGCGCCCAGGTGTCTGAGCTGTCGTATGCCGTATAAAACGGGATATCACCAATTGTCAAAATATTCTTTTCAGCCGCATACGCGCGTACTTTACTCCACTGAGAAAAAAATAGAAATTGAATAAACTTCTGATAACGCAGCTCTTCTTTACGTTCACTAACCGCAGATTCTAATGCGGCCGCGTCGCGCAGTTTATAATGAGTTTTCCATTCCCACCACGGACGCCCATTGTGAAGTTCCTTTATCATTCGAAAAAGCGCGTAATCAGCAAGCCACCAATCCTCTTTATTGCAGAAATCAATAAAATTTTCGGTATCCGTAAATTTACCGAAAGCTTTTCGAAGCAGCTTTTCTTTCTCGGTGATAACAGGTCCGAACTCCACTTTCTCATTTGACAGCTTTGGATAAGATTTCAGGTCGGATTTTGAAAGCAATCCCTCTTTGATCAACTCATCGGGAGAGATTAAAAGCGTATTTCCGGCAAAAGAGCAAAGTGTCTGATAGGGAGAGTCCCCATATCCTGTGGGGCCCAGCGGACAAAACTGCCAAAACTGCTGCTGGTTTGACGATAACAGATCTATCCACGCTAATGCTGATTCGCCAAGGTCGCCTATTCCGTAAGGCGAAGGCAGCGATGTCGGATGTAGAAAAATACCCGAAGCTCTCATTGAAAAATATCCTTTTGTAGTCAGAGTACAAATTTTTTAAGTATAGAATCATAATATAGTTTATTTAATGCAAAAATAAAATGTTCGAACGCAGAAATGTAGTAAAATTAACGCGGAATAAAAATGGGGAACATTGATAATTTTGATTTCCGTAATGTTATTTGAAAGGTTTTAAACTTTCTGCATTCTGCATTCGGACATTTTATTTATATTTGTATCTTCTCTTACAGAGCAGGGAGTAGTTGTATGCAGCCACTTGTTGGATTAATAATGGGTTCCTCTTCAGACTGGGATACCATGCGTTATGCGGCGGAAGTTATGGATGAGCTTAAGATTCCGTATGAGACGGAAGTTGTTTCCGCTCACCGTACTCCGGACAAACTCTTTAGTTACGCGGGCGGCGCGGAGCAGCGGGGGATAGAAGTTATTATCGCAGGCGCGGGCGGCGCCGCGCATCTTCCCGGTATGGCCGCGTCTAAAACGACTCTGCCTGTGCTCGGCGTTCCTGTTCAGTCAAAAGCTCTTAACGGGATGGATTCACTTTTGTCTATTGCGCAGATGCCAGCGGGAGTTCCGGTCGGCACAATGGCGATCGGCAAAGCCGGGGCGGCAAACGCGGGTCTTTTAGCGGCTTCCATTCTTGGCAATAAGTATCCGCAATTCAAAGACGCGCTTAACCAATACCGCGCTAAGCAGACAGAAAAAGTTTTATCCAACCCAGACCCAAGGGCGGCGCAATGAGAATAGGTATTTTGGGCGGCGGGCAGCTTGCGCGTATGCTTGGCCTTGGCGGAATTCCCATAGGAGCGAAATTTGTGACGCTTGATCCTGCGGCTGACGCGTGCGCGGCGGTTGTTTCAGAACACATTACAGGCAATTATGGTGATATATCAATACTCGAACGGTTTGCAAGCAAGGTTGATGTTATCACATACGAATTTGAAAACGTTCCCGCTAAAAGCGTAAAATATCTCGCTGAAAAAAAACCGGTATACCCATCTCCAGCTGCTTTGGAGGTATCATGCGACAGACTCAAAGAGAAAACGCTTTTCAGAGATTTGGGTATAGGCACCCCGAATTTTTCTGCAGTGGGAAATATTTACGAATTAAAATCAGCGGCGCGGGAAATCGGGCTGCCGTCGGTTCTCAAAACCCGCACCCTTGGGTATGATGGAAAAGGTCAGGCGGTGCTTCGCGCGGAAAGCGATATTGAAGCCGCGTGGGAGCGGCTTGGCGGGGTAAACTGCATACTTGAAGCGTTTGTCCCTTTTACAAGAGAGATAAGCGTAATCGCTGTCAGATCATGCACCGGCGAAATCATATTTTACCCTGTCAGCGAAAATACTCATAAAAACGGAATTTTACACAAGGCAGTTTGCACTCCTGATGATCCGATGCAAAAAGCGGCTGAAGAGTATAGTAGAAAGCTTCTTGAAGAACTTGACTATGTGGGAGTTCTCGCGCTTGAACTTTTTGAAGCTAATGGGAAGCTTCTCGCAAACGAAATAGCTCCAAGGGTTCACAATACCGGTCACTGGAGTATTGAGGGCGCAAACACAAGTCAGTTTGAAAACCATATTAGAGCGGTTATGGGGCTGCCTCTGGGGGATACTTCTCCCGTGGAGTTCAGCGCGATGGTGAATTTTATCGGGGAGATTCCGGACGCGTCATCGGTGTTGAGTATTAAGGGCGCGCATTTTCATGATTATGGGAAAGAGGCTAAGCCCGGACGTAAATTAGGGCATGCTACGGTTCGCCGTCCAAATAAAAAGTTTATGCTTGAAGGGCTTAATGAGGTGCTTGCATTGGTTAATTAATGGTTATTAACTGCCGGTTATTAATTGATGGTTCAAAAGGTTACTTTAATATTTCCAGCCAATCCGGAAAGCAATGCTGTTTTAAGCAGGCTGCTGTAATCAATGTTGCTGCTGGTATTATTCTTGCCGGTGTTTTTATTGTTTTTGTCTGTAAACTTATCCATTCCGTAATACCAGCCAAACGCTTTTTGCGCTCCAGCGTAAATCTGTATTTTGTTTTTTACGGCAGGCCCGCGTATTTTGAGGGAGTAGATAAGGGCGGCCGCTCCGGTTTCCGCAGGATCAATATTAAAAACTTCCTTATCAACTTCGTCATCACCGTAAAATTTTCTGTATTTGTAGTGGGTATCTGCTCTGAGCTTTCCCCAAAATATGTTTGCGGCTATTATATCAAACCTGTGTTTCAAAAGTTTTCTTTGAAGATCAAACGAAAGCGTCATCCAGCCCACAGCCGCATTCCCTTTTCCATTTACTTCATAAAATGCGTACGGAAACAAAAAATATTGTTGATTTGCGGGAGTCAGAGCGCCGTTAACGAAAATATCCGCGTAATTGACACCTGAGGTCATGTGAAATCTCCACGGAATTTGCGGCTCATCAAATGAGTATTTATAATAAGCTCCTAAGCTGTAATTGTTTGATTCAAAAAGCAGTGTGCCGCTGTTATTAAAGATATTTATGTCAAATTTGTCATATGTAAAACCGGTCTCATGTGTTTTTTTGTATTGTGCCGACAAACCCATGCGCATAAGTGCGGGGAGATTGGGTTTACCGTAAAAATGGTAGAAATCACCATCTTGAAAATTTACTTTAGCGTATAATAACGAGGACGTAATTTTTACCTCCTTAATGTCAAAACTCAATTTGGAATTTATATAAGAGCCATTAGAACCGCCGTTTTTGATTTTTGTTTGACCCGAATGAATTTCAATCTCCGATGATTTTATCAATCCTGCTGTTAATTTCGGTTTTACGAGGTTAAAATCAAAACCGCGTGAATAACCAACCGCAAAAATACCGGTTGAAAGCCACGGCATATCAGAGCCGATTCCAAGGAAGTTCACTGTATTTTCAAATTGGCTGCTGCTGTCGGAATATGATATTTTACCGCTGTGAAAAACGATTTGGCCATTATCTTGATGTAATAAAATACCGCTTCCTCCGCTGATGTTAAAATCTTCGGCGGAGCAAAGGCTATCCGCAAATAAAATAAGGAACCCCAAAAGTAAATTCGGGGTTCCTTTCTTAAAAACAAAAAACCTTAACAAAACAGTTACTTCTTTCTAATAAGAGCCTTGGCAAGCGGCTGTTTTTTCTCTAACACATACAGATTTGTCAGCGGCAGGCCGTTGTATTTCTCGAAAAGCCATAGTGCGAGAAAGAAAGGCAGCTCAAACATCTCATCTCCTTGACTCTGAGCAGGTACTACAACTGCCGCCGCGTGTGAGGTTTTAACCTTCAATGCGGCATAACCATTTTCGGAAAGCAATTCTTGATAATTATCTTTTGTAAGTTTGACACCCTCCGTATAAAAGACCGGTTTTCCGGCAGCATCAACTTCAAAAAGATTTTGCAGTGAGAAATAACCTGGCTGGAAGAGCTTTCCCATGTTGATTCCGTTGCCGGAAGTGGGCCAGGTTCCGTTTGTCGGATTATCGGAAATGTAAAATACCGTACCGTTCTTAATAGCTGTAACAAGTTTGTTAGCGCCATCGTTAAGTGTAGGATAGGCATTTTTTATTGAGGCAGGATATTTGCTGTCAGTCGATATCGCTTCATAAGACGCTTGCAGACCCTCAACCGACTTGATAAAACTTGCTTTAGCGGCATCCATTTTACCGACTCTTGCTTTGAGGAAATTGTTGTTAAACGGCAGGTCTTTTGCGTCGATTGAATTTATGAGCTCATATGGACCAAGATCATTGATATTATCAGACCAAACTTGTTTAAGGAAGTTCAAACTTGTGTTCCAGTCATAAGATGCCACCCATTCCATAGACGCTTTTATGCCGGTCATAAAGGAGAGTACCGCGTTTGCTTCAGCCCAGCCTATTTCATCATACTCACCAATAATATTTTCAAAATTGAGCGCCTCAAGAAAAACGCTGTTAAGCGTGATCTTAGTGTTGGAATTGTTGACGTTCAGCTTTGCGATTCTGATGTTAACTTCGGTAAACGATGTACCGAAAACAGCCGCGATCATATCGTCTAAAAATCCGTTAAGACCGTTTGTGTTTTTGTCAACTAAGTTGGCAAGCAGGAGTATTACCCATGTTTCAACGCTGGGCGCGCCGTTGATTAATGAACCGTTGTAAATGGAGTTATTCCCTTTAGAGACCCATGAGGGGGTTACAAGACCGGGAAGAGAGCTTTCATAGGTCAGCCAATCACTGCTCAACAGCGCGTTAAACCTGTTCGGGTAACTAGTAAATCCCATACGGTTTCTGAACAGATCAGCAACTTTCGGATCTATGCTTATTAACGCCAGTTTCGCAAGCGATGAGTAAATGATCGCTTCGGGATTGTTATTTTCTTTGGCATATGCCGCTTCATAGTAGGCCATCGCGGTGTCGTATTGGTTTCTTTTAAGGGCTGAATGACCATCATCCAGAATTTGAGAAACAGTTTTTCCGGCTACAGGAACATCTACAGGGGGAGAAACAACATTGCCGGGATCATCATCCGGGCCGACCGGAGACTTTTCACACCCAATAAAAACCAGCGTTGAAAAAACCGCTGCCGCCACTACGCTTAAAAAGCGCATCTTACTGCTGCCACGAACACGCTTCATCATACCATCCTTCTGTTTTTATGATTATTGATGAATATATTGACAAATATGCGGATATGGAATTGATTTTACCCTATTCGTAATTGCCTGTTAACATGGAATTTGAAATATACAATAAAGCCGCAGGATTTTGGAGTGTTATTTTGATGCAATAAAAAAACGTGGACCCTTTCACCTGATGGGATCAATCTCACAATCTAATCGAAAATGATTCGATTTGTGGGTCTGATGAGATTAATCTTGCAATCTAAATCATAAAATGATTTATTTGCCTTGTACCTGATTAGATTAGTCTTGTAATTTAATCATAAAATGATTTGTTTGTCCTTGTGTCTGATTAGATTAGCCTTGTAATTTAATCATAAAATGATTTGATTATCCTTGTGTCTGATTAGATTAGCCTTGTAATTTAATCATAAAATGATTTGATTGTCCTTGTGTCTGATTAGATTAGTCTTGTAATTTAATCATAAAATGATTTGATTGTCCTTACGCGTGATTAGATTAATAGTACAATCTAATCAAATAATGATTTGATTGTGTTTGAATCTGATTGGATTAAATGGTATAATATAATAATAGAGTTACAAAATCGTATTTAGCCTTGATATAGATAATGACCTAATCTCATCACAAATAGATTAGATTATACTTGATTCTGATCAGATTAAATAATACAATGTATTCACAGATTGAAGAGATTACTTATTATGAAATACATTCATGAATCACCCCGGTATCCGAATTTCACCTGGGACTGCGATCAGGTAATGAATTCCTTAGCACAGGTTTCCGTAGCGCAGGGACTTGTTTTGGGAAAAATGCAGCAATTTGGCTTTGGTATTCAGCAGGAAGCTGTGCTAAATGCCATGGCTGAGGAGATCACCAAATCCAGCGAAATAGAGGGGGAAATTCTGAACAGCGATCAGGTTCGTTCATCCCTTGCCAGAAAGCTGAACATAGATCTTGATAAAGAGGTTGAACCGTCCCGACATATTGACGGTATTGTCACAGCAGTTATGGATGCTGTTAATAATTATGACAAACCTCTGACCCGGGAGCGTTTGTTTGGCTGGCACGCGGCATTGTTCCCGACAGGCTACAGCGGCCCGGAAAAAATAATAGTGGCCGCTTACCGCGATGACCGGATGCGGATCATCTCTAATAAGGGGTACCGTGAAGTTGTTCATTATGAAGCTCCTCTGCCGGAAAAAGTACATGGGCAAATGCATGCGTTTTTGCGCTGGCTTAATAGAAACGGCCCGGAAAATCCTTTGATAAAAGCCGCAGTCGCGCATCTGTGGTTTGTTATAATCCACCCTTTTGATGATGGCAACGGCCGCTTGACGCGAGTGATAACGGAGATGCTCCTTGCCCGTGCGGAAAAAACCCCATTGCGGTTCTATTCAATGTCAACACAAATTCAAAAGGAGAAGAAGAGATATTACGCGGTATTGGAACAGACAACAACAGGCGGGCTTGATATAACGGGCTGGCTATGCTGGTTTTTAGAATGTTTAGAACGCGCGATTGCAGGAAGTGAAGAAATTATTGGCAAGGTTTTGCGTAAAGCGGAATTCTGGCACAAGTATGCGTCAGAGAATTTCAGCCCGGTTCAGCGCGAGATTATAAATCGCTTATTCGACGGATTTGTTGGTAATTTGACATCAGGCAAAGTCTGCAAGATATTCAAGGTATCACTGCCTACGGCTACCAGAATGCTGCAGGATCTGACAAAACGCGAATTATTGGAGATGTGCGGCGCGGGACGCAGCACTCATTATGTTTTGGCTGGCGATCAATCATCAGGGCGCCTCTCCAGCATTAAATAAACCGTTTTTCATAAGACAGACTCCTCTTTTACTATATCATTTTCCACAAATTCTTTAAATTCGACAAAAGTATATCTGTTGCGGCCGTTGCGTTTTGAAATATACAACCCTTCGTCCGCGCGTTTTATATAGTCTTGCGCCTTGTGAGTGTATTTAACATTTACCGCGGTGGCTCCAATAGAAAAAGTCACATAATCCGCGACATCGCTTTGTTCATGAGGGATCCGCTTAGCCCTTATATTTTCGAGAAGTCTTTCTGCCACCGCGTTTGCCCCGTGTTCGTCTGTATATGGCAGAACCACCACGAATTCCTCCCCGCCGTAGCGAGCCACAAAATCAGCCTCGCGGGTTATGCATTCGGCAAGAGAGCCGGACACTAAACGCAGACAGGCATCGCCTTCGTTGTGCCCGTAAGTGTCGTTATATTTTTTGAAGTAATCAATATCAAGTATCAATAATGAAAGCGCTCCCTCAAAACGCGACATGGTTTTTATGTGGTAATCGAGGGATTCATCCAAATACCTTCTGTTGTAGGCGCCGGTCAGCACATCATAATGAACCTTGTCTTTCATGTCTATGCTGCTTTCGAGCAGATCGGTGATTGCTTTTTCGCTCATTTCCGTTATGTTTTGTATCTGTTTAAGCAGATTGCCGTATTCATGCGTCAGCGTGGTATAATTGCGTAATAATTCAGCAAGCAGGGCAGACTCAATGCCGCACTCTTTTTTATTGAGCTTTTCTATAAATTCCAACGATTTTCTGTGTAGTTTCTGTTCATCGAAATACAAAGCGATTTCACCACCTTTTTATTGAAAAATATAAAAACCCTCCGTTATTTGAAAACCATCATGGTAGAAGTCTGATTCACATGACCGTGGATCTCCTCCCCGTATGTCGAAAAACCTATAGCCTCAATACCGTTAAAAATGTCGGTGTATTTATTAAGACCACCTTCATTATTAAGCTGAACCGTGCGAAGCACGCATCTGAAATCTATAATTGCGGTTATGCCGCCAATCTCTTTTTTCTTGTTTTCAACAGCCGCGCGGGTATCGGAGAGAATGTCTCTTATTTTACAGAGTTTTAAATTCATACCCTCCATCATGCCGCAGTAAAAGATTATGGCGTCGCCGTCTGTTCTTTGGCAGCTTCTTATATAAACGTCGGAACCTATAATAAGCCCCACAGGATTGGCAAAGAACATAGAATCAATTTTCGAACGCTCTACCCCCAAAGCCTCAGCGTATCTTAACGCCGCCGGCTTATTGTCAAATTCAACCACCGTCCTCTTTTCGGGAATTGCCTTTGTGACAGTTAAACCGGTATCCGTAACATCAACGCTTTGTGTTTTTATAAAGTCAACGCCGTTTTCGGCTTTAAAGATGGCAAGAAGAGCCGCATCGGTATATGATTTGCCGTTTGCGAAAACATAGGTCTTGTCAAATTTAAGGTTGTCGCTCGCCGAACCGCCGATAAACACGATATGCGACTGCGTTCCGATTTTATCCATGACCTCTTCTTCTTTCATGGAAAGGCCATCGATGAGTATTATTCCGCCGTATCTTTTATAGTCGGCTGTAGCCATGGGAGTTTTAAAATATGCGTCAAAGGACTGAAACACAGGATCAACGTCAATTCCGGCGCTTAGATTTTCAAGCACTTCGACTTTGATGTCCGATATAGTTTCCGGACTGAACGCCATCGCCGTTACTGTGCCGGATTTAGTCTCCCCTCTGTAGAGTTCCGCGTGCGATGTGCAGCCGAACACAATAGAATCTGGAAAAGCCGACTGCATAGCGGCGCTGATCTCATCGTGTTTACAGGTATCCGCAGAGGCGAAGTAAACCATCATCTTTACGTTAAAGCCGTTCAATTGAGTTTTAATATCAGCAGCGGCTTGCGCAGCCGTGGTTTTTTTTGAAAACAACGCTCTGATACCCATAATAAACTCTCCTTAAATCGCAAATGTATTAGTTTACGCGCATAGAAAGTTTTAACCAGCTTCTCACCATCATTGCGCCGATACGCCGAATTCCATCAAAACGCTTTTCACTTTATTGACAACAGCATCATCATCGGGAGTATTGACAGTCAATTTGTCAATAGGAATGCCTTTAAGCATAAGCTTAACGCATATACCGTTTTCAATCACCCTGTCGCCTTTCGCTTTTTCGGAAAGTAACCTGTCAATCATTTTCCTGGCTGTTCCAATCATCAAAACCACATGCTTTATTATATACTATAAAGCAACGAAATTTAAGCGATCTCACCTGTTCACCTGTTAATAATATTTATTTGTAAGGGCTTCCGCTATTTGAAAACTATCATAGTAGAAGTCTGATTCATGTGTCCGTGAATTTCCTCTCCATATGTCGAAAATCCTACAGCCTCAATACTGTTAAAAATGTCGGCGTATCTATCAATGTTACCATCGTTTTCAAGCTGAATCGTACGGAACGCGCACCTGAAATCTATAATACCTGATATGCCTGCAAGTTCTTTCTTCTTTTTTTCAACCGCCGCGCGGGTATCGGGCAGAATATCTCTTATTTTACAGAGTTTTAAATCCATATCCTCCATCATGCTGCAATAAAAAATCATCGTATCGCCGTCTGTTCTTTGACAGTTTCTGATATAAACGTCGGAATCTATGACCAGGCCCACAGGATTAGCAAAGAACATGGAATCAATTTCAGAACGCTCTACCCCCAAAGCCTCGGCATATCTGACCGCCGCCGGCTTATTGTCAAACTCAACCACGGCTCTTTTTTCGGGAATTGCTTTTGTAATAGTTAAACCGGTATCCGTAACATCAACGCTTTGCGTCTTTATAAAGTCAACGCCGTTTTCGGCTTTAAAGACGGCGATAAGAGCTGCGTCGGTATATGATTTGCCGTTTGCGAAAACATAGGTCTTGTCGAATTTAAGGTTGTCGCTCGCCGAACCGCCGATAAACACGATATGCGACCGCGTTCCTATTTTATCCATGACCTCCTCTTCTTTCATGGAAAGGCCGTCAACGAGTATTATTCCGCCGTATTTTTTATAATCAACTGTAGCCATTGGAGTTTTAAAATATGCGTCAAATGACTGAAACACAGGGTCAACATCAATTCCGGCGCTGAGATTCTCAAACACTTCGACTTTAACGTCCGATATAGTTTCCTGACTGAACGCCATCGCCGTTACTGTGCCGGATTTAGTCTCCCCTCTGTAGAGTTCAGCGTGCGACGTACAGCCGAACACAATAGAATCTGGAAAAGCCGACTGCATAGCGGCGCTGATCTCATCGTGCTTATAGATATCCGCGGACGCGAAGTAAACGATCATTTTTACGTTAAAACCGCTCAATTGATTTTTAATATCAGCCGCAACGTCCAAAGCTGTAGTTTTTTTTGAAAATAACGCTCTGATACTCATAAATAAACTCTCCTTAACCGCAATGTATTAGTTTTCACGCACAGAAAGTTTTAACCGGCTTTTCACCATCATGACGCCGATACGCCAAATTCCGTCAAAACGCTTTTTACTTTGTTAATAATAGCGTCGTCGTCGGGCGTATTGACAGTCAACTTGTCAATAGGAATGCCTTTAAGCATAAGCTTAACGCATATACCGTTTTCAATCACCCTGTCGCCTTTTGCTTTTTCGGAAAGCAATCTGTCAATCATTTTCCTGGCTGTTCCAATCATCAAAACCACCCATTTTTTTGTATAATACTTAAATAAAATTTAGCTAAACCCTAAACTATAATTTTATATATATATCTAAAAGTATATAATGGTCATCTTATGCAGTCAATAAAAAAATTAAAATACCGGATTGATTGGCGCTCATATAGCCGATGGAGTGGAGGAGATGGTTCGAAACCACTTTTACGCTTTCAAAACGAATACCTCAGCCTGCCGCCAAAGATATTACCCGTCTGCCCAAAGAGCGATCCTTTGCTTCCCCAAAAAATCTGCCCTAAAACAAGAAGCTCAACATTCTGAAATAACGAAACTGTCACCGATGGCCCAAGAAAAAAGGAGTTTTCACCCGGTGGGTGCATTACCGCAAATATGGCGTTTGTGAGACTTGTAAATGGATAGGATATGGAACCATAAATAAGATATGTCGCGGGAGTAAGATTTTTTGCGGATATATTTCGCATATTGAATGCTGCTTGATTGAGAGTGCCGTTACTGCCAAATCCATTGTAAATAGCTTCAAAGAGTACGTATATACGGTTTGTAAAGGTGTAATCTCCTGATAAAGCGGCTACAAAAATAGTTGAATCCCTCACGTCAAATGAACCGTTTTTGTTAAGCACAGGCAGATACCCGCTTCCCTCACCTCTGAATCCTCCGCTCAAAATATCACCAGCCCATGAAAATCCAAGCGCGGCATCCCGCCCAAACATGCCGCCCTGAAACTGATAATCAAAACCGCCCAAATTCATATGATACATCGCGGCGTAAGTTCTCCGGTCAAGATCATGGCTTGCTTTAAGCGCAAGTTCTACAGCGGATGTAGGCCCGAGATAGTAAACCGCCCGCAGTCCGTCTATGCCGGGGCGCTCCACATAATCAAAGTCAAAATAGTTGTAAGCATTAAACCAATCATTAGGATTCCATATTAAATTTGTGCTCCAGTTTACACGCTGTCTGCCCATAATAATGACGAAAGAGCTTTTTGACAGGCTGACAAAAGCTCTGTCAATGTTACCATAAAGAGCGGAGGGCCACACGCCCGTAATATCGGCGTATCCTATATCTTTCCCCAAAAGGGGTAAAGCGGGGCCGGGGAGTACCAGATTTTGAAGATTGCTCCCTGTAAATAACTGAAGCCTGCCCGCCGCTGTTACTGTTACCCCTGTAAATGGATACCAGGATGTATTGAGTCTTGCGTGAATAATGTTGTTAAAACCTAAGTCTAAGGAGTCCGTACGAAAAGTCATGAGCGGCAGTTCAGAGATATAACCGTTTATGCTGGTATTATCTTTTTGCGGGAGCCAGGAGGGCGAGTTTTGAGCGATGATCATTCCGCAAATGATCATCGTCAAAAGAATAGAGTGTGTAAATGATTTTTTGTAATTTTGCAGTAAACGCGTAAATAAAATAGCTGAATGCGGAAATAGGATAAGAGAGATATGGGACTGTTTCTCCCCGTACTTTAAGTGTTTTTGTTCGATTTCTTCGCACCTCATCATTATTCTGTATTGTTAAAAACATCACCTTGAATTGTTTTTATCGGATTCTATCTCACCGTCACGCAGCGTAATGACTCGTCTGGCCCGATGTATAACTCTTTCATCATGAGTAGAAAAGAGAAACACCGTACCTAATTTCTTATTGAGATCGGACATGATTGACAGTAGATTCCCGGCCGCTTTGGAGTCGAGGTTTGCCGTAGGTTCATCAGCCAAAACAAACTTTGGCCGTGAGGCAAGCGCTCTTGCCACAGCTACTCTCTGCTGTTCCCCTCCGGAAAGCTGAACAGGACGGTGGTCTGCTCTGTTTGAAAGCCCGACTGCGTCAAGCAGCTCCTGACCGCGTTTTATGCGTTCCTGCGCGGAACGTTTTTGAAGAAGCATTATAAATTCCACATTTTCCCGCGCCGTAAGCACAGGGATTAAATTAAACGCCTGAAAAACAAAACCTATATTAAAAAGTCTGAACTCAATAAGTTTTGTTGAGCTTAACAAATTTAAATTAACGCCCCCTACCGTCACTTTGCCTTCTGACGGCCTGTCAAGACCGCCCAAAATGTGAAGCAGCGTGCTCTTGCCTGATCCGGAAGGCCCTACAATAGCGGTAAATTCACCATCTGTCACTTCAAAATTGATGTTATGAAGCGCTCGCACCGGCACTTCGGATTCATTATACACTTTTGTTAAGTTCAAAGCTTGTATGACAGCCACAGTTTTTGCCGCTCCGCAGGTTAGATGTTTCTAAGGGCTTCCGCAGGTCTGAGCCGTAAAGCTCTCAGAGCGGGATAGATGGCAGAGAGTACAGCAGTGATAAAAACCATTCCTCCCACTGCCGGATACATTGTAAGAGGCAGCGAAGGATACAATACCTCAGCGATTCCAAATTCCCGCAGCCCCGAAGACAGCGCGGCTAAATTTATACCTGTCACGTTTAAAGTTGATATAAGGATAAAAGCCAGAAACATGCCTATAGCTGCGCCGCTTATAGAAAGGATAACGGTCTCAAGCGTCACAAGAAAAAACAGGAGTTTGTGTCCCATACCTACCGCCATAAGCATACCGAACTCTCTTTTCCGTTCAAGAACAACCATGAGCATAGTATTTATAATTCCAAAAGAGAGAGTTAATAATATGACTCCCAAAAATATATACATGATAAGCGACATGCTTGATGACATAAAGTCGAGCTGAGGCGCCAGCTGCCGCCATGTCTGCAACTCCATTTCCGGGACTATCTTTTGAATTTGATTTAAGGAGGTATCCGCTGCTCTTAGAGTTGTAAAGAGTACCGCTACCTGTTGAAAACGCATGCCTGTTTCTAAAAGCTGTCCCAGTTCCCGCGCCTTTACGTACACTGTGGAACGGTCAAACTGTGTGGAAGCGGTGCGAAAAATTCCGCAAATTCTAAACGCGCTGCCGGTGAGTTCTCCATTAACATCAACAAATGTAAAAACAATCCGCGAACCCAGATCCAAATCAAGATGCCGCGCAAGCTCCTGACCAATTACCACCTGGTTTACCCATGGCTCCTCAAAGTAGTTGCCTTCCAAAAGAGATGAGGCGATAGAGGTTAAATTCTTCTCCCGTTCGGCGATTATTCCGGTTATCTGAACGCCAAGCGCGGTTTGCGGGGAGGAAGCCATACCGTTTACAAGCATCCGCGGCGCCGCTGCCGCTACTTGGGGCAAAGAGTCTATCCGCTTTGCAATCACTTCCGCATTGGGAACAAAATTGTTCACCTCTCTATCAATTAAAAACTTCGGATTTGAAATTTGCAGATGAGATATTCCGGTTGTAATGGTTGAACTAACCATTTGTGTACCGATATTAATGTAAATGGCGGCAGCTGTAAGTCCGCACATGAGCCCCAAAGCGATCGCAGTTATAATAACGGCGCTGCGCAGCTTGTTTCTCCAGATATTTTTCCATGCGAGCGGGAGCAGCATTTTTAGTTAGCTTTCTCTAAGTTAGCGGTAAACGCAGAAATAAAACAAAAGAGGTATGGGATTGTTTTTCTCTGCAATTTAAGTATTTTCGCTCCATTTCTGCATTGATTATTGTTCATGCCCTGAGCTCATCAGAAATATTAATACGATTTATAGACCACAATGGATACATCGAAACCATAAGCGCAATGACAAACACAACAACCCCCTGATGAACAAAGAGCGAAGCGCTTACTAAAAAAGGTAAAATGGGTTCGAATCCGTATTGAAGAGTAGTTTTACCAAGCTGGCCGCTCAGGGGTATGGGGTTTGCCTTCATGTAAAGAAGTACCGGCAGAGATGCGACAGCGCCTGACACCGCTCCAAGCATGGCGATAACTACAGTTTCAATAAACACCATAAAACTAAGTTGCTTTGGTTTCATTCCGATAGAGATCATTATTGAAAATTCCCTGCGTCTTTCTGCGGTCATCATAATTACTGTGCCAAAAATACCGAACGCTATTACCAGATATAAGATACTCAGCATGATGATCCCGCTTGCGTTGCTGAACTCTATCCCCTGCAGCAGGTCAGGAATCAGCTCTCTCCAGGTAAGCACATCGTAATTGTCGGAGAATAATTTTCTCACTTTTGCGGCCACCTGATTCTCTTTATCAGGATTTTCGATCATAACAGCCAAAGATGTCACACGTCCCTGCATGGATAAAAACCATTGGGCTGTTGGCAGCGTCAGATAAAGCATGCTGTTATCAAGATCAGGGAGCGGCAGCCTGATAATCCCCTCTACTGCAAATATTCCGGCGGCGCTCATACCATAATACCCTTGGCTGAGCAGCACAAGCGTATCTCCGACCAAAACGTTTAAACGTCTTGCGAGTCCTTCACCAACAAGCGCGCCCTTAGAATGGGGATCTAAGTATTTGCCATTCGTCACGCGTCCGTTAAGACCGTTCATCGCAGCTTCCGCCTTTGGATCCGTTCCTGTAACAGATACCCCCTCAGTCCTGTTTTTCACGGAGGCTAAAGCAAAAGATTCTATTCTTGGCACAACAGAAGTTACCTCGTTTATAGACTTGACAGACATTAGCTGGGTATCGCTAAGCGCCATACTGTTTTCAAGACTTTTCGTGTCATTAAATCCCTTACCTTGCACCTGAATAAATCCGGTGTACAAACTTAATGTATTTGTAATAATGTGATTATAGCTGCCCAGTTTCATTGAACGGATAAAAAGTACAAGAACAACCGCAAAAAACACCGATGAAACAGTTATCAGCGTACGGTTTTTGTTGCGCCACAGATTAGCCCAGGCCATTTGAACGTATATCATTTCAGTTAGTTCTCTTTGTCAATGCAGAAATCATAATGCAGAATGCAGAAATAAGACAAGATAGGTATGAGACTGTTTATCCATGTACTTCAGGTGTTTTTAATATTTATGCATTCTGTATTATGATTTCTGCATTGATTTATTTTATTTGCTTCATGTTTTGCTGCGAGAAAAAACTCTCATTAATTGAAATGTCAAATTGAGCGTCATTATATTCCATAATTGTGTGGTGACCTGGTTTGTCCCGGGGGGTCATTGTCATTTTGGTTGGTATGGTTCTTCCGCCCATTTTCTTGACATTTTCTAAAACCATTACGCTCATCAAAGTTCCCCGTTCATCAAAGAATTCGACTCTCCGGCGGATGTAATCATCTTTTGTAATCCACATGATAACTTTGCTCCAAACAACGGGAGCCGTAGGTTTAGGGATAAGTTCTACCCTCCATGCGGTTCCCCCATCTTCTGAAACAGTATCGGAAAGAAAAGAATGGGTGTAGTCATTTACAACGGACGCGCTTCTGACAAGATCATCATTTGTAAAATCAGATCCCATCCAGGGTTGCGACATAATTGAGGGAGGAATCTTTGTTACCCTGCTGATAGAAGGCGACCACTGCCACAGTTCAATCCTGCGCTTAAGAAAGGAGGTTCCCATGTCGCGCGCCGGACTAAGAATGTAGATCATCGCATAATCATCTTCAAGTGAAAATGAGCGTATGGAAAGCTCTCTTGTCCATGAGGGGCGCGAAATAGTCATGGTGACATCACTTTTACTGCTTCTTGAATGCAGCAGATCCTCAGATTTCTGCACAACTTCATCCGCGTTTTGCGCAAAAAGTGTAATGCAAAACAGTATAGTAATTAAAAAACTTGGATGCATAAACCCCTCCAGATGACAAGCGTATAGTTTTTTAGCCTGAGCAACTTTTGAAAGCAATTTTGAAGCCTGATTTTCGCGTTTTTAAAAAAACTCACTAACTATTTCCCTGTAATTTAAGCCGTTAAGTATTTTACTTGAACGATTTATGTTGCCGCATAACTATATTATTATTATAATCTTAATATAGCTGGCTCTGTGGTTTATTCTTTGTACTTTGGGGATAGAGTATATAACTGGGGGCATAGTATGCTCTTGAGCCGCAATGTTCTATAAATAAGAAAAGTAAAAGAGGAAAAGATATGGCATATGCTAAATTTTCTCGCAAATGGGTGTTGGGTTTAGTTTGCGTGCTGTGTATTTGGGGCGGAGGTTTTGCCGCTGGACTTCCGGGTGAGTTTCTCGTAACTCAGCGCTGGCGCGCTCTTCATAATCCGTACTCATCTTTGAGTAATCCGGCTAACCTTGCTGAAGAGAACTACACTTCAGTCAGGGGCGCGATTGCTCCGGTGCTTGGGGGCGCTTTTAATCTTTTTGAACTTGGCGTAAATATGCCTCTTTCGCTTTATCACACCGCAAGTTTCACCGCGCTCATTGAAAGCGGGGGATCAGTGTATGGAAACATTCCGGATGACGCCGGAAAACTTGTTGAGGATCTGTCAAACGCTCTTGGAAACTCAAACTTAGTTTTTTCATTTGGTTACGCCTGGCATTTCTGGCAGAGTTTGATATTGGGCGCGAATCTTAATTTCGCCTACCAGACAAATTTTGGTGATCCGCTTATGGGTACAGGGATCGACTTTGGCGCGACTTACCGGCTTATGAAGCACCCGGTTCTGGGGGAGCACATCATAGGTATGGCGACTCAGAACTTAATCGCTCCTACTATGGGAAGTTCATTTGTCCCGGATTTTGGTTCTGCCGGAGAATACGCGAGAAATCTGCGTTTACAGGGGTATTCAAAATTTTGGGAAAACCGGCTTGAGAATTTTCTTGAGTTTGACATAAAAGATTTTGTGGCGGGCGCGAATAATTTCAGCGGTGATGTAAGTTTTTTTAAAAAGCTTGAGTGGGATCTCAACTGGCGCATAGGCTTTTGGGCGATGAGGATGTTTAAGGCGCATCTGCTTCTGGGATTTAATGAAAGTGTAATTGGGCACTGGGGGTTTGCTCTTGGCGCTCAGATTCCTTCATTTAACGCTGGGCGTGATCTTTCCGCTCATTATCAGTATAATATAATGACAGAGGATGAAAGTGACGCGACAAGCCATACATTCTATGTAAAAGCCGATTTTGGTAAGCATAGAGAGGAGAAGTTCGCACGCAATTTTGCGCGTGTAGCCGGACTCAATCCCAGCGAACTTTATAACCGGGCCCGCAAAATGTATTCTGAGGGAAAGTACTGGGAAGCGTTCTTTCTTCTCAGTCGTGTTGTGGTAGAGTTTCCCGATTTTTTCAGAAACGATTGGGTCTCGCTGCTTCGCGCGGATTGTCAGGAGCAGCTTGACATGCGTGATCAGGCCGTCAAAAATTACGAAAAGGTAAAAGAGGATTACCCCACAGGCGAAGTTGCTCCGTACGCGGATTTGGGGCTGATGCGCATTTACTACCGTAACGGCGATTTCCCTCAGGCTACAAACCAGTTTGTTGAGCTTAATAAGCCAAGTGTACCTGATTCTCTTAGATTTCACGGAACTTATATTATGGGGCAGATTTTTTTGCAAAACGGCGAATTGCGTAAAGCGATTCACACGCTTGCCATTATCCCCGAAACTCATCCTGACTATATTTTTGCCCAACACGCAATCGCTATCGCTCACGCAACTCTTGGCAGTGATATGAAAGAGGTGATCACAGCTCTTGAAAACGCGATAAGCATTCCTCCAAAAACTGCGGAACAGCAGGAGATCGTTAACAGAAGCTACCTCTTTATGGGTCTTATTTTCTATGAGGAGAGTGCGCTCTCGAAGGCTGTTGTCGCTTTAAGATCAGTTCCGCAGACAAGTTATTTTTCAGAGGATGCGCTTCTTGGTTTAGGGTGGACAGCGCTTAAGGCGCGTCAGTGGAATGATTGTATTTCTACCGGGCAGCAGCTTGTCAGAATAACTCAAAAACCGATTCTTCGTTGTGAAGGCATGCTGATTCAGGCTTATGGATATCTGTTGCAGAAAGATTACCCCAGAGCGCTTGAGCTGCTCAGGACCTCTTATGAGCTAAGCAAGACGCTTCAGGCCCCAAGCGTTGATTCACTTAACATGCGCAGTTTGCAGAATGATAATAACCGGATCGCTTATTCTCAGATGTCCGACCGGGTGGAAGATTTCTCTCAGATCGGTCAGACTTCCCACATAACCGGTGTTCTTGACAGCCTTAAAAATCAAAGTAATAACTTTATCAAAAGTTTTCAGGATCATCACAGGTTTCAGGGAGAGTTTCAGAGAAGTACGTTCTTCTCAAGAAATATCGACCAGGTGCAGGATGATCTGGAATACGCGCTGGCTACCGTGCAGAAGATCGCCGGAGTTTCTTCCGGCGGTGACAGAGACAGACAGAGGCTGCAGGAGGAGTCTAAGGATTTGGAAGCTGAGATTGAAAAGCTCAGGCGTGAGATGGAAGGGTTGGAGTAGCAGAGGGTGAATAAATTATGGCTCACCCCTAAAAATTCGGCCATCTTCTCAATGGTATACTTATTTTTGTTCTCTTTCATGAATTCGTACGCCATTACCGGGATCGCGCGTTTACGAAGAAGGCCGTTGCTTTTTTTAGTATTTCGTTAGTCTCCCGCGATGCTTTGTTCTCTTTGCGCAAACGATAAAGTTCTTCGTCACGAGGACGTCCGTGTCCGGGGAATGCTTTCTCGCCAGTCCGAGCCGATTGACGTGATGTTTGCCCCTTTAGTGTACATAGTTCAGGCTAAGCCGCTGAACACCCCGCCAGACTGTGTCAAAAGCATCAAATCTTTGCCCAAAATGTCGATTTGTTAAGTCTAATTGACAAATGGGTTGCGAAATTAGCTCAAAAACAGCAATCTTCTTTTTGTCAATGCCGCTCGTTTTGAGTTTTGACACAGTCTGGGGAGTTATTCCCCCAGATAAAAGTTGTTTTTCTAATAAACTTTTAAGGGCTCTTACAATTATGGCTGTTTGGTCACACGAATGGACTTCAAAGCGAAGAAGTTCTTACATAATACAGCCCTCAGCACGCACCGACAAATGAAAGGGTAACAACGGCTGCTTCCGAACCTGCTTTCATAGCAGACAATGCATCGTTATTTGTCAAATAATCAGCAATAAAAGCCCCCTGATAAGAATCTCCGCAGCCTGTGGTGTCAACAACCTCTTGAACTTTCACCGCTTCGCAGCAGTACTCTTTGCCGTTTTTGTATGCAACGCTTCCCTCTTCCCCCAGAGTTGCTACAAACAACGCAGAGTATTCTTCGGACCATTTTTCCAGTAAGGGAAGATGCCATTTTTTTCCGCTGATGAAAAACAAATCTATTGAGGGTAAAAATTCACGCCATTCATCCCTTGGTATATTGTTTAAAAAATCAACAGAAAGTAAAAATGGCGATTCAAGACCAATTTTCAGTATGTGATGAAAATTAGGGTCATTGAACGTTGTTGCGACAGCGTCAAAACTTTTCATAAAGTTTTCGTCATTTTCCGATATCCTGTAATCGCCATAAACACCGTTTGTCCAACTTGCGGCTTCGAAGTATCTGTCACCGCCCTCAGTGAGATATATCTTGTTACTGGCGCTCTCACCTTTAATTTCATTTAATTTTTGACGGTTAATGTTGTATTTATCCGCGGTTTCCTTTATTTTTTTGCCATAAATATCAGTACCTATATTCCCCATCAAAAACGCTTCCGCTTTTTGAGACTTTGAACAGCTGGCAGCTACATTTAATGCGTTGCCTCCAGCACTTATAATGTTTTTTTGGGGAAAGATATCTACACAACAACAGGTTAACGCGAGTACTTTTTTCATAGTGCCGTACCTTCTGATTTGCAGTTAACGTAAAACTATTTAATATAATTACAGTTTTTCTTATTACAAGTTTTATTGTTCCGTTGCACTGACTACCGCTGCTTGCCGGTAACTCAACAAATATGACGCGGTTTTGCAGTCTGTTCTCTACATCAAGCTTCCGTTTGAAAAATGCTTTACAACAGTTCCACCCTAATCAGTTAAAAATCCTTAGCCTGAAAAAATTTTTTACCCAAAGTAAAATGTAAGCTTATTCTGTCCATTTCATCTCCCCTAAAACATCAAAATACTCTCGTATAGCAGGCCGGTATTCTTCCGGAAAATTATCCTCAAACGCCCGCTTACGCAGCATATGAAAACTGTCCGCTCTTGATTGTGTACCGGAAGGCCCTGCCGCTCCGCTGTTTGAGAAGAGGGTCTGAGATGTGCTTCCTTTGCGTTCCTCTTTTCCTTCATCTTTTCTATTAAGAGAAAGCGTTGCCTGCAGCATCCTTGACAAAAAGCGGTCTTGTTGATCAATTATATCTTCGGGAGGATTTTCAAGCAATTGCGCCAGTCTGAGAGCTTCTTGTTCCAATTCTTTAACTCTCTCTTCCATGTTGAGGCCTGCTTCTTTTCCATAAGCTTCAGCAAGCCGCTTTAGTTCATCAGCTATAGCTTTCTGAGCATCCTGAGCTTGCTTGCGAGCTTCGGCGTGCGCTTCACCGCCCTCGCCGCCTGTTTCGTTTCCGCTCGGTTGATTTCCGCCTGACTGCGGCTGACTACCGCTCCGCCCTGACCCTCTGCCAAGCAGCGACTGAAGCATCTGTCCCATCATGGAGTTGAGGGCTGCCTGTCTACCGGATGCGCGGCGCAGACCTGACATCATTCCTCCGCTGCTGCCTGATTCATCACCATCATCATCACTCTCATCAAGAATAGAAAGCAGCGTATTAGCTGCTTCTCTAAGAGCGAATACGCTTTGCTCCATTGGGTGCGAACCGTCTGTTTTGGCAAGAGAGGAGATTGCCGTCGTGGTTTTTGAAAGCGCATTCCTGTATACCTTGGTGATTTCAGTTAAAACTTTTGGGTCAGTCATAGACAAACTGTCTGATTTGGCGAAGCTAAATCGAATCGCGTTTCTGAGAGCCTGTTGCGCAAACGCTATCCCGCGGTCGTCAACGGAGCCGGATGACTGCTGTCTGATGAGAATCTGCCACTCTTCAAGCGAAAGCGCATCATGCGCCATACTTAAGATAAGTCTGCGGTCTTCTTCCATTTTGGCCATCATGTTCATGCTGAGTTTACTTTTGAGCTGTTCGCTCATGGAAAGCAGCTCCCGGCTCATCGCTTTTTTATTGTCATCTTTAGTTTTACCATCGCGTTGGCTGCGCATCTGTTCTGAGAGTTTTTGAACCTGTTCTGAGGATTGCGGAGTTTCACCTTGTTGTTTGAAAAAATCTTGTACATCGTTATTCATATTATCTATTCTATCAAGAAGATCCTGCTGCCTTTTGTCACTGAGCTGATCATTCTGCATCTCCGCAAGTTCCGATTGTTCGGCGGAGAGATTTTCCGCGCGTAAAGCGAGATCCGCGAGTTCTTTTTCCTGCCGCAGCATCTCTAAAAAGGCAAGCGTCTGGTCAAGCCGTTCGCTGAGTTCAGGAAGCATCTCCTGAAGTTTGGCCGCTGCCTGACGCATATCATTAAGCGTCATTTTCTGATTCTCATCTATCGCGAAGAGATGCTTGCCAAACTCTTTCATAAGCTCTTCTACGCTCTTTTTTACCTGTTCCATTTTAGCAAGGAGTTCCTCATTAATTTTGCCGTCTTCCCGCAGAGCTTCCATCCCTTCTTCGAGAGCCTCCATAGCCTTTTGCAATGAGTCTGCTTGAGCTTTCATCTGCTCCTTGACATCCTCAAGTACGCGCTGCTGATCCCATGAAAGCTCCTTGGAGCCTACAGCGGATTTTACAAGCTTTTCGACAGAGTTGCTGATCTGCTCCTGACGGTTTCTTACCTGCCCTATTTTTTCCTGCGCGTACTGCTCTTTACGCACGATCTCTTTGTGGATCTCTTCAAAGCTTGGAACTCTGAACCAAAAGGTATCGCTGCATGCTGTTTGCGGTTTTCCGAAAGGCTTGTTATCCCGCACCCATAGCCAGTAATAAACAGTATCTCCCGGGTAAAGCGACAGCTCACGCAGGTTCCAGGCAAGTTGTTTTCTTATTAGAGGCGGATTGCCTTTTTCGGAGATATCCCATACATCATTTTTTGACGGCGGAGAGTCCCATGAATTACCGCTGCGTTTCCAGTGCAGAATCATTTTGCTTATCCCAAAATCGTCAACCCCTTCTACCCATAGAGTTTCCGCCTGGGCGGCAGAGAGAACTTTATTGGCCCCGGGTCTCAATATACGGGCGGCCGGCGGCTCATCCTCAATTCTGCTGATCATAAAACGGGGGAGGGAATTGGATGATTGACCAAGGGTATCAATAAGAAAAAAAGTGTACTCTGCGGATTTTGAGACAATAAGTGAGCCTGCCGCGGTTTTCTCTTTTACGTCAAAAGAGACTGTATCGTTTCCAATCACTAAGCCGGCATTTTTGAGATAAGTTGACTCCAGCGTTATATTGACTTTAGTTCCGCCGTAAGCAGTGATGTTACCCTGTCCCAACGCAAGTTCGCGCCGCGGCAGTTTAGTATATGCGGGCGGGATAAGCGTGACTCGCAGTGAACGCAGGCCGGGCGGGGGGACTACAGTAACGGTTTCCGGCGGCATTGGTGATGAAAGCGAAAACTGGTATACAAAAGATTCTTTTACATTTTGAAGAGGCAGCGAAAATTCTCCTGTAGAATCGGTTTTCAAAAAGTGTCTAATGCGGTTTTGTCCATCAAGTGGCCAAACCTCAAGACGGGCGGATGGAAAACGGCTCCCGCCGCTTAAGCGTAAATTTACAGATGCGTTCATGGGGACTGTGACGCTGCCCGGTTCGACGCGCGTTCTTTCGCCGGCTATCAGGACAAAGGGAAGTTTCCAGTAATGTACAAGTTTGTTGGATGAAAAAGAGATCAATACGGTATTAAGAAGCAGCAAACTTGCGGCGGCGGCGTAGATGCGTTTACGGCTTTTGAGAAACCGCGTTTTGCGGATCTCTTCAAGCTCATGAGCGGCTCTTCTGTATGCCTGTTCTTTCAGTGACTGAGAACCGCCGGCTTCGTTTTCGGAAAGTTCGAGGCTCAGTGAGAGTGACGGATGTTTTATGTTAGATTTGCTTTCGATTATCCGTGCGGTTTTTATAAGTGTCGGGCGGCGGATAATCAACACAACAGGGATAATGGCAAGAGCGAATATCAGTAAAAGACCGGTAAAAATCCACAAAAGCGGGAGCAGTGTCCATGGAATCACCGAAAATAGGATGCTTAAAACAGCGCTTGCCGCAAGATACGCGGAAAAAACAATGAGAGATCCTGCTGCCGCTCTATTGGCCAGCAGCTTTACTCTGCGCTGTGATACAAACTTTCGTATTTGTAAAAGCGGTTGTGTCATGGGTTAAAAAACCAGTTAAGAATGTTAATTCCCATCTGTAATCCAAGTTCGCGGCGTTCCTCACCGACTTTGTGTATGTGAGGGTCTTCCAAAGCATTGCCGATATCCGCGCTGTATGTATAAAGAACCACCATTTTTCCTTCAAAGAAAATGCCGAAAGCCTGCGCCCGCTCTCCATCATGCTCGTGGATTTTTGGCAATCCCGGCAGATTATAAACGCTTTTAAAAACCGGATGGTTTTTTGGAAGCTCGGTGAGCGGGTTTTCCGGGAACAGAGCGGCCATCTCTCTTCTGAAGGAACGGTCCATGCCGTAATTATCATCAGCCCAAAGGAATCCGCCGCCTATAAGAAATTTGCGCAGTCTCAGTTTTTCCTGCGGAGTAAAGCGAACCTCCCCGTGTCCTGTCATAAACAGAAACGGAAAATGAAAAAGGCGCTGGTCGGAGACCTCCACAACCGTAGTACTGTCACACAAAGGAAGCAGTGTACGTTCTTTAGCTGTTTTCACAAGATTAGGCAGCATGGAAGGCCCGGTATACCAGTCGCCCCCCCCCCCATATTTAAGACGGGCAATGGTGAGTTGACACGTATGGGCGGATCTCTCTTGAGCGGAGACTGTCATAATCAGCGAAAAAATAAATATTAATAAGAAGCTTCGCTTCATCACAGCCGGTACCTCATAAGTAATGGTTTAGTTAATATATAGAAAAATAATAATAATGAACGCGAATAACTAATATAGAACTCAGAATTCAGAGCTCAGATCTTAGAATTCATAAAAAACAGCTATCAGCTTACTTTAAGGAGTCAATAAAGAATTCAAAATTTTCTCACTTAATCCTGAACAAGTTTGTTCTTTTTGAATTCCTGAATCTGAGTTCTGAGCTATGAATTATAAATTATGAATTATTATTTCCGCGTTGATTGTTGCTATTGGTATGGTAATTGTTCTTACTTGCATATCAGGGTAATCATTTAAACGGTTCTGTTCACTGCTTCAGGAGAGTTTTGTGGTAACTTCGTCTGGAATTGATAAAGCGGCAACTCGCTGCGAATGCGCTGACAGAAAAAAAGTGCAGACTCTGGATGTGGTGATAGTTGGGATGGGTGTTTGCGGTACGGCTCTGGCCGCGCTTCTTGGGGAGGCTGGGGTTTCGGTGGCGCTTGTGGGTAAAAGAAGCGAGGCTGAGGGTTATGAGGTGGCGCACAGCGCTTCTTTTTTGCCGTATTTTTCACTTATCTCTTCAATAGATAACAAATCCGGCAATTTTTTAAAGGTTGAGTCTCCGGGCGGCAGAAGCATTGATCTTTTAGAGATACGTAAATATCTCTCGTTTTTCTCCCTTCCTCAGCTTGAGTCCCATTTCGCAGACAGGGCTATGCTGGCGGGGGTGCGTGTATACCGGGGAAAAAATATTGAGCTTTGGCAGGAGAGAGGGTGCTGGAGTGTGCATACCGATAATCATCGTATAAACTGCCGTCTTATAGTGGGCGCCGATGGTTGGGATAGTGCTGTGAGGAAAGCGGTTAATCTTACTTTTGATCAAAAAGATCTGCTTTTGGGAGTAGGATGTGTCGCTCGTATAGAGGAGGAGAGCGGAGTGAAGATTCGGTTGTATGATAAGGGGCGGATCTGCCGAATATTAAAATATGGTTCCAGAGCGAATATAGGAGTTTTTGGTTCTTGTGAAGATATGGTGGCACTAAGGAGGATTTTGGACAAAGTACTGCGGTCTGATATGGCTGCGTTAAATTCAGTTTCCTATCCATGGACAGCTTTTGTTCCCTCACCGGCAATGCCGCAGTTTTACACTCTGCCCTGTGCGGGTAAAAATTGGATTTTAATTGGAGAAGCTGCGGGTCATATTCACCCTTTAAGCGGGGAGAGCCTTTACTACGCTTTAAGGTCTGTGCAGCTTGCGGCGCTGGCGGTTAAATGCGGTGATCTGAGGGTGTTTGACGGTTTGTGGCGCGATGAGTATGGCAAAGAGCTTGAAGCGGCTGTAAAAATCAAAACTAAAATTAACAAATGGCCGCGCGCTTCCGAATGGGCTTTTGCGGCAGCTTCAAGAAGTTCACGTTTCAGAGGCTTGATCTCCAATATGCTTTTAGCGAATTGCGGGTCAGTCTAAATAAGGTAAAGTTTTGCGAATTCTCCTAATACGCTTCCGCCATTTGATGTTGATTTTTTTGAATGCCAACTTCATTTTGCGCATCTGTCTTATTTGTGATTTGTAATCTGCAATTTATCCTCATTCTCCTTCTCACCATTATTTATATATGTCTCTTTTATCTCTTTGTTGACAGTCTTAAAAAATGATTCCATGTTTCAAGTGACCTTTGTCCCATTTGGTGTACCCTGTTAGGCTTATGCTGCTCTTAAAATAAATTTTTCCGGTGCTTTAAAATCAATATACGAATGTGACCATCTTTCTAACAACAAAAGTCAACAACAAGAGGCGGTCGAGCAAACATATTGCACGCGGACAGAGAAGAAATCGGGCGTAAATTTATTGTCAGTCTTTCCGAAAGAACATGCTGCATTGCTTTACAATAGCCTTGCGGATATTTATTTTATAACCAATTATTGAGATAATTCTTTACCATTTCTTTTCAACTTTCTCTTTAGTAGTTCCTGATTTTTGCGGAGTTTATGATCTCATGAGCAACTTATTTTTCGAACATCCGATATTGAATTCTCCTTATGAGGCTCCATCCCAACACTGGGAACTCGATGAGAGCGGGCAGCCAACTCAAAAAATAATCAACAGCCGCAGAAGCGCAGATTTTATTACGCCGATCCCAAAGCCTCGCAAACAAAAATCTGCCTATAAAGATTCGGAAAAGGTGGAATTAGTTTTTGATGAACAAAGTAAAAGCGTATCGACCGAACAACAGCAATACAATATAACACTTGTAATTAACAGCTTTCGCGGTCATATTGATAAATGGCGAAGATTGCCGGATTCAAAAAATTGGGGCGTCACGCCGGAAACCGCACGGTTACTAAAGCATTGGCGATGTCACAAGTTCAGTGGAATTCGCCCTTTTTTCTGCCAGATTGAGGCGGTGGAGACGCTTATCTGGCTAACAGAAGTCGCTCCGAAAACCGGAAAAGATTTTATAAAATATCTTGCAGACTCAAACGCCGCCGCAAACCCGGAACTCATGCGTTTAGCTTTGAAACTTGCCACCGGCGCCGGAAAAACAACGGTTATGGCAATGATTATCGCATGGCAGACCATAAACGCCATCAGAAAACCTGTCAGCAATAAATTTACAAGAGGCTTCCTTGTGGTTGCCCCCGGATTAACTATTCGTGACAGATTACGGGTTCTCAAACCTAACGATCCGGACAGTTATTATCAGAGCCGTGAATTAGTGCCCAATGATATGATTGTTGATTTACAAAGGGCAAAAATTGTTATCACCAATTTTCACGCATTCAAATTGCGCGAAAAATTGGAGATTTCAGCTGGCGGCAGAGATTTGTTAGTGGGACGCACCGGCGAAAAACTTAATACTCAGGAAACCGAAGGCCAGATGCTCCGGCGAGTCATGCCTGAGTTAATGGGTATGAAAAATATTATGGTTTTGAATGATGAAGCGCACCACTGTTATCGGGAAAAAGCAAAAGGCGAGGAAGAAGAGGAGGAGCTTCAGGGTGACGATAAAAAAGAAGCTGAAAAAAATAAAGAGGTTGCGCGGCTTTGGATATCCGGTTTAGAAGCTGTAAACCGAAAACTTGGTGTAGCGCGCGTAGTCGATTTATCTGCGACGCCGTTCTTTCTTAGTGGATCAGGGTACGCCGAAGGTTCTCTTTTTCCTTGGACAATGTGCGATTTCTCATTGATGGATGCAATTGAATGCGGTATTGTGAAGCTTCCGCGAGTGCCGGTTGCGGATAATATTCCAGGTAGCGATATGCCAATATTTCGTGAACTTTGGAAACATATCGGCAAAGAAATGCCCAAAAAAGGCAGAGCTAAATCCGGTTCGCTCGATCCGCTGAATATCCCATTAAAACTTAAAACCGCGCTCGAAGCTTTATACGGACACTATCGGCAAACATTTGACTTGTGGGAAGAAAAAAATGTGCGCGTTCCTCCCTGTTTCATTATTGTTTGTAACAATACATCAACTTCAAAGCTTATATATGATTATATATCCGGTTTTTATCGCGAGAACGAAGACGGGACAAGCAGCTTTGAAAATGGAAGACTTAAGTTATTCCGTAATTACGATGAACACGGTAATCCCAAAGCGCGTCCCAGAACGCTTCTTATTGACAGTGAGCAGCTTGAATCAGGCGAAGCTCTTGACGCAAACTTTCGAGATATGGCCGGCGATGAAATAGAACGGTTCAGGCGCGAAATTGTAGAACGCACCGGAGACAGGCAGCAAGCTGAGAAAATTACCGATCAGGATCTGCTTCGTGAAGTAATGAATACTGTAGGAAAACCGGAAAGGCTCGGCGAATCTATCAGGTGTGTGGTATCTGTTTCGATGCTTACAGAGGGCTGGGACGCAAATACGGTAACTCATGTATTGGGAGTCCGCGCTTTTGGAACGCAGCTATTGTGCGAACAGGTAATAGGGCGGGCATTGCGCAGACAGAGTTATGAACTGAATGAAGAGAATAAGTTTAATGTTGAGTATGCGGACATTCTCGGTATCCCTTTCGATTTTACCGCCAAACCGGTAATTTCACTGCCGCAGCCGCCGCGTGAAACAATCACTGTAAAAGCCGTTCGCCCACAGCGCGACCATCTTGAAATTAAATTCCCCCGCGTAGAAGGGTATCGGATAGAATTACCGGAAGAACGGCTCACGGCGGAATTTAACGATGATTCAACACTCGAACTTACTCCCGATATTGTAGGTCCGTCAATTACCCGTCAATCGGGTATAGTTGGTGAAAGCGTTGATCTGACACTTAAACATACCGATGATATTAGACATTCGACACTGCTGTATCATATTACAATACATTTAATCGAAAAATGGAGAAAAGCGGATGAAGAACCTAAACTGCATCTTTTCGGTCAATTTAAACGCATCGCTAAACACTGGCTTGATAAGCATTTGAAATGTTCAGGCGGGACATATCCGGCGCAGCTCACGTATCCAGAATTACGCGATATGGCGTGTAATAAGATTACGGCAGGTATAACCAGTAAAGGGATTAAAGACAACAGACCGGTAACCGCAGTACTCGATTCCTACAATCCAACCGGCTCGACTGTTCATGTAAATTTCAATACTTCACGTCAAGACCGCTGGGAGACCGATTCCCGCAGGTGTCATATTGACTGGGTTATACTCGACAGCGATTGGGAAAGCGAATTCTGCCGTGTCGCGGAATCGCATCCGTCAGTTTTACGTTATGTCAAAAATCACAATCTTGGATTAGAAGCGCCTTATAAATTTGGCTCCGCGATGCGTAAATATATTCCAGATTTTATTGTTGTTATTGATATGGGAGATGGACAGGAACTAAATCTGATTGTTGAAATAAAAGGATACCGCCGTGAAGACGCTAAAGAGAAAAAACTGACTATGGATACCTACTGGATTCCCGGGGTGAACAATCTTAAAAATTATGGACGCTGGGCATTTGCCGAACTGACAGAAATATATCGGATTGAGCCTGATTTTGAAACAAAAATAAAATCGGAATTTGATAAAATGATAGACGCCGCTCTCAAATGCGCAGAAGCTAAGAGGCCCAATTGAAAAATCAGAAAAAAACATTATCAAAATCAGTTGAAACTATAAAGCACGATGCAAAACGTAAAAATATTCCTACTGCGGAATTAGAATCGTTGATGCGCAAGGATGAAAAAAAGCCCGTTCAATTAGCATATGAACGGCGAAACCGCGATCTTGACCCGCAGTTAGTCTGGCGCGGAAAAGATGATCAGGACGAGTCTGATCTGATTGTGCAGGCGCCGCCTCTTTACATACAGGAAAAGGTGCATCCAAAAGCGCTTATAGATGATTTGAAAAGACAAACCGAAAAACAGGAGAAAGAGGAAGCGCAATCTGAACCGATAGACCTTTTTTCCGATTTTAACGGATTGTCAAGCTTGGAAGCGAAAACCGAATTTTATCAGCATGACTCCAACTGGTCTAACCGAATGATTCTTGGCGACAGCTTGCAGGTAATGGCGAGTCTGGCCGAGAGAGAACATTTACGGGGGCAGGTGCAGTGCGTTTATTTTGATCCGCCGTATGGAATTAAGTTTAATTCTAATTTCCAATGGTCAACTACAAGCAGAGATGTAAAAGATGGGAATAAAGATCATATTACACGTGAACCGGAACAGGTTAAAGCTTTTAGGGATACATGGCGGGATGGGATTCATTCTTATTTGACTTATTTGCGGGATAGGTTGACGGTGGCGAGGGATTTGTTGGCGGATAGCGGGAGTATTTTTGTGCAGATTGGGGATGAGAATGTTCATCGTGTTAGAGTATTGATGGGTGAAGTTTTTGGAGAGGACAATTTTGTAAGCCAGATAACCGTTGCAAAAACGAGTGGTTTTGGAGATACAAAAACCCTATCTTCAATAGGTGATTATTTACTTTGGTATGCAAAAAAGAAAGAAAATTGCAAGTATAGACAAATTTATCAAGATAAAGATCCTTCATCAGTATTTGCAAAAGAGTACAAATACAAAGAGTGTCCAGATGGATATTTTAGATATCCACTTTCAAAAAATGAATTGTCCGGTCAGGAAAAATTATCAAAGGGGTGGAAACAATTTAGACCCAGTGCTACCACAAGTCAAGGTTCTACGGAAATAGGCGGTTTTAAATTTGATTTTTGTCAGAAATCATATGAAGTTCCGCAAGGTCAACATTGGAAAACATCTTTTAAAGGTTTAGTAAATTTGGCCTATGCCAATCGTCTTATTCCACGTGATAAGTCAATTTCATATATTCGATACTTGAACGATTTTCCTGTTGTGCCAATTAATAATATTTGGCTTGATTTGAGATGGGGTTTTGACGCATCATTGAAACGTTATGTAGTTGAAACAAATCCTAGAATAATTGCCCGCTGCCTCCTCATGACCACCGACCCCGGCGACCTCATCCTCGACCCCACCTGCGGCAGCGGCACCACCGCCTATGTCGCCGAACAGTGGGGACGCCGTTGGATAACGATAGACACCTCCCGTGTCTCACTCGCGCTTGCGCGCGCGCGAATCATGGGAGCCCGTTATCCATTTTATACCCTTGCCGACAGCAAGGACGGCCAGTTTAAGGAAGCTGAACTTAAGCAAAAAGCGCCTTCTACCGCTCCGACTTACAATAATATCCGTCATGGATTTGTTTACGAACGTGTACCGCATATCACTTTAAAATCTATCGCCAACAATGCGGAAATTGACGTAATATGGGAAAAGTTTCAACAAGAACTCGAACCCATTCGGAAAAAGCTGAATACTGCTCTTAAAAAGAATTGGGAAGAGTGGGAAATTCCCCGTGAGACAGATGACAAATGGCCTGCTCAAATAAAAAATTTACATAAAGAATGGTGGAATCTTCGAATCGCCCGTCAAAAGGAGATTGACGCGTCTATAGCCGCCAAAGCTGAACACGAATACCTTTATGACAAACCGTACGAAGATAATAAAAAGGTTCGCGTTGCCGGCCCGTTTACAGTAGAAAGTCTCTCCCCGCACCGCATATTGGCGGTTGACGAAAACGACGAAATCATAGACCAGGTTAGATCACGCAAACATTCTTACTTACAAAATTTTGCCGCTATGATTTTGGAGAATCTGAGAACAGCAGGAGTTCAACAGGCTCACAAACAGGATAAAATTACATTTACTTCTCTGACTCCCTGGCCCGGCAATGGCTTAGTTTGCGCCGAAGGGCGCTACATGGAGGGTGATGAAAAAACTGGCGTTGAACGGCGGGCGGGAATTTTTATCGGCCCGGAATTCGGTACTGTTGCCCGCGAAGATTTGGTCGCAGCTGCCCGCGAATGTGGCGACGCAGAGTTTGATGTACTTATTGCCTGCGCTTTCAGCTACGAGGCTCATACGACGGAATTTGAGAAGCTTGGCCGCGTCAGGGTTCTTAAAGCCCGTATGAACGCTGATCTGCACATGGCTGAAACTCTCAAAAATACCGGTAAAGGCAATCTGTTTGTTATTTTTGGTGAACCGGATATTGATATATTGCCATCGGACAATGAACAAATTAAGGTAAAAATCAATGGCGTAGATGTATTTCGTCCCAATACCGGAGAAATAATCAGCGATAATGCTGACGGTATCGCCTGCTGGTTTGTTGATACCGATTACAATGAGGAAAGCTTTTTTATTCGTCATGCTTATTTTCTGGGAGCTAAAGCTAATGATCCATATAAATCGTTGAAAACAACATTAAAGTCGGAAATAAATCAGGAAGCGTGGGATACATTGTACAGCGACGCTTCACGCCCTTTCGACAAGCCGAAATCCGGAAGGATTGCGGTTAAGGTAATAAATCATCTTGGCGATGAAGTTATGAAAGTATATAAGGTCAATTGAAATATACTTGAGAAACCGACAGCTTTTTTAACATATTTGGCAGCAGACGAAAGTTTTCAAATTTACATTCAAAAAATTTACAGAAAGAAACTACGTTACTGATGGAATTCAGAATCGCGGATACATTTACCGGAAGTCTCGCAAAACTGACTGCGCAGGAACAGAAAGCGGTTAAAATCACTGTTTTTGAATTGCAAACCAACCGCGAAAGTTCCGGTTTACGATTGCACAAGTTGGAAAAAACGCGTGATCCTAATTTCTGGTCCGTTAGTGTCAATATGGATATTAGAATTATTGTCCATAAAACAGATGCAAGTATGCTGCTCTGCTATGTTGATCACCATGATAAGGCTTATGAATGGGTACAGCGCAGAAAAATAGAGACGCACCCTAATACCGGGGCCGCGCAGCTTGTTGAAATTCGAGAAACTTTTCAGGAGATTACTGTACCAAAATACACGGAGGTTACGAACTCCGTACTCAGAAAAACACCTCTTTTTTCAAATAAATCAGATGAAGAACTGCTTGGTTTTGGCGTACCGCCGGAATGGCTTGCGGATGTTAAAAATGTCAATGATGAAGACTTGCTTTTAGAACTTTGTGATCATCTTCCCGGCGAAGCGGCTGAGGCGCTGCTTGATCTTGCGGTCGGCAAAAAACCTCAATTAATATCAGTATCAGTCGGCGGCGCCGACCCATTTGAGCATCCTGACGCTAAAAGACGGTTCAGGATAGTGCACAATATCGAAGAACTCAAGCAGGCGCTTGATTTTCCATTGGATAAGTGGTCTGTATTCCTGCACCCGCAGCAGCGGGAATTTGTCGAAAGAGAGTTCAATGGCGCTGCGAGAGTTTCCGGATCTGCCGGTACCGGCAAAACGATTGTAGCGCTTCACCGCGCTGTTTATCTTGCGAAAAAATATCACGATACACGGGTTTTACTAACCACTTTTTCTGAGCCGCTCGCAAATGCGCTCCGCAACAAGCTTAAAGTTTTATTAAAACATTCACCGCGAATTGCAGAACGTCTCGAAATTGATCCTATCTATGAACTCGGAATGCGTCTTTACAAATCGAATGTTGGCAAATGTATCATCCCAAAAGATTCAGACTTACGTAAGTTAATTGAGGATGCCGCGCAGGAAAATCCCGGACATGGCTTAAAAAAACGTTTTCTGTTTTCAGAATGGACTCAGGTTGTTGATGCATGGCAGTTAAATACATGGGAAGAGTACCGCGATGTTGCCAGACTTGGCAGAAAAACCAGATTACCGGAAAACCGGCGGAAAATTCTTTGGGATATTTTTGAAAATGTTAGAAAGAAACTGAAAGAGAAAACCTGGGTTACGCAATCTGAGATGTTTGTTAAACTTGGAAATATTTTGAGTGCAAAAAAGAATCCTGTTTATGATTTTATAATTGTCGATGAATCTCAGGATATTGATATTCCTCAATTGCGTTTTCTTGCCTTAGCTGCGGCAAAGCGCCCCAATGCCCTTTTCTTTGCGGGTGATCTCGGGCAGCGAATTTTTCAGCAGCCGTTCTCATGGAAATCGCTTGGGGTAGATATTCGCGGACGTTCAAAGACGCTTAAAGTCAACTACCGTACATCGCATCAAATCAGAAGTTTTGCGGATAAGCTTTTAGGCCCCGAAATCTCGGATGTCGATGGCAACACAGAAGAACGAAAAGGAGTAGTATCGGTTTTTAACGGCCCAAAACCGGAAGTTACTGTCCTGCCTTCAATTGACGCGGAAATTGACAATGTAGCAGATTGGCTGCAGGAGAGAATAAACGAAAATTTATCGCCGCATGAATTAGCTGTTTTTGTTCGCTCTGAAGCGGAACTTGACCGTGCAAAACAAGCCGTGGAAAAGGCTGGACAATCAGTAAATAACCTTACCAACGTTGTAGAACTTGTTCAGGAAAAAATATCAATCGGTACAATGCATTTGGCAAAAGGGCTTGAGTTCAAAGGCGTAGCTGTAATTGCATGCGATGATGAGATTGTTCCATTGCAGCAAAGGATAGAAAGCGTTGGCGATGATGCGGATTTGGAAGAAATTTATAATACCGAGCGTCATTTACTTTACGTAGCTTGTACCCGTGCTCGTGATCATTTACTTATTACGGGAGTTGAACCGTGTTCAGAATTTTTGGATGATTTGAAAAATGAAATTAACGGGAAATTTGTTCTTTAAGTCAGCTTCTAAAAATAAGCAAGGGTTGTTTTCAAGTGCTCTGTAAATGTTTTTTCCGTTGTTATCATCTGTTTTTTTGCCATTTGTTTCATTTGCAAGGTATTAGTTTCGAGTAAGGATTCATCATGATTTAATAATGATGGAAGAATGAGTACCGAATTTATATTGATCAATAAAATATAACAAGAAAAACTGCGAAAGAATTGAGTGAATGACAAATACAGAATTAAACTGTTTATTGGAAGAATTGACCTCTTCCCCTTCTGAAACAGAATGGATTGAGTTTAAAAAGGGAAAAGGGTGTCTTACCGATGAACAGATAGGCGAATACATCTCTGCTATTAGCAACGGAGCGACAGTCGCAAACAAGCCTTTTGGCTATTTGATTTGGGGTGTGGTGGATGGCACGCACGCAATCAAAGGAACAAATTTCAATTTTATCCGCGCCAAACATGGCAATCAGGAATTAGAGCTGTTTTTACGGTTAAATTTGACACCTAAGATTAATTTTGAGATTTTTGAATTTGACTATCAGGAAAAGCATATTGTAATGTTACGTATCCCTGCCGCCAAAGGTGAACCTG
Organism: Chitinispirillales bacterium; assembly: GCA_031254105.1. Taxonomy (GTDB): domain Bacteria; phylum Fibrobacterota; class Chitinivibrionia; order Chitinivibrionales; family Chitinispirillaceae; genus WRCH01. The sequence goes on from JAIRVB010000024.1 coordinate 57,623, forward strand.
TTAGTTTTCAGAAAAAAATGTATATTCGAGTTGGCGGTAACAAAACGGATTTGCGCAATTTTCCGGAACTTATGCGTTTGATTTACAATTCGCAGGAAGATTGGAGCGCAAAAATCGTTGCTGACGCCGCTCTTGCTGATTTAGACCCTGAAGCGATTGCTGTTGCCCGAAAAAAGTATAAAGAATTGAATACCGCTAAACCCTTTTACTCTCAAATTGATGACTGGGATGATTTGCAGTTTTTAGACAAGGCAAAAATTACAATAAACAGAAAAATAACCCGCACCGCGATTTTATTACTCGGTAAAGAGGAGTCAACGCACTATCTGCTGCCTTCGGTAGCGGAAATTACTTGGAAATTAGACACCGAAGAAAAATCTTATGAACATTTCGCTACGCCGTTTTTACTCGCTACAACTAAATTAATGCAGCGTATACGCAATATCAAATATAAGTTTTTCCCTGATAATGAGCTGTTGTCCACTACAGTTGACAAGTATGACACGCGAAGCATATTGGAAGCGCTGCACAACTGTATTGCTCATCAGGATTATGATTTGAACAGCCGTATTCTTGTTACGGAACAAACTGAAAAACTTATATTTGAGAATGCGGGCAGTTTCTTTGAGGGCAAGCCCGATGATTATTCATTTGGTAACAGAACTCCGGCAAAATACCGTAACTTGTGGCTTGCGACAGCTATGGTGAATTTGGGAATGATAGACCGTTTGGGTTACGGTATTCATTCGCTTTGTGTGTCGCAGATGAAACGGTTTTTTCCAATGCCTGATTATGATCTGTCTCAGCCTTATAAGGTTATATTGGAAATTTATGGTCATTCTATAGATGAAAACTACTCTAAGCTGCTTATTCAAAAAGATAATCTGACTTTGCAGGAAGTAACTCTTTTGGACAGGGTTCAAAAGCATTTGGAAATAACGGATCATGCGGTATCTGAATTAAGAAAAAGAAAGTTTATTGAAGGACGCAAGCCGAACTACTTTATTGGCGTAAAAATTTCGCAGACAACGGGACAAAAGGCTGCTTACACAAAAAATAAAGGACTCAATAAACAATATTATCTCGATATAATCATAGAATCTATTAAGCATCATGGCTGTTTATCCAGAAAAGACATTGATGAGCTTTTGTGGGAGAAGCTGCCTGATATTTATAATGATGATCAGAAAAAGAATAAAATCACAAACTTGATATCCGAGTTGCGTAAAAATGGTAAAATTGCTAACAAAGGAACAGATGCTCTTCCAGAATGGGTACTTTTATAAGAGAATTATAAGAGAATTATAAGAGAAATGCCGCAAATTACACTGATTTCAAGTATTTTGCTCTTATAAAATTGGTACTTTTTGTAAGAGGGTTATAAGAGAAATACCGCGAATTGAACCATGAACAGGTAGGAATCTGTCTGCCCTTTTTCTTTTGTTCGAGCTGCTTTTTTTCCCATAAATAAAACCTTTGTTTTCTGTTGCAGCATTTCAAATTCCGGTTTTTTGAGTTCAAAGGTTTTACGAATGCTGACAATGTATCCAAGAAAGGATTAGATACCTTATCTGAACCACCCAAAAATATTTGGCGGAAACACAAGGACCAATATCCATGCGGCTATGCCGCACAGTAAACAGTACACTATACATATTGGTAAATTCTCCCTGATAGCTATACCTTCCTTGCCTGTCAATCCAACAGTGGTGAGCGCCGCCATTACTGTATGTATGGCTATCACGTTGCCGACTGCGCCCCCGACAGTCTGCAGCGCCAGCGTCAGATTTATAAAGCTTCCGGATTTGACAGCGGTTGAGAACTGCAGGACGCCGAACATGATATTTGAGACGGTGCAGCTGCCTGATATAAAGGCTCCAAGCATCCCGATAAAAGGCGCGGTAATATACCACACTGAGCCCGCATACTGGGCAGCAGTGTTTGCCAGTACTATGAGCATGGAGTCGGTTTGAGCGGCTTCACCGGAATTCATCATTATGTATACCATAGCAAGTGTAAATGATAACGCTACAGCGGCTGGTCTAATCATAGAAAAAGTTTCTTTTACTGATGCAAGAAGCTCACGGTACGGCGTCCGGTGTATGAGTGGAATAATAAGCGCTATCAGCAGAAATGGGAAGATGCCTGGATTGTAAAGCGGGTATATTGTGCGGGTTATATTTGTACCTAGAATATTTTCCCATCCCATGCTGAATGATTTAAGTGCGGGTGCAATGCCCAGAAAAGGCAGACGGGTTACAAGAAGTATAATCCCTAACAGAATATAAGGCGCCCATGCTAAGGCAGGGCCTACTATTTTACTGTCTGCGTCCGGTTCTCCGCCCCCCGCTTTTATACTTCCTTCCCAGCTTTTTTTCCACTCGCTGCGCGGCGGCAGATCCCACTTCTCTTTTGGAACTAAAAATCCTCTCTTTACAGCAGGAATAAAAATAAGAAGCCCTGTCAGTGACCCGAGCAGTGCGGGCAGTTCCGGGCCTAAGAACATCGCGATAATGAACTGCGGAAGTGTAAAGACAAGGCCGGCGAATAACGCAAGCGGCCAGATTTTAAGGCCGTCTCTAAACGATTTCTTACTCATGCGTGTTAGAATAATTACTGTAACAAGGGGTATGAATGTTCCCACAATTAAATGCAGCCCCGCGGTCAGGATTCCGATATTCATAAGGAATTCACTGAAAGCAATCTCTCCCATAGCAGTTTGAACGGAGCAGTACGCAAAATCTTCAAGCGCGGCGAATCCTCCCCATATCGGTACGCCTACAGCGCCGAAACTTACCGGTGAGCTGTTAGCCATAATAGTGGTTATAGCAGCGATAAGGGGCGGGAAACCAAGTCCGACAAGAAGAGGCGCTCCTACAGCCGCCGGAGTCCCGAACCCTGCCGCTCCCTCAAAAAAAGCACCCATGAGCCATGCAATAACTAAAAGCTGAACCCTGCGGTCTGTACTTATCTGAGTCATGGAGTGGGAGATTCCGTGAATGCCGCCGCTCTTCTTCATTATTTGCAGGATAAGTATTGCCCCAAAGACAATTATTAAAATGTCAATGGCATTAATAACGCCGCCTATAGCAGCCGCCAATATCCATAAGGGAGGCATCTGCCAGAAAAAATAAGCGATCGCTCCCGCGCTTAGGGCGGCAAGAGGCATGGTGCGGCTCGAAGGCCACATAAAAATGACCATGAAAACCGCTATGACCGCTATGGGAAGAATCGCCATAAGTGACAGCATTTTTTAATTATAATCCTCGCAGTGTGTGTTTTCGCAAGTTACAATGAGTAGCATTTTGTCCTTTTTAAGTGTTTAAATATGAATGACAACGCGTTGTGGTAAAAGATCAATTTTTATACCAAAAGATTGTGGAGCAGTGGCGCGGATGTTGCGAAATGAAAGTACTAATTACTGCTGCAATAAAGGGGAGGAAGCTTATATGAGAGTGTTTATAATGACAATGGCTGTTTTGGCAGCCGTCAATCTTGGAGTTATGGCGTTTGAGTTTGAAGAGTTTGATTATGATGATATGTATGAGTTTTCAGACGACTCATTGCAACCGCTCCCGAATGTTGAAGAAAATACTGCAGTTACAGATACCGCGCCTTCAGAAGCATTTACAGAGAATAACATCCTGGAAAACTCCGAACCCGATACGCTGATTACACAGGAGCAAAGCGGGGAGGATAAGGACAGCAGCGGCAGCACCGGTAAAATAACTGACAGAAGAGTATTTGTAACCGCAGCGTTTGGAACTGCCGGATTCTTTAACCTCAGCTATGACAAAAGGCCATACAACCTGTGCTACGGTTATGTTATGACTGTCAATCCATATGTAAGCGGCAGACTTACCGGTGAATTGACAACAGACTTAAGCTCAGTGGTTATAGCCGCTGTTGAGCTGGGAACCGATATGTTTACAAGTGATGCGCGGAACTCACCATATTTCGGAGCAGGTTTAGGTTTAGCCGCTGCCAGGGGGGAAGGCAAAACCAATGCGGGGGTGACACTTAGCGCAAGCGCCGGGGTTTATCTGTTTCGCACCTCTTCGTTTCAGCTTAACCTGCAAACCAGATTCTTTGGGCTGTTTTCACAGATTAACGGCAAATATCCTATCGGCTATTCAGGCAGAGTCGGAGTGCTTTTTTAAATTACAATGTAGAATGTACAAATAAAAATAAGAACAGGAAGAGACTATAAAAATGTTTTAATCTATTTGTATATTCTACATTCTAGTTTACTTACGCTTCCGCGGCGGCAAACTGTATATCATGAAAATACTTGTACCGGCTCTTGTTTGACAGGAGTTCTTCATGAGTTCCCCGTTCGACAATCCGGCCGTTTTCGAGCACTAAAATCAGATCCGCGTGCTGTATGGTGGAGAGTCTGTGGGCAACAACCAGAACAGTGCGGTTTTCCATGACGTTATTTATGGCAGCCTGAACTAAACGCTCAGATTCGGTATCAAGACTTGATGTGGCTTCATCAAGTATTAAAATTGGCGGGTTAAGTAAGAGCGCGCGGGCAATTGATAAGCGCTGGCGCTGTCCGCCGGAAAGCATAACTCCACGTTCTCCTACAATAGTGTCAAGACCCTTGGGGAGGTTTTTTATATATTCCCAGGCATTTGCAGCTTTTGCGGCTGCTATAACCGCTTCGCGAGACGCTTCCGGTTGTCCGTAAGCGATGTTGTAAAAAATTGTATCATTAAATAAAAATGTTTCCTGAGAAACAATTCCGAACAATTTTCTTAAAGAAAGTATATTCATCTCTTTTATATCATCGCCATCTATGCTTATTGAACCGCCTGTTATGTCATAAAAACGTGGGAGTATGTCAAGTGTTGTACTTTTGCCGCTTCCGCTTGATCCGACAAGCGCCACTATACTTCCCTTTTTTATCTCAAAGCTCATCTCCTTAAGAACCTCATCTGAGCATTGAGGGTAGGTGAAATTAACATTTGAAAAAACTACGCTCTTTTTAAACGTTACATCCGCCGGTTCGCGCTCTTCAAGTTTGATCTCAGTTTTTAAATCAAGCGCTTTAAATACCCTGTCAGCAGCAGCAAAACCGGTTTGCAATACGGTGTTAATTTTACCTAACTCTTTTAAAGGGGTAAAGGTTGAAAACAAAAACACCAGAAAGCGGGTAAAGTCCTCAGCCCCAAATCCTCCCCCGGCAAGTACATGAGATCCGCCGTAAAGCAGCAGAATGACAGCCAGCGTAACACCCATTACCTCTGTAATAGGGCTTGAAAGCGCCCCAATGTAGCTTGATCTGAAAGAGCAGTTGGTAAAATTGTCGTTTGCGCCCTCAAACTTTTTTGTCTCCGTTTTGTGCATCCCGAACATCTTCACTACTCTTACACCGTTGATACTTTCGTGCAGAGCGGATATAAGGGTCGCGGCCTGCTCAAGGGCGCGTTTACTCCTGCGCCGCACGGTACGGCCTATAATGTTTATCATATATCCGAGTATCGGGAATATTATTAATACTACAAGAGTAAATTTGTAGTTAATTATGAAAAGCATGGTGACAAAAAACAGAACCCTCAGAGGCTCCGTAAATATTTTTTCAAAGGTGCTGGTCATGGAAGAATTTATGCTTGACACATCATTAAGAATCAGGGAGATTACATTTCCTGACTTTGTGTGGTCATAATATGAGATCGGAAGCAGGAGCGAGTGCCCGAAAAGCCCATTGCGCATATCACGCACTACGGAAAGATTGATTCTTGAGAGTATCACCCCTTTAAGATACAGTGAGAAATTCTTAAAAAGAAAAGCAAACGACATTAGCAGGCAAACTGTTTTCAGAGAACTCAGGGGATCGTTTATGTCAACAAATTGCGAAGTCTGGTATTTGAGGTATTCGTTAATATTCGCGATGCTTAGCTCTGGTTTTGTTATTTCCAGATCAGAAGGATTAAAAATGGTCTGTACAAGAGTCGCACTAAACCAAAGCGATAACCCCTCAAAAAAAACAGCGAAAACAGCAAGCAGCATGGACGCGCCAATAAGAAAGCGGTAAGGCCAGAGATAGGTAAGCATCCTGCGGTATAGTTTAAAATTATTCATAATTTTATTTTAGAACTCAGAGCTCAGAGAAGTCTAAGGAATCTTGTAAAAGTTACCATTATAATATGTATTCCTACTAATCTGTATTTCTCAACTCTAAGTTCTTAAAACTGAGTTCAGAACTCTCATCCATGCTGTTCATCCCAAATCAACATGGAACCACAGGTTTCACACAGTATTATCTTGCTGCCTCTGCGCACTTCGTTAAGGAGCTGGGGGCGCAGAATTACAGAGCAGACGCTGCATATTTTTGAACTGTTGACAAGGCTGACAACACGGCCGTTTTTACGTTTGCTGCGGATGGAATCATAAGTGCGCTGAGTATGCTTACTCACAAGAGGGCTCACCAGCTCTCTCTCTCTTGTAATCTGCGCGATATTTGAGTCTATAGAGCCGATTTTCGCGTTAAGTTCGTCAATCTGGGGCTGAAGTTCCTCTTTTGTTTTTGTAAATATATTTTTCGCTTCTTCAAGTACGTTTTTTTGTTTTTCTATATCAGACTCAAGACTCTTTTTCCTGCCTTCGGAACTGCCAAGCAAACTTTTTTGCGCTTCAATTTCCTTATGAACGGCATCGTACTCACGGTTGGTTTTTATAGTGTTGAGCCGTTCCTGACTTTTAGACAGGCTGTCACGCGCTTTAGCGGTCTGGTCGTCAATATCTTTGATGCCGTTTGTAAGTTGATCAAGTTTGTTTTGAACGGCTGCGCGAATACTCTCCGTTTTTTTTATCTGTTTCTCCAAATCCAAAACCGTGGCAGGGTACTGCTCCTTTGCTATCTCCTGTTCCTTGATTCTGAGGTCTATTTCTTGAAGTTTTATCAGGTTTTCTAAATCTTGAATCATCTGCTCGCCTCCGGAATCGTGATGTATAAATTTGTAATTTTGCAGTCAAAAAAAAAGCACTCCCTCTATTATCAGGAAGTGCTCAGTATCAATAGGGCCTTAAAATCGAAATTTTGAACAACCAGCATAATTTTGAGGTAACAATGGTTCCTCCTGTGTAAGGGCGGATTTGCCTGCCCTTCCTAAAATAATGGGCCCACCAGGGCTCGAACCTGGGACTAACGGATTATGAGTCCGCTACTCTAACCGACTGAGTTATGGGCCCGCTTCTAAAAATAAATAGTGACTAGTGAACGGTGGTTAGTTAAAAAACAAGAAAAAAATCATCATGTAAACTTATTTTAACTAACCACTAATCACTAACCGCTAACAACACCCTTTTTATCTTTTCTAGGCCTGGCTTTTCCATGACTTCCGCGGAAAATTTTACCTTTGCGGGTGCGTTTATCCCCTCTGCCCATATTTCCTCCTGTGTTTTCTATCAGTAATAATATGATATAATAGATACTTAATATAGTATATGCCGGCATGCACCGCAATAGATTATATCATGTATGAGTTTGACATTTTGGAAATCGAATATTATTACACTGCCGCTTGTGCCATACTATATCCGATTTACTCAAAGAAACTTCTGTTAAATTGACCTCAAATAAAAAACCCTCATAAGCTGTTGCCTTATAAGGGTTAATATAAGTACACCATTCAGGACTCGAACCTGAGACCAATTGATTATATGTTTTACTACCTCGCCTACTATATTGGCGGCAAGCTTTGGATCTTTAGGGGTTTGTTCGCTTAATTTGAGGTACTTGGCTCTGTAGTCAGTAATCGTATCCGACATTATTAAGAAGCCCTCCAAAGTCCTGACAGGGCATACTCTTCAAGGCCGGCAAGTTCCTCGGCAGGGGTCTCTTCGCCCTCACACCTTGAGGCCAGTATACCCATGTCTTTTTCGAGGAGCCTAATTTTACCGCTAATATCTCCATTTTCAATACTATTTGCCGTATAGTAAGCGACAAAATCACTTTCTGACCTTACGCTACGCAGATCAGCTTTGTTGTTTACACAAACGTTTACCATAGAGCCCCCTAATTTATATTTAAGAGATCAGTGTACTTAATTGATAACTATAGATCATATCAGATGGAATTATTGACAAATGATAAGAAAAAGGTATTACTGCCACCGTTAAAAGCCGCCAATACTCACATAATATACAATAAAAAGTCACTTAAAGTCAAGTTGAACGCAAAAAATGTGCAAGGTTTCTAATAAATCCACTTGTTGACATCCAAGCCGAACTACCTCCACATATATAAAAATAAGAATAGTGATATATGTGCAATATCAAAGCAAAAATTTTCAAATGTTTATGACAGGGGGAGGCCGGTCAAAAAGTTCAGAGCCCGACATATGCAGACCGAACAGTGGCCATTTCCTCACAAAAATGTGGCAAAATGAAAAAAATGGCAAAATGGAAAAAATCAAAATAAACATAAGGTGGTTTTTGTTTATGTTTAAAGTAGGATGGATGTTTGCCCCTTTTTGTGTACACCGTTTAGCCTAAGCCACCTTGAACTTGGAGCCGTCAGACTATCGGAATTCAAAGGTAAATTCAAGGAGTGGGTTAGCGTCCAAGAAAAACGCAATGTTATGGTTTACAGGAGCGTCAAAGGCAAGTTAAAACTTTGCGACACTGGCAGGAGTCTGTCAAAGGCAACAATACAAGCCTATATGCGTTATACTAAAGCTGGAGGACACGGTTGACTTATTTCCAGATATTACCATTGGAAAAAGGGTTATTCGCCGCCGCGCAATAGAGCCGTGGGAAATGCTTGCTTTGGAGGAGTCCTGTAAACGACTATTCCCTTGGTTTTACCCCGCGTTTGATTTCGCGCGATGTAATCCCATTCGCTCATCCGACCAGTTTATTTTAACAGTGGAAAAACATCAAAAAATAAACACACATGGAAAGCCACAAGTTATTTATGAACCAGCAAAAACTTACCGCCGAACTGGGAAACTTGCCCGGCCGGTAGTATGGCCGCATCAGCGGGAATGGTATAATTCTTTGCAAAAAGGATTCTTGTTCCCGCGACCGGACGGCAGCGGCATGGTTGGTAAGGGGGAATATTACCGCTTCGTGTGGGATTCCATCTGGATTAATGCAGGGGTGTCAGACATACAGTTTTACGACCTCCGTCATCATGCGGTGGCGTGGATGCGCTCTCAGGGAATAGAAGACTGGCGGATAGTATCCGCAGCTGGTTGGTCAGGCATGGATATGATCACCGACTATGACCCAGACAACACGCACCTCATAGAACACTATGACCGGACGCGCGTAGCAAAATGTAGCACTAATTGTAGCACCTAAGATATTTTTTGTCAATTTGACCCTAAATAAAAAACCCTCATAAGATGTTGCCTTACAAGGGTTTATACAAGTACACCATTCAGGACTCGAACCTGAGACCCATTGATTAAGAGTCAATTGCTCTACCAACTGAGCTAATGGTGCTTTTTTTAGCAGTGATTAGTGGCGCGCTAAGATATATGTCATCTCTGCAACACACCAAGTTTTACGCGATTTTTGATTGTAAACCAAACTAGCGTAGAGAATAAATTACATTATGGTCTTGATTCTATCAAGATTTTTTTTCCTAACCATCATTTTATTGTTTGGCGTCTGGTTGGCGCACTTCTTTTGTATCTTCTTTCTCCTCAAGCTGGGGTTTATCAATATAAAGATTGCTGCACATTCCGCTATGCCCTCCCCAGTAGTCATCGGCAGCCCAGTCTTTTTCATGTATCTGATTCATTCTATATAATATAATAGGCGCTGCCGGATCAACGCAGAGTTAAAGATAAAAGGAGCGGTTTTGTTGATCAATACAGAAATAGAATGTGTAAATGCAGAAATAAAAAACACTTGATAATATAACAAAAATTCTGTCATATCTCAATTTTTTATTTCTGCATTTGTTTCGTGGTTCGCGTTCCTATGCGGAAAACTTTGCCGTATGCCTTGAAATAGCTTCCTCTTTGGTTAGCTTTTTTATAGGCCGAATACACTTTTAATTCTCAACTCGATCTTTATAATTCATTTAAAATCAATATGTTGAAAACTCGAATGCAAACAAAAATATATTTGGCATACCCTTTGCATAAGTTTCTGCCGCAGAGCTAAAACGGATAAATGAAAGATAGACACATAAATAATGGTGTGTCATGCCGTTAAAGGTTGAGCGGCAGTTAAGCTGCGTCTGATAAGCGTGTGAGCGACGGGTGATAAGGCTTATAAGTCATGTAAGCAGCAGCCTGATATCAGGTGAGAGTAACTGCCTGGCAAAAAGATATTTGAATATAGACCTAACTAAAGAGGGCGGCATGGACGCTGCCTGTTATAACATTAAATCCACCTCATGGAGGAAGCTGTATGCGTATCAATCACAACATGATGGCCATCAACACTCACAGGCAGCTCGGTATAAGTAGTACCGACGGCGCCAAGTCTATGGAGAAGCTCTCGAGCGGTCTTCGGATCAACCGCGCGGGCGATGATGCCGCCGGCCTTGCTATTTCGGAGAAGATGAGAGGCCAGATCCGCGGGCTTAACCAGGCTTCACGTAACTCACAGGATACTATCTCTCTGATCCAAACCGCTGAAGGCGCGCTGGCGGAGACTCACGCGATTTTGCAGAGAATGCGCGAACTTTCGGTGCAGGCCGCTAACGACACCAACACCGACGCGGACAGGTTTGAGCTTCAGTCTGAAATCAAGCAGCTTAAATCTGAAGTTGACCGAATAGCAAACTCCACCGAGTTTAACACCCGTAAACTTCTTGAGGGAAGCGCCAGGGGTATCGCCGAAGAGATTAAAGGAACTTTCCGTTTGAACAATAACTCCGGTGTGGTAGTAGACTCTGAAGACATAAAAGCGTTGTCGGAGAGTATAAAAGCCGACAATTCCTGGAAATTTGACGGAGCTTATATGGTCGTCAAAGTAAACCAGACGAAAGATAATGGCGTAAATGTTTACAATGCCAATGATTTCAAGCTTATTGCGCCGGATGGTAAAGATTATAGTTTTGTTGAGCTTAGTGTGGATACCAAAGTGGAAGCCAATACACTGAAGGCCGGTACTATTATCTCCGGCAGCGGTCAGGAGATAATATTCAGCGTGCCTACCGGTACACCACCGCCTGCGTCGGCATCGGGAGATTATTCGATTGGCGAGGCTGCTCCTGCGCATATCACGTTTACCAGTGTGGGCAGAAGCGCCGTGGATGCTGCCGGAAACATCACTACTGTAACTGTAGGGGTACTTATCCTTTCCGCTTATACCGATCACACTGAAATCACAGCGATAGGTGCGTCAAGCGCTCTTGCTTCAGGCAGTTCCATAACAATCAGAACTAATCGGGAAGTTGTTTTGAACAGCGTTTCAACCGGAGCCACCGCTATCAGGTATACCAATGAAGGGAAACTTGAAGTGCTTGGAAGCGCGGGCGCTGTTCTTAAGACGGTTGAGGTTGGCAGAAGCATCACTCTTGATGACGGCACAGTTCTGAAAAACGAGGGCGGAGGCAAAGTCACTGTAGTGAGCGGTATGCTTGAACTGGGGGGCGCGGTTACTTTGGGGATAAACGCTTCCGCTTATCACATAGCTCCGCAAAGTGAACTGAATGTTGAATCCACTCTGCTGAAAAATCCCGGCAGTACGACTTTGATACAAGCCTCTAACTACGTGATAACCACTGCCGGAGCGTTTAACGTCAATGTCACGGTCGGGAACAGCCGAAGTTTGACTACCGCTAATATTACAAATCTTAAAGCGGGCAGCGTTCTTGCAAGAGGCAGTGATGTCACTATTGCGTGCGGTGAGCTGATCATATTAGAAGTCAACGGTAAGAATCTTGAGGTAACATGGGATTCGGTTAACGAAATTCTCAAAGTCGGCGATTCCATATTGGCTCCTGGTAAAAGTATCACTCTCAATGACGGTACTGTACTGACGCACTCGGAAAACTTAAACTCTGTAGGCGTCGCGACAGGCAAAATTACTGTAACAAGCGGGTCTATCAAATTAGTGCAGGATATTGCTACCGCTACCGCAGGCGTTGGTAACGTTACCAATTATACAATCGCCAAAGACAGTACAATAGCCGCCGGTTCCAATGTGGCTGCCGGCACTACCCTTATGGCTGGAACAGTTATGACTACATCCGACACATTTTTTGCGGGCAGCGTCACACTTTCTCACGGCGGAACCTCGATGCAGTTTTCGGCAAATTACAGCAACACTTTAGCCGCAAGCTACTTTGAGACAAATGTGGGTGAAAGCTTGACATTTGTGTTCTCATCCTACACACCCGCGGCAAACAGCATTAACGATTCTGTTATGGCGCAGGTGGGAGCAAACAGCGGTCAGACTGCCTGGGTATCAATGGGCGACATGAGGTGCAAGGCTCTCGGTATAGATAAGGTTGACATCTCCTCAAAGTGGGGCGCGGCCGTAGCTATAGAGACCGTAAACAACGCCCTGCAAAAAGTCTCTCACCAGAGAGCTTCTCTGGGAGCGATGCAAAACCGCCTTGAGCACACAATCAAAAACCTCGATACAGCCGCGGAGAACCTGCAAGCCTCCGAAAGCCGCATCAGAGATGTTGACATGGCCAAAGAGATCATGGAGCACACGAAAAACTCCATTCTCCAGCAGGCCTCTCAGGCGATGCTTGCGCAAGCCAACCAGGCTCCGCAGAGCGTACTCCAGTTACTCAGAGGATAACCATAGATTAACGCATACAGCCGGGGCGCGCGTACAGGGACGTTATGCGCGCACCGCTGCAAAAAGGGCTGTCTTGGCGGGCAGCCTTTTTTGTTTGTGAGTATACGGCTGCTTGGGGATTTGGGAGTTTATATTTTTCAGTTGTCAGCTTAAACCAATTTGTTATTTTGCTTTTTGTTTTTAAAAATTGACAATTAGGTGACTATTTTCCCGGCAACTTTCTTCTGTATATCAAATACTTTGTAAACGCGTATTTCAGCTTGCTTTTCATAGATTCTATCATAAAACATCCTCCCGCGAATTGATACGTCGGGTCAAAGTAGCAGTTGATGTGGCACCCCTGGCAAAATGAGTATTTGCCCTCTCTGTCTACCGCTTCAACACGGTCTTTTGAGCGCAGGAGTTCTTTAAGATTCCCGTTGACCGCCGGGGTATTGCAGCGGCGGTGGAAACAGGGGAGCGCGAGTTTGTTGTCGGGGAGTATCACCACTGTGGAGCTGACCGCCCGGCATAGCGGATCACGTATTTGATTGCCGCCTCTATCACGCAGAATCAGATGCGCTGTATTGAGATATACTCCTTTTCTTTTAGAAAAGTCAAAAGCCTTTTTGTGTATATCGGGATGCAGTCTGTCATGACCGCAAACCTCAAATACCGGATCTAAAATAAGAATAAGTTTGCTTTTTTGGGCAAGCTCCCAAACTCCCTCAATGGCGTCTATGTTTTCTTGAGTGTAAGTGTAGAGAAGATCAGGATAGAGTTTGTTTTCAAGAGCGGTTTTTATACTGTCAAGAACGTGCTGGTAAGAGCGGCAGCCCCTGATTTTGTCATGCAGCTGCGCCGAGTCCGCGTCTATGCTGAAATGAAGAAGGTCGACAAGGCCCGCAATCTCTTTTGCGCGCTCTGTAAAAAGCAGACAGTTTGTGGTAACGGATGTAATGTATCCAAGTTTTTTAGCGGCAGCTAAAAATTCTGGAAGCTGGGGATGAAGAAGCGGTTCCCCACCTGTAAAATCAACAAACCTGCATCCGGCTTGACGCCCCTGACGCAAGTTGTCAAGCACGTCTTTTAAATCTGCGTCAACTTTCGGCTTCTCCTGCCAGATCGAGCAGAAGCTGCATCTCGCGTTGCAACGGTTTGTTATATAGTAATGAAGGAGAAGTGGTTTTTTCATTTTTTGATTGTGATTACCGGCATGTATGTTTTTATCATCCGCGTAGGGAACGATTGGTAATCGTTCCGCTCCATTTTTTGGTTGTGGTTATCAGTACGAATATTTTTTACCATTCGCATATTTCCGCTTATTATATCTTCCTGTATTTTTCCGTATCTTCCAGCCTATCCTTAATTATACCTTTCTGCCCTTCCAAATAATTCTTGGTTTGATTATTAATGACAGGGCAAAAACAATTGCCATAATATTCAAAAAAATAAAATAAATCGGGTAGTAGAGCGGCGAGGAAGTTGATCCGTTTTTTTTAAAAGCTATTGTTAAAAAAATCCAGGTCAGGAAAAAATTAACATAGGTCAAAATGGTAATCAGCGGAGGCATCAGCCCTGTAGTTGACAAGATTAATAAAAAATTTTGAGTTGCTAATAGTAATCCGGCGGCAAACAGCCCTTCTCCTAAGCGTAAACCACCGGCAGCCCATCTGCGCATCTGCTGCCAGAATTGGAAAAGTGAAGTTGATGGGTGGGTAATGGCCGTTACACAGAAGGTTTCAGCCGCTTTTGTTTTAAAACCATTTTTCCTCATCAGTCCCATAAGCGCCCTGTCTTCGACAATATTATATCCGACAGCTCTTTGTCCGCCGCACTTCAGGTAGCTTTTTTTGGTGACAAGCAGATTATTTCCCATGCAGGAACCCATAAGATTGAGTTTTGAAAATCCGCAGGCATAACTGAAGAGAAACGCGAGCTGAAAAGATTCAAGTTTTGCAAGCGCTCCTTTTGCCTGAGCTCTTACTGCGGTATGGCCGAAGATAAGATCCGCACCGCTGGACAGTTGATTTTTCGTAAGCGATTCTAACCACTGCTGTTTAAGTATCATATCCGCATCCGTGAATGCGACAAGCGGATAAGCGGCGTATGATATGCCAATATCCAAAGCCTGCTGCTTGCTTGTCAGCTTATTATCGGGTTTTTCTAAGTCAATAAGTTTGACGGAGAATTTTTCAGACTGCTTGCTTTTAGAGTACTCTTTGATAATCTCCGGTCCTTTGTCATCGGATCTATCATTGACAAAAATCACTTCAAAGGCGCCGCTGTAACTTTGATTTTCAATAGAGCTCAGCAGCGCCTTGAGATTATGTTCCTCGTTTCTGAAAGGGATAACGATAGAAACCCCCGGCAGCTCTCCGCACGTATATGTGTGTGACGACGCGCGCTCTTTTTTGAATAGCGCCGCAATAAACGCAATTGTCACAAAGGCATATGTTCCGAGTATTGCCGCAAAAATGTATTGAATGATACCGGTAAGCATTTGCTTAAAAATAATTTAAAACAAAGATGGGGCGTGTAAGTGATTTTCTGTAATTTTGCTGATCAACACGGAGTGCAGAAATAGGAAACGCTTAATTATACAACAAAAAGAATCGATCATATCTTAATTTTTTGTTTTGGGGTTGACTGAAAGATGAATTTACAGAGAAATTTTACAGGCTCCGGCAGCCGCGTGAGGGGCGGGTGGAAAATTGTGCGAATAGATACAGGGCAGCCGCGCCGACTGCCCTGTTCGCTCAAGCTAGCTAAAATCTTTTTACCTGTCTGAAATCTGACTTGAGATCATCATAGGTAACAAAACGATCCTGGCTGCCGTCGGTTATGGTTGAATCGTAACGCGGCTGCGGTTCCTTTACCCAATGACCTTCTCTGTGTTTTCTTTCGAAATCCTGACGCACTGCCGCGAAGCGGTTGATGGAGAGCATCACGGTGTCACCTTTAAAATCGTAGGTTCCCCATGAACGAAATTCCCAATCCTCTCTGAGGAATGGGCCGCTCTGACCTTTTTTGCTCTCTACAAGGTAAACCTTGCCATCTCTATAAAATGTAAAAATTTTACGCTCCATCGCGTTGACTTCCCTTACCTCTTCGCTTCTTGTTCTGGTCTCTGTAACCCATTCGCCGGGAACAAGGCGTCTGAGATTCTTTGACTTGACTTCATCCTCTTTGAGGTTGGGCAGAAGTGTGATAAGATTTTGCGCTACATTGTTAGACTGCAGCAGCCAATCCATTTTCTTGAGAGAATCTACAACAGCGATAGTTGAATCAATTTTTCTGATCTGATACCCGGTAAGCTCCTCTTTGGCCTTTATGGCTTGTGACTTGGCGGATTCGATTGTGGGGCCAAGAGTGGAGACCTGCTCATCGTAAAACTTCTGGGCCAACGCAAGATGGTGTTTCATGGAATCAGCGGAGGTTTTGGCTAATTTTCCGTTACCTTTACCGCGGTGTTCTCTTGTCTGATAGAGATGAACTCTGGCGCTTGAGATTTTGTCGTCAGGCAGCCCCTTCGATTTAAGGCCGTCAATGGTAGCCTGAGCCTCATCAAGCATTTGATCGTTAACTCCGCCGCCGCATCCAACCATTAAGATAAGGGCGAAAACAGATACCCCCGAAACCAACGCTCTAAACATGTTTTTTCCTCCCGAGTGGGTTTGTTATGTCTGTAATGTTTCGCAATAATATATAAAGATAAGTCTTTTGGCGTTGGGGAGTCAAGTTTTTTGGTATACGAGGGCAGCCGCGAGGACCGCCCGTATACTGGCATTGAGGCGCAGGTGATATGTGGTATCCGTGTTTAACAGATGCGTATGAGTAAGCAGGCGGTTCAGTTGTCCGCCCTTACAAGCTCTGTCTCGGCTTTATTTCCTGATCTTAAAAGCCCTGTAGAAAGTATTTCCATCCCTCTGTATCAGCAAAAGAGTAGAATCGTCAGCCTTAACATCCTTTGTGATCTGAGAGAAATCTTTGACAGACTGCACAGTCTTTCTATTTACTTCAAGGATTATATCGTTTGGTCTCAGGCCCTCCTGGGCAGCCTGGCTTGATCTTGCAACCTCTGTAATCACCACTCCCTGAAGACCTTTTGATAACTTGAGCTGATCGCGCAGTTCCTGTGTGACCGGTCCGATCTTCATTCCCAGAAGAGAGGCAGCGTCGGAAGATTGCGACTGCTCTGCGCCCGCGTTTTGATTGGCGGAAATTTTGGCGGCTTCGGACTCATCTCTTACAGTGATCTTAACCTGTACCGTCATCCTTTTGTTATTGCGCAAAACTTCGACAGGCACTGTTTTTCCGGGATGTAAAGCAGCCACCTGATTGCGCAGCTGATTTATAGTTTCTGTGTTCTTGCCGTCAATTTTTGTGACGACATCGCCTCTTTTGATTCCCGCTTTGTCGGCGGGCTGGTCTTTAAAAACATCGCCGATAAGTACGCCTTTTGTTTCAGGTTTCAGGCCGAACGCGTCGCGGGTTGACTGGTCAAGCTCCTGAATCGATACGCCGAGCCATCCGCGGCTTACTTTACCGTCAAAAATGAGATCTTCCATGATCCGGCGCGCCATGTTGATCGGGATAGCGAAGCCTATCCCCATGTTGCCGCCCGACTGGGTGTAGATCATGGTGTTTATGCCGACAAGTTCACCTCTGATATTGACAAGAGCGCCGCCGGAGTTGCCGGGGTTAATGGCGGCGTCGGTTTGAATAAAGTTTTGAAAGGAGGCGGCGTTACCGCTTGGGGTCGCGCGGCCCGTGGCCGACACAATACCCAAAGTCACCGAAGAGGTCAGGCTGAATGGGTTGCCTATGGCTAAAGCCCAGTCGCCGGGACGAAGCTTGTCGCTGTCGCCAAGGTAGGCCACAGGAAGATTTTTTACGTTATCCTTAATTTTTATAACAGCTACGTCTGAGAGCGAGTCGGAACCGACAACGTACGCTTCAAAGCTTCTGCCATCCGCTGTTTTCACCTCAATTTCATCGGCGCCCGATACCACATGACAATTTGTAAGGATATGCCCTTCCCTGGACACAATTACGCCTGAGCCCATCCCCTGACGGCGGCGCGTTTGCGGCTGCTGCTGCTGCTGAGGGGCGCGGCGCTCCTGTCGCGGCCCGCCAAAAAACTCCTCAAAGGGGTTTCCGCCAAAAAACGGATCATTAAAAAACTGATAGAAGGGGTTGTTTGAAAAGGTTACGGTATCTATCTTTGTGGGAATGACAGATACAACCGTTGGAACCACTTTTTCGGCGGCATCCGCAAACACCGTCGCAAAGGCTGACGGGATGTTTATATCGGGCTGATTTTGGCTGCCGAAGGTTACCGTACCGCGCGCTGGGCGCTTCTGTTCGGCAAAAGGTTTTGTGTTCGTTAGAAGAATGGCGCATGCTGCCACAACGACGATCGCCGACAACGGCAGGAACGGTTTTTTGAGAATGGATCGCATCGGATAAACCTCCTTCGTGTGTTTAAGCGTTTTCCCGATTACAGCTGTGAATACGGTAATTGCAAATAATTTATTGCGGACATTTTACTTTACCATGATTTTAAGATATATTATATATAATATAGGGAGCCTCCAAAACCCTAATGTGGGTTAGACATCCTGTCTTAATATCATCAATAGCAAAATTCAGTGTTTTTCAGGATAATCATTATGAAAGATATTAAGGATAAAAAGACTCTGCTTATTGTTGATGAAGATAATGTTAATTTAATGACATTATCAAACATATTACAGTCGGAATATAACGTCCACGCAGCGTCAAATGGTATCTCTGCAATAAAAAATCGTCTCCAAATACCTTATCAGGCCTTTTTGGCAGAGTTACAGGGAAAACTGGAGCAAACTCCCGTTGTCTGATGAGTTGGATCATTGTCAAAGTCAAACCGCCGTGAAGGCGAGGGGTTATTGTTTTTCACAAAATGAAGGTAGCGAATGAACAAACGCCCGGGAACAACTTTTTTAAAAAGATTTCGGGGCATACGCGGTAAGCGTGTGCTGGTTGGAATAATCGGCGAATGAAGCATTATGTATACATTGTCCGTTGTGCGGATGATACGCTGTATACCGGCTGGACAACAGATTTAAATGAGAGAATCAAAACTCACAACAACGGTAAAGGCGCCAAATATACCCGCGGCCGCTTACCGGTCGGCTTAGTTCATTTTGAAATGTTCGAAGACAGATCCTCCGCGCTGAAAAGAGAGATACAGATAAAGAAACTGACAAGAATGCGGAAGGAGAAATTGTTCTCACTTTTGCGTTAACTTTATCCTCAAAAAACAAAAGGATGAACTCTGAATGAGCTCATCCTTTTGTTTTAAGCAATTAGTTAGTTATCTCGCTAATCTTTCCATAGTTTCTTTATCAACATTTTCTCTGAGCGCGTCTTTGAAAGAGCGGTCGAGAGTTATAGGGTCGGCGTTTGGATCATCCATGTCGATAATGTACACCGGAGTTGGGTTGTCCAAATAACCTATAACATCTGCGCCCTCAAACACCATTCGCTGGGAAGCGCTTGATTTGGGCGGATCCCTAAGCTCTTTCTTTTCAACAAATCCCTCATCACCCATCTGGGTACGCACCCTGAAGTGATTTCTCTTTGTTTCAAGAATTGTGAGCATGTCATTTTGTCCAACCCTTGTAACAGGCTGCTCATACGGTTCTCTAACCTCATTGGCGTAGATACTGGTGCCATCTTTTCTGGGTACCATCATTTTCTGAGCGAAAACCGACATGCTGAACATAGATACAACAAGTGTTGCAAGAATTAGTGACTGTTTGTTTAAACGCATAAGTTGGCTCCTCATTTTAGGATTTTTCAAGACCTACTATATAGTATAATATTTTTTGAGTTCGAAAGCAATGGTTTAGTTGAGATTTTTTTACAAACACGCAACATTCATCTCCTTAGCCGCCTTAGTCTCATTAAGCCTGCCGACCGGGGTACTTACAGGCGCGTTGCGCAGAGCCTCCGGATTGTCCTCAGCTTCCCGCGCAATCTCCACCATCGCCTCAATAAACGCGTCTATAGCCTCTTTGCTCTCGGTTTCCGTCGGCTCAATCATCATCGCTTCTTTTACTATGAGAGGGAAGTAGATGGTTGGCGGATGAAAACCTTTGTCAATGAGAGCTTTTGCTATGTCAAGAGCGCTTACTCCATTTTCCATTTGTCTTTTAGCTGTAAGCACGCACTCATGCATACAGGTTTTAAGGTACGCGACATCGTAGTGATCCTTAAGAGAGCGCATGATATAGTTTGCGCTAAGCACAGCCTGTTCGCTCACCTTTTTCAGTCCCTCTCCGCCCATCATTAAAATATAGACGTATGCTTTTAAGTTTACCAGAAAATTGCCGAAAAACGGAGCGACTCTGCCTATCGAATCGGGATAATCATCACAAACGCAAAATTCGCCGTTTGCTTTTTTAACAACTCTTGAGACAGGCAAAAACGGTTCCAGATGCTTTTTGACTCCAACAGGCCCAGACCCAGGCCCGCCGCCGCCGTGAGGCGCGGCGAAGGTTTTGTGTAGATTGACATGCACCACATCAAAATCGCCGTCGCCCGGGCGGAATTTTCCCATTATCGCGTTGAGATTCGCGCCGTCGTAGTAAAGCTGGGCGTCAAATGAGTGAGCCAGAGCCGCTATCTCTTTTATTTGCGGATTAAACAGGCCCAAAGTATTTGGGTTTGTCATCATTATGGCGGCTGTTTTTTCGTTTACCGCCTCTTTCAGCTTTTCAATATCTAAAAGTCCGGTGGCCGGGTCGGTTGGTATGGACTTTACATCGTACCCTGCCACAGCCGCGCTTGAGGGGTTTGTGCCGTGCGCTTCATCGGGGATAAGAACTTCTGTTTTGTTATTGCCTTTTTTGCGGTGATAGGCCGCGATTATCATCATTCCCGTAAGTTCACCGTGCGCTCCCGCCATCGGGGTAAGCGTGAAAGCGTCCATTGCGGTGATATTACACAGAAGATTTTCAAGCTCATAAATTACGGCAAGGCTGCCCTGAGTCATTTTAACGCCATCGGGAAGCGCGGTTAGCATCGGATGAAGATTAGCAAAACCATCAAGTCCCGCAGCTTTTTCACATACCTTTGGATTGTACTTCATTGTGCAGGAACCAAGTGGATAAAAACCTGTATCAACCCCATAGTTTTTCCTTGAAAGCGCGGTAAAATGACGCACTACATCAAGCTCAGAGAGTTCGCACAAGTCAAGCGGCGATGTTCTCAGACAGTTTTCCGGTATACTGACATTATCCGGCACATCGTTTTCCGGTAAACTAACGCCGGTACGCCCCCTGACAGACTTACTGAAAATTACCGGCATATCACTTCCTCCAGATTCTTTACAAAGTCATCTATTTGCTGTTTTGTGCGTTTTTCTGTAACAGTTACAAGAAGAAGATTATCCGCGGAGTTTTCACCCTTTGAGTTTGGACCGATTTCACCCTTATAATATTGACTAAGGGGCAGTCCCGCGATAAATCCCCGCTCAAGCATAAGCTTTGCGCATTCGCCCGCGTTTATTGGGAGCTCTATAATAAATTCGTTGAACATCCGCGAGTCTGTCATATTGACTTGCTCAATGGAACCGATACGCCGGCGGCAGTACATCGCTTTGCTGTGGCACAGGGAAGCGGCGCTTTTCATCCCCTCTTTTCCCATTAAGCTAAGATAGATATGAGCGCGCAGAGCGCAGAGAGCCTCGTTTGAACAGATGTTTGAGGTCGCTTTTTCGCGTCTTATATGCTGTTCTCTTGCCTGTAAAGAAAGAACAAATCCCTCATTCCCATTTTTATCCTCTGTCTTAGCCGCGATTCGTCCGGGCATTTTTCGCGCCAACTCCTTACGCGCGCCTATAAATCCCAAATATGGGCCGCCAAAAGAGAGAGGAATTCCAAGCGACTGCCCTTCGCCAATCGCTATATCAAAACCCTGTTCCGCCGGACTCTTTAATAATGACAGCGCTATCGGATAAACAGCCTGGATAGCGATAACCCCATATTTTTTACACTCCACGACAATATCGGAGTGATCATCAATAATCCCAAAAAAGTTAGGGTTTTGCAATACCGCCGCTGCGACGTTTTCGCTGATAATCTCCTTTAAGGCGATTCTCGACAGACTCCCATCGGAAAAAACATTATGTTCTATAAGTTCAACATTCAAGTTGGCGATATGGGTGCGCAGCATTTTGCGGTAGATCGGATTTACCCCTTTATCAACTATTATTCTGCGCCGTCCGGTTGCGGATATTGCCATCTGGCAAGCCTCAAAAACCGCTGTCCCGCCGTCATAGAGCGAGGCGTTGGAAATATCCATACCGGTAAGCCGGCATATATGGGATTGATATTCGTAAATCGCCTGAAGCGTCCCCTGAGAGATTTCCGATTGATAAGGGGTATACGCTGTGTAAAACTCACTTCTTGAGATAAGCGCGTCTACAGCCGCCGGAATAAAGTGATCATAAAACCCGGCGCCTAAAAATGAGATCATTTTGGAATTGTTTTGAGAGGCGAGTTTCTCAAGCTTTGCGACCGCCTCAAGCTCAGACAAACCTTTCGGTAAAGAAAACTCCGCCGGGACAAGCTGTGCCGGAATATCTTTAAAAAGCTCTTCGATTGATGAAACGCCGCATTTGAGCAGCATCTCGCGCTGCTGCTCAGGTGTTACCGGAATATAACTCATTTTTTTATATGGTCTCCAGATATTTTTCGTAAGCCTCATAATCCATGAGGCTGTCAAGTTCCGATTTGTCGGTGAATTTTACAGTGTAAAGCCAGCCGCTTCCGTAAGGGTCACTGTTAATATTTTCCGGCGCGGACTCTAAGCTGTCATTTAAAGAGACGACCTCACCCGTAACAGGCGAAAAAAGGTCGCTTGCTGCCTTGACAGATTCGATAACTCCGGCATCCCCGCCTTTTTTTACACTTGTCCCAAGCTTCGGAAGCTCTACAAAAGTGATGTCGCCAAGACTGTCCTGAGCATGATCTGTAATACCCACTCTTACGGCATCGCCTTCAATCTGTACCCATTCATGTGTTTTGGAATACAGGAGATCGGTTGGTACTGCGGCCATTTTTAGTAACGCTCCTTTCTTCTCATCCTCCCGCGAAGGCGGGAATTTAATGTTCTTCTTTTCTTAATTCTTTATTCCCATTTCAATATTTCTAAAATAGCGCAGCGGTCAATGATTGTTCCCTACGACATGCCAATCATTAATTTAATGTCTGACCGGGCTGTCGCGTTTTTGTAAAACGGCAATCGCGAAACCTTACCGGAAAACTCATTTTTTCCGCTGATAATTTTTAGTAAGGTTTCTGGCTGCGAATATTCTTTGTTGACGTATCCAAGAGCAATGGCGTATCCCAGAGTTGGGGAGAAGCTTGCGCTTGTAATTATTCCCGCCTCCTGTCCTGATTTGTTAAGTACCATGTCACCTTCTCTCGCCGAACGCCGCCCGTCAAGAGTTATCCCCACTAAAATTTGATTATCCGCGGATGGGGCAAATACTGCGGATGATCCTATAAACACTTTTTTTTGTGAAATAGCGCGGTTAAAACCGGATTGGATTGCGTTTCTATCAATACTTAATTCGTGTCCGTAAAGCGGAAATCCTATCTCAAGCCTGAGCGTGTCTCTTGCCCCAATCCCCGCCGGAACCGCGCCTTTACTTATGCAGTCATCCCACAACAGCGAAGCTGTTTCAGCCGGACTGTAGATTTCAAATCCCATCTCTCCCGTATATCCTGTGCGGCTGACAAGAACCCGCGTATCTTTATAATAATTATACGCAAAATTATAAAATTTTAGTTCGGTAATTGAATCCTGCAAAATTAAAGCCGCGATTTTTGGAGAGAGAGGCCCTTGCAGGTCGATCTTTGCGGTTTGCGCGGATATGTTTTCAACCTTTGTGTTTTCGCTGATTTGGGATTTTATCCACTCAAAGTCTCCCTCTTCGGTAGAGGCGTTCACAACCATCATAAATTCGGATTCGCTGATTCTGTAAAGAATCTGGTCATCAATAACGCCGCCGTTTCCATTACATAAAAATCCGTAGCGGCACGCGTCTGTTTTAATATCCGCAACATCGCAGCTTAAAATCCGTTCAAGGTCAGACACCGCGCTGTCGCCGCTTATTTTGAATTCACCCATGTGGCAGGTATCAAAAATGACCGTTCCTGTACGCGCCGCGTTGTGTTCCTTTATGATCCCCTCATATTGAACAGGCATCTCATAACCGCCAAAAGGAGCTATCTTAGCCTTAAGAGAGAGGTGCTTTTCATACAAAACCGTTTTTTTCATTGAGTGCGCAAGCCCTTAGAGCAGGTAATTTGATACACACTTATCTAAAATAAGATAAATTAAGCCGAGTGCTTGTCAAAAAAAATTTTACGGCGTAATCAAATGTCTTCACCTTTAAAATAATAATGCAGAATTCAGAATGCGGAAATAAAAGATCAAAACTCAATCATGGGACGTCAATCTTTTTTCAAACAATATTTTAAGGGAGCATGTTAAAATATCGGACATAATGTTATTATAAAAAAGACCAAATAGCAGGTGTACTACTATATGGTCTTGGGGAAAAATAAAGATACAAAACAACAGGAGGACTTATTTACAGAAAGTTGTTTACGCTGCCTATACTTGACAGTTAATATTTTACGCGTCCCACAAGCTGTATGACGAAATGCGTTAGTAAACCTCCGTTGTGTTCAGGATATTAACCCTTGGTCTCATTTATCGGGCGCTTTAACGGGCGTCCGGTTTTTGATTATAATAAGCGATTAATCATTTTTCCTGAAGTTTTTTCAAGAGTTCAGCAACCTCAACGCCTTGCTTGATGAGTTCTTCAAGCTCTTTTAATGTTTTTTCCTTGCCTCTTTCTTCACCTATTTCGATGCCTCTTTCGATGCCTTCCAGTTCTCTTATTTTCAGAGCTTCTTCCAACTTCCATTCTTTAACCAACATATTTATCACCTCCGATGAATGAACCTGTAAAAAGTCCCCTAGAATATTACGGCTTATACAATAAGTTATGGCTTTTGAAACTGCGTTTTCAAGGGTGTCACACTCTTTTTGATATTCCCTCACCATGTATATGAATAACTCATAGCTTTCAAGTGTAGCGCTTCGTTGAGCTATTTGTATATTTTTCCCTCTATTAATATTATATATTTTTACCTCAAGTTCAAGCTCTACAGGATTTTTCTGATCATACCTGGCAAACATATCCGATAATCTCAGAGTTTGTTTATCCTGCATCTCGTCTTTACCGTTGTAAAGGACAATGAACTCAGGCCGTGGGATTGTGATTAGTTTTTCGCGGTACAGATTATTGTGGTCACAAATCTTTTCGTACACTCGCGCAATGTAAAGCAACATCCGTAATGGCATGTTTTCATTAATTGTTGACTGGTGTTCAATGAGAACAACTATTTTTCCATCAATAATGAACGAGAGATCATTTATCGGTCCCATAAACAGGATGTTTGTAAGCGTCGTTATTTCTATATCGGTATCAGAGTCATAATTAGTTTCAAATATGGCGTTATACAGCTCTATGAGCTTATCTTTTTCGCCAAACAGCTTTGTGAAAACACTATCTTTATATTTCCGATTTGCGTTTATTTCCTCATCCATATTTTTCACCTTAAAAGAGGTAAATAATATTCATGCAAATAATATACGTGTTGCTTTGAAGGGAACAGGAAAATTTTCTGACTCCGCAATAATTTTAAGACTCACGCATTTTTTCCGCCATCTTTCCTCAAAAAACATTATATTAATGTTGATAGATACCTTTATTTATTAAGTCTGTACAAGGTCTTGAGAACTTTGATGTTTCTTGAGCAGTTTCCGTTATCACTATTAAGAAAATGGAGCATAGAATGGCTCTTGAACCACTCTGTATCACGATTAAAAAATATGCTTTTATAATTGCTGCCGTTGTTCTTTTGGCAGGTTGCGCGGTTTTTGCCGTTCCTGTTGATATAAACTCCGGCGACCCCGCTTTCCCTTTCCCGCAGTTTTTGCCGTATGTTCATCCCAATGGCGACACTCTGCATAACCTTGGCAGCCGCAACCCCGCCGGAGTAGTGCATGCTGAGATGGAAAAGAGCATACGGGACGCTTATCAGATAATGATGAACCGGGCCTATTATTATGAAAACATCGCTCTGAACGGAAAGAGGTATATAAAATTCGCGTCAAATCCCGACTGTTCGGAAGGAACAGGCTATGCGATGCTTGCAGCAGCCATGATGGCGGATAAAACAACTTTTGACGGGCTCTGGCTCTATGCTCATGATTTCGCTATGAACAAGGTTGTCCGTTACCGCGATGGTACGCTTTCACCCGCTTATTCTTACAGTACGCTTCCGGGTTGGCAGAACTCGGCGGGTGGGAATTCCGCTACGGACGGCGATGTTGATATCGCTTTGGCGCTCATGATAGCCCACATGCAGTGGGGAGACTTAATGGGGATGAACGATTCGCGCGGTATTCCCATTTCGTATAAAAACGACTTTATCAAGGTAATAAAAGGGCTTTCCGATTCAATCACTTTTTCTGTTAATGGTAACCTTTTGAGCGGAGTTATCGGGTTTGACGGATATGTTAAGAATGGCGACAGTTGGACTGAGCTTACCGGATGGTCTCAGTCTATGGCGAATTTGAGTACTATAGGCGTACAAAGGCGCGTGGAGACTGCGGGGCCGCAGCAGGGGTATGTGGATTATTTTTCGCCGGCATATTTCCGCCAGTTCTCCGATTATATGAAGCGGGAGAACGCGAGCCTGTACGCCTGGAATATTTTCCAGTTTGAGCGGGGGGAAGCGTCAAGCGATTGGGTGTACGGGAAACATATACGGCAAGATATCAGAAATATCCCGTTTGCCGGTCATGTCAACATGACGCAGGACGACACAGTGCCGGTATTTTCGAGGTTCAACGAGGGGGAAGATTTCCGCGCCGGGTGGCGCACGGTGCTTAATTACATGTGGCACGGCAACCCGACATATTCATGGAATCCGGTTACGCGCAAAGTTGAGCGGAACAAGCCTAACACATTTCAGAAGGAAGCGGGCGAACGTTTCGCGCGCCATTTATGGGACAGGCGGCAGGCGCCCTGGAATCAGGAGTGCGAGACGATAATAGGGGAGGGACTGTGGTGGGGGCCGTCTATGGTCAAGTGGCATTACTTGTCGGATGGCACCACGGCGGGGACTTTCCCGCTTAACTGGGTGCATGGCACCGGATCGCCCTCCGCTGTAACGGCGCGCGATACGAACCTTATGTTTGAGATGTACCGGCAGTGTGAACTTGAGTGGGATGTGGAAACTCCGGGAGACCGCTATCTCACAAGTACGCCGTTCTATTTTCACGGATTTTTCCGGTTACTGGGCATGATGGTTCTTACCGGAAACCACCACGCACCGCTTAATATGGTGCGTCAGGCGAATATGAAGGTTTATCTTGATGTTGACAGAACCTACGCGTTTGAAAATGATACGATAACTTATACGGTTGATTACAGAAATTATGGAGCCGTTGATGCCGCAGGTGTTGTAATACAAAGCCGTATGCACAGCGATTTTGTATATGTTTCAAGCACAGGAGGCGGAACTTACGATCCTGCTTCGCATTCGGTAAGATGGGATATCGGTTCTGTTCCGGGTTTCAGAACTGCTGCGGGGATCGCTCCGACTACAGGACAGGTATCTTTTAAGGTTATCATACCGTATGCCAAACTCAAGCGTTACGAAAATAAGGTTGAAATAAGCTGTACAAACGGCAGCGGTTGGGTTTCTAACGAATATCCCAATAAAATCTCATCTGTCATGAAGCGTACAGGCGTTGACATCGCAAGCCGCGCGCTGCGGGTTAACCATACCGTATTCAGGGATACGGTTAACCCTGGTATGAACGCCACATATACGATAGACTTTGAGAACAGCGCTGAGGCGGGATGGCTAAACGGCGGCAGGCCGGGGGTAAATTTCTCATACGCCCACAATGGGACACCCGCAAGCGCCGGATCTCATACCTTCATGATAAGAGCTTTTAACGATGCGCACGAGGCATATATTGATTACGGTAATTATCGTGTGTCCTACTTTATGTTTGATAACAATTATAAGGGGCTTGGGGCTAACGGCTGGAATTACAGGACAGATATAATGTATGTGCCTGAGGCCGAGAAGGCGAAATTTAAATTAGATCACGAAAACCTCACGCCCGGTGAGGATGCTAAAGGCAAGTGGAACCAGAGGTTGATATTACAGATCGCCGATGTGCTTGATCCGTCAAGAAGCGACACCAACTGGGGGACTATGGCCGCGCCTACGCAGTTTCTTATCAATTACAGCGGATTGGACCAACGTGTACACCGGGGGATCAGCACTCCATTCAAGGCTGTATGGGCGGTATATGCCGGTAATTACAATAACCGCAGCTGGGGGGAGGATTGGTCATTTAACGCGAACGCTGTTAGCAATATTGCCACAGACGCGATGGTAAACTGGGGCTATCCCATCACCCCCGACTTTACCGATGATCCTGACCCCGATAACCCCGGCAAGCCTGTTACGCGGCTGCACAGAAAGCTTTGCGGGCCGGAACACACAACAACCATAGACAACATACTCATAGAAGAATGGGACGGTTACACATGGCGAAGAGTGTTTGGCAACGGACCGCTCCCGGGCAGAGAGGTAAACAATGTCGTCATAAAGGATACGCTCCCGCACGGCGTGACGTTTCTTAACTTTATAGAGCCTTATCCGTTTGGCAGGCAGCCAACTACTGCTGCGACAGCGGACGGCCGTCTCATAATTACTTGGGAGACCGACAAGCTTTTAGTTGGAGAAGCTGGTAAAATACAGTTCCTGGTAAGGGCCGATACGCCCTCTGTCTTTACAAATGTTCGTTTAGTTTCACGCGCGTGGGCATCGGCTGATAAAGAATCCCCTACGGTAAGTCAGGCGGTTCTTGTGGTGACCCGCGACTCGCTTCCGCCGCTTCCGCCGGAAGTTACGACTATGTATAAAACAGCGGATAAGGAAACCTACTCTCCTGAGGATACTGTTACTTACACTATAGCGTATAAACAGACTCACGGGTATCCGGTAAGCAGCGCGTCGGCTGACCAGTGGGCGGGCAGCAACAAGAGGATAAGCGCTGACGGCGGGACGATAAATTTTAATGATAATCTCAACATGTATTTTATCCCCTCTTTGGGAACTAACGGAACGCTTAGCGGTACGATTCATCCTACATCTTACGACCCGCCGTTTTATATTTTCGCAAGAAATGATAATCAGGGCAGGGCGGTTGAGCTTGAGTTTGAGCGCAGATATATTCAGGATCAGAATTTTGCCGGAATCGGCATAACTGTCAGATCTAACGGACAATGGGCAGGCGGAGCCGCTGTTCCGTTTGACAGTGAATCTTTAGTTTACAAGATGGTTTTCAAGGCGGACAGCCTGCGTATCTGGCTTGGGGATACAGCTGCGTTTCACCCGGTCGCCGTTATTACAGGCATTGACGTACAACAGGGGTATGCGGGTGTCAGGTACGCAAGCTCGAACTACGGGAGCTCAAGGCTTACCGGTTGGTACAGCCGCTTTGATATTGCCTACGGTGTAACTATTCGAGATACTGTTCCCTGGGGGGTGAGGTATGTGCCGAACTCTGCGGCAGGGGAGATCAATACAGGCAATGTTACCCCCAGTCAACTTACTCCTTCCGTAGAGTCTTTGGCCAATGGCAGCACTGTGATCTCATGGCCTGTGACTACAGGCGGTATACCTGCCGGAGCTCTTGGCGCAAACGATTCTGTTACCGTAACATGGAAGGGTGTTGTTGACACTGCAAAAAACCGGCTCATCATTAATACCGCTTATGCCGATCTGTTGGGATATCCGCAGGATTCCATAGGTTCTCAGCTGCGTTCCCGATTCGCGCTTGACCCGGATGATCCTGACGACCCGGATGACCCCGACGATCCCGATGATCCCGATGATCCTCAGACAGGTCTTCGTGTCAGAGCTAACCCGGAGGGCTGCATTTTTACGGGAACCGTATCGGTTACTCTTTCAACAAATGTTCCTGTCACCGATGATGTAGCTATTTGGTATACAAGGAATGGCACTGTACCCAATCCATTATTAGGCTACGGTTTCCGTTATACCGGGCAGCCCATTGAGATCGCAACGCTTACGAATCTTTGGGCGATAGCGGAGCTCGATGGGTTTGAGCAGTCCCCATTGATAACTCATGAATACGTTCCGCTGATAACCGTAGCGGCTCATAGCGCGTTTTTCTTTGACAACGTCGGAGACGGGCTTGCCTACGGTGTCAAGCTTGTACTCGCGTCAAACCGCGCGATAGATCCTGATCCCGCTCTTATTTGGAATCACATCGGTCTGATAGAGATTGAGGAAGTGTCGAAATTTGATTCATTGCGTATTTTTGGCGATACGCTTGCAATTTTCTTTAAAGGTATGAATCCGCTTACAAACAGCAAGCTCACTATACGCGAACCCGTGCTTCCGAATCCCACCGGTACCCCTTCTGGCTCAGGATTTACAAGCCAGCACGGATATCTGGCAGGAGGAACCTTAAGCGTAATTGACGGCATAGCTCCGATAATTACAGAGGCGGTATACCATCCTTCCCTTACCGGCAACAACGATACGCTTGAAGTCACCTTTAACAAATACGCAAGGCTTGAACGCGAATCCACTAACAACATTACGCCTTTTATTTTGTTTAACGGCGGCGCACGCTACGAACTCATGCTTGGTTCAGTCCTTTCGCGGGGCTATAATAGCATCAGGTTTTCAGTGGACGGTGTAATTAACATAACCGGTAATACAGAGATTCCTGCTGCCGGAGATTCCATCCGAATAAAGACGCCGGGTGAGATCGCAAATATCCACGGCTTTACTCAAGATAACCCGAATAATTTGGCCGTGGCTCTCACGGTGAAACTTCCAGAGTTCGACTTTATATTCAAAGTTGGTCCCAGCCCCTTCAGAGGCGGCGGCGAAAGCGGTCTTAAAATCTGGATTATTTTGGAACCGTATTTTAAAAACATATTTGACGCTATGGATCCTAAAATTGAAATTTATAACAGAATGGGCAGTTTGGTGGCTTCTACAAATAATAGCGTCATCAACAAAACTGTCTCCGAAGGTAAGGGAAATGATCACGTATTTATCTGGAACGGTTACAACCGCAACGGCAGACTCGCGGCCAGCGGCATCTACCTTGTGCGAATTACAATAAAAGATCAGGATGGCAGAAGAAAGACGTACAAGAAGAAGGTATATCTTAAAAACAAATAGAAAGCAAATTACAATGTACAAATAAAACCAAAATCAAAACAGTTTTAATTACTTTCTGTTCTTGTTTTATTTGTACATTGTAATTTGTAAGTTGGTTCTTTATGCATGGAATATTAGAATGGATTCTCCCCATTGCGGTTATCGTTTTGGGGTTCATATTTAACAGGTGGGTACCGTTAAGAAAAGTACGGTATTCTCTGTATGCTGTTATTTTGTTTACAGCTTTTATATTTGACCTGAATAAGATTGCGTTTGCTTCGGATACCGTTAATTCACTGTCCTACCTTACTATTTTGATTGCGTTAAGCGAGATTGTTTGGATATGTGAGGCAAAAAAAAACAGACTGCTTTTGGGCGGAGCCCTTATTGTTTTCGCCCCTCTTTTCATCTATGTTTATACGGCTGCTATGGTAATTTTGCCGTTTCCATGTCATAGTAGTAAAAATGCCGTTGTTGACAGGTTTTCTTGCGGTTCGACTGCTTATGTTCTAAGAAAAAGGCCGTCATTAGATATTTTTGAACCCGGCCACATCTATATCCTTTGCCGCGCAAAGGGCGTCGGCCTGTTTGAAAAACGGGTTGATCGGTACACAACTCCGCAAGGATACTACAGCGCCTGTATAAGTCCCAAGCACCAATGTATGGCTGATGGAATAAAAATAGACCTTTACGTTGATAACAATTATGTGTTGTGGTCTCTTGGGGAAAAGATAACGGGTAATAATTAACGGGTCAGTGGTTAGTTAAAGCAGAAAGATAAGTCAGTTGTCAGTTTCCAGTTAAAACAAAAGGACAAACCCTCACGCGTAGAGTTTGTCCTCATATTTTCAATTTTTTACCAGCCCGCTCACTGGTCACTAACCACTCTCTCAGCCATTGCTAAGCAACTTATCCGCAAGTTTATCTACAAAAGCCTCTGAGTTATAAAACCCGCTGCTGAGTTTAAGTTTGATCTCTTCAATTTTGTCTGCGCGTTGGTCTGGTTGAGCTCTCAACATTGAGGAGATAGCGTACATATCGCTTTGGGCTAAGCTTTGCTGCTTGCCCCGGGTTGAGAGTTCAGAATTGTCTGAACCGCTCTTTTCGGTACCGGAATTTTTCTTTTCTGCCAGCTCTTTTTCTCTCTCAGTCTTACGACTGCCGTCGAGCTTACGCATTTCGTTATGGATCGATTGTGAAATATTGTTGATCAGCATAACTACGGCGGCTCCTTTCATTCCTATTAGCTATATCGGTCGCTTTAATACAGGACTTTAGCACTTTTTATAGAAAAATAATTCACTATTTGATATTTTCCTAATAAATGGTGAAAATTAAGTTATTATTACCTGCTATCGCCACAGTATTCGTTTTAGAAGATACGGTTAGTCACGAATTGGTTTTTATTTTGTAACAAATCGTTATCAAGGCATATGTTCTGTTTCTGCGGAAACAGGAAAGTGAGCGTGTTACCGGCAGACCAATAAAGCAGTCCTGTCAGTAATGATTTTTCTCCGGTATTTTCCATAAACACTACATTAAACCGCTGCCGGTGTAATCTTCACAAAACAGATGCGAAGCAACTGCCGATTATATATATTTATTATTGAAAAGATGGCTCACACAGGCTAAATGGTTTTCCTAAAGATGCTTTTTATATCGTCTGTATCTCTCAGAGAAAGCGGCTGAAAAATCCGCCGAGTATTACAGGTGTAGATCCTGTCGAAAAATCATTGTCGAAGCAATGGGTTTTAAACCCTGCTGCCAGCCGGAACGGTTACGTTAACGACCGGTAAAATTTGACCGGCGGAGAGTAATATTTTATAAATATGACGGCACTAAAGTGGAATAAACTAATCGGCCAGCAGCGCATAAAAAACGTTCTTGATAGCGCTTTCGTTAATAAAACCCTTGGCCACGCGTATCTTTTTTGCGGAGAGGCGGGAACAGGGAAATTTGCCGCTGCGCTTGATCTTGCAATGGCCCTTCTTTGTCAGCGTGAAGAGAGCAGGCCCTGCGGCGTGTGTCTTGCCTGTAAAAAAACGGCAAGCTACTCTCATCCTGATTTTCATGTGATAATGCCGGTGCTTCTGCAAGCTGAACATAAGAAAGAGAGCTCTCTTAACGAACAGGGATGGCAGTTTGTCGCCTCATGCGCAAAAAGCAGAATTGAAGACCCATATAAATTACCTGAGCATGGCGGCATCCCCGATATTCCGGTTGACTGGATGCGTGAAGCGATTCAGGCTGTACAGCGCGGCGGCGCGGAGGGTGGATACAATGTGACAATTATGGACGGGGTTGAGTCTATGAAAAAAGAGACCGCAAACGCCATATTAAAAACTCTTGAAGAACCGCCGCCGGGAACAATTATTATCGCTTTAACGAATCGGATTAATTATGTTTTACCAACGATAATTTCCAGATGTCAGGTTTTGCGTTTCTCATATCTGACGCCTGAAACTATCAATGCGGAATTATGCCGCCGTTTTAATGTTGATTCCGGCGATCCGAGGGTAGAGCTTGCGGCTGCGGGCGGATCTCTTGGAGCCGCTATCACAGAATTTGAAAATCCGGAAACAGAGTGGTTTGAGGCTGCCGCAAGTATCTGGAACAGCTGTATGGCGCAGGACTGGCAAGCTGTAAGCGTCCGTGTTGACAGTCTTGGCGGGGGGGCGGAAGGTTATTTGGCGTGTCACAAAATATTCAAATCGTTATTAAGATTGCTTAGAACCGCTTTTTTAAGGAAATTCAGCGCTCCGGTAAACTATTTTAAATCTAATATAAAAATGCCCTGCCAAATCGAACTCCCTGAGACTGTCACCCCCTATGATGCCGAAAAGTTTATCCGGCTATGTCAGGAGGCTATGCGGGCTCTTGAATCACGAGGTAACAGCGGATTGGTATTGGTAAATTTTTTATGCTCTCTTATGGAGATATTGAATGGCAAAAAACAACAAACTTGTTGAAGTAGTTTTTAAAGGTGAGCGCAAGGCTATTTTTAAAGATCGTAACGACGTTGAGATTCTTGAGGGCGAATATGTTGTTGTTGAGGCGGAACGCGGGGTTGATCTTGGAAAAGCGTCATGCGTCGGTTCTCTTGTTAAGCTTAAACGCGGCAAGGGAGAAACGCGCAGCATAATCCGTAAAGCTCAGGATACCGACCTTGAGAATCTGAAAAAAAATCAGGAAAAGGAGAAGAGCGCGTTTAAGGTTTGCCGTGAAAAGATCAAGCATTTTAAGTTAGATATGAAGCTTGTTGATGTTGAGACGCAGTTTGACGGCAGCAAAATAACATTTTATTTTACCGCCGCTCAGCGTGTTGACTTTAGAGAGCTTGTGAAGGATTTAGCCTCTATTTACCGAACCCGTATCGAACTGCGGCAAATTGGCGTGAGGGATGAAGCAAAGAGGATCAGCGGCTGCGGGGTTTGCGGACGTAAACAGTGCTGCACAGCTTTTTTAAATGAGTTTGAGCAGATTACTACTCAGATGGCTAAAGATCAGCAGCTTGCGTTAAATCCGTCAAAAATATCCGGTAACTGCGGGAGACTCCTCTGCTGTTTGCGTTATGAGAATGAGATGTACGTTGATATTTTTGCCGACTTTCCGCCTGTCGGCTCACGGATTACTGTTGGAAGTAAACAGGGTACGCTTTCTTATATAAATATATTCCAGCTCAAGGGACTTGTTCACTTTGGAGATAATTCTCAGGAATGGCTAACCCCCGAAGAGCTCAAAAAAGGAACGCTTGAATATGCAACATGATACTGGCCGCAAACGGATTCTTGTCACAAGCGCGTTACCTTACGCTAATGGAGATATACATTTGGGTCATCTCTTGGAAGCGGTGCAGACAGATATTTTTGTTCGCTATAATAAGCTCAGAGGTCACGATGTTATCTATGTGTGCGCGGATGATACGCATGGTACTCCTGTTGAGCTTAGCGCTCTGCGTCAGGGGATAAGTCCTGAGGAACTTGTAGAAACTGCCCGTAAAAATCATATTCGCGATTATTCAGGGTACGATATTAGTTTTGACATTTTTTATACGACTAATTCTGAGGAAAACCGGCATTACGCTGAGTTGATTTATGAAAATCTGCTTAAAAAAGATCTTGTTGTCGAAAAAGAGATAAACCAGTATTACTGTGAGAATGACAAACGGTTTCTGCCGGATCGTTTTATAATTGGAACATGTCCAAGATGCAAATCTGAAAAGCAGTATGGCGATGTTTGTGAAGTTTGCGGCGTAACATACAACCCTACCGAGCTCATAGAGCCCAAGTGCGGGTTGTGTTCCAAACCTCCTGTACTGCGTTCTACAAAAAATATTTATGTAGAACTTGCTAAACGCGAGTCGTTTTTACGTGAGTATATTGGTAAGCCGGGCGTACTGCAGGATGACATGAAAAATTTTGTGAAATCATGGATAGATGACGGACTCAAAGAGTGGTGCATTTCAAGAGACGGGCCGTATTTTGGGTTTAGAATTCCTGGTACGGAAAACAAATATTTTTATGTATGGATGGATGCTCCGATAGGCTATCTCTCCTCTACCGACCGCTGGTGCAAAGATAACGGCGGTGATGTTATGGATTATTGGGAAAAAGGTTCACCTGCGGAAATAGTGCATTTTATCGGAAAAGATATCGTTTATTTTCACGCGCTTTTCTGGCCTGTTATGCTTGACAGTTCCGATTTCGCCGTGCCGTCAAGTATAAAAATTCATGGGTTTCTCAATATTCAGGGCGAAAAGATGTCAAAGTCCCGCGGCACTTTCATTTTAGCTAAGGAATACCTTGAAAAAGTAAATCACCCTCAGGCATCGGAGTTTTTACGTTTTTATTACGGTTCAAAACTTTCGCTTACAAGCGCTGATCTTGATCTTAACAAAGATGAATTGATGAGCCGTGTAAACACTACGCTCATTAACAATATCGGCAATCTTCATCACCGCGCTATGATTTTTTGTGAGCGGTATTTTGAAAATGAGCTTCCAGCTGTTGCGTGGGATAAGGAGATCGCTTTACAGATCGAGGCTGCCGCTTCTGAGATATCCGCGTGGTATGAAGCAAGTGAATTTAAGCTTGTGGTTGAAAAAGTACACAGTCTTGGCAGTGTTGGCAATAAGTACTTTCAGGATAATAAACCTTGGGAGCTTATGAAGACCGACAAGATGGCTGCCGCTTCGGTAATAGTTACATGTGTTAATTTAATCAAAGCGCTTGCGGTGTTCCTCAAACCTATCGTCCCTAAAATCAGCGCAAGTGTTGAGAAGCAGCTATCCGCAAGTTTTGGGTGGGATGATTACCGTTTCAATCTTTCAGGGTGTAAGACAGGCACGGTTGAAAAGCTTGTCGCGCCGCTTGAGAGCGCTCACCTTGATGAGCTGTTTACTGCCCAAACCGTTGCCGCATGCGCTGATCAAAAAGATAAAAAAGAGCGGGATCAGGATGGACTTATTGACATCAGCGCGTTTACAGCGGTGGATTTGCGGGTTGGTACGGTACTTACCGCAAAAAATGTAGAAAAGTCAAGCAAACTTCTCTGTCTTAGTGTTGATTTTGGGAGTGAAAAACGTCAAATAGTCGCTGGGATCGCTCAGAGCTATAAAGGCGATGATCTTATCGGACAGCAGGTAGTAGCGGTTTTTAATCTGAAACCCGCCGCACTTTTTGGACTTGTTTCAGAAGGCATGCTCTTAGCCGCAAAAGATAAAAGCGGCGTGCTGACGCTTGTAGGCCCTAAAGCAACCGTTTCTTTGGGAGCTAAAGTGGCATGAATATTCCTGCGGCGGCGAGGGAGAGAATATCAATACGGGAAATTGATTCGCGAATCGCTCAAAAACTTGCAGCTGAGCTGAATGTATCGCAAACAGCAGCGTCTATTCTTGCGGGACGTAAACTTGCCACTTTTGACCAATGCAAGAAATTCTTCCGCCCTTCAATTGATGATTTCCATGATCCATTCCTTTTTAAAGATATGGAAAAGGCGGTTTCCCGTATTAAGCAAGCGGTTGACGCAAACGAAAAAATTATCATTTACGGCGATTACGATGTAGATGGAGTTACCTCAACTGTTTTGCTTGTCAAAGTATTTAAGCGGTTAGGCGCTGATTGCGGTTATTATCTTCCTAATAGGTTGACCGAAGGATACGGAGTATCTGACAGTGGGATACATCACGCGGCTCAAACAGGCGCTTCTCTTATAATTACTGTTGACTGCGGAATTACCGCTCACGCGCAAGCCGCTCTTGCTTCATCATTAGGGATAGATTTAATCATTACAGATCATCACGAGCCTAAAAAAGAGCTGCCCCGCGCTCTTGCGATAATTAATCCGATAATGGCTGACAACGGTTATCCTGACAAGTCGCTCGCCGGTGTGGGAACCGCGCTTAAACTTTGTCAAGCGCTTGGAATTGTTACAGAGCGGAAGTGCGAGTTATGGCAGGATCTGCTTGAACTGGCCGCTCTTGGCACTGCCGCCGATATCGTTCCATTAACAGGTGAAAACAGAGTTATCGCTTCGCTTGGATTTTCTCAGATGCGGGATTCCTCTATTTTAGGACTGAGAGCGCTTATTGACTCTCAGGGGCTTACCGGAAAGAAACTTTCTACATCAGAAGTAGTTTTTCAGATTGCGCCGTGTATAAACGCAGTGGGCCGTCTGGGCGATCCCGGAAGGGGAGTGGAGCTTTTACTTACGGAAGACCCTGCCATAGCCGCTCTTTTCGCAAAAGAGCTCAGGGAAGCAAATCTTGAGCGCCGCGCTCTTGATAACATCGCGGCTGAGGAGGCCGCGCAGTGGGTAGAAGCTAATCTTTGTCCTTATAATGATTTCTCCATAGTCGCCGCAAGTTACGACTGGCATGTGGGAGTGATCGGCATTGTAGCGTCAAGAATGGCGGAACGTTTTTGCCGTCCATCGATACTGTTCTCTCTTGGCGAAGATGGAATGGCCAGAGGCTCCGGCAGGAGCGCAGGGGGGATGCACCTGCTTGACGCTTTGAGTGAATGCTCACCGCTTCTTGAATCTTACGGAGGTCACGGAGCTGCCGCAGGACTTCAAATCCGTAATGACAGAGTCGATGAGTTTAGAGAGAAATTCAATATTGTTGTGAGAGGCCGTCTTTCACAGGATGATCTCGTTCCAAGAGTAACTGTTGATGCCGAAGTGCCGATAACCTCTATCACTAGTAAATTGCTGCGTATAATAAAACAAATGGAACCGTTTGGCCCCGGCAACATGCGTCCTGTCCTTCTCTGCCGCGATCTAAAACACCGCTATGCTCCAAGAGCGGTAGGGCAAAATCAAAATCACCTTAAACTCTCTCTTACCTCTCAGGGGGTAACAATGGACGCCATAGCCTTTAACTTTGGAGAACGTATCGCGGAAATAAGCGAGTCATCCTCACTTGATGTCGCGTTCAGCCTTGAAGAGAATGAATGGAATGGTAAGGTGAGTCTTCAGATGAATGTTAAGGGGGTCTCTGTTTAGAAATAGCGCAGAGTTTAATTTTATACTGTTTTTTCTTCTCGATTTTCTTTCTTCAACTTATTATCTTTTATTCAGATAACAAAATATGCGCAGCACAGTGAAGAAACGCTAAAAATGCTTCACGAGATTGATGTTGAGTTCTCAGGATCATAACCTCCGTGGCCTTCCGCTTTTATTTCCGATAACATGCCAGAAATTATCAAGTACCGGTCAAATCCTTATAAGATTCGATTTGAGAATGCAGGAGTAAAACTGGTATCAACAAGAGCGCCCCGCGAAGAGACAGCTGCAGGTTTATTTGTAATCTGTACATTATACATTTGTTTTAAACCTCACTCTCCCTCAGCAGCTTCTCAATACTCTCCACCTTCCTCTTAAGCTCGATTACTTGATCATTATTTAACTCCGCTTCAATTTTTTTAGCCGCGTGTATAACTGTGGAATAGTCTCGTCCGCCAAACTCAAGGCCAATGGAGCGCAGGGACTGGCGCGTCCATTTTTTAGATAGATACATTGCTACGGAACGGGGGAGGCTTACCTCTTTTTTGCGAGTATGCGCTGAGAGCTGATTAACGCTTATGTCAAAAATTTGGGCGGTTATCTCTTTTATAAATTGTACAGTGATTCGTTCCTCTTTACTGTTTATCGCGTCTCCGCACAACTCGCGCGTAACTTCGAGCGTAATATCCGCGCCTGTAAATGAGGAAGAGGCTATAAGCTTAATAAGAGTGCCCTCAAGTTCCCTGACATTTGATGTGATCTGACTGGCAATGTATTGAATAACCTCATCGGGCAGAGTCAGGCCGTCTGTTTCAGCTTTTTTTCGCAGAATAGCCATGCGGGTTTCGAGGTTGGGGGGTTGGATATCGGTATTAAGCCCGCCCTTAAAGCGGTTTATGATATGCTCCATCATGTCGGGAATTTTTTCGGGACTGCGGTCTGAGGAGAGCACAATTTGTTTATCTTCTCTGAGGAGTCTGTCAAAAATGCGGTAAAATTCCTTTTGAGTGCCGGGTTTGCCGCTGAAGAACTGGATATCATCAATGAGAAGCAGATCTACATCATTAAACTTTTTATAAAATGAGGAGGAATCTTTTTTGTTAATGACAAAACTTATGTATTGATTGGTGAACTCCTCGCTTGTCATATAGACAACGTTGTCCGCGGTGCCCTCGGTTTGAGCGAAATGACCGATAGCCTGCAGCAGGTGGGTTTTACCCAGACCCGTACCTCCATATATAATAAGCGGGTTAAAGCTTGTTTTGCCCGGAGCTTCGGCTACCGCCATAGCCGCGGCGTGAGCCATACGGTTACTGTCGCCTACGATAAAGCTTTCAAAGGTGTAGTTTGGGTGAAAGTTTCCGTTTTCTCTGACTGTGACTGCCTGCGGAATTTTAGAATCCTTCGCTTTTGTGAGTTCCTCGGCAATAGGCTCAATAACTTTCCAGTCCCTTGTTACAGGTTCAAAAAGAAGGGTACTAAAATTTATGCCGCTCTCTGTGAGCGCTTCCAGTATAACGGCAGAAAAATGTTCTTCGATAAAATCCGCGAAAAACTGGTTAGGAACCTGAACGCAGGCGCGGGCATTCTCATCTAAAAAAAGATTTGTAGTCGCAAACCACGTCTGAAAGGTTGCCGGAGAGATTTTTTCCTGTATCCGTTCTAAGCATACCTGCCATAGAGAAGTCGTTGAAAAATCAGAAGATAGATTATTTGCCAACATATTATCAACATTGTCCTTGCTTGACAAATCTTAAAATTGAGACGAATGAAAACACTGTTTGTCTAAGATGTTTTAAATCTTGCCGCAGTTTGGAAAATCGCAATAACATGTTGATTTTACTGGGGTTTTGAAGCTAACCGAAAAAACTGATTTAAGTAGCTTCAATAGTATTTCAACCAGTTATTAACATGCTGTCCACGGCTTATCAACAAAAAGTTATCCACATTTTTGATGCTGCTGTTTTTGCCCATTTAATATAATTTTCATTTCTCGAAAAAGCAACACAAAAAAATCTGAATTTTTAATCTCTGGGGTCAAATTCTCCGAAGCTATGCTTCGGGGGGTAGTTCATTACTGAATTAATTTTAGATGGAAAAAGGAAGATTTTTATAAATGACACAGGTGCATTTATTAGATTATAATGTAATTTTCAATTCCGAATTTTGAATTTCAAGCACATGGTGCAGGATTAAATACAGAGGAAAATTTTGCTGGTGATGTTTTCCTCATATCTTCTCCTAAATTCAAAATTCATAATTCAAAATTTAGAATTATCATTTGCCACAGGAGATATAAATATGACAACGCTTGCTGTAAATATCGATCATGTCGCAACGATTCGTCAGGCTCGCGGCGGTCGGGAGCCTGATCCTGTTCACGCCGCGGTGCTTGCTGAGCTTGCCGGCGCGCGCGGCATCACCGCTCATCTGCGGGAAGACCGCCGTCATATTCAGGACAGAGATATTTATATTCTCAAGCAAACCGTATCTACGCATCTTAATCTTGAGATGGCGCCAACTACCGAAATGGTGAAAATCGCTCTTGATGTGCTGCCATATATGGTAACAATCGTTCCGGAAAAACGGGAGGAACGTACTACCGAAGAGGGTTATCCTGTCAGAGAAAAAGAGCGGGAGCTTGTTAAAACAATAGAAACCCTGCGCGAAAACCATATTCTTGTGAGTTTGTTTATTAATCCGGATATAGCTGAAATACGCGCTGCTGCCAAAATTGGGGCGACGCACATTGAGCTTTACACCGGCACTTATTCAAACGCTCCAAACCGGAGGGCCGCAGACGATGAATTAGAAACGCTTAAAGCGTGCGCAATGGCTGCCAGCAAGCTTGGACTTATCATAAACGCGGGACACGGTCTCAACTATCATAACGTTTCACCTGTCGCCGGCATCGATAATATGGGAGAGCTCAATATAGGTCACTCAATAGTGGCGCGCGCGGCGCTTGTGGGTATGGATAGTGCGGTTAGGGAGATGCTTGCGCTGATTTAAGCGCAAATAACGAATTACAAATAAAAAAGAAGAGCGCGGTAAGCGCATTGCGGGTCAGTCAGGAGTTATATTTCTTAATTATGATAATCAGGGTAGCAAGCGAGGGTTGTCCGTACAAAGGATCAGATGCGCGTGAAGTGGGAAGGGCGTTGCACGCAACGCCCGTACACGGAGCATCTTGATTCCTGCTCTCATATCTTATTATTGCTTTTGTTCTCTTTAGCCCCCTTTAGGGGGTTAAGGCGGCGGGGCGTCCCCGCTAGAGGGGGTGGCGGAGACTTCCCCCCTTTTTATTAAGCTTTTGATTTTGATTTTAATCAATAAAATGGTAAATAAATAACAAATAATAGCAACAAATTAATGAATAACGAAAATATACTCATAATAATCCCTACATATAACGAGCGGGAAAATATCGTACTGATTATCCCTGAGATAAAGCGTGTGCTGCCTGGCGCGCATGTACTTGTTGTTGATGACTCATCTCCGGACGGTACAAGTGAGGCGGTTAAGCAGTTATCTATAGATATTGAGGGGATATTTGTGCTTGACCGCGCCGTTAAGGAGGGGCTTGGCAAAGCTTACATAAGCGGTTTTAAGTGGGCGCTTGAGCGGCGCTATGAGTTTATTTTTGAGATGGACGCGGATTTTTCCCATGATCCCAAGTATCTGCCCAAATTTTTAGAGATGGCCGCCCAGAGCGATCTGATTATAGGGTCTCGCTATATCTGCGGTGTTAATGTTGTGAACTGGCCGATGCGCCGTCTTTTATTAAGTTATTTCGCCAACTATTTTGCCCGTGTGGTGACCGGCCTTCCAATAACCGATTGCACCGGCGGATTTAAGTGTTTCAGGCGCGAAGTTCTGGCGTCACTTGATTTCAACAATATCGCCTCATCCGGATATTCGTTTCAGATAGAGCTTAATTTTTTCGCCTGGAAGATGGGATTTCGGTTAAAGGAGATCCCTATAGTTTTTACGGACAGACAGCGCGGCGAATCAAAAATGTCTGCAAAGATAATCAGGGAAGCGCTTTTCTTGGTTTGGAAATTACGTATGGGTTCAATGTTCAAAAAAACGGCGGTTCGCGGCAGTGGCAGATAAAAATATTATTATATCAATAGTAATTGTAAACTACAAAGTCCCATACTGTTTGATGGAAGCGCTTGCCTCTCTTCGCTTAGCGGATCTTTACGGCAAATCGGAAGTGATTGTTGTTGACAACGCATCGGGAGATAACTCCCGTGAACTTATAACCGCTAATTTCCCTGAAGTACAGTGGATACAGCTTAAGACGAATATCGGT
The DNA here is from genome assembly GCA_031254105.1 of Chitinispirillales bacterium. GTDB lineage: Bacteria > Fibrobacterota > Chitinivibrionia > Chitinivibrionales > Chitinispirillaceae > WRCH01. The sequence continues at coordinate 100,511 of JAIRVB010000024.1, forward strand.
TTCGGCAAAGCCTGTAATGTTGGCGCAGCCTCTGCCAGCGGAAAGTTTTTGCTATTTCTTAATCCTGATACTGTAATATCCCGCGCTACGCTTAAAAACTCTGTGGAATTTATGGAAGCCAATCCCCAAGCAGGACTTATGGGGCCAAAAATCCTTAACACCAATGGTACGCTCCAGCTTAGCTGCCGCCGTTCGAACCCTACGCCTTCGGTGGCGTTTTATTATTTCTCCGGACTAAGCCGCCTTTTTCCTAAAAGCAAGCGTTTCGGCCGCTATAATCTCACTTACATGGATGAAAATGAAACCGCGCAGGTTGACGTTGTATCCGGTTCCTTTATGTTTATGAAGCTTGAATTCTTCAGAGTTATCGGCGGATTTGACGAGCGGTTTTTCATGTACGGCGAAGATATTGACCTGTGCTTCAGAGTCCGCCAGCAAGGCTATGAGGTTTGGTACTATCCGGTTGTTCAGATAGTTCACTTAAAAGGTAAAAGCTCAGCTAAACGTCAGATCCGCTCCAGATTCTATTTCTATGAAGCTATGGTTATTTACTCCCGCAAGCACCGCGAAATTCAGGACAGTTTTTTCCCGCGGTGGCTGATGTGGCTGGGGATAGCGTTTCAGGCTGCGTTAAATATTGGTATAACTCTTGTACGAAGCGCGGCAGCTTCGCTTTTTGACGCTGCTGTTATTAATACCGCTTTGTGGGGCGGGCTTAATTTATGGTTCTCTTACCGCGGGTACGCTTCGCTGTATACTAAAGAATCCATAGGGCAAATTTTGTCGCTGCATGGTTTTGCAACGATGGTTTTTTTGTTTACATTTGTTTACAACGGCTTATATTCGGTCAGGCATTATTCCGCTAAAAATGTATTTTTTTCAGGGTTACTCAGTTCATCTTTGTTTATGTCAGGCGTATATTTTTTTACCCCTTACGCGAGCTTCGGTTTTGCCGCCGGTTTAATCGCGGCTGTATTTTTGACGGTTGGATGGCGCGGCGTATTGATGCGCCTCAAAAAACCGCTCAAAAAAGGGGCCTCGAAGGAACATGCTCTTGTTCCTACATCATGATCAAACATGGGTGCTGAGGGGATACGTTTTTTTGTATTTCTCTTGTATAAACCGATACATGGGTAAGATGTGTGATGTGCAGTCGTTCTACAGTGTTTTTGGTTCAAATAATTCGCGCAAAAAACATGAAAACTATTGACACAACTTTTGCAATTAACTATTTTATCTTTTCTTCAATGCGAGAGTAGCTCAGTGGTAGAGCTCTACCTTGCCAAGGTAGCTGTCGCGAGTTCAAATCTCGTCTCTCGCTCCAATTTTACGGGTTTCCTCCTATATGTGGGAAGAAACCCGCCTTTTTTTCGGCGGCATAGCCAAGTGGTAAGGCAGAGGTCTGCAAAACCTTTATCCCCAGTTCGAATCTGGGTGCCGCCTTAATCTAAATCTAAAAAACAGTGAGGGGCAAAGGGGAATTAGTTTGGTTATCGTCTTAAAAGAGAATCCGAACCCTCAGCAGGTCAATAGATTAAAAAATTGGCTTGCGGAGATGAATATTGATATTCATACAATTGTGGGAACGCAGTCAACGGTTTTAGGGCTTGTTGGAGATACATCTGGAGTTGATATCGAGCTTATACGCGCTCTTGATATTGTTGAAGATGTAAAACGCATACAGGAGCCTTTTAAAAGAGCTAACAGAAAATTTCATCCGCTTGACACCGTTATAACTATTGGGGATACTAAAATCGGCGGCGGCAATTTTACGCTTATGGCAGGGCCATGCTCCGTGGAATCGCGTGAGCAGATACTTTCAATCGCAAGAGACGTAGCGGCAAACGGCGGTCATATACTTCGCGGCGGAGCGTTTAAACCAAGAACATCACCATATGCTTTTCAGGGACTTCGCGGTTTGGGGATAGAGCTTCTTATTGAAGCGCGAAAAGAAACCGGCCTCAAAATAGTCACGGAAATAATGGACATATCACAGCTCGAACTTTTTAATGATGTTGACATAATACAGGTCGGCGCCCGCAATATGCAGAATTTCGAGCTTTTAAAAGAATTGGGTAAAAGCAGAAAACCAATACTTCTTAAACGAGGGCTGTCAAGCACTATACAGGAGCTCCTTATGAGCGCGGAATATATTATGGCCGGCGGAAATGAGAATGTGATCCTTTGCGAAAGAGGCATAAGAACATTCGAGACCGCAACGCGCAATACACTTGATTTATCATGTGTGCCGGTCTTAAAAGAGACATCGCATCTGCCGGTAGTTATTGACCCAAGCCATGCTGTAGGTGTGGCAAGATACGTATATTCCATGTCACTTGCGGCGGCGGCGGCCGGAAGCGACGGACTTATAATAGAGGTACATAACGATCCCGCGCACGCGATGTGCGACGGAGCGCAGTCTATTACTCCGGAGGCGTTTGGGGGGCTCGCGTCAAAATTAAGCGAACTGCTACCTGTGGTTGGAAAGAGTATTGGCAAAACGCAAAATTAATACTGTAAACAACGCACGTTTCCTGTGCGTTCAATGTCTTAGGTTTAGAGAATGGAATGACAAAAATGGGCGGCGGCGCAAAATTATCAGATAAAATAAAAATATCACTTGAAAACACTCCTGTAGAATTTCCGCAAAACGCTGTGGTCGCCTGTCAGGGCGTTAAAGGCGCGTACTCACAGTTAGCCTGCGAAAAGCTTTTTACAAATCCCAACATTATATACGTAAACACTTTTGACGCGGTTTTTAATGCTGTTGACAAAGGAATGTGCGGTAATGGAATCCTGCCGTTAGAGAACAGTTTGTGCGGCAGTGTGGCCGAAGTTTACGATCTTATGAAAAAACACCATTTTTATATCGTAAGAAGTGTAAAAATGAAGATAAACCACGCGCTTCTCGCGAATCATGGGGTTATCTCTCCGCAAATCAAAGAGATTTATTCTCACGAACAGGCGCTTGGACAGTGCAGCGAATTTATAAAAAAATTAAAAAACGTTAAAATAATAAACTGCGTCAACACCGCCTCCGCCGCGCGCGCCGTATCGGAGTCAAAAAGGAATGATGCCGCCGCTATAGCTAATCCGGTTTGCGCGCATTTGTATGACCTCTCTGTAATATCAAACAGCATTCAAAATAATGATAATAATTACACGCGGTTTATCTGCATCTCTAAAGAGCTTCAAATTTATCCGCAATCGAACAAAATAAGTCTGATGTTTACCGTTCCTCACAAACCAGGCGCGTTATATGGATTTCTTGAAAAATTCGCATCTTTGGGCGTAAACCTTACAAAACTTGAAAGCCGCCCGATATCCGGCAGCGATTTTGAATTTATGTTTTACGTTGAAATGGACACATCTGTCTCCTCAAACGGGATAAAAGAGCTTATGGATGAGCTTGAAAATACCTATGAAACATTTGTGTTTTTGGGGAATTATAAAGAAGTTTGAGAATGTATTATGGTTTTTTCGGTAAACATCGCTTTAATTTTACCGAACGCCAGGAACAAGAGAAATCTTTTTCTTCTCTCATCTCTGACGCGCGTTGTAAACCGCTATTCGAATTTCTCATTGTAGTTCAAGTTTTTGGTTATTTTACTGTAAATGAGCAAACTCTCTTTTAAACTATTTTGCATAGAAAAATATGCTGATAAAAAGAATATACCAGGCAATGAAGTTGGACTTATGCCTTATGACTTTGCTCTGCGAAAGCTCGCTTTTATGAAAGTAAATAATCAATATGCTTTTTGCTCTGAAAAAGCCCTGTTTCATATAATATTTTCCGAATATCAGGAGATAAGATAATAATGAAACATGGAACAATAAGAGCGGTAACGCTAAAAACTGTCATACCTCTCATAATGGAAAACCTCAAGAGCAGTGAAAATAAGGCGATCAAAAAATTTTACGAATCTCATGTCGGAGAATATTACACGGATGACAGGACGGGGCTTTATGGTCGGAGTGCTCTTTATATAGCAAGTTTATTTTTTGAGGAGTATTCGAAAAAAACTGACCGCGCGCTGCCTCAAATAAAAAGGTAAGCGAAGATCCTTGATTTTTTACCGGTTCATAATAACATCTGCGTCTACATATCCGCTTGCCATAAACTATATTTATCAGGTTTCTCTCATTTCAAACAGCGTTACTACAGGAGCAATATGCCCATTCGTTCTATGACAGGTTTTGGTTTGGCTGAAAACAGCGCTCCCTCCGGTACCTACCGGGTGGAGTTGAGGGCGGTCAATAACCGCTATCAGGAGATTCAGATCAGGCAGCCGAAGTTCACCGCAAATCTCGAACCCCGAATTAAAAAAGAGATCGCCTCGGTAATATGCCGCGGATCTATAAACGTGTTGATCACTTGTGACCGCGAAGCTGAGAACGGCCGGCTTTCATGGGATAAGCCTGTAGTTGACAATTACGTGCGGGTCCTTACGGAAGTTAAGGAGTCGTATAATCTCGGCGGGGAGATCAGGCTTAACGATCTTTTGCGTTTTGGTGATTTTATAAAGAGCGAATCTGTGAATTACAGTGACGATACTCTTTGGAAACATTTGCGCCCCTCTCTTTGCGGCGCGATAAAGGCGTTTCAGGAATCGCGGGAAGCGGAAGGCGCCGCCCTTGTTAAAGAGCTCAAAAAAATACTGAAAGAGATAACAAAAACTTTGCAGCAGATAGAAAAACGCGCTCCTGAACGGGTGGCTGAATACAGCGCTTCGCTTACAGGCCGTGTAGAAAAACTGCTTGCAAATCCGCCGGAGCCGCAGCGTATCGCAACAGAGATCGCGCTCATGGCGGAACGTCTTGACATTTCAGAAGAAATTACAAGGCTTCGCGCTCACATCGAAAAGTTCAGTGAAAATTTTGAGCTTGACGAACAGGTGGGCAAACGGATGGGTTTCCTTTTGCAGGAGATGAACAGGGAAGCCAATACTATCGGTTCAAAGGCAAATGATACGAAGATAGCCCATTGGGCGGTTAGCCTTAAAGAGAATATTGAAAAGATCAGGGAACAGATTCAGAATATTGAGTGATAGATGTAAATGTAAGGGCGGCCCTTGCGGCCGCCCTATGCAGATATAAGCAAAGGCCGTATAGGGCAGCCGCGAGGGCTGCCCGTACAGGGGAATCAATTTAAAAATTATATAATATGGGGGTGTTAAATGTCTGATGATCTGCTTGAGTTAGAGTTGGAGAAGCTTGAAAAAAAGGGTGTGAGCCGCTACAAAGCTGTGCTTATGGCTTCTCAGGAAGCCCGGTTTATTAATGACCAGATGCGTCACGGTATCGTTGATTCCAATGAAAAGCCCACAACGCTTGCTTTGCGCAAGCTCTTTGACGGCAGGGTCGTTGAGGATCACGAAAATCCGATTATCGAATAATGGACGCTGTCCGCAGAGTTCTCATAGGTGTTTGCGGGGGAATCGGCGCTTATAAAATTCCCTTTTTAGTCAGGATGCTTCGTAAAAAAAATTGTGAAGTCAAGCTTGTGCTTACACCATCCGCCCGTACGCTTGTCGGGCAGGAGGCTTTGGCCGCACTTTCCGGTAATCCCGTATACCTTGACGGAGAGTCAAGGTATGATATGGATCATATCCGCCTCTCAGAGTGGACGGATTCTTTTATTATCGCTCCGGCCACCGCAAATACCATTGCAAAGATCGCGGCTGGCATAGGTGATAATTTGCTGACTACGCTTTGTCTATCTATCCCGGAAGAAAAAATAACGGTGGCTCCTGCCATGAACACCGTCATGTGGGAAAATAAAGCAACGAAGGCCAACATTGCCGCTCTTGGTTCAAGGGGAATATCAGTGCTTCCCGTTGGCACAGGTCCGCTTGCCTGCGGAACATCCGGGCCGGGCAGGATGCTTGAAATTGAGGAGATTGCAAAACATTTGCTGTCTCATTCTGAGGGTAAAAAAAACGGATGGCAGACTGGTTTACGCTGTGATAAACAAGGCGTCTCTCTTACGGGAAAGCGTGTGCTTATTTCATCGGGTCCTACTGAAGAGCCGCTTGATCCTGTTCGGGTAATCACAAACAGGTCTTCGGGGAAGATGGGCGCCGCGCTTGCCGAAGCCGCTATAATAATGGGTGCGGCACGGGTTACAGTAGTAAGCGGCCCCGCGTCTGAACCGCTTCCACGGGGCGCTGAGGTTATACCTGTAAGAACAGCTCTTGAGATGCAGAAGGCGCTGGTAGAAAAATTCCCGTCTGCTGATCTGTGCATAATGGCCGCCGCTGTGAGTGATTACAGACCGCTTAATATTTCTGAAAGTAAACTGCATCGCTCGGAGGAAGAAATTTTTACACTTGAGCTTGCGCCTAACCCCGATATTTTAGCGGGACTTGGCGCTTCAAAATCGCCCTGTCAGTTTTTGGCAGGTTTTTCTCTTGAGAGCGGGGATGAAATTTCCCGCGCTGAAGAGAAGATGAAGAAAAAGAGGTGTGATATGATGGTATTTAACAGGGCTGACACAGCGCTTGGGGGAGACAGTACCGCGTTTACTCTTCTTTTTAAAGATGGCGGAAAAGAGAGCTTTCCTGTGATGGGTAAATTGGAAGCGGCTCAGGTGATACTCGCAAAAATAATTGATAACTTTCACAGGGCTGCGCCCTGTGGAGACATATAACGCCCTTTCAGGGCTTAAGATATTTTTCGTATGTCAGTAGGGAACAGTCAGTGACCGTTCCGTATTGATCTTGATTGTTAATTGAAAAGACAGGTAGGAGATAGAGTGAACGGGCGTTCTCTTTTGGCTGCGTATTTGCGCGCTCAGCGCGATCTTGGAGTTGAGGAATTTTTTTTCGAACATGGCTCAAAGGTTAAAACCATGCTTGACAGAGTTGATTCCTCTAAATCCGTCAACGCTAATGGCAGCGCAGTCTCCGGTCGTACTACAAATAAGAAACAGGGAAGCGGGAGCGAATCCAGATATGTTCAACCTCCAGTATCGGTTAATTTTGTCTCAGACAGCGCTTCCTCTTTTTCAAAGCTGTCAAAACTCAAAACAGTAGATCCAAACGAGATAAAAAGCTATGCGGCGGGTGTACGCCGAGTATTTGCGGATGCTCCTATGCAAACGGGTCGAAGAGAGAAGCTTGCCGCTCTTTACCGTGAAACGGTTTCGTGCGTCAAGTGTCATTTACACAGCCGCAGAACAAAAGTTGTGTTTGGCGCCGGAAGCGCGGACGGTAAGCTTTTTATCATAGGCGAATATCCTGATGATCCGCAGGATGACAGCTTGGGGCTTCCTTTTCAGGGGGAGACAGGCGAGCTTTATGTCAGGATACTTGAGAAAATGGGTCTTGATAAGGGCGTGGATGTTTTTGCGACCTATCTGCAAAAATGTCGTAAAGACGGTGAGGGCAGCGGCGGATTTGACCGGGAGTGCGCGCTTGGGTGCAGATCGCTTATTGATAGTCAGATTGAAATCATTGAGCCGAAAGCGCTGCTTGTCTTCGGGCAGCTTGCGGCGAATGTTCTTTTAGATAAAAATGATGATTACGAAACGCTGCGCGGCACAGTTCACACTTATAAAGGTAAGCCTGTTATAGTGACCTATAGTTTGCCTCTCATGAGTAAAGAGCCGAATTTAAGAACTGGCGCGTGGGAAGATATGAAGAGAGTTCATGGCATAATTTAACAGATTGGTATAGTTTATGGCAAAAATTAGTATAAAAAATGTAGGACCTGTAAAAGTATTAAATTTAGATGTCAACAGAGTCAATATATTTATGGGGCCGCAAAGTAGTGGTAAGAGTACTATTGCAAAAATAATCAGTCATTGCCAGTGGATTGAAAAAGATGTAGCAACTAGTCAATCACTTGATAAGTATAAGAATGCAGAATACGATTTTAAAAAACATTTGGAAAAATATCATAAATTAAATGGATATTTCAAATCCGACAGTTATGTTTCTTATTCAAGTGATGTAATTAATATTGAGTACAATGAAAAGAAATTTTCTATTACATGGGAAGATCAATACGCTTATAAAAGAAGTAAAATATCCTACATCCCTTCAGATAGAAATAATGTTGCTTTATCTGAAATACATAAAGTTGAATTTTGTCCTGATAGTACTCGCAGCTTTTTGTTTGATTGGCATGATGCGCGAAAAAAACACTCAAAAGAGGATGGTGGATTACCCATTTTGAATCTGGGAGTAAATTATTATTATACAGAGGCTCCACCTTTTGGCCAGGACAATATTAATGGAGATTCATATGATATTTCATTATCAGATTCATCTAGTGGATTGCAATCGGTTACACCTATAGTCGTTTTGGTAGATTATTTGATTGTTAGAATTTACGAACAAGATGAAATGGTTTCTCCTATGTCTGAAGAACAGAAAAAAATGGCATTGCAAAAGATAGGTAAAAGAATATTTTTTGAAAAGCCTGAAATAGTTTATGAGCCACTTAAAGAAATAGAAAAAAGGCAAGCAGAAAAAAAAGGTAAACAACTGTTAGATGATGAATTCAATAAGATGTTTGAGCAGCTTAAAAACATGATGGAAATATTGTTTACTACAGATAATAGCGTTCTTGGTGATCTCATGCAAAACTTATCTTCAAATTTGGAAAATAGTCAATCATTTAAGAATTTTGCAGATATTACTAAAAAATTATTCACCACTCATAATACACATTTAATAATCGAAGAACCGGAACAAAACTTATTTCCTGAAACTCAACGTGATTTAGTTTATTACCTGTTAGAAAAATGTTTTGATAACGGAAAAGAGCATCGATTAACGATTACTACGCATAGCCCTTATATTTTATATGCTTTAAATAATTGTATGTTGGGTTATTTGGTAAATTCTCAACTTAATGAACAAGAAAAAGAGTCATATTTCGATAATAAATTTTTATCCGAAAAATCCTGGATTGATCCTCAAACAGTATCGGTTTGGGAAATTGAGGATGGAAGATTGCGAAAAATACAAGATAAAGACAACATAATTGCTGAAAACTATTTTGATCAAATAACGATTAATCTGACTGATGAGTATCATCAAATTCTGAATTATTATAAAGATGAAGATGCAAATGAAGAATAAGATTATTCATGCATTGGGGGAGGACAAATTAGAGCATGAGGAGAATATTATATATTCTCAAATTCATGTTATTGATTTGAGACGAAGAACAAAAAATAGGCAGGGTATAAAAATATGTGACGAAAAACCAGAAGGTACTGACACCTTATTGATAGAGAATCCAAACATGTTAAATATTTCTGCGACAGTTTTCAAACCACAATGTTTTATTGATAAAGACGGAAAAGAACTTCCTAATTGTGAAGGTGTTTTCTATTTGACCAATTCTACAGATAAGACATGGGTTTTGTTTTTTGAAATAAAGGATTCCAAGGCTTCGAGGTGCAGTAATTATATTAAAAAAACCAAAGAGCAAATAATAACGGTTGTAAAAATATTTAGAGATAAGAATATCATCACTCAAAACAAAATAGTTTACGCAAATATCTCTTTTCCAAGGAGAACCAAGACTGACTATAGCATGAAACTGAATTTCAAGGAGAATCCGAAACAGTTTATTGACAAGTATAAAATTCATTTTCTAGGAACAAATACGTTACTGATAAAAAGCGACACTGAAATTGATAATTTGAGTTCTACCAAAATAGCAGATGAAAACCATGTAATTTTTTAAAATACAATGTGATACAAAAATTCAAAAATGAAATTCTTGATCAAATCTCAAAAACAACGCTCTGTTTTTGTTCAAACCCCAAAATAGATGTTATCCCCTTAGTTTTAAGTATAGCGGCCAAATCCTCAAAGAGCCATGCCACATTTTTAGGTTCATGAGCATCGGAGCCTATTGTAACAGATGGTTTATGTATGGAGATCTGATCAAGAAAAAAACCGAAGAGCTCCGTACCAACAGGATCGATTAAAGCGTGGTGAAACCCATTAGAGTTTATTTCAAGAGCTGTTTGACTTTTGGAAGCTGCCTTTACAGTTTGTTCAATACCTTTCAGGGCGATACTTTTTAGCTCATTAGTCGTACAATCCACATAGCGCCAAAGAAAATCAAGATGAGCAAGGGACTGAAAGCGGTCGGAAACGACCGCAGCTTCCGCTGCCTTGAAATACTCTTTGTAAACAGTTGCCGGACTGATTTCCGTATAACGGGCCAGGTGTTTCCAGCCTAATGAGGGCAGGCAGTGAATTGAGCAGATGGCAAAGTCAAATGGCAGCGAGTCGAGTATTTTTGACGCGGTATTTTGCGCTCCTTCAATGAAATCTACCTCAAGACCAATGCGTATGCGGATATGTCCATCAAATAGTTTTTGTAAATCTGAGACGTCGCCAAAATATTTTGGCACCAATTCCTCCCGCATGCCCCACTCCCAGTTTTTTTTCAACTGTGAAGGAGTTAGATAGTAGCGCCCAAGGTGATCTGAAAAACCGATCTCTTTGAGCCCTGCTGCAATGGCGTGTTCCACGTATTCAATAATCTCACCATATGCGTGTCCGCAGTATGGCGTATGTATATGATAATCCATCGGAATAGACATTTTTAGTTAGCTTTCAAATGTTTTTAGCTGATTTATAGTTGATTCACGGCATCCCCGCGAAGTCGGGGCTGTTATTCTTCACTGTAGATTTTGAGCGAAAGACAGGAGCAATAAATCTCAGTCTTCGCTGGGATGGCGACAGGAAGATGCGCTTTTGTACAATCATACACTTTCAGTTAGATTCAGACATTTAAGTTTTGCGATGAAAAAGCTTCTGATTCATACTCGGATGTTCTTTTAAGAAGCGGATCAATATATTCTTCAACAAACTCCTTTACCTGCTCCGGAGCCCGTCCGACAAACTGCTTTACATCGAGTATATCAGGAAGCGAGTCTTTTATCCCCGAAAAAACAGGGTCAGCGGCGATACGTTCCAAAAGGTCGTTAGCCCCGCCTTCAAGCTTTACTTTTTTTGCGGCTTCCATTGAGTGCGCACGGATTTGTTCATGGAGTTCCTGCCGGTCGCCGCCTGATTTTACAGCTTCCATGATAATGTTTTCTGTTGCCATAAACGGCAGCTCTTCCTCAATGTGGCGAGCTATAACTTTTGGATACACTACAAGAGCGCCGCATATATTGACAGCTATTATAAGCGCCGCGTCTGCGGCAAGGAATGCTTGCGGGATGGTAAGCCGTTTGTTAGCGGAGTCATCAAGCGTACGCTCAAACCACTGCTCCGCGGCAGTCATTGCCGGTGAAAGGGCGTTTGACATTAGAAAACGGCTTAAAGCGGTAAGACGCTCACTGCGCATCGGGTTACGCTTATACGCCATAGCGGAAGAACCGATCTGACTCTTTTCAAAAGGTTCTTCGATCTCTTTAAGGTGCTGAAGTAAGCGTATGTCATTTGCAAATTTATGCAGAGATTGTGCGAGTCCGCTTAGAACCGAGGCCGCCAGACTATCAATTTTTCTGGTATAGGTCTGGCCAGTCACAGGAAAAACATTTTCAAACCCCATTTTCCGCGCGACTTTTTTGTCAAGCTCTTTTACTTTCGCGTGATCATTATCAAAAAGGTTCATAAAAGAGGCTTGAGTCCCTGTAGTCCCCTTTACGCCTCTGAATTTAAGCGTCTTCTCAAACCTCTCCAAATCTTCAAAATCCATCAAGAAATCGTAAAGCCACAGACACGCGCGTTTACCCACGGTTGTCAGCTGCGCGGCTTGAAAATGCGTAAACCCGAGTGTCGCAAGCTCCGCGTTTTCAAGAGAGAAATCTTTTAGTATTGAAATTAACTTACGCATACGGCCAATAAGAATTCGGCAGCCTTCGCGCATCTGAATCAGATCTGTATTGTCACCGACAAACGCGCTTGTCGCTCCAAGATGGATTATGGGCTTTGCGGATGGGCATGCGACCCCAAACGTTTTTACGTGAGCCATGACATCATGGCGCGTTTCTTTTTCGAATTTACGGGCGAGATCAAAGTCTATATTGTCTATATTGGCTTTCATTTCAGCTATTTGCGTATCTGTTATGGCCAGCCCAAGCTCTTTCTGGCATTCGGCAAGAGCGCACCAAAGTTTACGCCATGCGCTGAATTTATATTGGGGAGAGAACAGATAAAGCATCTCTTTACTTGCGTAACGTTCCGCGAGCGGGTTTTTATATTCGTTTTCCGGCGATGTGTTCATATACGAGGTTTTTTACTCCGAATTGATGAGTCCGATATTTAAAGTTTAAAGATTAATATAGTTTGTGCGGAGTATTGATGTACTTTGTACACACATAATCACTATTTTCTTTTATTTCATTCAAATATATTTTTCATATTGTTTTGTATTGATATACCTTGCATACGCATAATCACTACTTTTTTAATTTCATTTAAATATATTCTCTTTTTGTTTTGTATTGATGGGCCTTGCATACGTATAATCACTACTTTTTTAATTTCATTTAAATATATTCTCTTTTTGTTTTGTATTGATGCGCCTTGCATACGTATAATCACTACTAAAAAAGTTGCTTAAAAGCTTGTTTGAAGTTATTTTGTTTTTAGGTATTTGATAAGTTATTAACTAAGCTGCGGGGGATATCTCATGAAGAAGTTTTTTCTGTCGGGTGTTGTAATTACTGTTCTGGCGATGAGTTCCGCTTTGTTTGCTCAATCTACGGAGAGTTTGATGAACGCGGGTAATGAGCTGCTGCAGCGCGGCGCTTTTGATCAGGCAGTTACGCAGTTTCGTCAGATTGTGAGCCGTGAGCCGAGAAATTTTGAAGCTCAGTACAATTTGGCTTTTGCGTATCTTGGATGGGGGCGTAATTCTAACGCGGTAGATGAATTCAGAAAAGCGTTGAGTTTGCGTCCCAACAGCTCTCACGCGTGGGGTAATCTGGCCATTGCCTATGAGAACCAGGGCAAGACAAATGATGCGATTAACGCGTTGTCTAATGCTGTAAAGTATGATCCGAATAACATTACGGCGCGTATAAATCTCGCGTCGATGTACGCTAACACCAACAGGCTCAATCAGGCGATTAACGCGTACATGGATATTGTCAAGAGCGGACACAGGGAATCAAACGTGATGCTTAATCTGGCCAAGTGCCTTATCAGCGCTAACCGTATTGAGGAAGCCAAAAATTATCTCAGAGAATCTATTGCCGCCGATCCAAGCAATGTGGAGGCGCGCTGGGAGCTTGCGGACATATTCTGGAAAAGAGAGAAAGAGCCCGCGAAAGCTATTAATGAGCTCAAGCTTGCAATAAGTGTCCGTCCGGATGTGGGATCGCTGTACGATCAGCTCGCCGGCATTTTTGAGTCGGAGGGTCAGAAGCCCGAAGCGGTTGAGCAGCTCAAAAAAGCTCTCGTTTATACGACAGATGTATTGGCCAAGGAGAGGATCCAGGCAAGAATTGACAGGCTCGAAGGTAAGAATGTGAGACAGACAACCGGTTCTGCCCCAGCCCCTCAAATGAAGCAGATGAGAAGAGAAGATGAAAGCGGCAGCGGATCACAGCGCAGAGTTGCCCCGGCCGCCCCTGTAAAGGTTGATTTTGGCGATCTGCTTGATGAGGAGGAAGAGACTAAGAGCGCGGATCCGATGGGTGATCTGATGAAAAAGAAAAAGTAAGCTTTTGATAATGAATGCAGAGATAATAATGCAGAATGCAGAAATAAAACAAGTGACGCATGGGATAATTTTGTTGTATTATAAGTGTCTTTGATCTATTTCTGCATTATTATTTCCGCATTGCTTTTTTAGGAGGTTTGCATTTTATGGTAAATAGCGAATCAATCACATCGCCTGTTTTTAACAAAATCGCGCATGTATGCTTATACGTAAAAGACCTTAAACGGTCGGTTGATTATTACACTAAGCTTGGTTTCGTAAAGCGTTTTACATTTCATAAAAAGGGTAATCTCTACGGCGCGTATCTGGAATTTGGTCAGGGTAATTTTATTGAGCTTTTCGAGGATACCTCAATTGACTTGAGCGTTCCGGCAGGCCGCCTGGCTCATTTTTGTTTAGAGACACCGGATATAGATGCTTGTTTGGACGCGCTTACTAAAAGAGGAGTAGCATTTACCCCTAAAAAATTCGGATGCGACTCAACGTATCAGATTTGGCTTAAGGATCCCGATGGCAATAATTTTGAAATCCACCAGTATACGGAAAAAAGTTTGCAGCTTATTGGAGGGGATGTGGAAGCGGACTGGTGAGGCAATATAAATAAAACATGATGTGGATCTCTTCCGTGTAAGGGCGGCAGTTTGCCGCCCGCATAACCACGCGCATCTGCCAAATCCTATATATAATGTGTCAACAGAGCCGTCCATACCGCCGCATAATCATGTGCTTCTGTCATGTTTTTGTAACACATAAGCCGTTGCCTTTTAAAACCTGTACTTCGCTTCAACCGCTGAGATAAAAACGTCGTTTTCTATTGATGGTTTAAACGCAAATTCTACTTTATCGCCTATGCCGCCATAAAAACTTAAGAGCGGTTCTGGGATTTTCAGGCTGAAAGATTGCTCCGGCTTTTCAGGGTGATTTTTATGTTCATAGTTGATTTGCGGGTTGATCGATAGCATACCGCGTATGTTTCTGAAAATACGGATGTCAAAAATGAGCGGAGCGCTCAGGGTTGCGCTGATAACCCTGCCATTATTTGTCATACTGCGCATGTGGCGGAAGTATTCGAAACGGTCCGCATCCGCGCCGGTTTCCGAGATAAATGAAGCGCCCGCTTTTGCCTTAACGCCGTAGAAGAGCCGGTGCTTATGGTATTGCGCCACTTTACCGCCGCTAAAGAGCAGATTAAAATGAACTGTGTCATTTATCAGTTCTCCGTAGAAGTCGTCGGTACGGTCAAAAGAGTTGCTTATGTGAAGTTCAAGCGCGCGGTTGTCTTTATCAAGCAGACCCACGAAAAAGCCATCTCTGTAATAATCGTTGCTGTATAAAGATATGTTATGGGATTGAGAACTGATGCCGGTTCTTATATGAAAATTGGTATTTAGTCTTATTAGTGATATGATGTTTAAGAAAACAGTGTCTCTATCATTCATAGATATCAGGCTTCCGTTGTCGTAATCTTCTTCGCGGCTCTCTTTTTTTGTATTATAGGTTAAAGAGATCCCTCGGAAAATATTGCTTCGAAAGGGGGTAAACCAGGCTGCGCCTGAGAAAGAGAAAATATTTTCGCTGGTGTAGATACCGTACTCATAACCGCTTAATGTTTCCCAGTAAGATTTATTGTTAATCTGAACATTCCCAAGCCACACACCGGCGGTTGCAGGGCCGTTAGGCCACTCACCCCAACCGTAAACGGCCGCAAAGCTTTCACCAGCCGCGTTTGGGAGCAGTCCGGCGGAGACGCTGTAGTTTTCCGGATTCCTCAGCCCCGGGTAATTTACTTTCGTACTTACCAGCTCTTTGTAAATTTGCGGAAAGAGAATTCCGTGGAAATGATCGTCCTGTATTCCGAAATTATCAACTTGCGCAAGCAGCAGTTGAGGCAGGTGGCAGATAAACGCCAGAGCTGTCATCCATTTTATTTGCCGCATTAGGCGTACCTTTCCACTTTTTGACAATGGTTATTGTTTCACCGAAACAAACAAGCTGCTGCGCGTAATTCATCAATTTTCCAAAAGATGAGGAAGGTGATTACGTTACAACACTGCCGACTTATAATATAAATCAATCCAACGGCTGTTCACTGGTCACAGCCGATTATTAGCTTTTTCGCTTCCTCTACAGCCTCTTCCCGCGTAGTTATTTTATCCTCAAGCTGCAGATCATAAACATCATTTAAAATTTTGCCGAATACCGGTCCTGGTTTGAGTCCAAGCTCTATAAGGTCTTTGCCGGAGATCAGCGCCTTAGGTTTTATTTCATCAACTTTCAACTCTCCAAGCCGAGCTTTCAGGAAATAGTAGTTTTCAAGATCGCCGTGACTTGCCAGGCAATCCGCATAGTGTAATTCTAATTCGTCAAGAATGGTTGGGCGTGAGAGAAATTTTTTAAGCGTGGAGAGGCGCATTTTGCTTACGTTCATAAAGTTCATATGATTATCCACCATACCGCTTACAGCGTCTGTGAGCGCGTTTGGCGCTTTGAGGCGTTTGAGGATTATTTCCGCCATTTGCGCTCCCGCTCTGTGGTGATTGTTAAAGCGGATCCGGTCGCTTACGGTCATTGTGGGAGGTTTTCCTATGTCGTGCAGAAGCGCAGCCCAGGCAAGCGCGGGCGATGGTTTTGCGGGTAACAGACTTAAAGCTTTTACAGTGTGGGTAAACACATCTCCTTCCGGGTGGAACTGGGGGGGCTGTTCTATGCCGCGCAGATTCTCAACCTCAGGTAAAATTTGCGCAAGCAGCCCGGATTCGTGTAAAAGTTCAATGCTGAGTCCCGGATTTTTCTGAATCAGCATTTTACTCATTTCAGTAAAGATCCGCTCAACAGAGATCTCTTTAATGTGAGTATTATTATTTTTGACCGCGCTGAATGTCTGTTCTTCTATCTCATATCCAAAACGGGCCGCAAAACGGATTGCCCTCAGCATCCGCAGATAATCTTCGCTGAATCTTTGATTGGGGTCGCCAATAGCCCGAATAACTTTTTCTCTTATGTCGCGTTGACCTTCGGTATAGTCGATTATCTCTTCTGTGAAAGGGTTGTAGAACATGCCATTAATTGTAAAGTCTCTGCGCAGAGCGTCATTTTTCGCGTCAGTAAAAACTACCTGTTCCGGATGGCGTCCATCCTTTATCCCTATATCGGAGCGGAAGGTCGCAACTTCAAAAGGGATTCCGCTCTCTACTACAATCATCACCCCGAACTGTTCGCCTACTCCGATAGTCTGGCCGAAAATCTGCCGGATAGCCTCAGGCGTTGCGTTTGTTGCGATATCTATGTCGCTTTTTTGAGAAGAGTTCATGACAAAATCTCTAACCCATCCGCCTGCGAAAAACGCTTCGAAGCCGCGGCTGATTAAAGTTTTTACGATATGTACGGCAGCGGTAAGCTGAGTTTGTGGATCATGCATAACAGGAGAAAATAAGTGATGAGGAGGTTATATGCGCAAAAAGTTGTTACTGCGTTTCAAATATCTCAGCAGGCAATCAAAAAAGAGCGCCAGAATATTGACACCGTTCTTGGAAAAAACCATCTTTATATGTTATAGTCACAAAGTCTCTTTAACAGAATAACCGTTTCAATTCAAAATAAAACCGCGCTCATGGGCGCGAAAATTAACTTAAGGAGGGGTTCATGAAGTCCATCGTGCGGTTACTAGTGGGTGCCAGTGTTTTAATGTTTATTGTTTCCTGCGCCGGGGGTGATGAGGCTGCGGGGGATAAAGCGTACAACATGTCCAAGAAAGCTACCGGCAACGCCCGCCGTACTCAGCTCAAGACAGCCTATATTAATTATGATAAAGCTGTTAAGGCTAATCCCGCTAAAGCGTCAAAGAAGCTGCGCGACCGTTTTCTTGAGATGGCCATAGTCCGCGTCAAAATGGTTTTGGAGGAGGGAAATGCCAATATGGGAGCCATTCCTCTTCTTATGGATGATATCGAAGCGCAATTTGCCCCTGAGTATGTAAACGACATAGCGCCGGAGTGGCGTAATCAGTACGCCGCGTTTGTCGCTCAGCTTGGCGACTCAAGCGCAGCCAAAGATAAATTTATTAATGCTTTGGCCTACTATGACAGGGCGATAGAAAAGGCCGCGGACGCTTCTCCGTTCAGAGAAAAACGCGCCGCGGTAGTAAGGAACGTCGCTCAGGAGAATTTTGAGATTGCTCAGATGGAATTTGAAATGGCTGCAAAGAATAAAAAAGAGATGGATGTGGAAGGGTTAATAAGGGCTGAGTACTACGCTCATGTGGCTCTTTACTTTGATTCTACTTTCGCTCCCGCCACAAAGCTTCTTAGCGGCATTCGTAAAGAGAATATCGGTTCGTATACCGCTTATCCGATGGTTATTACCGATTATACCGATACTGTAATGTTCAGAAGAATAAACAAGCTTGACATTCTGCTTGCCATCCCCGCTGTTCTTACGAGAGGCGGCGCCACAACCGCGGAGATCCACATGCACAACAACTCTTATAACGCGCTGCGTATGCGCTCCGATGACTTCGCTATAGTTGATGTCAACGGAAGAGAGTACAAGGCCAACGCTTCACAGAAGATGGAGCCGGAGTTTTTAGATCAGGAGAGAGAGGGCAAGTTTACGCTGCGTTTTCCTGCGCCAGCCGCCGCTATACAGAAGGTTATTTACAGAAACGGGCCGCATTATACTGAAAAGAACTTTATGTAATTTTCGTAAATCTGTGTAATACGTGTAGGGGACGGCCAATAGAGCCGTCCCTTTTTTATATGTGATTTTTCCCCACGGTGTCCCCGCTATTATATATATTAGTACGTTTCCAACAGGATTGAGCAGTTCGTAGGATGTTATTTCCTGTACAAATTATTCATTACTGAATTGTTGATTGTTAATTAATCCGCCATGATTATCGCGATTGACGGGCCTGCGGGTTCGGGGAAAAGTTCGACGGCGAGGGCAGTTGCGGCGAGGCTTGGGATAGCGTATCTTGATACCGGAGCTATGTACCGCGCTATTACGCTTAAGGCGGTGCGTCTGGGGATTGCGTTTACGGATGATTCGGCGCTTGAAAAAGTTATGACGCAAACGTCTATTGAGTTTGAAGGAGCGGCTCCGGATACGCGCATTATTATGGATGGTGAAGATGTGAGTGCGGCGGTGCGTACAGATGAGGTGACGCGTAATGTGTCAGATTACTGCGCCCGCGATGTGGTACGTAAATCGCTTGTTTCACAGCAGCGTCTTGCGGCTTCAAAGGGTTCTCTTGTCTGCGAAGGCAGAGACATGAGCACAGTGGTTTTTCCCAACGCTGAAATTAAAATTTACATGTCGGCTTCCGTTAATGAACGGGCCCGCAGAAGGCAGAAGGATTTTGCCGCGATGGGCGTAAACAAGTCGGTTGAGGAACTTGAACAGGAGATTGAGGCGCGTGACGCTAAAGACTCTTCCAGAGCGAACAGCCCTCTTAGAAAAGCGGAAGACGCTGTTGAAATGGATACTACGGGAATGACGCTTGAAGATCAGATTACGTTTATTGTTGAGAAAGCAAAGCCGTACCTTTCTTGAAATGTAGAATGTATAATGTAGAATGTACAAATATAAGAAAGTATCAATGATTTAAGTCGCGTAACGATTGTTAATCGTTCTGCACAATGCGGCACAATGTAGGGAACGATTATTAATCGTTCCGCAATTAGTACGAAAAGATAGACGCGAAAGCGTTCTAACTATAAAAAACGCAGACGTTTTACTGAAAAATCCGCATAGTTTTCCCTGAGGTATGCTGCGGGGAGAACGCGAAGCGGCCTAACCAGAAAAAACGCGCAGCGTCCTAACCAAAAAACCTTAACCAATTTTTCGGGGAGTCATAGAACAGTATGACGAGTGAACAGAAACCTCTTAAGGGTGTGGATGCCTCAGGCAACGCGGTTGATCTTGCGGATTTTGAAGAGAGTTATTACAAGCCGGGGCAGGTGGAGGATATTCTCCAGGCTTACGATAAGTCCCTTGAGGGTATTGAGGAAGGTCAGGTGGTGAGCGGCAAGATTTTGCGCATCACAGACAAGGAAGTTATTGTTGATGTCAATTTTAAGTCTGAAGGCATCATTCCGCTCTCTGAGTTTAAGAATGTACAGGACTTTAAGCCCGGTGACCAGATAGATGTGTTTTTGGAGCAGGTTGAGGACAGCGAGGGGCAAATTATTCTCTCCAAGTCACGCGCTGATTTTCTCAAGGTCTGGGATAAGATATATGAAGTTTACGAGAGTCAGGAGACTGTTGAGGGCCGTCTTGTGCGCCGTATCAAAGGCGGAGTTGTGGTTGACCTCTTTGGGGTTGACGCGTTTCTGCCCGGTTCTCAGATTGACTTGAGACAGATTCCCGATATGGATGCTATTATCGGTCAGTCTTTCAGGTTCCGCGTTATAAAAGTAAACAAGGCGCGCCGCAACATTGTTGTTTCCCGCAGGGTTATACTTGAGGAAGACCGCAGCGCGATGCGTGACAAGATTCTTGTTGAGCTTGAGAAGGGTCAGGTTAGAGAAGGTACTGTTAAGAATATTACTGACTTTGGCGCGTTTATTGATCTTGGCGGTGTCGATGGTTTGCTTCACATTACAGATATGTCATGGGGACGTGTTAACCATCCTTCCGAGATCGTTGTTCTCGGCGATAAGCTCAAAGTTAAGGTTCTTGATTTTAACGAAAATAAGGAGCGTATCTCCCTTGGCCTCAAGCAGCTCTCCGAGCATCCCTGGAAAGGTATTGAGGAGAAGTTCCCAGAAGGCTCAAAGGTGCGCGGAAAGATCGTTTCAATTACTGATTACGGCGCGTTTATGGAGCTTGAAAAAGGTATCGAGGGTCTTATTCATATCTCTGAAATGTCCTGGACTCAGCATATCAAGCATCCTTCCAAAATCGTTGGTATCGGCGATATTGTGGAAGCGGTTGTGCTCAAGATTGACAAGGACAGTCAGAAGATCTCTCTTGGATTCAAGCAGCTTGAACCGGATCCGTGGGAAAATGTCGCGGCGGAGTTCCCGGTGGGAACAATCGTTAAGGGCAAGGTTCGCAACATCGCCGCTTTCGGCGCGTTTGTTGAGCTTAAAGAGGGTGTTGACGGGCTCATACATATTTCCGATATGTCATGGACAAAGAAGATTAACCATCCCGGTGAGCTTCTCAAGAAGAACGATGTTGTAGAAGTTAAGGTGCTTGACATCGATCAGGAAAAACGCCGTATCTCTCTTGGCATCAAGCAGCTAACTGACGACCCGTGGGACGGGCTTGCCAAAGAATTTACAGTTGGAACAGAATTCGCCGAATGTGAAGTAGCGCGTATTCTTGACCGCGGTCTTGTGATCAACCTGAATAACGACATCGAGGGTTTCATACCTCTTAACCAGCTTGGCGAAGAGGTCAACCACCCTTCGCGCATCTACAAAGCCGGCGACAAGGTTCCCGCGACTGTAGTAGAGTTTGACCTGGAAGGCCGCAAGATCGTTCTCAGCATAAGCGAGTACTTTAAGGATAAGGACCAATCGCTTTGGGACGCTCACAGGGCCGCTTTTCCGGTAAAACCCGCTTCTGAGGTGAAGATACCTAAGAAGAAGGAAAAGGAAGAGGGCGGTGAAGCAAGCGAGGAGGAAGCTGGTTCGGAAGAGTAACTGTGCATAGAAGAAGGGCGCAGGTAAAATGATTGATAAGGGCGGTTTCGCAAGGTTCGAAGCCGCCTTTTTTTGTGGAATATAATGGGGGCGCCCGTACAAGGAGCTGATTGTCTTAATTCATAGGCTTCAATATATTATATTTTTCAATAAGAAGTAAGTGTTTGAAAGGAGACGGTATGCCATTACCGCAAAGGGAAGAACGTTATACTTATGCGGATTATCTCACATGGGATGATGGTAAGCGTTGGGAGCTTATAGGGGGTGTAGCGTACTCAATGGCCTCTGCGTCTGCGCCTTCTCACCAAAGAGTAAGCCGCGAACTCTCATGGCAGCTTAACACATATTTAAAAGGGAAACCCTGTGAGCTCTTTTACGCGCCATTTGATGTGCGCCTTAATGCTGACGATGAGGATGATACAGTTGTACAGCCAGATTTGACAGTAATATGCGACAGATCAAAAATAGATGACAAGGGGTACAAAGGCGCTCCGGATTTTATCATTGAAATTATCTCCCCTTCCAGTACAAGGCATGACCGCTGGGTAAAAAATAATCTTTACAAAAGTGTCGGGGTGCGGGAATACTGGATTATTGACCCGGATGCAAAAACATTAGATGTTAATCTTCTCACCAATGGTGAATACGTAAAAAGAGCCTATGGCGACACCGATACCGTGGAGGTCAGCGTATTACCCGGATGTGTGGTTGATTTAAAAGATGTGTTTGCGCTTTAGTTCGCACTTTTGACTCATTTATTCTGCTTTGCCAACTTGCCGCGTTCCGTATATAACAGGTGGTTTGCGTTTTTGTGAGTTTTTTAAATAATGAAATTGTCTAATGCTTTTTTTCTCATTATGTTTTCCTGTTTTGCTTTATACGCGTTGCGTCAAATAAATATCTTACATTACATTGCAGTTCATATACTATATTAAATATACGCAGGCGGGAATATGCAGGCAGCTTGCGGCGATTATATTGTATCTTCTTTGACTTGAGTAGTATTATGTTTGTGGTATATTTCGAAAAATCAGACCTTGTCTGGCAATTGACAGGTGCGTTTGCGCTTCGAGTTACCATATTGATCAATTGGTTTAAACTATTTGCAGCGCCCTCTCACGAGTCAATATATTATCTGCCTCCATTGTCGTAGTTCGTGTAAAATCAATATATTATAAAGGTAGCCACTGGTATTTGCAATTATGTCTGTATTTGTTCATCAAAAAAATGGGAGCAGTTTCCGTGCGGGATATTACTGATATTACAAAAGCTCAGGATGAGATTACTAATCAAAACATGCGTATCAATTTATTATTGAAAGGCATGGATGCCGCTTTGTGGGATATGATTATTGATCCTGATGACCCGGTTGCGGGCGGTAATAAGGTTTGGTATTCGGATGATTTCCGCCGTATGCTTGGGTTTACCAACGAAAACGACTTCCCCAATATTTTTAGCAGTTGGAGCGGCAGGCTTCACCCTGAAGATAAAGAGAGGGTAGTTAACGCTTTTGCGGCGCATATAAATGATTGTACCGGAAAAACGCCTTATGATCTGGAACACCGGCTCATGATGAAAAACGGTGAATACCGGTGGTTTCACGCGTTTGGGGATACGCTGCGAAACGCTGATGGGGTTGCGCTGCGCGTAGCCGGCGCTGCAGAAGATATACATGAGCGCAAGCGGCAGGAACTCCAGATCGCAGAGATGAACATGAACTTGACGCTCATGCTTGACTCAATTCCTGTCGGCATCAGGATTGTCAGGCTTGATGATGGAAAATTAGTCTACGCTAACAAGGCTTTCATGGATATTTTCGGATGCGAAGATTTTGAGCGGGATGTGGCGGGGCGCACCGCTTTTGACTTTATGTCTGAAGTGCAGCCTAACGGAAGAAAAACCGTGGATATGGCCGCAGAGCTTTTCACATCCGAAAACCCGGTTATGGATTTTGAGTGCTTTAAGTTAAACGGAGAAGGTTTTACGGCTCGTATCTCCTCCTGCAATATCAATTATATGGGAAAACTCTCCTCGTTAGCCGTTATTGAAAACATAACCGATAAGAAACGGTTAGAAGAGCGGCTGTTATCGGAAACTAAAAAAAATGAGGCGCTGGCTCACTGGTATAAATCCGTTATTGATGCTGTTCCTATGCCGATAGCCGTTATGGATTCGGATATGATATTGAAGTTTCTGAATGAAACGGCAATTAATTTTTTGAAAAGAGAGAGAGAAGATTTAATCGGCAGACATTGCAGCATTTTAGACGCGCCGCTATGTAATACCCCTGACTGCAGTGTCGTTTGTTTGAAACGGGGGGTACGGCAGACAACTTTCGAGCAGAACGGCAGATCGGTTATCGCAAACGGTGCGGTGTTAAAAGATTTGCACAGCAAAACAGATGGATTTGTTGAGGTTTTGCAGGATATTACGGATATAGAGCAGCTGCGCCGATCGTCACACAAGCGCGCTTTGGTTGTGGATGCGCTTAACAGGGCGATGGAGGTATTTGTTTCATTTAACGGTTCATCATTTGAAGAGGTTTTGTCTTCAGGTTTACAGATGATTGCCGATGTAATGGGATTGGACAGGGTTTGTTTCTTCCGTCAAATGGAGGTATCGGGTGAAACCGGCCTTAAGATGATACTGCAGTGGGATAAAGCGGTTAGCGCCGTTCTGGCTGCATATGAGTTTATAATGCCGACTGATTATCCGTTTGTTAACGAATGGATTAAAATTACAAAAAACGGCGGAACTATAAACTGCCGCGTATGCGATTTGCCCCGGGAAGCGTCTGACTTTTTAAGCGCCTCTGGTGTAAAAAACATTTTTATCGCTCCCATCATCATGCAGGGGGAATATTGGGGTATGATCTCTCTGCAGGATCACGGCAGCGGCGAGTATTTTGAGGATGGTTCGTTTGAGGCTGATCTGATGCATATGACAGTGCGTCTGCTGGCTAAAACATTGATTCGTTTTGAAATGGAACGGGAGATAATAAATCAGAACGAATTTAACCGCAGGTTATTCGATACCGCGCCTTTCTGTCTTGTAACATACGACGAAGAGATGAATTGTACGAATTGCAACGATAAAGCGGTAGAATTATTCGGCGCTTCAAAAGATTGGATCATAAATAATTTTTTTACGCTTATGCCGGAGTATCAACCTGACGGAAACTTATCTTACGATATTTTTATTAACAATACAAAGAGGGTATTTAACGGCGAACGGTTAGTAATCGAATGGATGCATCAAACAGCCGACAGGCAACCCATACCTGCTGAGGTTACGCTTGCGCGTACTAAGCAGGATGAAAAATATATCGGATTAGCGTTTATTTATGATTTAAGAAGCGTGAAAGAGGCGCAGCGGACGATAAATGAAAAGAGCGAGCTGAACGATATTTTATTTAATAACGCTCCTGTCGGCCTGACCATATTTGACGAAAACTTCAAGTATATAGACTGCAATGAAGCCGTTCTGAAAATGTATGGCGGCATTACGAGAGAAGTTTACAGCAGTTTCTTTGGCAGTCCCGCCCATTCTCCCGAATATCAGCCTGACGGCTCCAAATCAAGTGAAAAAGCGGTAGAACTTGTAAGGCGGGTCATGAGCGGCGAAACCATGAGGCTTGAGTGGGTTCACCAAACGCCCGAAGGCAAACCTCTGCCAATAGAGCTTACTCTTGTGCGCGCGAAGCAGGGCGGCAGGTATATTGGGCTTGGTTATATATATGACATGCGTGAGCAGGTACGGTTAAAAGCGGAAATAAAGCGGCAGAACCACCTTTTCCAAACAGTAAACCAGGTAGCGGAGCTCATGCTTCAAACCGATACCCAATACTTCGAAATCAATTTACTAAACGCTATGGGAATCATAGCAAAAACGATTTCCGCAGACCGCGTTTGCATCTGGAAGAATCATATCAGGAACGGGCAGCTATACTGCTCTCAAATACATGAATGGCCAAAAGCGGCCCAGCCGCAAAAAAACAATGATTATGCGGTAGAAGCCCTATATAACGATATTATACCGGGTTGGGAGGAAACGCTTTCACATGGGCGCTACATCAGCGGTCTTGTAAGCGAAATGCCGGACACGGTAAAGTCCGCGCTGATACAGAGGGGTATTATATCAATTTTAGTCGTTCCGGTTTTTGTAAACAATGAGTTTTGGGGCTTCGTAGATTTTGATGATTGCCATAAAGCGCGTTCATTTTCAAAAAGTGAGAAAGTCATCCTGCATTCCGCAAGCCAGCTGTTTGTAAACGCAGTCATCCGAAACGATGAAACGCAGAAGGCGCTTATAGCCAGCCGCGCCAAAAGCGAATTTCTTTCACGCATGAGCCACGAAATGCGCACTCCCATGAACGCAATTATGGGAATGACGCAGGTAGCAAAAATATCAAGCAATCTGAATAAAACATTAGGTTATTTAAATAAGATAGATGAGTCCTCCCATGAATTGATGAAGCTCATAGACGATGTACTTGACATAACAAAGATAGAGTACGATACTTTCAAACTTGAACCTGTTAATTTTAGTTTTAACGCGATGATCCGCGATATTTTGCATATGACAAGCTATAACGCGGCTGATAAAAAACAGTTATTTACTTATGACATCAGCCCGCTGATACCGATGTCGCTTACGGGCGATGAGAAGCGGTTAAAGCAAGTTATTATCAGCTTTTTGATTAACGCGGTTAAGTTTACACCGGAAAACGGTAAGATTCATTTTGCGGTCAGTGTGCTTGAAGAGCGCGGCGGGGACATCACCCTGCAGTTTGAGGTATCCGATACCGGCATCGGAATACCGGTAGGAAAGCAAAAAAACATATTCGTTTTGTTTGAGCAGATTGACGGCGGTTTGTCAAGAAATCACGGCGGCATCGGTTTAGGGCTTGCTCTGTCAAAGCGTATTATCGAAATGATGGATGGTGAGATACATGTCGAATCGCAACCTCAAAAAGGCTCAAAGTTTACATTCACTTGCAAGCTGAAAGTAAAATCGAGCGGAAAACTGGCGAAAGGAGCTTTTAGTGAAACCGCGTTTAGCTTTACGTCCGCAGATGCCGTTGATGATACGCCTCCGAACCTGACCGGAAAGTGTATCCTTATTGCTGATGACATAGCCGCTAACCGGGTATTATTAAGGAGTATGTTATCCTCAACCGGCGCCAGGATCATTGATGTGGAGAACGGTGCGGAGGCTGTCAGAGTATGGAATGAAGCATCGGAGGATATTGATCTGATATTAATGGACATTATGATGCCGGAGATGGACGGATACGAAGCTGTGCGCAAGATCAGAGCATCAGGGCTGCCAAGGGCCGCTTATGTTCCGATATTCGCGCTGACTGCGCTGACAAACGACATTGATATGGCCGCGGCGGAAAAAGCCGGTATGAATTTACATATTGGAAAACCGTTTAAGGAGAGAATACTTTATGCGTCCCTCAGGCGGTTCCTTTCACAAAATGACACACCCGAAAGCGCCGCGAGTCAGGAAAAAACAATATTTATTGTTGATGACTGCGACACGAATTTGCTGACAGCGGAAAACGCGCTGCAAGATCACTATAATGTGCTTACAATGTCTTGCGCCGCAAGTATGTTTAAACTCCTGAATCACAGAATGCCTGATTTAATCCTCCTTGACATAGATATGCCTGAGATTGACGGCTTCGAGGCTATTAATTTCCTGAAAACAAACGCCGCTTACGCAGGAATTCCTGTTATTTTTCTGACAGGAAAAAATGAAATGGCTATTGAGGAATCCGCTTTTGAGATGGGGGCGGTGGATCTGATTCACAAACCTTTTCACGCGTCTGTTCTGCTCAAACGGATCAAATCACATTTGGATATTGAAGAGGTGATCCTTAACCGGACTAAGTTGGCCGCTAAACAGACAAAGCTTGCCAATGAGCGCAACGAGAAACTGAAAAACTTGCAAAACGGTATGGTATCGGTTTTGGCAAAAATGGTGGAAAGCCGGGATCTGATGACAGGCCAGCATGTAGAGCGCACAACAAAGTACATAAAAATACTTACCGAATCGATGCTTGAGCTTGGGGTTTATAAAGAGGAGATGAAGGATTGGAAAATAGAAAGTATTGTTTCATCGGCGCGTCTGCATGATATAGGCAAGGTTGCCATTCCGGATTCACTTCTGAATAAACCCGGAAAACTGACAAATGAAGAATTTGAAATAATGAAGAGCCACGCCGCTGAGGGTGAAATAATAATCGAAAGCATCATTGAAACATCGGGCGGCGGAAGTTTTTTAAACAACGCAAAATTCTTTGCGGGCAGCCACCACGAACGCTGGGACGGCAGCGG
Organism: Chitinispirillales bacterium; assembly: GCA_031254105.1. Classification (GTDB taxonomy): domain Bacteria; phylum Fibrobacterota; class Chitinivibrionia; order Chitinivibrionales; family Chitinispirillaceae; genus WRCH01. The sequence continues at coordinate 128,154 of JAIRVB010000024.1, forward strand.
TTATCCGGCGGGGCTAAAAGGCGAGGAGATACCGTTACAGGGGCGCGTAATGGCGATTGCCGATGTTTACGATGCGCTTGTATCGGAGCGTCCATACAAGAAAGCGTTTACGCATGAAAAAGCAGTTGAAATAATTACTGAGGAGAGCGGCAAACATTTCGATCCGAAAATAGTCGGCGTCTTTTCTAAAATCAGCGGCTTATTTAAAGAGGTCAGCGCGTGTCAGTAAAACATTTAAACTTAAGGACAAAAATAGTGCGGCGGCCATACAGGGAAATTTCCCTGGTCTTTCTGGCTTTTGGTGCGATGGCCTTTATAGGTTATATCTTTATGGTCAATATTGTCGGGGAACATTTGGAAAGGGAATCAAAGAACACCTTGGAACATCTGAAAATCCGCTTTGACGCCGATTTCCAGGAGTTAGAGACGATGGTTTTCCTTATATCAGAGACAATCGGCAATATGCTTCAGGATGGGTACGATTCTGACGCTGTCGCGAAGTACATGAAAGGGATCAGCGGCCGTGTGCTTGAGGATAAGACGCGTGCGCGGGGATTTGTTACTGTTTTTGGTATGTTTGAAATATTTGGCGGCATGGGTTATAACGCAGCATGGAAAGACGCGAAAATGCAGCCTGCGCCGCCGGGGTATGTACCGCAGGAGCGCCCGTGGTTTAAGATAGCGCAAGAGGCAAGCGGCGGGGTAGTGATCACCGATCCGTATAAGAATCATGAACTGTGGACGGATGAGATGATCATAACTATCGCGCGTTGTCTTTACGATGAAGCGGGTAATAAGCTGGCCACTGTGTGTGTAGACGTACTGCTTAACAGGCTACAGATTTTTTCAAACGAAATGTTTAACTCTTATGGCATATTGTTAGACAAAAATTTTAACATTATCGCGCATCCCATCCCAAATTTCATTGGAAAGGCGCTGCGCGAAATTGGCGGCGACTCTGCGCTTTTTGCCAATGATTTGCTGCAAAAAGGCGTCTGCGATTACATGCTGAATTTTAATGGTGAACGTTTTTTAATATACAGCCAGCGGCTCGAAAACGGATGGGTAGTGTGCGCGGCTACCTCATACGATTCGCATTACGCGGTCACAAAAAGTATTCGCCGGTTTCTTGCCGCGATAGGTTTTGGCCTGGCTTTGCTATCGAGTTTACTTTTAATACAAATCCATGCTGGTAGAGTCAAAGCGGAAGGACATATGCGGATAATGTTCGACTCAATGCCTTTAAGCTGCCTGTTGTGGGATAAAAATTTCAATCCGCTTGACTGTAATGAGGAATCGGCGCTGTTATTTGGCTTTTCAAACAAGAAGCAGTATATAGAGAATTACAATCTCCTGTCGCCGCAATATCAGCCATGCGGCGCTGGCTCTATGGAACTGAGAAAAAAATACCTTGCCGAAGCGCTCGAAAAGGGAGCTGTCCGTTTTGAGTGGCTTCATCAGACAATGGACGGTAATCCGATTCCCTGTGAAATTTCTCTTATGTGCTCAAGGTACAATAATAATGATTTCATATTATCGTACATCCGCGATCTGCGCAAAGAAAAAGAGGTGCTTAAAGCGATCAATAGTGAAAAAGAAAAGAATGAGGCTGTCGCCCACTGGTACGAGTCCATCCTCAATGCCGTGCCGCTACCTGTTATCGTTACCGATAATGATATGAATGTTAAATTCGCCAACGCAATAAACTTAGCTGTTTTTGATATGACTGTTGACGATGTGTATGGAAAACATTGCAGTATCTTTAATACGGAAGTGTGCAACACCGAAAATTGCAGCATTGTACGCGTCAAACGGGGGGAGAATGAGACCTACTTTTCCCATAACGGCGTTTCATTAAAAATCAGCAGCAATGTGCTGCGGGACATAGACGGCGAGATCGTGGGGTTTGTCGAAGTCGCGCAGGACGTAACGGAAGTAGAAACACTTGCTAAAAAACAGGGGGAGATGGAAGAAGCTGAAAAATCAGCCGGTAACCTGTCAAACATATTAAGCGAACTTGACGCGATGATTTATGTTACCGACCCGAACACCTCAGAGATACTTTTCATAAATGACAACAAAAAGCGGCATTTTGGCATTAAAGGTGACCCGCTGGGTCACCTTTGTTATAATGTTTTACGGGAAGGCGTTGATAAACGATGTGATTTTTGTCCATGTACGAAGCTTAACAGGCACCCGGATATGGTGATTGTGTGGGAGGAACGAAACAAAGTAACAGACAAGCACTACCGTAACTCGTCCCGCTATATAAACTGGCCTGACGGCAGACTGGTTCACCTCCAGCACTCTGTAGATATAACTGACAGGCGCAATATGGAACTGGAACTGATAGCGGCAAAAGAATCAGCCGAGCGCAACGCTCATTCAAAAAGCATCTTCCTTGCCAGTATGAGCCATGAAATACGTACGCCAATGAACGCTATTTTAGGCATGGCCGAGATTCAAATGCAAAACCGGGCGCTTCCTCCAGACGCATTGGAGGCGATGAACCTGATATACGATTCCGGCAATCTCTTAATCAACATTATTAACGACATTCTTGACTTTTCCAAAATTGAGGCAGACAGGCTCAAAATAATCCCTGTCAAGTATGACATACCAAGTCTTATCAACGACACTGTGCAATTAGCGCTTCTGAGATACGAAAGCAAACCGATTCAATTTGAATTGCAATTGGATGAGGCTACGCCGCTTGACTTGTTCGGCGATGAATTGCGAATCAAACAGGTGCTGAGTAATTTGTTATCCAACGCGTTTAAGTACACTGACAGCGGTACAGTCAATCTGTTCATTGGTTTTGAACGGCTGGAGCCCAAAACAGATGACTTCACACTGATTCTTCGTGTGAGTGATACGGGGCAGGGAATGACGGAAGATCAAATCGGCAGGCTCTTTGATGAGTATTCGCGGTTTAACCTGGTAACAAACCGTTCAATTGGCGGAACCGGTCTTGGAATGAGCATTACAAAGCGCCTTTTAGATATTATGACGGGGGAGATTTTTGTAGAAAGCGAGCCTGGCAAAGGTTCGGTGTTTACCGTGCGTTTACCGCAAAAACAGATCGGTGAGGCTTTATGCGGAGCGCAAGTTTCTGAGAATTTGAGGCAGCTCAGGTTTCAAAGGAAATCAGAAACGAAGAATGTGCGGATAGTGCGAGAATATATGCCATACGGCAAGGTGTTGGTTGTCGATGATGTAGTGTCGAACCTCTACGTTGCCAGAGGTCTTCTTCTTCCTTACGGACTTACGGTTGAAACCGCCGGGAGCGGGTTTGAAGCGATCGAACTCATTAAGAGCGGCAGACACTACGACATCATATTTATGGATCATATGATGCCGCGCATGGACGGGATAGAAGCGGTTAAGATCATACGTGAATTGGGGTACGGCGATCCTGTCGTGGCACTGACGGCCAACGCCATCTTAGGGCAGGCGGAAATGTTTATGGCAAACGGATTTAATGGGTTTATCTCTAAACCAATTGACACGCGCGAGTTTAACACAATTCTGAACCGCATGATACGCGACAAACAGCCGCCCGAAGTAATTGAGGCCGCGCGCCGGAAAAGGGCAAACGAAGAAGCCGCTTCGGTTTCAAAACCAACTATAAATCATGAAATAGCGGCGGCCTTTATATATGACGCTGAAAAGACTATTGCCATCATGGAGGAAATTTGTGTAAAGGGAGGCAGTATCGCTGACATACGGCTGTACACGACAACTGTTCATGGGATTAAAAGCGCTCTGGCCAATATCGGTGAAACCGAACTTTCGGGGTTCGCTTACAAATTGGAAAAAGCGGGCCGTAGACAGGATGAGAATACAATACTTTGCGAAACACCGGAATTTATTACAGCGCTGAGATTGATTATTGATAATAGGAAACCCAAAGAAGAATTCGAAGCCGCTGCTGTATCAGAATATGATACAGTGTATTTGCGGGAGAAATTGCTCGAAATAAAAAATTCCTGTAGAGCGTTTAATAAAAAGGGCGCCAAAGCGGTGTTAAATGAGTTGCGGCAAAAAACATTTCCTTATCACATAAACAAGGCGTTGGTTGAGATAGCGGAACATCTGCTTAATGGTTTGTATGAGGATATTGAGGGTGTTATTGAGAATATATATGAGAACGCTTCATAGGGCGCTAACCTGCGTGTTCGTCCGTTTGTTTTGCGGAACAAATAGTAACAGTTTTGGTACAGGGCGCCCGCGAGTGGCGCTCTGTACATAATTTCTTCCTGATCGTGTAAGGGCTGGGTTTTCCCATGCTCCTTTTTGCATTATAGTATAATCAAACAATGGAGTGATCTTATGGAAATGCGCAAGCTTGGCAATAGCGACATGAATATCAGTCGCGTAGGACTCGGCGCCTGGGCTATCGGCGGCAGTTGGCGTTGGGGGTGGGGCTCACAGGATGACAGGGAATCCGTTGCCGCTATCCGTAAAGCTGTTGAGCTTGGTGTCAACTGGATAGATACTGCCGCTGTTTATGGTCTTGGGCACAGTGAAAGCGTAATCGGGGCCGCCCTTAAAGAGATGCCGCAAAAACCCTATATTTTTACAAAATGCGGTCTGCGGTGGAAAGAGACAGATAATTCCGCGCGTGAGGCGTACAGTATCCTTAAAGCCAAGAGCGTGCGTGAAGAGGCGGAAAACAGTTTAAAGCGTCTTGGGGTGGACTGCATTGACTTATACCAAATTCACTGGCCTAATCCAAAAGCGGAAATTGAAGAAGCTTGGGCGGAGATGGCAAAACTCAGGGAGGAGGGGAAGGTGCGTTACATCGGTGTGTCTAACCACACTGCAGCGCAGATGGAACGCCTCAAAGCGATCGCGCCCATTACTTCGCTCCAGCCGCCATATAACCTTATTAACCGTAAAGTTGAGTCGGCGATGCTTCCTTTTTGTCAAGAACATAATATCGGTGTTATTGTTTATTCCCCAATGAGTTCAGGACTTCTCAGCGGTAAAATGACACCTGAGAGAATCGCAGCCCTTCCCGGTGATGACTGGCGCAAGCTGGATTTTAACTACACCGAACCTCAGTTGAGCCGTAATCTCAAAATCGTGGAAGCGGTCAAAGCGGTAGCTGCCGCGAAAGGCGTCCCGGCGGCTCAGGTTGCCATAGCTTGGACATTAAAACACCCTGCTGTCACAGCGGCGATTGTCGGCATGCGAAAACCTGTTCAGGCGGAGGAAACCGCGGGAGCCGCTGATTTAGTTTTGAGTCAGGATGAGGTCGAGGAACTGGAATCCGCTTGAGGTGACCGGCTGATGAAGTGGAGTAGTCAAGTCATTATTCCGTTTACGGTTTTGATATGTATCTTTTATGATATTAATCTGTAATTGTTTTTTAATCGGGACAAAATTTGCTTAATTAATTTCTTGCATTTAAAAGCGCGCAATAAATATATTAGAAAATTATCAAATTTTTGAACAGGAAAGTAGGTGATTACGTTATGAATGGTATCGTCGTAAGAGATGACGAAGCCTTTGAAAAAGCTCTGCGCCGCTTCAGCAAGACATGTGAACGCGCCGGAATTCTTTCAGACCTTAAGAAGTACAGGCACTACGAAAAACCCTCCGAAGAGAAAAAAAGGCGTCTTAATTCCTCTAAGCGCAAGCGCATCCGCGAGGAGAAGCGCATGACTTGGAGAAGTGACAAGTAAGAAGTTCAAACAAAGTACGCTTAAGTGATTTGGAAACAGATGTTTCCAAAGGTTGCTCGTATTACGAATTAAAAATTGCGGGTTATGGATCAACAGGTTTTTTGATCCATAACCCGCAATTTTATTATAAGCTGATTTTACCGTCTAACCTCATACAAAAAGGGATACTGGCATGAATTTTAAAAAATATTTTGCGGAGTTCATCGGCACTGCGGTTTTGGTTTTGATGGGTTGCGGCAGCGCGGTTTTTTTGGCGCCGCTTCCGATGCCGGACATCTGGCAGTAGCGCTGGCGTTTGGACTCTCTATTGTAGCTGCAGCGTATGTTATCGGCAATATTTCAGGATGTCATATTAACCCCGCTGTCTCTTTCTCCATGCTTCTTAATAAAAAACTCAGCCTGAACGGTTTTTTGGGATATGCGGCGGCGCAGGTGGCAGGAGCTTTTGCCGCTGTAGCGATACTCAAATATCTTTCACTTGCGTATGGTGTGGATCATACCGGCAGCTTGGGTTCCAACGGATTTGGCTCCGGCAGCGCGTTGCCGACGTTTGTTGTGGAGAGCGTGCTGACATTTATTTTTACGATTTTGGGCGTTACTTCGGACGATAAAAAAGGCAGCGTGGCAGGGATAGTTATTGGCCTGACGTTGACATTTGTGCATATTGCCGGTATTCCTCTTACAGGTACATCTGTCAATCCTGCGCGCAGTATCGCTCCGGCGGTATTTGCGGGCGGAGCTCCTTTAGCTCAGCTATGGGTGTTTATAACGGCTCCTTTTGTGGGAGCGGCGTTGACTTTTAAGTATGTACGGAAGAATTAGGGTTTAGAATTTGGAAACCAAATTGCTCTACGGGCGGATGTGTAATCCGCCGTATTTTTTATGGACATGGCATTACCTCGCGTCTCCATAATCACCGCTGAAAAATTTCTTTGAGTTTTGGTAAAGATTTGTCTTTTGCCGAGAGAACCGGATTGTCCGTAGGCCATTTTATAGCCAAGTCCGGGTCATTCCAAATAACTCCTGCATCGTGCTGCGGGGAGTAAAGATTATCCGCTTTATATACAATTTCGCTGTTTTCTATAAGTGTGCAGAATCCGTGGGCAAAGCCTCTTGGGATAAAGAGCATGTCAAAATTTACCGCACTCAATTCAAAACCTCTCCATTGTCCGAATGTCGGTGAGGATAGCCTTAAGTCTACAGCCACGTCGAATATCGCGCCTCTTATAACTCTGATAAGTTTACTTTGGCTAAACGGCTCGGTCTGAAAATGAAGACCGCGTATTACGCCTGCGGCGGTTGAACAGGAGTGGTTATCCTGAACAAATGTACTGTCTATACCGCCTTCCTTAAACTTGGAGACTGAATAACTCTCTAAAAAAAAGCCTCTATTATCTGTAAAAACTTTTGGCTTTACAAGAATCAGTCCATCAATGTCGGTTTTTATAAATTCCATTCCTCTTTATATTCCTTGTAGGGAACGGTCATCGACCGTTCCGTTTAGTTAGTTGTTGACAATGTCAAGCAGATATTGGCCGTAACTGTTTTTGCGCATTGGATTTGCCAGCAGTTCAAGCTGCTCTGAGTCTATGAATCCGTGCCTGTAAGCGATCTCTTCCGGACAGGATACTTTTAAGCCCTGACGGGATTGAATAGCTTCTACGAAAGTGGCCGCCTGGAGCATAGACTCGTGAGTACCTGTGTCAAGCCACGCTATGCCGCGTCCAAGATCCACTACCTGCATTTTATCCTGTTCAAGATAAACGCGGTTAAGGTCGGTTATCTCAAGTTCACCGCGCGGCGACGGCTTTAATTGCCGCGCGAGGCTGCTGACCTTAGAATCGTAAAAGTAAAGGCCAGTTACCGCGAATTTTGATTTGGGCGCAAGCGGCTTCTCTTCAAGCGATACCGCTTTGCCGCTTTTGTCAAATTCTACCACTCCGTAGCGCTCAGGGTCGTTTACCCTGTAGGCAAAAATTGTGGCTTCGTTCGGATGAGCAACCGCTTTTTGCAGACATTGCCTAAGGCCGTGACCCCAGAAAATATTATCCCCAAGAATCAAAGCTACCGGATCGTTTCCAATAAATTCTTCACCGATAATAAATGCCTGAGCTAACCCTTCCGGTTTCGGCTGTATTGCATAAGTAAACTTAAGCCCCCACTGTTCACCGCTGCCCAAAAGTTTTTTAAACGAACCGCTGTCATCCGGTGTGGTAATAATGAGAATATTTTTTATACCGGCAAGCATAAGTACCGATATTGGATAGTAAATCATCGGTTTGTCGTAGACAGGCATGAGCTGTTTTGATACCGATATGGTTATCGGATAGAGACGGGTCCCCGAACCTCCGGCAAGAATTATTCCTTTATGCACAACATCTCCTTGATAGTGCAGACCGTGTTTATCGCGGCGTAAGTCAAATAACAATGCAGAATGCGAAAATAGGCCAACTGATGCAGGAGTATTACTTTAACATATTTTTAATACTATACATTCGGACATCTATTTTTGCATTAATTAATATACATTATCCCCACGGCCATAAAACCGAATGTCATCATTACTGCGGTTATCCGGCTTTTAGTCTTAGCTTCTTTAAGTCTTCGGAAACATGTATTTGACTTTTCAGTAAAAGCGTATTGGCATAAATGTTCTTTATCTGAAATTGTCGATAAGTAACAGTGAGGCCAAAAAGAATAAACAAGATGCTCAAAAAAATTGGGTTAAAAATTATTTTGGCCTTATTAACTGATGGCAATTTCCTACTCCAAAGATATCGAATTGTTCAATAATATTTGTTTTAATAAGTTCCAATATATCTTTTGAAGCTGTTCTGTTTGATATTAGTCATTTTTAAAAAATAAATCTTTTTGAAAATTCTTCTACAATACGAGAACCGTTTTATTATTTTAATTAAGCGGTGAAGTAAACTCCAATCAGAAGCTCATCTTTGGATTGTGTCAGTTGAAATTGAAAGATATTGAGAAATCGGACATTCTGAATTTATTGGCCATGAAAGGTGAAAGTTTTTCTAATACAGAAAAGCAATTATCAAAACATTTATATAATGCAAAAATAAGACATAGGTATCTTATTTCTTCACTGCAAAATCCGTATCTGAGCAGAAGAAATTCTGAGTTGGGTTTTGATATGTCAGATTCAATAACTCAATCAATTAAAGTTTCCAAAAAGCGCAACACATAAACAAAAATATTGAAATATTACAGCATGAAGAAATTGTAAGATTCAGAATTATTCTTTTGAGTCACTGTTTATACTTATCTTTCCAAGAAATTAATAAACCGGGAAGAAGTTCACCGGTTTTGAAAATTGATAAAAATAGTTACATATATACGAGTTTTTACAATCTATTTAATGACTTATGGTTAAAATACAAATTTGTAACGATTGATCAAATGTAAATGGATTGATTATTGAAATCACGTAGCAATTTTTTTGAACGGAAATTAAGGTAATACGTCAATATGATGGATAGAACCGCAACGGAACAAAATATGGCCGAAACTCAAAATATAGAATACAAATCATCTTGGCGGGATGAATATCTGAAATGGATATGCGGTTTTGCCAATGCGCAAGGCGGCACATTATTTATTGGTAAAGATGACATCGGTAATATTGTCGGTATAGAAAACTCTAAAAAACTTATGGAAGATTTACCCAATAAAATAACCACTATATTGGGTATTATTGCAGATGTAAACTTACATAAAACTTCGCAAGGCGGCTATATAGAGATCACGGTAGAACCTCAGCCCAATCCTGTGAACTATAAAGGTGAGTACCATTTCCGCAGCGCAGTACAAAGCAGGAACTTAAAGGTGCGGCTTTAGATAAATTTCTACTGCAAAAATATGGTAGAAAGTGGGATAATGTATCCATCCCCAATGTATCAATTTCGGAGTTAAAGCGGGAGACATTCGAGTTCTTTAAAGGAAAAGGCATTGAGAGTAAACGGCTTGATGAAAAGAGCAAAAATGATACTCCAGAAGAACTGTTAAATAATTTGAAGCTGATTGATAACGGAAATTTGAAAAGAGCCGCTTTGTTGCTTTTTCACCCTGACCCGGAAAAGTTTGTAACCGGAGCTTATATCAAAATCGGTTTCTTCCGTACTAATACCGATTTATTGTTTCAGGATGAAATTCATGGTAATCTGTTTGAGCAGGTTGAAAAAGCTATTGAATTGCTTTTTACAAAGTATATTAAAGCGATGATTAGCTATGATGATATTCATAGAGTTGAAACTTACGAATATCCTAAAGAAGCAGTGCGTGAAGCGTTGCTCAATGCTGTTTCACACAAGGATTATCCAAGTTGTTACCCCATTCAAATAAGCGTTTATTATGACAAGATAATGATTTGGAATGAAGGTTCTTTGCCTGATAATTGGACAGTAGAAAAATTACTTTCCAAACACTCTTCAAAGCCCTATAATCCTGATATTGCCAATGTGTTCTTTAGAAGCGGTTATGTTGAATCATGGGGGCGAGGCATAGAGAAAATTACAAGTCAATGTATTGAGGCTGGATTGCCGATGCCTGAGTTTAAGATTGAGGGCTTTGATTTTTGGGTAATTTTTAGTAAGGATAAATATACGGAACAGTTCTTTAAAGAATCCGGTTTGAGTAAGAGGCAAATCAATGCTGTATTTCATGTTAAGGAAAACAAAGAAATAACAACTTCGGAATACATGGAACAATATGCTGTCTCCGAAAGAACAGCAAGAAACGACTTGAACGAATTGGTTGAAAAAAAAGTACTTAAAAGAACTGGAAAGACAAATCTTGCAAAATATACATTAGCTTCTTAAAGCTGGATTTTTGCCGAAGTTATGCCGTAAATTTGCTTTAAATGACAAATTTGCCGAAGTTATGCCGAAGTTATGCCGAAGTTGCCGAAGTTTGTTATCGGATAAATTATAGCGGATAGAGTTTTATTTTCGCGATTTAAATATTACATCAAATTTACGCAAATCTCAAGTTAACTATAAAAAAGCATTATAAAGATATAATATACTATATTCGATACTTAAATGTCAGGTATTTCGGAAGGCAGTAAAAGCATGAGTGATTCCTCTCTGTTCACAGTATCGGAAATCGGCCGGATTGTTGACCGTTTTTTGCATTTCGCCCGCAAGGAGAAAGGCTACTCCGTTCATACTGTAGATGCTTATGAACGTGACCTCGAACAGTTTTTGATATTCTTACAGCAAAGAAAAATTGATCTTACGGTAACAGCGGCGCTTTCGCGGGCAGCTTTACGCTCCTTTACATATAATTTAAGAGAGCAGGGGCTCAAAGCCCGTTCTATCGCGCGTAAAGTCGCTTCATTAAAATCACTGTGCCGCTACTGCGTGAAGCAGCGGATCATCTCTGTCAACCCATCCAAAACACTTGCCACTCCGAAGATGGATAAACCGCTTCCCGTATTCCTCACCCGCACACAGGCTGATTCGCTTGGTGAGGTAACCGCGGCGGATGAAAATACGCGTAACCGGGCTATTGTTGAGTTTTTTTATGGAAGCGGCATACGTCTTTCGGAACTGCACGGGCTGACGCTTGGTGATATAGACAAAAGGAAGAAAACTGTGCTGGTTATGGGGAAGGGCAGAAAGGAGCGCATTGTTCCGCTTACGGATCAGGCTGTGGACGCGCTTGAGGATTATTTGAAGATACGCACAGGAGCGGCTGGATTGGGGGAGCCCATTTTTGTGAACAGCAAGGGACAGCAGTTGTCAAGACGCCAGATAGAAAGAATCGTCGGCAAAAGTCTTTCGCAGGTCAGTGTACAGAAAAAAAGAAGTCCTCACGTTTTGCGCCACTCATTTGCCACGCATCTGCTTGATGGCGGAGCCGATATCAGGGCAGTCAAGGAACTTTTGGGACACGCGTCGCTTTCCACAACTCAGGTTTATACTCATATTTCCCGTGAGCATCTGCTGAAAGTTTACCGGCAGGCTCACCCAAGGGCGGAGAATACGGGGGGTGAGGGGTAGCTTAAATATGTTATGGCAAGAAAATATCTCGACCCCAAAACTATCTTACTTTTAAACGGATATTCGGTGAGCGCAGGCATTTGTGTATGAGCCCGTTCAATAATTTATTGAAATTGAGGGCAGCAATAAAATGTAGTCAATAGAATACCAAACCACGAAAATGTTTCCTGAGCTCTATGTACTTAAACATTCGATAGTTGATGTGTGCGCGGCGGCGGAACGTTTATTGTTGACGTGCCGATGGCGTTTACTATATTTTTATCATGACACAAAAACGCACCTTAGTATCCTTCGACTGGGCGGCAAAAAATTTATTACGCCGTAAAGCCAACTATGTAATTTTAGAGGGCTTTTTAACTACATTGCTTGGCAAAACTATCAAAATCAAAAACATAAAAGACGGCGAAAGCAATAAAAATACAGACAAGCAAAAGTACAATCGCGTTGATATAATAGCTGAGGAAGAAAACGGCGTTCTGACAATAATAGAACTCCAATTCACACCCGAAATAGATTATTTCCACCGAATGCTTTTCGGCTCAAGTAAAGTTATCACAGAATATATAAGCGAGGGAATGCCTTATTCTATGGTAAGAAAGGTATATTCCATAAACATAATCTATTTTGATCTGGGCGTTGGGAAAGATTACATATACCATGGTACAACAAACTTCAAAGGGTTGCATTACAACGATGAACTGAAACTCTCTGCAAGCCAGAAAGAGGAGTTTGCCAAACTTGAAATAAAAGACGTCTACCCTGAGTTTTATCTGCTTAAGGTTGACCGTTTTAATAATGAAGTGAAAGACAAGTTAGATGAATGGATGTATCTGTTCAAGAATTCCGCTGTTGAGCCGGATTTTAAGGCTCCCGGTTTAATGGAAGCAAACGAAACTTTAGAATATTACCGCTTGAGTTCTGAAGAACAAGAGCGGTACGATGAATATATTGACATACGCCGCAGCAATAACAGTACAATTTACACCGCAAAGTTAGAAGGACGGGAAGAAGGCAGAGAGAAAGGCAGAGAGGAAGGCGCTAAACAGCTTGCAGAGCTTATTGAAAAAGGCGTTCCCTTGCCCGAAGCTCTGAAGAAGCTTGGAATTAGTTAAGGCAAAAATATTATTAGCCTCTGCCATGGCAAATGATAAAAAGAGCGCAGAAAAGGGGGAGAAGCGATGGTGTTTTCACACCTCAACGCTCTCGATGTCCTCTGTTTTGATAAATGTAAATAACAGGACACATATAAACATTTTAAAAATAGTAGTAAAATAACGCATTTGAAACGGATGCCTCTTGTTTCCTGCCAAATACAGCCATATCGGTAAATTCGCCCACTATTTTACCTACTTATACGTAAGCGAAACGTATTTTATTAATAACAGCGCAATTCCGCCGTTTTGATAGAATTGATTTAATATATCATAAAAAGGGGTTATTATGCCAAGAAAATATCTCGACCCTAAAAATGATCTCACTTTCAAACGGATATTTGGTGAACA